>NZ_JCAFTE010000001.1:0-882351 GCF_059369975.1 Stenotrophomonas sp. YJH_SMC_32 | reverse complement strand
CGTGAGCCGCATGGGCCCGAGGCATGCCTCGGGCGGGTTGGGCAGGACGCCCAACCCCGGTCTTGCCGTGTGCGCAGGATTGCGCACACGAGCAAGCGGCGACCGAGCTTACATGGGTGAGGGCGCTTTGCTTGCGAAGCATTGCTTCGCAAGCGCCCGAACGCACAGCCGCCAGCGGCTGGGCCGGGCCCCGGAGGGGGACTTGCAGCGCCCCCCGCAACCGGACCCACCCCGCCATCCCACGGATACCCAGCTGTTGCTGTTGCTGTTGCTGTTGCTGTTGCTTCGACCTTCGCCTTCGCAGGTGCAGGGCGCAGCCCTGCATCGCCCCCCCTACTTCTTCAGGAAGTTGTCCACCAGCAGATGCTTCACGTCGTCGAAGCGGCCGCTCAACACTGCCTTGGCCGCATACAGCGCGGTACCGGCCACCTGCTTGGCTTCGATCTGTGGCGGCATCACCAGCTCGGCGCGACTCGTGTGCACGTCCAGCAACGCCGGGCCACGCTGCGACAGGAAATCCTGCACCGCTTCCTCCAGATCCTCGCTGCGGGTGACCGTGCGGCCATGGAAGCCGATCACTTCGGCCAGGCGGCCGAAGTCCGGGTTCTTCAGGTCGGTGTAGTTATCCAGAAGGCCTTCCACCTTCTGCTCCAGCTCGACGAAGTTCAGCGAGCCGTTGTTGAACACCACCACCTTGATCGGCAGATTCTCCTGTACCGCGGTCAACAGGTCGCCCAGCAGCATTGCCAGGCCACCATCGCCGGACAGTGAAATCACCTGCCGGCCGGGGAAGGCCTTCTGCAGTCCCAGCGCCTGCGGCATCGCGTTGGCCATCGTGCCGTGCAGCAGGCTGGTCAGCGTGCGGCGGCGGCCGTTCACGCGGATATGGCGCAGCACCCACACCATCGGCGAGCCGCCGTCGGCGGTGAACAGTGCATCCTCGGTAGCGTGCTTCGAGAGCAGCGCGGTCAGGTGCTGCGGATGGATCAATTCGCCTTCGCCCGGCTGCTCTTCCTGTTCGCGCTTCTTCAGCGCCTTGTCGCGATGCTCGATGCACTCGTCCAGGAAACTGCCGTCCTCGCGCGGCGGCAGCATCGGCAGCAATGCATCCAGCGTCGGTGCGATATCGCCGACCACGCCGAGGTTCACCGGGTGGCGGCGGCCAAGGTGGCTGCCATCGCGGTCGACCTGGATGATGGTGGCCTTGTCCGGGTAGAACTGGCCCCAGGCGAAGTCGGCGCCGAGCAGCAGCAGCGTGTCGCACTCCATCAGCGTGTGGAAGCCGGACTCGATGCCGAAGATGCCGGTCATGCCCATGTTGTACGGGTTGTCCGGCTCGACGAAATCCTTCGCGCGCGAGGTATGCGCGATCGGGGCCTGCAAGCGCCGGGCCAGCTCCAGCAGCTGCGCGTGCGCGCCCTGGCAACCGGCACCGGCGTAGATGCCGATGCGCTTGCCCTGCCCCAGCAGCTCGGCGATGCGCTGCAGCTCGGCGTCGGAGGGGCGCAGTACCGGCTGGGTGTAGTGCACCGAGAACGGCACGTCGTGCTTCACCTCGGCCTGGCTGATATCGGCCGGCAGGATCACCACCGCCACGCCACGGCGGCTGATCGCGGCCTGGCAGGCCAGGGCCACCACGCGTCGCGCCTGCTCCGGGCTGTGCACCTGCTCGCAGAACACCGTGCAGCTGCCATAGACCGCCTTGAAATCCACTTCCTGCGGGAATTCCATGCCCAGCTCGCTGGTCACCACCTGGCTGGCGATCAGCACCATCGGCGCACGGTTGCGGTTGCTCTCGAACACGCCGTTGATGAAGTGCAGGCCACCGGGACCACAGGAACCCGCGCAGGCGGTCAACTCGCCGCTCACCAGCGAATCGGCGCCGGCAGCGAACGCTGCCACTTCTTCATGGCGCACGTGCACCCAGGCGATCTCGCTGCCATGCATCGCATCGGTCACATGGTTGAGCGTATCGCCCACGATGCCGTAGCAACGGCGGACACCAGCCTGCTGCAGGGCGTCCACCACGATTTCGGCCACGCGCTTGCTCATCGGATACATCCTCGAACGGGGGAACCCCCGAGGCTAGACCCGATGAAGTGATGCCTCCGCAAAAAAAGGGGACGGAGGGAATTAAGTCGCTTGTGCCACAAACGACTTAATTCCCTCCGTCCCCTTTTACTCGTTGACGTTGATCCAGCCCAGCACGTCGCCGTGATTCGGGCTGCGATAGCGCAGCTTCACCCAGCCGTTCTGTTCATCCTGCAATTCCACGCGATCGCCCTGCACCAGGTAACGCTTGGTGCTGGACGCACCAGGCCGGTCGAACAGGAACAGCCGCGCGGGTACCACGGTGGCCTGCTGGCCGCGCAACGGTCCATCCGGCGGTGCTCCCAGGCCATCGGCAATGGCACTTTCCAGCACACGGCCAGCGGGATCATAGGTGCGCCAGACGGCCAGCGGACCCTGCTCGTCGGCCTGCTCCCACTGCAGCGCGGCGTTTACCGTATCGCCCAGCATCAGCACGCTCTCGGCGCGGTACAGATAGAGTGTCGCGCCTGCAAAGCGATACTGGTCGGTGTACCACATCGGGCCGCTGCGGCAGCTGCTGGTCAGGGTGCGGCTCACGTGGTCGACCATCAGGCCCATCAGCTCGCCGCAGCTCTCCCTGCCGTGGGTTGCAGCCCGCAGCGCGCGGAACCCGGCACTGGCGGGATCGAACCGGTACACCGCCACCGCTTCGTTGACCATGCCCACCGAGGCGCGTGCGACCAGTTCCGGGTAGCCATCGAAATCGACGTCCTCCAGACCCCAGCGCGAATTGCCGTCGGCATCCGCCGCGCCCGCCAGCGTCTGGCGCTTTCCCGACGGCGACAGCTGCACGGCGATGCTGCCATCCTGCTGGGGATCGGCGTGCGCCTGCACGTGCGCGGCCACCTGGAACCGCAGTGTTTCGATGTCGTCGCCACTGGCCTGCGCCGACGGTGCCAGCGTGCCGGCCAACACCAGGCCCAGCAGGCATTCCCTGTGTTTCATCATCGGTCCTTGTGGCACCGCGGTGGCGCCTTCAGCTCAGAACGATACCTCGACCGGCTGCCGCGACCACAGCACCGACTGATGCCTGGTCTGCTGCTTCCACGCCAGGCGGATCGCTTCGATATCGGCGCGGCGCTGCGGGGTGTCCTCATGCAGCACCACCAGCACCTTGGTGCGCAGGCGGTTGGGCGCGGCATCGCCGCGGAACAGCCACTGGCCATAGGCATCGAACACGGTCAGGCCATCCGGGAAGCGCGGGGTCACTTCCTTGTCCAGGAAGGTGCGCCACTGCGCGTCGCTGATGGTGTCGGCCTGCGGGCGGTTGCCGGCGCCCTGCTCCTCGCCCACGCCGAAGTACAGCTCGCTGCGCACCCAGCCGTGCGCGGAAGACGGGCGCGCGGCGTCGCCCTTCAGTTCGGCGGTAGTGGCCGTGGCATAGGCGCTGGGCGCCTGCGATGAGAGGCTGGCGCAGCCGCTGGTGGCCAACAGCACGGCGAAGACGAGGCCAAGGTGTTTCATCGGTACAGCTCCGGGGAAGGGGGACAAGGCGAGCCGGCAGCGTACAGCGCCACCGGCCCGGCGTGCTGATGCCAACCGGGCATCAGCTCATGCCGGACCGGCAGGGGCTTGCATCCGCACCGGTCATCACGCGAAGATAATATATCGCTTCATCCGGATGGATGTAAGTGAAACTATCTCCCCTTCCCCCGTCGTCGTTGTTGCTGGAGCCCCCATGTCCGCCCGCCTGCCCGCGTCGCCGCTCGGCCTCGCCATCGCCCTCGCGCTTTCCTCCGCGGCCGCCCCGGCCCTGGCCCAGGACGCCACCAACCTGGATACGGTGATCGTTACCGGCACCCGTGCCGCCGACCGCACCGTGCTCGAATCCACCTCGCCGGTGGATGTGCTCACCGCCGAGGACATCCGCAAGGCGGGCGTGGTCAACGGTGAGCTGGGCAGCGCGCTGCAGGCGCTGCTGCCGTCGTTCAACTTCCCGCGCCAGTCCAACTCCGGTGGCGCCGACCATGTGCGCGCTGCGCAGTTGCGTGGCCTGTCGCCGGACCAGGTGCTGGTGCTGGTCAACGGCAAGCGCCGCCACCACACCGCGCTGGTCAACACCGACAGCAAGATCGGCAAGGGCACCACCCCGGTCGATTTCAATTCGATTCCGGTCAGCGCGATCAAGCGCATTGAAGTGCTGCGCGATGGCGCCGGGGCGCTGTACGGCTCGGACGCCGTGGCCGGCGTGATCAACGTGATCCTCGACAACGGCGGTGACGGCGGCGAGATCGAGGCGAGCTACGGTGCCAACCACACCGACCTCAAGCCGATCGGCCGCACCCTCACCGATGGCCAGACCGGCAACCTCAGCGCCAAGGTCGGCACCTCGCTGGGCGAAGACGGCGGCTTCCTGCGCGTCGGCCTGGAATACAAGCACCGCAACGGTACCAACCGCGCCGGCTTCGACCAGATTCCGCCGTGGGACCAGACTCCGGACAACCTGGTGCTGCAGGGCAAGCGCAACTATGTGCTGGGCGATGGCAAGAGCAAGGACATCAACCTGTGGCTGAACACCGAGATCCCGGTGGGCCAGACCTCGACGTTCTACGCGTTCGGTACCTTCAACCAGCGGGATACCGAAGGCGCGAACTACTTCCGCTATCCCGATGGCGATGCCAACTGGAAGCAGGTCTATCCGAACGGCTACCGGCCGATCTCCGAAGGTGAGAACCGCGACGTGCAGGCCGTGGCCGGCGTGCGCGGGCAGTGGAGTGAATGGAGCTACGACGGCAGCCTGGACTACGGCCAGAACGACTTCACCTACCGCCTGCGCGATTCGCTCAACGCCTCGCTGGGCCCGACCAGCCCGACCCGCTTCAAGACCGCCGATTACCAGTACGCACAGACGGTGGGCAATCTCGATCTGAGCCGCGTGTTCACCCAGAGCGACAGCATCAGCCACACGCTGGGCCTGGGCGTGGAAGCACGCCATGAGCGCTACCAGACCCGCCCCGGCGACCCGGCCAGCTATGCGGCCGGCCCGTACACCGACCGCCCGACCGGTTCGCAGGCCGGTGGTGGCCTGACCCCGCAGGATGCGGCGCGCCTGTCGCGCGATGTGGCCAGTGCCTATGCCAGCCTGTCCAGCCAGTTCGGCGAGAAGTTCTCCACCGACCTGGCCGCGCGCTACGAGCACAACGACGACTTCGGCGGCGAACTGACCGGCAAGCTCGGCCTGCGCTATGAGTTCACCCCGGCGTTCGCGCTGCGCGGCGCGATCTCCAACAACTTCCGCGCGCCGTCGCTGGCACAGATCGGCTACGAGTCCACCTCCACCGGCTACAACGCAGGTGGCCAGCTGGTGCAGGGCCGCCTGCTGTCAGTCAACAATCCGATCGCACGCGGCCTGGGGGCGCAGAACCTGAAACCAGAGAAATCGCTGAACACCTCGCTCGGTTTCACCAGCCGCATCGGCGAGCATTTCGACCTGTCGCTGGACTTCTTCCAGATCGACATCGATGACCGCATTGCACTGTCGGAGAGCATCACCGGTGATGCACTGACCGACTACGTGGCCGCCAACTACGGCGTCAGCGGCCTGCAGAGCGCCAGCTTCTTCGTCAACGCCGCCGACACCCGCACCCGTGGCGCCGAGCTGGTGAGCAACTGGCGCCAGTCGCTGGGCGATGGCCAGCTGCTGCTAACCGGCACCTATGCGTATACCAAGACCACGCTGAAGAACGTGCTGGCCACCCCGGCCCAGCTGCGCGCGCTGAATCCGGACTACGTGCTGTTCGGCATCGAAGAGACCAACACGCTGACCGACGCCACTCCGCGCACGCGTGGTAGTTTCTCGGCCGCATGGAGCAACGACCACTGGTCGCTGAGCACCCGCGTGAACCGCTATGGCAGCGCCACCCGCGTGTTCAACTTCGGTGACGGCTACATCCCGCGCCAGACCTACCAGGCCGAGTGGCAGCTGGATGCGGAAGTCGAATACCGCATCACCCCGCAGTGGAGCGTGGCTCTCGGCGGGCAGAACCTGACCGACAACTATCCGGATCGATCCAACAGCGATATCCACTACTTCGGCAACCTGCCGTACGACGTGCTGTCGCCGATCGGCAGCAATGGCGCGTACTACTACGGCCGCGTCCGCTATACGTTCTGATTGCATTGGACCAATCACTCCCGGTGGGTGCGGACCGTTGGTCCGCACTGCCTGGGTTCCATGCAAGCCTCCCCTTCGTGCCGACCAACGGTCGGCACCCACCGGAGGTGATCGCTCTGGGTGGGTGCCGACCGTTGGCCGGCACTACCCCGATCCGTAGCCTGCCCTCGACCCCACGTACACGCCCACGCTGGCAAGCTGAGCGTCATGGCTGAACCGCTCCCCCTGCGTCCGCCGCCGCCATTGCTGGATGACGCCTGCGCGTTGTTCCTTGATGTCGACGGCACCCTGATCGAATTCGCTGCACGCCCGGATGCCGTGCAGCTGCTGCCGGATGTGCGCGAAGCCATCGGCCGCATCAGCGACCGCCTGGAAGGTGCCGTGGCACTGATCAGTGGTCGCCCGCTCGAACAGCTGGATCAACTGTTCGCTCCGCTGCAACTGCCTGCTGCGGGCCTGCATGGCCATGAACTGCGTGGGCAGGATGGTCGCGTACTGCGCGACGAACACGATGACGACACCGCCGAATGGCTGCACGCACTGCACCAGCAGGCGATGCGCTTCGCCCACGGCCATCCCGGCGTGCTGGTGGAAGACAAGGGTGTCGGCCTGGCCCTGCACTGGCGCGGCGCGCCGCATGCAGCCAGGGACGTCCGTGCCTTCGCCGACCGCCACGTGCGGGGCCGTGCCAGCTACCGCCTGCAACCCGGCGACCATGTAGTCGAATTCGTGCCCGTCGGCACCGACAAGGGCCGTGCGGTGCTTCGGATGATGCAGTACCTGCCCTTCCGCGGTCGCCTGCCGGTGTTCCTCGGCGATGACCTGACCGATGAGTTCGGCTTCGATGCCGCCAACGGCCAGCATGGCTGGAGCGTGCTGGTGGGCGAACGTGAACCCAGCGCGGCGGTGTTCGCGCTGCCCGACATACGCAGCGTGCACGCCTGGCTGCGTGAGAATGCCTATTGACCCGGCCAACCCCCACGGCCGCAACCGAGATGTACCGCGTGATGACCCAACCCGATCTTGATCTGGGCGTGGTCGGCAACGGCAGCTTCGGCGCCCTGGTCGACAAACGTGCCCGCGTTGTCTGGAGCTGCCTGCCCACCTTCGACGGCGACCCTACCTTCTGCGCGCTGCTCGGCCCCAACGAGCAGACCGGTGGCGACTTCGCCATCGAGCTGGAAGACTTCGTCAGCAGCGAGCAGGAATACCTGACCAACACGGCGATCCTGCGCACCGTGCTGCGCGACGCGCACGGCGGCGAACTGGAGATCCTCGACTTCGCCCCACGCTGGCGCCAGAACGACCGTTTCTACCGCCCGGTCAGCCTGATCCGCCAGGTGCGTCCGCTGGCTGGCAGCCCGCGCATCACCGTACGCGCACGTCCGCTGGCGGACTGGGGCGCGCGCGTTCCGGAATCCACCTGGGGCAGCAACCATGTGCGCTGGGTGCTGCCCGAACACGTGCTGCGGCTGACCACCGACGTGCCGGTGCGCTTCGTGCGCGACGGCCTGCCGTTCGTGCTCAACCATCCCATCCACCTGATCCTGGGCGTGGATGAATCGCTCAACCGTTCGATCAGTGGCTATGTGCAGGAGGCCTTCCAGCGTACCCGCGATTACTGGCGCGAATGGGTGCGTTACCTGTCCATTCCGCTGGAATGGCAGGACGCGGTGATCCGCAGTGCGATCACGCTGAAGCTGTGCCAGTACGAGGACAGCGGCGCGATCATCGCGGCCATGACCACCTCCATTCCTGAAGCCCCCGGCAGCGTGCGCAACTGGGACTACCGCTACTGCTGGCTGCGTGATGCGGCGTTCGTGGTGCGGGCGCTGAACCGCCTCGGCGCCACGCGCACGATGGAACAGTTCCTCGGCTACATCTTCAACCTGGCCACCACCGACGGCACGCTGCAGCCGCTGTACGGCATCGGCTTCGAAGCGAAGCTGGACGAAGATGAGGTCCCCAGCCTGTCCGGCTACCGCGGCATGGGCCCGGTACGGCGCGGCAATCTGGCCTGGGTGCAGCGCCAGCACGATGTCTACGGCAGCGTCGTGCTGGCGTCCACGCAGCTGTTCTTCGACCGGCGCCTGCAGGACCCGGGTGATGCGCACACCTTCGCCCGCCTCGAACCCCTCGGCGAGCAGGCCTTCGCCCTGCACGACGTACCCGATGCCGGCCTGTGGGAGTTCCGCGGCCGCACCGAGGTACACACCTACACCAGCGCGATGTGCTGGGCCGCCTGCGACCGCCTGTGCAAGATCGCCGTACGGCTGAAGCGCGATGACCGCGCCCACTACTGGCGCACACGTGCCGACACCATCCACGCGCGCATCATGGCCGAATCGTGGAGCGAAGAGCTGGGCCACTTCACCGATACCTTCGGTGGCCATCGCCTGGACGCCTCGCTGCTGCTGCTGGCCGACATCGGCTTCATCGACGCGATGGACGCCCGTTTCATCGCCACCGTCGAAGCCATCGGCCGTGACCTCAAGCACGGCAATTCGCTGTACCGCTATGTCGCTCCGGATGACTTCGGTGAGCCGGAAACCAGCTTCACCATCTGCACGTTCTGGTACATCGACGCACTGGCCGCCATCGGGCGCCTGGACGAGGCGCGCGAGATGTTCGAGCTGCTGTTGAAGCAGCGCAATCACCTGGGCCTGCTGTCGGAGGATCTGGCCTTCGACACCGGCGAGGCCTGGGGTAACTTCCCGCAGACCTATTCGCATGTCGGCCTGATCACCGCCGCGATGCGCCTGTCGCGGTCCTGGCAGGAGGCATCGTGAGTCGTCTGGTCGTGGTATCAAATCGTGTGGCCGTGCCCGGCGAGAACCGCGCAGGCGGCCTGGCGGTCGGCCTGCTGGCCGCCCTGAAGGAGCGCGGCGGGCTGTGGTTCGGCTGGAGCGGCAAGACCGTGAAGGAAGGCAGCGGCACGCTGCACCGGCAGAAGGACGGTGACATCGACTACGTCACCATGGACCTGAGCAAGCGCGAGGTCGATGGCTACTACAATGGTTTCGCCAACCGCACGCTGTGGCCATTGCTGCACTTCCGGCTGGACCTGGTCGACTACGACCGCGGCACCCGCGAGACCTACCACAAGGTCAATGCGCTGTTCGCCGACAAGCTCGCGCCATTGCTGCGCGAGGACGACATCGTCTGGATCCACGACTACCACCTGATCCCGCTCGGCGCACTGCTGCGCGAGCGCGGCATCGGCTGCCGCATCGGCTTCTTCCTGCACATTCCGATGCCGTCGGCCGACCTGCTGCAGGCCATGCCCGACCACCTGCGGTTGTTCTCCGCGCTGTACGCCTACGACCTGGTCGGCTTCCAGACCCAGCGCGATGCCGATCGCTTCCAGACGTACCTGCGCCTGTTCGGTGGTGGCCGCGTGCTCGACAACGGTGAGCTGGAAGCACCCGGTGGGCGCCGATTCCGCGCGGCGGCCTTCCCCATCGGCATCGACACCGACCTGATCGCACGCCAGGCCGGCACCGCCGCGACCAAAGCCGCAGTGAAGAACCTGCGCAGCAGCCTGCGGGACCGCCAGCTGGCGATTGGCGTGGATCGCCTGGATTACTCCAAGGGCCTGCCCGAACGCTTCCTTGGCTTCGAACGCTACCTGCAGCGTCACCCCGACCAGCGCGGCTCGCTCACCTACCTGCAGATTGCGCCGGTCTCGCGCGGCGATGTCACCGAGTACCGGCAGCTGCGCAGCCAACTGGAACAGATCGCCGGCCACATCAACGGTGGCCACGCCGAGCCGGACTGGACGCCACTGCGCTACGTCAACCAGAACTTCACCCATGCCACGCTCACCGGCTTCTACCGAGCGGCGGCGGTCGGCCTGGTCACGCCGCTGCGCGATGGCATGAACCTGGTGGCCAAGGAATACGTGGCCTCGCAGGACCCGGAGGATCCCGGCGTGCTGGTGCTGTCACTGCTGGCCGGCGCCGCCGACGAACTGAAGCAGGCACTGCTGGTGAACCCGCACGACCTCGACGGCGTGGCCGACGCAATCGCCACCGCAGCGACGATGTCGCTGAGCAGGCGCAAGGAACGCTGGCACGCGATGATGGAACATCTGCGCACCTACGACATCAACCACTGGCGCCGCAGCTACCTCGACGCGCTGGAAGGCTGAAGAAAAAAGGGGACGGAGGGGATTAAGTCGTTTATGCACAAACGACTTAATCCCCTCCGTCCCCTTTTTCGTCAATCCAGGAACCGCGCGGCCTGTTCCGGTGCGGGTAGATGGCAGGTGTCATGCCGACCGAACCAGCGGTAGCGGTTGCGTGCCAGCGCGCGATACGCCGCATCACGCCAGCCGCGCGGCACGAGCCGCAGCACGCCGGCCAGGCGCCAGGCGCCGCCCAGCCCCGCAAGTACGCGCAGGATCGCATCGGTATCGGTCCAGGCACCCTGTGCGTCCAGCAGCAGGAACGACATCGGGTCCTGCGGATCCAGCCCGTGCGCGCGCAGCATCGCGCTGCCCTTCTGCCCCTGCATCGCTGCAAAGCGGTAGCGCCCCCTGCGGTCGAAACGCAGCAGGAACCGAACCCAGCGATTGCACAGTGCGCACACGCCATCGAACACGACCACCGCGCTGCCAGCCTCGGCGGCAGCGTCACTGCGGTTCGAGCCAACCTTCATAGCGGATCAGGGCTCCGGCCCAGGGCAGCGTCACATCGACCAGGAAAGTGTAGCGCTCGCCCTGCCAGGCTTCACGGCAGCGCACACCGCCGAACCAACGCGTCGGCAGCGGCAGCAGCCCGAACGCCCAGACCCGACGCACCGACCAGTCGATACCACCGTGGCGGGCCTGCAGCGCGAACTCGAAGCGCACCGCGCCCAGCTGCTCGCGCAGATGCCCGTCGTGCGCCCACAGCCGCGACACCATTGGCCAGCGGCCGAACCGCCGCGCCCACTGCTCGCCCTGCCGATAGCGGCTGAACGCCACCTCGGTGGGCAGCGCGTCACCGTCCTGTGGCAACCGCGCCAACGCAGCCAGCAGAGGCACCAGCCAGTGCCGCCCCCTCACGATACGCGCCCGCCCCACGTAGCGGCAGGGCAACGGCGCGGCATGCAGCGCCTGCACCGGTCCTGCCAGGGTGGCAAAGGCCGGCCCCAGCACACGCGCGAACAGCGGCGCAGTCAGGGCGCGATCCAGGCCAGGGTCGCCATGCGCCCGGTGCGACGATCGCGCCGATGCGAATACAGGTCCGGGTCGGCCATCGTCGACACCGTGCCACCATACACCTGTGCCGGGTCCATCCCCGCAGACTGCAGGCGCTGCCGCGCCAGCGCGAAAAGGTCCACCTTCCAGTGTCCGGGACGGGTCGCGACGAACGCCCGCTCAGCAGCGGGATCATGGCCGACGAAGGCGTGATAGACCTCCTCGCCGATCTCATAGTCGGACGGCCCGGCGGCCGGGCCCAACCAGGCCCGCAGCTGCGTCGGCGGCGTCTGCAGGGCGGCCACCGTGGCCTCCAGCATGCCGTCGGCCAGCCCCCGCCAGCCGGCATGGGCCGCGCCCACCTCGCTGCCGTCTGCGGCGGCGAACACCACCGGCAGGCAGTCGGCGGTCAGGATCGCCAGCACCACGCCCGGCACCGAGGTTACCGCCGCGTCGGCCACCGGCTCGCTCGCGCCGGGCGCCGGCGGTGCATCGAAGCGCAGCACGGTGCTGCTGTGCACCTGGCGCAGCCAGTGCGGTGCCGACGGCAGCGCCAGCCCCTGCTGCAGCAGCTGGCGGTTGTGCTCAACGTTGGCTGGGGTATCACTATCGGCCGCGTGCCGGTTGCCCAGGTTGAACTGCGCGAACGGCGCCGGCGAGATGCCCGCACCGTGCCGGCGCGTGGTCAGCGCATGGACGCCTGCGGGCGCCGGCCAGTCGGCCTGCAGCAACGGCAGCGCGGCCGCCATCACCAGCGGTCCCGCTCGCGGGCGGCGAAGGCTTCGCTGTCTTCGCGCAGCACCTTCATCAGGTGCAGCATGTCCTCCGGCACCGGCGCGGTGTTGCGCACCGGTTCACCGGTGATCGGGTGCATGAACTCCAGGGTCTCGGCGTGCAGGGCCTGGCGCTTGAAGCCGCGCAGCGCGGCCACCAGCTCGTCGCTGGCGCCCTTGGGCAGCTTCAGCGCGCCGCCATACAGCGGGTCGCCGATGATCGGATGGCGCACGTGCGCCATGTGCACGCGGATCTGGTGGGTACGGCCGGTTTCCAGGCGGCACTCCAGCGCGGTGTGTGCCCGGAAGCGCTCGCGCAGGCGGTAGTGGGTCACCGCCTCCTTGCCGTCCTCACGCACCGCCATCTTCAGGCGGTCGCGCGGGTGGCGGTCGATCGGGGCATCGGCAGTACCACCGGCCACCAGCGCGCCCATCACGATGGCCAGGTACTGACGGTGCACGTCACGTGCCGCCAGCTGCTCGACCAGCGCGGTCTGCGCTTCCAGGGTCTTGGCCACCACCATCACGCCGCTGGTGTCCTTGTCCAGGCGGTGCACGATGCCGGCGCGCGGCAGCACCGCCACCGACGGATCGCGGAACAGCAGCGCGTTGACCAGGGTGCCGCTGTGGTTGCCGGCACCCGGATGGACCACCAGGCCCACCTGCTTGTTGATCACCAGCAGGTGCTCGTCCTCGAACAGCACGTCCAGCGGGATGTCCTCCGGCTGGGCATCGGTCTGGGTTTCCAGCACCGCGTTGAGGGTCACCACCTCGCCGCCGCGCAGCGGATCGCGCGGGCGCACCTGGGCACCGTCCAGCAGGACCTCCCCGGCCTTGATCCACTCGGTCAACCGCGAGCGCGAGTATTCGGGGAACAGTTCGGCCACGACCGCGTCGAAACGGCGGCCGGCGGCGGTGTCGGGGACGATGGCCTGGCGGGCCGATTCAGAGGGTTGTTCAGACATGGCAGGGGGCATTCTTTGAAATTTTGGGGTCCCGGCGGCCGGTTTCAGTCGCTGGACAGGACACTAGGCTATCATCGACCCTTCGTATTCCAGCCGCGTCCCGCCTCGACCCCATGATCCGACGCTCCGCCATGCTCTCCGCGCCCGTCCGCCTCACCGCCCTGCTGCTGGTGCTGGTCATCGCCGCAACCGGCTGCCATCGCGGCGCCAAGAAGGGTGATCGCCCCGATGAAGGCGTGCCGGTCGAACAGCTGTACGAGAAAAGCCACAAGCTGATGCAGGGCGGCAACTGGAGCGGCGCCGAAGCCAGCTTCCGCCGTCTGGTGGCCCAGTATCCGTACGGTCCGTACACCGAGCAGGCGATGATCGAAACCGCCTACGCCCAGTACAAGGCCGGCAAGCACGATGACGCGGTGTCCAGCATCGACCGCTTCATCCGTACCTACCCGACCCACCGCAACATTGCCTATCTGTACTACCTGCGCGGCCTGGCCAACTCCAACCGCAGTACGGTTTTCCTGCGCCGCGTATGGTCGCTGGATGCCAGCCGCCGCGACCTGTCCACGCCGCACCAGGCGTACTCGGACTTCAACATCGTGGTTGATCGTTACCCGAACAGCCGCTACGCCGCCGATGCGCGCCAGCGCATGCTGGAGCTGCGTGACGTGTTCGCCCAGCACGAGCTGGACAACGCGCTGTACTACATGCGCCGCGGCGCCTGGGTGTCAGCCGTGGGCCGCGCCAACTACCTGCTGGAAACCTACCCGCAGAGCGCCTTCCAGTACGACGCCGTGGCCGTGCTGGCCGATTCCTACACCCACCTGGGCAACAAGACCCTGGCCGACGACGCCCGCCGCGTCCTGCAGCTGAACCAACCGGACCACCCGTGGCTGGAAGGCAAGTGGCCGAAGTACCCGTGGATGATCCGCAAGCTGAACCCGTTCGCCGGCGAGAAGTCCGCCAGCACCGGCCAGCGCAACGCGCGACTGGAAAAGAAGTAAGCGAGGGCCCCGAAAGGGGCCCTTCTTCTTTGTAGAGTCAAGCCATGCTCGACTGCTTTCCTCGTCCGCCTCCCCGCGCCGGGGCCGGCACCTAGGAATGCTACGAATCCACGGCGGATGCGACGCCGGTCGCAGCCTGCCCGGGCACGGCCATCCACACTGCAGCGCCACGGCCACACCGGCCATCACGGAGCGCCCCATGGCCCGTCTGCCCTGCTGCAGTATCCGCCCTCTGTCCTGCCTCCTCGCCATCGCGCTGCTGGCGCTGACCTCGGCGCCGCCGGCCGCCGCACAGGACGCAGCGGGCGATCTGCTGTCCGCAGCCCCCTATCGCGCCACCTGGGTGCCGTCCCAGGCCGCCCAGGCCTACAAACTGCACTACCGCACCCCTGACCACCGCGGGCAGCTGGCCGAAGGCACCGGCCTGCTGTACCTGCCCGCCGGCACGCCGCCCATCGGCGGTTGGCCGGTGGTGTCGTGGGCGCATGGCACCCAGGGCATTGCGGATCGTTGTGCGCCCTCGGTCTCCGGCCCCTACCAACCCGAACGCGACGGGCGCTTTCTCGATCGGTTCCTGGCACAGGGCTATGCAGTGGTCGCCGCGGATTACCAGGGCCTCGGAAGCTCAGGCGACCATGCCTATCTGCATGTGCGCACTGCCGCGCGCAACGCCATCGACATGATCAAGGCCAGCCGCCAGTACCTCGGCAACGGGACGCTGTCGCCGCGCTGGGTCTCGGTCGGCCATTCGCAGGGTGGTGCCGCCGCGCTCACGGCAGGCCACATCGCCCCCACCTATGGCGGACCGTCGCTGCAGTACCGCGGCAGCTTCACCACCGGCACGCCCACCGCGGTCGAACTGACCGCGCTGGTGATGAAGCCGGACAACCGCACCGCCAATCCGGGCGCGCTCAACGCGTATCACGCGTATCTGCTCGATGGCCTGCTGCAGGTCGCCCCGCAGATCGACCGCGTCCTCAGCGATGAAGGCCGCGCGCGGGTGGCGGTGGCACGCGAGCAGTGCCTGGGCGAACTGGCCACCACGCTCGACGGCGCCGACACCGGCAGCATGTTCACTGCGCCGCTGGCCAGCGTGCCGGGCATCTGGGCGGTGCTGTACGACTATCTCGGCGTACCGCGCCGCGGCTTCAGCCAACCGCTGATGTTGGGCCATGGCAGCCAGGACCGCGATGTGCCCTACCTGACCACCCTGCTGTACGCCGCTGGGCTGGCCCTGCGAGGCGAGCCGGTCGCGTTCCGGCGCTACCCCGTCGACCACCGGGGCACGCTGGACGCAGCGGCGGCCGATGGCCTGCGGTTCGTACGTGCGCGACTGGGGGACGATCCCTTCAACGACGCTGCGGAAACCGCCGGTCTCGAACAGTTGCTCGACGGAGTCCGGTAGATCCACGCCAAGCGTGGATGATCTTCGACCATCGTGCGGACCAAGCTCCGCACCCACCGGGGAGGGGCCAACGGGTTGCCGGCCAGCGGCCGGCACGACCCGCCAAGCGCTGCCTCAGCCCTTGTAGCCGTTGCTGATCGGGTAGCGCCGCTCGCGGCCGAACGCGCGGCGCGAGACCTTCGGCCCCGGCGCGGCCTGGTGCCGCTTCCACTCGCTGATGCGCACCAGGCGCAGCACGCGGTCGACCACGGCTGCGTCGTAGCCGGCGGCCACGATCTCGCCGCGCGACTGCTCCTGGTCGATGTAGCGGTAGAGGATGCCGTCCAGCACGTCATAGGCCGGCAACGAGTCCTGGTCCAGCTGGTTCTCGCGCAGCTCGGCCGACGGCGGGCGGCTGATCACCGCCGGCGGGATCACCGGTGCGCCGCCCACGGTATTGCGCCACTTGGACAGGCCGAACACTTCGGTCTTGTACAGGTCCTTCAGTGGCGCATAGCCACCGCACATGTCGCCGTAGATGGTGGCGTAGCCGACCGCGTACTCGCTCTTGTTGCCGGTGGTCAGCAGCAGGCCACCGAACTTGTTGGCCAGCGCCATCAGGATCACGCCGCGGCTGCGCGACTGCAGGTTCTCTTCGGTCACGTCCGGCGCGGTGCCTTCGAACATCGGCGCCAGCGATTCCATCAGGCCCTTGAACGCCGGCTCGATCGACACAGCCTCAAGCTTCACCCCCAGCGCCCGGCACTGCTCGGCGGCCAGGTCGTTGGACAGGCCGGCGGTGTAGCGCGACGGCAGGCGCACGGCGGTCACGTTCTCCGCGCCCATCGCATCCACGGCCAATGCCAGCACCAGGGCCGAGTCGATGCCACCGGACAGGCCCAGCCACACCTTCCTGAAACCGTTCTTGCGGCAATAGTCCTGGATGCCACGGGTCACCGCGCGCCAGGCCAGCGCGTCCATGCTCTCGTCGCCGTCGTCCATCCACACATGCGGCATGAAGCGGCGGGTCTCACCGTCATACTCCACCACCAGCCACTGGTCGACGAAGGCAGCAGCGGCCGGGTGCACCGTGCCATCACCATCCGCCACCACCGAAGCACCGTCGAACACCAGCGCATCCTGGCCGCCCACCACGTTGAGGTAAGCGATGGCCACCCCGCTCTCGCGGGTACGCGCGGCCAGCACGGCGTCGCGCTGCGCGTGCTTGCCACGCTCGTAGGGCGAAGCATTCGGCACCACCACCAGCTGCGCACCCGCGCGCGTGGTGTCGGCCAGCGGCTCGGCGAACCACAGGTCCTCGCAGATCAGCAGGCCGACCGGAATGCCATTGACCTCGAACACGCAGCTGCCACCATCCGGATCGACGTCGAAGTAGCGGCGCTCGTCGAAGACCGCGTAGTTGGGCAGTTCGCGCTTGCGGTAGGTCTGCTCGACCAGGCCGTCACGCAGTACGCTGGCAGCGTTGTAGACCACCGCGCCAGCCGCCTGTGGCCAGCCGACCACGGCGGTGATGCCACGGCAGGCGGTGGCGATGCGGGTCAACGCCTGCTCGCACTCGTACAGGAAACCCGGGCGCAGCAGCAGGTCCTCCGGCGGGTAGCCGCTCACCGCCAGCTCGGGGAACATCACCAGCTCGGCGCCGTACTCATCGCGCGCCTGGCCGATCATCTCGATGATGCGTTCGGTGTTGCCGGCGACGTCGCCGACCGGGAAGTCGAACTGCGCCATCGCGATGCGGATCGAAGCCATGGGAATCCAGCCTGTGGTTGCAATGCTTCCATTGTAACGCCGCGCCATGCGCGCGCCGGGCACGCTCGCTGCGTGGACAGCCCCGGCTCAGTAGATCCACGCCATGCGTGGATGGGGTTACCGGAACCGTCAGGGCGCCAGACGCAGAAAGGCCGCCCAAAGGCGGCCTTTCTGTTTCAGGCAGCCGGCCAGCGGCCGGCTCTACAGCGTCGTCTGCGCGAGGCAGTCGATCTTATTTCACCAGCTTGGCGATGGCGGCGCCCAGGTCGCCCGGCGAACGGACGGTGACCACGCCAGCCGCTTCCATCGCGGCGAACTTGCCTTCCGCGGTGCCCTTGCCGCCCGAGGCGATCGCGCCCGCGTGACCCATGCGCTTGCCGGCCGGAGCCGACGCACCGGCGATGAAACCGACGACCGGCTTCTTCACGTGGTTCTTGATGTACTCGGCGCCGGCTTCTTCGGCGTCACCGCCGATCTCGCCGACCATGATGATGCCTTCGGTCTGCGGGTCTTCGTTGAACAGCTTCAGGCAGTCGACGAAGTTCAGGCCGTTGATCGGGTCACCGCCGATGCCGATGCAGGTGGACTGGCCCAGGCCGACTTCGGTGGTCTGCTTGACCGCTTCATAGGTCAGGGTGCCCGAACGCGACACGATGCCGATCTTGCCCGGCTTGTGGATGTGGCCCGGCATGATGCCGATCTTGCACTCGCCCGGCGTGATGACGCCCGGGCAGTTCGGCCCGATCAGCACGGTGTCCGGGTAGGAACGGGTCAGCACGTTCTTCACGCGCAGCATGTCCAGCACCGGGATGCCTTCGGTGATGCAGACGATGACCTTGATGCCGGCAGCCGCAGCTTCCAGGATCGCGTCGGCCGCGAACGGCGGCGGCACGTAGATGACCGACGCGTTGGCGCCGGTGCTCTGCACGGCGTCGGCAACGGTGTTGAAGACCGGCAGGTCGATGTGGGTGGTGCCCCCCTTGCCCGGGGTCACGCCGCCAACAACCTGGGTGCCGTACTCGATCATCTGAGTGGCGTGGAAGGTGCCCTGCTGGCCGGTGAAGCCCTGCACGATCACCTTGGTGTTCTTGTTAATCAAAACAGACATGGGAATTTCCTTCGGTGTCGTGGATCAGGCGGCGTTCTTGACCGCTTCAACGACCTTCTTGGCGCCGTCGTTGATGTTGTCAGCCGGGATGATGGCCATGCCGCTGTCACGCAGCAGCTGCTTGCCCTCTTCCACGTTGGTGCCTTCCAGGCGCACCACGACCGGAACCTTGACGCCCACTTCCTTCACGGCGGCGATGATGCCTTCGGCAATCATGTCGCAGCGGACGATGCCGCCGAAGATGTTGACGAAGATGCCTTCAACCTTGTCCGAGGACAGGATCAGCTTGAACGCTTCGATGACGCGCTGCTTGTTCGCACCGCCGCCCACGTCCAGGAAGTTCGCCGGCTCGCCGCCGTTGAGCTTGATGACGTCCATGGTGGCCATGGCCAGGCCGGCACCGTTCACCATGCAGCCGATGTTGCCGTCCATGGTGACGTAGTTGATGTCCAGCTCCGAAGCGGTCACTTCGGTTTCATCTTCCTGGGACTTGTCGCGCATCGCGACCAGTTCCTTGTGGCGGAAGTTGGCGTTGTCGTCGCTGTTGAACTTGCCGTCCAGCGCGTACAGGTTGCCATCGTCCAGGATCGCCAGCGGGTTGATCTCAACCAGCGCCAGGTCCTTCTCGTTGAAGATGCGGTACAGGTTCACCATGATGTTGGCGAACTGGCCGGCCTGCTTGGCGGTCAGGCCCATCTTGAAGCCGATGTCACGGCCGTGGTAACCCTGCACGCCCTCGACGAAGTCCACGTTCAGGGTGTGGATCTTGTCCGGGGTCTCGGCAGCGACCTGCTCGATTTCCATGCCGCCTTCGGAAGAGGCGATGTAGCTGATGGTGCGGGTGCCGCGATCCACCAGGACCGACAGGTACAGCTCCTTGACGATCTCACCGGCGGTGGTCACCAGCACCAGGTTGATCGGCAGCTCGACGCCGGCGGTCTGGTAGGTGGCCATCTTGGTGCCGAGCATCTTGGCCGCTGCGGCCTTCACGTCGTCGACGGTCTTGCAGAACTTGACGCCGCCAGCCTTGCCGCGGCCGCCAGCGTGGATCTGCGCCTTGACCATCCAGGGGCCCTGGCCCAGCGACTGGGCGACTTCAACCGCCTCGTCCGGGGTCGCCGCGACCTTGCCGGCCGGGACCGGGATGCCGTATTCGGCAAGCAGTTGTTTTGCCTGGTATTCGTGGAAATTCATGCGTCACCGTGGGAATAGGAACGACCGCACGCAATTCCTCAGGGCCCCCTCGAAGAGGCACCGGCACGGACCGCGGCGGGCCCTCTATTGTGGCCGAGCCGGCGCCGGGGCGCAAAGAAGTCTGTACAAAACGCCAGACCCGGCCAGATTTCCGCCGTCATTCAGGCAGTTGCGCCCGGGGGCCGGCTGGCCAGCGGTATCCACCCCAGGCCAAATGCGCGATCCGGGCCGCAGCGGCGGGCCCCTGCCGGGGGCCCTATACTGGTCAGCCAGGGTGTGTAGCGTCGGGGGTGCTCGACGGTTTTCCACCGCAGGCCACATCGAAGCGACGTACCGCCCGGCCTCAGGGGACGCCGGGCAGGCCCGCCGCAGATTCCAGACCCAGGCAGCCAGAAGGGGAGTTCCGGCGTGTCACCCAGTGCTTCATTGATCGACCGCATCGAATCGATTCCGCGGCGTGAGCTGTATTTCTTCGCGCTGTACCGGGTGCTGATCGCCTCGGTCATCGCCGCCCTGCTCTACAGCCCCCTGTCGGCGATGGTCGGCGAAGCCCACCACCCGCGGCTGGCCGACACCGTCGCCGCCATCTACCTGGTGCTGTCGCTGCTGGCGCTGGTGATCGGCCGCAACGAACGCTGGCTGCGCCCGATCGTGGTCAGCGGCGTGCTGGTGGACATTGTCGCCGCCACCCTGTTGTCGCATGCCCTGCCGGGTGCCAGCGCCGGCATCTCGATGTCGCTGCTGTTCAACATCGCCGCTGCCGCCACCCTGCTGCCGCTCAGCCTGGGGCTGGGCCTGGCACTGGCCGCCAGCCTCGCCACCGGCGTGGAATACACCTGGAAGCTGCTGGAAGGCGGCGATCCCACCCGTACCCTGGCCGAACTGGCCATGTTCGCCACCAGCTACCTGGCGCTGGCCTTCATCAGTTACCAGGTCGGCAGCCGCGCGCGCCGCAACCAGCAGCTGGCCAACCAGCGCGGCGACGAAGTAGCCAACCTGTTCCAGATCAACGAGCTGATCATCCGCCGCATGCGCACCGGCGTGCTGGTGGTCGACGCCGACAACCGTGTCACCCTGGCCAACGAGGCCGCCTCGATGCTGCTCGGTGACAGCGACGGCAGCGGCGAAAGCGGCCGCCTGGACCTGGCCAGCGCCACCCCGGAACTGGCCCGTCGCCTGCAGCGCTGGCGCAACGGCTGGGCGCAGGACGAACTGCCGCTGCAGCTCAACCCCGACCAGCCCGAAGTGCAGCCCCGCTTTGCGCGCCTGCTGGCCGGCAGCGAGCTGGCCCTGGTATTCCTGGACGACTCCAGCGTGGTCTCGCGCCGTGCCGAGTCGCTCACCCTGTCAGCAATGGGGCGCTTCTCGGCCAGCCTCGCCCACGAGATCCGCAACCCGCTGGCCGCGATCAACTACGCGGTGCAGCTGCTGGAAGAAGGCACCGGCTTCAACGAAAGCGACCGCCGCCTGCTGCAGATCATCCGCCAGCAGTGCCAGCGCACCAACGGCATCGTCGAAAGCGTGCTGGGCCTGGCCCGGCGCGAGCGCGCCACGCCCGAAAACGTCGACCTGGCCGCCTTCGTGCGCCGCTTCGTGCTG
Source organism: Stenotrophomonas sp. YJH_SMC_32 (assembly GCF_059369975.1). Lineage (NCBI taxonomy): Bacteria > Pseudomonadati > Pseudomonadota > Gammaproteobacteria > Lysobacterales > Lysobacteraceae > Stenotrophomonas > Stenotrophomonas sp. YJH_SMC_32. The sequence goes on along the minus strand of NZ_JCAFTE010000001.1, from coordinate 861,170 downwards.
GAGTACAAGCAGGGTCAGACGCTGGAGACCGACAGCATCGAGCCGATCATCAACGACACCTCGGTACTGGCCCAGGTCGACAGCAAGCACCTCTACCAGGTGCTGACCGTGCTGGTGCACAACGCGCTCAAATATGGCCGCATTGGTCAGCAGCCGGCGCGGGTGCGCCTGCGCGTGGCGCAGCACGAGCGCAGTGCGGTCATCGACGTGATGGATCGTGGCCCCGGTATTCCCGAGAGTGTCGCCGCGCAGTTGTTCCGGCCGTTCTTCACCACCTCCGAGCACGGCACCGGGCTGGGCCTGTACATCGCCCGCGAGCTGTGCCGGGCCAACCAGGCGCGGCTGGACTACATCCCGGTTCCCGCTGGAGGCTCCTGCTTCCGCCTGGTGCTGCCCGGCCCGCATACGCTGTTGCCCACCTGATCTCGATTCTGTGCGTCAAACATTTGTCGCTTCCAGCCCCCTCGTTTATCTTTCACGCCCATGAACGAAACCCGCAGCGCCCTCGTCGTCGACGACGAACGCGACATCCGCGAACTGCTGGTACTGACGCTCGGCCGCATGGGGCTGCGCATCAGTACCGCAGCTAACCTTGCCGAAGCGCGCGAACTGCTGGCCAGCAATCCGTACGACCTGTGCATCACCGACATGCGCCTGCCGGACGGCAACGGTATCGAGCTGGTCAGCGAGATCGCCCAGCACTACCCGCGCACGCCGGTGGCGATGATCACTGCCTTTGGCAGCATGGACCTGGCGGTGGAAGCGCTGAAGGCCGGCGCCTTCGATTTCGTCAGCAAGCCGGTGGACATCGCCGTGTTGCGTGGCCTGGTCAAGCACGCGCTGGAACTCAACAACACCGAGCGGCCCGCGCCTGGCCCTGCCGCCGAACAGGGCGCACGCCTGCTTGGCGACTCGCCGGCCATGGACGTGCTGCGTACCACCATCGGCAAGGTCGCGCGCAGCCAGGCGCCGGTCTACATCCTCGGTGAATCCGGCGTGGGCAAGGAACTGGTCGCGCGCACCATCCACGCCCAGGGCGCCCGCGCGGCCGGCCCCTTCGTGCCGGTCAACTGCGGCGCCATTCCCGGCGAGCTGATGGAGAGCGAATTCTTCGGCCACCGCAAGGGCAGCTTCAGCGGCGCCCACGCCGACAAGCCCGGGCTGTTCCAGGCCGCGCATGGCGGCACCCTGTTCCTGGACGAAGTGGCCGAGCTGCCACTGCAGATGCAGGTGAAGCTGCTGCGCGCGATCCAGGAAAAGTCGGTGCGTGCGGTCGGCGCCGCCACCGAGGAGCCGGTGGACGTGCGCATCCTCTCGGCCACCCACAAGGACCTGGCCGAGCTGGTCGAGGACGGCCGTTTCCGCCACGACCTCTACTACCGCATCAACGTGATTGAGCTGAGGGTGCCGCCGCTGCGCGAGCGTCGCCAGGACCTGCCGGAACTGGCCGCGTCGGTGCTGGCACGGCTGGCCCGCAGCCATGGCCGCCCGACGCCGTTGCTGGCGCCGTCGGCACTGGACGCACTGGCCCAGTACGCCTTCCCCGGCAACGTGCGTGAACTGGAGAACATCCTGGAGCGTGCACTGGCACTGGCCGAAGAAGACCGCATCGGCGCCGACGACCTGCGCCTGCCGCAACATGCCCCGCGCACGCCCGGCAGCGCAGCACATGCCGAAGCCGTGGCTGACCTGCAGCCCGGCAACGCCGCCCTGCCCTCGTACATCGAACAGCTCGAGCGCAGCGCCATCCAGCGCGCGCTGGAAGAAAACCGCTGGAACAAGACCCGCACCGCCGCGCAGCTGGGCATCACCTTCCGCGCGCTGCGCTACAAGCTGAAGAAGTTGGGCATGGAGTAAGGACAGGGCCCGACGCGGGCCCACCAACCTGGTAGTGCCGGCCGCTGGCGGCAAACTCATGCATCGCGGCATCCACGCATGGCGTGGATCTACCCACCAATGTGGTAGTGCCGGCCGCTGGCCGGCAACCTCATGCATCGCGGCATCCACGCATGGCGTGGATCGACCTCAATCCTTGGTAACGCGGTTGATCTCGGCCAGGCTGGTGATGCCCGCAGCGGCCTTTTTCAACGCCGACTGGCGCAGATCGTTCACCCCGATCTGCTGCGCGGCCTCGGCAATCTGCAACGCATTGCCACCGGCCAGCACGATCGTGGCGATCTCGTCGGTCATCGGCATCACCTGGTAGATACCCGTACGACCCTTGTAGCCCTCGGTGCACTCATCGCAGCCGACCGCCTCGTACAGCTCGATACCCGCGTCCAGCTGCGCCTGGGTGAAGCCTTCGGCCAGCAGCGCATGCTCGGGCAGATTGGCCGGGCGCTTGCAGTTGCTGCACAGCCGGCGCGCCAGGCGCTGGGCGATCACCAGCGTCACCGAGCTGGTGATGTTGTACGGCGCGATGCCCATGTTCATCAGGCGCGCGATGGTCTGCGGTGCATCGTTGGTGTGCAGCGTGGACAGCACCATGTGGCCGGTCTGCGCCGCCTTGATCGCGATCTCGGCCGTTTCCAGGTCGCGGATTTCGCCGACCATGATGATGTCCGGATCCTGTCGCAGGAACGAGCGCAGTGCCGCGGCGAAGGTCATGCCGCGCTTGTTGTTCTGCTGCACCTGGTTGACGCCGGGCAAGCGGATTTCCACCGGGTCTTCGGCGGTGGAGATGTTGCGCGTCTCGTCGTTGAGGATACCCAGCGCGGTGTACAGCGACACCGTCTTGCCCGAACCGGTTGGGCCGGTCACCAGCACCATGCCGTACGGCTTGTGGATGGCTTCCAGGAACAGCTTCTGCTGGTCGGGCTCGTAACCCAGCTTGTCGATGCCCAGCTTGGCCGCGCTGCCATCCAGGATACGCAGCACCACCTTCTCGCCGAACAGGGTCGGCAGGGTGCTCACGCGGAAGTCGATCTGTTTGGTCTTGGACAGGTTGAGCTTGATGCGTCCGTCCTGCGGCACGCGCTTCTCGGCGATGTCCAGCTGCGCCATCACCTTCAGGCGCGCGGCAATGCGCTGGTTCAACTTCACCGGCGCGCGCGCGACCATCTTCAGCAGGCCATCGATGCGCAGGCGCACGCGATAGTCGTCTTCATAGGGCTCGAAGTGGATGTCCGAGGCGCCCTTGCGGATCGCGTCCACCAGCACCTTGTTGACGAACTTCACCACCGGGGTGTCATCGCCCTTGGCATCGATGCCGGCGTCGCCGCCGGCGCCGAGATCCTCGTCTCCGGCTGCAACATCGAGGTTGCCCATGCCATCGTCGTCACCGCCCAGCGCGTCGCCCAGCGTGTCATGGCTGGCATGCCACTGCTCGAGCGTGCGGCGGATCTGGTCCTCATCCACCAGGATCGGCTCCACCACCAGATTGGTGTGGAACTTGATCTCGTCCAACGAATGGGTCGGGTTGCTGGTGCCCACGAACAGCTTGCCGCCGCGCTTGAACAGCGGCAGCACGTTGTGCTTGCGCAGCAGCTCCTCGCTGACCAGGCTCATCGCGTTCTGGCTGGCGTCGAACGTGGACACGTCGAACAGCGGCATGCCGAACTCGACCGCATTGGCGGCCGCCAACTGTGCGGCACCGACCACCTTGTTCTGCGCGAACCAGGTCGGCAGCGGCTGGCGGGCCGCAGCGGCCTTGGCCATCGCGTCGCGGGCGGAAGCCTCGTCCAGCGCACCATCCTGGACCAGGCGACGGGCCAGGCCGGTGATGCCGACGAGATTGGCGGAAACGATCGTGTTCATTCTTTACTCCAACTCCCCGCGCAGCCTACCCTACAGATGGCCGCCTCGGAACCGGCAAGTAGATTCAGCCGTGCGGACATGCCTTGGGCGCAACCTCAGCAGGCGCACTGGTCCTGCAGTCCCAGATGCCTGTATTGGCTGAATATGTGATCGTCACTGTCGCTGCCTTGACCTTCTCATTGACACCCGCCGCGGCCATAGTCGCGACGATCACGCAAGGAATGGCAGGTGATGCCTTGATGCTTTCGACGTACTTACCCGTCGTTACGGCATCGGCCGGCACTGCGCAAGATGTTGCTACATTGCTGTTGGCGAATTGCTCGGCCACCGGAGTTTTCAGGCCGCCCAGCAGACTGATCGCCTCGGACAACTGGCTGCGTGCAGTGTAGTCGTTGTATTGCGGGATGGCGATGGCCGCGAGAATGGCGATGATAGCCACCACGACCATCAGCTCGATCAAGGTGAAGCCCGTCTGCATTTTCATGATTGCGCTCCCCAGCGCAGAGAGTGTATGTGCCTGCTCAGCGCACAACACATTGCCCAAAAAAAAGCCCCGGCAACACCGGGGCCTTTTTCTTACGGACAACTATATTTAGGTCGGATCACAAGCCTTCGGCGTGATCGCGGCGCTGACGCTGCTCTTGCAGGTCCACGCGCCGGTCGACGGCTTGTAGGTCAAGGTGACGGTCGCCTCCTTCACCTTCTCGTTCACACCCGCCGCCTTCATCTTGGCTTCAATCGCGCAGCTGTCTGCGCCCGGAGTCGGCGTCAGGCTGGCGACGTACTTACCAGTGGTTACCGAGCCAGCCGGCACGACGCAAGAGGTCGCTGCGGTGTTGTCCTGGGCGAAAGCTTCTGCAATCGGCGTCTTCATGCCAGACGCCAGAGTGAAGGCTTCCGTCATCTGGGCGCGCGCGGTGTAATCGTTGTACTGCGGGATCGCGATGGCGGCCAGGATGGCGATGATCGCAACGACGATCATCAGTTCGATAAGGGTGAAGCCCTTCTGGTTCTTCATTTTGGTACATCCCCAAGATAAGTGGTGGTTGATTTCAGAGCACAGGATCGGTCTGGCCAGCGGCCAGCTGAGCGGGTCCTGCCCCCTGCGGGTGGATCAACGCAGGTTGCGTGCCAACCCCGGCACGCCTCCCCCTGGATTTCCCCGCGCCCATGATGGCAGCTATTTCACGGATGGGAACCCCCCGGATGCGAATCTGCGATGGACGCGGCAATGTGACGCAGTGCGTCACCTTTGGTCGGCACCCGGCACGAATTCGCATGATGGCGCCCCCAACAACTGCCCAGACGGGCATGAACCCGCTACCATCGACGGCTAGACGCCCGCCTGGGGATGGCGGGTCTTGGGGAGCCGATATGTCTGTCAGTCGCAGTGCGATCAAGAAAGAACCCGTGGCGCGCAGCACCACGGAGTTGCAGCCGTTTGTCTGGGAGGGGACCGACAAGCGGGGCGTGAAGATGAAAGGGGAGCAGGCCGCGAAGAACGCAAATCTGCTGCGGGCGGAGCTGCGTCGACAGGGCATCAACCCCGGCACGGTAAAGCCCAAACCCAAGCCACTGTTCGGCGCCGCCGGCAGCAAAGTCTCACCAAAGGACATTGCCTTCTTCAGCCGTCAGATGGCAACAATGATGAAGTCCGGCGTGCCAATCGTCTCGGCCCTGGACATCATCGGGAGTGGGCACAAGAACCCACGTATGAAGAAGATGGTCGACGGAATTCGCGCCGATATTGAGGGCGGTTCTTCGCTTTATGAGGCGGTCAGCAAGCATCCCGTGCAGTTCGATGAACTTTATCGAAACCTGGTCCGGGCCGGCGAGGGGGCGGGTGTACTGGAGACCGTACTGGATACCGTCGCCACCTACAAAGAGAACATTGAAGGCCTGAAGGGGAAGATCAAGAAGGCACTGTTCTACCCGGCCATGGTCATAGTCGTAGCGCTGCTGGTCAGCGCCATCATGCTGATCTTCGTCGTACCGCAGTTTGAAGAAGTGTTCCGCGGGTTCGGGGCGGAACTGCCTGCATTCACTCAGATGATCGTGAATCTGTCGCGCTTCATGGTCTCCTGGTGGTGGCTGATCGCAATCGTGACGGTGGGCGCCGTCGTGGTCCTCACTATGGCCTACAAGCGATCACCCAAGATGCAGCACACCATGGACCGGCTGATTCTGAGGGTGCCTGTGATCGGCCAGATCATGCACAACAGCTCGATCGCCCGTTTCGCCCGCACTACGGCCGTGACCTTTAAGGCCGGTGTCCCGCTGGTTGAAGCGCTGGGCATCGTTGCCGGCGCCACCGGCAACAAGGTCTACGAAGAGGCCGTGCTGCGGATGCGTGACGATGTATCAGTGGGCTATCCAGTGAACATGGCGATGAAGCAGACCGCCCTTTTCCCCCATATGGTCATTCAGATGACCGGCATCGGTGAAGAAGCCGGTGCCTTGGATGCCATGCTATTCAAGGTGGCCGAGTACTATGAGCAGGAAGTCAACAACGCCGTGGATGCCCTGAGCAGTCTGCTCGAACCGATGATCATGGTCTTCATCGGTGTCGTTGTAGGCGGTATGGTCATCGGCATGTACCTTCCCATCTTCAAACTCGGCGCCGTCGTCGGATAATCACTACATGGCATTTCTCGACCAGCATCCCGGCCTCGGCTACCCCGCCGCGGTCGCCCTGGGGCTGCTGCTGGGCAGTTTCCTCAACGTCGTCATCCTGCGCCTGCCCAAGCGGCTGGAGTGGCAGTGGAAGCGCGATGCGCGCGAGGTCCTGGAAGAACCGGACTTCTACGAGCCCCCACCACCGGGGATCGTGGTCGAGCCCTCGCACTGCCCGCACTGCAAGCACAAGCTGAGCTGGTACGAGAACATCCCGCTGTTCAGCTGGATCATCCAAGGCGGCAAGTGCCGCCACTGCAAGGCGCCGATCTCGCTGCAGTACCCGCTGGTGGAGGCCCTGACCTCGGTGCTGGTGCTGGCCTGCGTCTGGCAGTTCGGCTTCGGCTGGCAGGGCTTTGGCGCCATCGTGCTGACCTGCTTTCTGATCGCTTTGTCCGGCATCGACCTGCGCACCCAGCTGCTGCCCGACCAGTTGACCCTACCCCTGATGTGGCTGGGCCTGATAGGCAACATCGACAACCTGTACATGCCGGCCAAGCCTGCATTGGTCGGCGCGGCGGTGGGCTATCTGTCGCTGTGGATGGTCTGGTGGCTGTTCAAGCAGTTGACCGGCAAGGAAGGCATGGGCCACGGCGATTTCAAGCTGCTGGCCGCCCTCGGCGCCTGGTGCGGGCTGAAGGGCATCCTGCCGATCATCCTGCTGTCGTCGGTGCTGGGCGCCATCATCGGTTCGATCTGGCTGTACACCCGGGGCCGTGACCGCGCCACGCCGATTCCGTTCGGCCCCTACCTGGCCATCGCGGGCTGGCTTTACTTCATGTGGGGCGCGCCGGTGGTCGAGCAGTACCTGGTGTTGAGCGGACTGCGCTGAGGGGAATCCCCATGAGCCGGTATGTGGTGGGCCTGACCGGTGGCATTGCCGCCGGCAAGAGCGAGGTGACCCGGCGCTTCGAGGCGCTGGGCATCGTGGTGGCCGACGCCGATCTGGCCGCCCGCGCGGTGGTTGCTGCCGGCAGCCCTGCCCTGGGCCGCATCGCCGAGCGTTTCGGCGCCGACATGCTGCAGGCGGATGGCAGCCTGGACCGGGCGCGCCTGCGGGCCCACGTGTTCGCCGACCCGGCCGAACGGGCCGCACTGGAAGCGATCACCCATCCGGCCATCCGCCTTCTGATGCAACAGCAGTGCGAGCAGGCCACCAGCCCGTACGCGATTGCCGCCATTCCGCTACTGACTGAGGTCGGCGGCAGGCAAGCCTACCCTTGGCTGGACCGGGTGCTGCTGGTGGATGCGCCCGAAGCCGTGCAGCACGCCCGGCTGATGCAGCGCGACGGCATCGACGCCGCACTGGCCGACAAGATGATCGCCGCCCAAGCCAGCCGCACGCAGCGGTTGGCACTGGCCGATGATGTGGTGGTCAACGATGGCCACCCGGAGGACCTGCAGGTGCAGGTGGAAGCGCTGCATGCGCGGTATCTGGGGTTGGCTGGGGGCTGAGGCCTGGCTACCGGCCAGCGGCCGGCACTACCGAACAGCATCCACGCATGGCGTGGATCTACCCGGCGCCAGCGTGGAACTGCTGTGGAGCCGAGCCCATGCTCGGCTGCGATCATCAAGCCGAGCATGGGCTCGGCTCTACAAAGTGTTCTGCATCCACGCATGGCGTGGATCTACTCCAGCTGCAGGCGCGCATAGCGGGCCAGTTCTCGTGCGCCAAGCAACAAACCGTCGACGACGTCGGGGCTGAGCTGCTGGTGCGCACCACCCTGCTCGCGGGCCGCCTCGGCGGCGTGCAGCACCTGCATGAGTGCATTCAAGCCGGCCAGGGTGCGACTGAGGCCGGCCATGGTGGCCGCCTGTGCCGGGCTCAGTCCCTCCGCTTCCAGCCGTCGGCCGTCGGCTGCATCGCGCCCGTCCATGCGGGCCAGCAGCGTGGGCAGCAGATCCTTGGGATCATCGAGCAGGACTTCGATGCGCTCGGCGACGTCGGCCGGCAGCAGGTCGGCGGCTTCGCCGATCAGGGCGTGCAGCTGGGGGAACAAGGGGCGTGCGGACATGGTGAATCTCCTCGCAGACGACGAGCCACCTGCGGATGCAAGGTGGCGGACGGTGCGGGTTGGCGTACCGGAGACCCAACAACTCAAGCGCGAGGAAAAAGACTCCAGCGGATTCTGATGAATCCCCACGCACCATCCGCCGAAACAAGGCAGCCGATGCATTTTCCGTGATGAGCCGCAGCACACCCGGAGCGCTTGAGTTGAAGGTTTTTTTCAGGACGCCAATCCCGGCCAGGGCACCTGCCCCGGCCGACCCATCTGGCCATCACGCAGCGCTGTGATCTGTAAGGAAATTCTCAAGCCGCAGTTGAGGGTGCGAATGCGTGCATGCGGACACGCACGCGGCGTGGCAGCGGTCACGGTGATGTCGTGTTGGGCTTCTGGCCCTGGGTTCCTGCGAGGGGGATTCGGTGGCACAAGCGACACTGGGCGCTATACGGCGCCGGCCGGATTCGTGCCGACCAAGGTCGGCGCCTACCAAAGCAGAGCCATTGCCGACCAAGGTCGGCACCCACCAAAGCAGAGGCCCTTACAACGGCTTCGGCGAGAATGTCAGGGTGGCGATCACGCCGCGCTCGCCACCGGGGCGCACGCTCACCTGCCAGCCATACAGATCGCACAGGCGGCTGACGATCGACAGGCCGATGCCACCGCCCTGCGAATGGCCGGCATGCGTGCCGCGATAGCCGCGCTGGAACAGCTTGGCGGCATCCTCTTCGCTCAGCCCCGGTCCGCTGTCGGTCACCGACACCGAATTGCTGCCGACAAAGACGCGCACTTCGCCATCCTGCGAGTACTTCACCGCGTTGCCGATCAGGTTGCCCAGCGCCACCGACAACGCGGCTTCCGGCGCATCGATCACCAGGTTGCGCTCGCCTTCCAGTGCCAGTTCCAATGGCTTGCCTCCCAGCTGTGCACGGTGGGCGTCCAGCAGCTGTTCGGCCACGCGCGCGACGTTGCTGGTGCCCTGCCCGCGTTCATTGCGCGACAGCAGCAGCAGTGCGCCGATCAGGTCGCTGCACTGTTGTTCGGCGCGCTGGATGCGCTGCAGACGCTGCAGCACCTTCTCATCCAGGCCGGGCCGGGTCAGCAGCAGTTCGGTGGCGCCACGGATCACCGCCAGCGGCGTGCGCAGCTCGTGGCTGACGTCGGCATTGAACTCACGGTCGCGCTGCACCACTTCAGTCAGCCGCGACGAATAATCATCCAGCGCCTGCGCTAGTTGCCCCACTTCGTCATCGGGGAAACGTGGCGCCAGCGGCTCGGGCTCGCTGGTGCCGCCGCGATAGGCACGCAGCCGCGCGGCCAGGTCCGAGACCGGCTTCATCACCTTCGAGGCCGACCACCAGCCCAGCACCAGCGACAACAGGCTGAACACCAGCACCGACAGTACCAGCGCGCGGTTGAGCTGCTGCCCGCCGCGCACGCTGTCGGTCATGTCGTAAGCCAGGAATGCCCAGGCGTCGGGCGTCTTGCGCACGGCCAGCTTGTACGAATAGCGCTGGCCGCGCTCATCCACGCCGCCCATGTTGTACAGGCCATCCTTGAACTCGTACCAGTCCGGCTCTTCCTCGCGCAGCGCCTCGAACTTGTCAGGCTTGATCAGGCGCGCACGCATCTGCTGCACGGGCAGGTCGGGGTTGCGATCCGGGCTCTCGTAGAACCGCCGCACGTACTCGTTGATGTTGCGGTTCATCACGTCTTCCACCAGCTGGTTTTCCACGCGCATGCGGGCCCAGTTGGTGGCGAACGCGAACAGTGTCGTCAGGCAGAAGCCCAACAACACGAACGAGACGATGATGCGGCTGCGCAGGCGCCGCCGATACGGCGAACGCCGGCGCTCCCCCTTGGTTGCCACGGAATCAGGCTTCCGGGGTGGCGATGCGGTATCCGATGCCATGGCGGGTCTGGATCAGCGGCACTTCAAACGGCTTGTCGACCACCGCACGCAGGCCGTGGATGTGGACACGCAGCGAATCCGAATCGGGCAGCTCTTCGCCCCAGACGCGGGTCTCCAGTTCCTGGCGGGTAACCACGGCCGGCGCGGCCTCCATCAGGGCCTGCAGAATCTTCAGCGCGGTCGGGTTGAGCTGCAGCAGCTTGCCCTGGCGACGCACTTCCAGCGTGTCCAGGTTGTATTCCAGATCGCCGGTTTCCAGCACGCGGGTCTGCACGCCCTTGCCGCGGCGCGACAAAGCGTTCAAGCGCACTTCCACTTCCTGCAGCGCGAACGGCTTGATCAGGTAGTCGTCGGCGCCGGAATCGAAACCGGCCAGCTTGTTGTCCAGCGAGTCGCGGGCGGTCAGCATCAGTACGGGGGTCTGCTTGCGCGCTTCGTTGCGCAGCTTGCGGCAGACTTCAATGCCGTCCATGCCCGGCAGGTTCAGGTCCAGAACGATGGCGTCGAACTCGTGGACCACCGCCAGGTGCAGGCCGGTCACGCCGTCGGCGGCGAAGTCCACGGTGTGGCCACGATCCTCAAGGTAGTCGCCAAGGTTGGCGGCGATGTCGCTGTTGTCTTCGATTACGAGAATGCGCACTGGGACCTCTGGTTCTTGAAGGGTCGTCGGGGGGCCAGGCCCACCTGCTCAGGATGCCCCTGTGCGGGTGGACGCGACGTCTACCTGCTGAACGATACAGGTTCCATTCTTAACATTTCGTACCGGAGGGACGACACCGGCAAACGCCCCCGGGGCGAGCGCTCAGCGGCTGATGCGCTGCTGGTCGGTCAGCGCCCGGCGGCTGTCTTCCTGGGCCTTGCGACGCTGGGCCACGGTCAGGCAGACACTGGTCGGCATGTTGCTGCCGGTCAGGCGCTCGCGGCGGCAGATCATGCGGCTGTCGGCCTGGGCGCGGGTCATGATGGTGTTGACGATCTCCTGCTCGTTGAACAGGTCGTTGCGCTCCTGCGGGGCCAGCTCATCCAACTTCTCGCGGCCATTCATCTTGATCCGGATCCGGTTCAGCGCCTGCTGCACGCGGCTCTTGTCCTCCAGCCCGATCTCGCTGTAGTCCTCGCTGCCCATGGCCGTTTCAACGCGGCGGATCTGCTCGGATACCGGGGTGAAGGAATCCATCTGCACGGTGTCCTTCTGCGCCTTGGCCTGCACGGTGGCCACCAGGCCGAGCGACAGCATCAGGGCGAGCGTAGTGGTGCGGTACATGACGAGCTCCATGTTCGTCCATGAATAGGGTCTCGACTTTACGGTTGCGCCGATGCGTCCACAAGGGACGCACGGCAGGGTGACCGATGGCGGCCTGCGACCGGTCCAACCACGGTTACGGCTTGTAGTTGTTGAAACGCTGGTTGTCGTTGAGGGCCTTGCGGCTGTCTTCCTGCGCCTTGCGGCGCTGGGCCACGGTCAGGCAGACGCTCTGCGGCATGTTGCTGCCGGTGGTGCGCTCGCGGCGGCAGACCATGCGGCTGTCGGCATGGGCGCGGGTCATGATCGTGTTGATCACTTCCTGGTCGTTGAAGATCTCGGTGCGGTCCTGCGGGCTCAACTGCTCTACCCGTTCGTGGTCGCCCATCTTGATCTTGATACGGCCCAGCGCCTGCTGCACGCGGCTTTTGTCTTCCAGCCCGATCTCGCTGTAGTCCTCGGTGTTGATCGCCGTCTCAACGTTGCGGATCTGTTCGGCCACCGGCGCGTTGGCGTCGAACTTCACCTGCCCTTTCTCGGGCTTGGCGTGCGCGGTGGTGGCCAGTGCCAGGCCCAGCATCAGGGCGAAGGGGGTCATGCGCTGCATTGTTACCTCCAGGTTCTTCCATGAGTGGAACACCGACCCTGCGGTGCCACCGATACGCCGTTACGGCACCCCGGTGGACCGAAAGGCGGTGCGGTCAACGCCCGGCGGGCGGTGGGCTGAGCGTGTTGTAGCTGCGCTGGTCGTTGATCAGCGCCTTGCCTTTCTCTTCGATCCGGCGCCGTTCGGCCACGGTCAGGCAGCGGCTCCTGGGCATGTTGCTGCCGGTGGTGCGTTCGTACCTGCAGATCTGCCGGCTGTCGTCATGGCCACGCGCCATCAGGGTGTTGATGCGTTCCTGCTCGTTGAAGACCTCGGCCTGCAACTGCGGCGGCAGCTCCTGCACGGTCTGGCGTTCGCCCATGTGCTGGCGGATACGCGACAGCGCCTGCTGCACCTGGCCGCGATCCTCGGCAGACAGTTCGGCATAGTCGGGGGCAGCCAGCGCGGTTTCCACCTGGCGCATCTGCTCGGCGACCGACCCCTGCCGGTCCATCTGTACAGCGACTTTCTCCGGCTTGGCGGCAACAGCGCCAGACAGGCCCAGCAGCAACGCGATCGTCATGATGCGGTACATCGCCAACCTCCCGATCCATCCCGGAACGAAGGGCCAACTCTACGACCGTCACGCGGCCTCCACAAGAGACCTTGGGCACAGAGCCGACAGGCATAAAAAAGGCCCAGGCGGTGCACCCGCCTGGGCCTGAAGTCGTATCCCGATACCGATCCTGCTGAGAGGCAGAGCTACGGTTCGCTGAAGCCTACGCCGGGGCCGATTAAAGCCTCGTTAAAGCCCCGGATCATTTACCCATGAGAATCACAACCCCATGAATAATCAAGGCTTTTTGATCTTCTCTACGTGTTCGATGATGCGTGTGGCCACGTCCACACCGCAGGCCGCTTCGATGCCCTCCAGCCCCGGCGTGGAGTTGACCTCCAGCACCAGCGGGCCGCGCGCGGAGCGGATCAGGTCCACGCCGCACACCGACAGGCCCAGCGCCTTGGCCGAACGCACCGCCACCTGCTGCTCGGCGCGACTGGCCTTGGCCGCCACGGCGGTGCCGCCAGCGTGCAGGTTGGAGCGGAAGTCACCCTCCGGTGCCTGCCGCTGCATCGACGCCACCACCTGGTCGCCCACCACGAAGCAGCGCAGGTCGGCGCCCTTGGCCTCGCCGATGAATTCCTGCATCAGGAAGTTGGCGTACAGGCCGCGCAGCGCTTCGACAATGCCGCGCGAGGCACTGGCCTTTTCGGTCAGGATCACGCCGCGACCCTGGGTGCCTTCATTGAGCTTCACCACATGCGGCGGCGGGCCGAGCATGGACAGCAGATCGACGGTGTCATCGGGGTTGTCGCCGAACACGGTAACCGGCATGTCGATGCCCTTGGCCGCCAGCAGCTGGTGCGCGCGCAGCTTGTCGCGCGAACGCAGGATGGCATCGGACGGATTGGGCGTGCGTGCGCCCATCAGTTCGAACTGGCGCAGCACGGCGGTGCCGTAGCGGGTGATCGAGGCACCGATGCGCGGAATGACCACGTCCACGCCGGTCATCGGCCGGCCCTTGTAGTGCATGGAAAAGCCATCGGCGGCGATGCGCATGTAACAGCGCAACGGGTCGAGGATGCGCACGGTATGGCCGCGCGCGCGCGCCGCCTCGACCAGCCGACGGGTGGAATACAGGGAGCTGTTGCGGGACAGGATGGCGAGCTTCATCGCGGCGGGATCGGTCGGCAGGCGCGCAGCATAGCGCGGGCGTGTGGCGGGCGGATGATGCCCGTCGTCGACGATCTCGAGCGTTGTGGATGAAGCTTCAGCTGTCCCGTTCAGCACTGACCTGGAAGCCACGGGCCGCTTCGCCCAGCGCCGCCACGCAGGCCATCTGCAGGGCAGAATTGCTGAACGCCTGCTGGTAGATCTGCTCGAGCAGTTCCGCGGCCTTGGGACCACCGGCACGCCCCAGCGCGCGCACGGCTTCAAGCTGCTTGTTCGAGCCGACGCCGGCGGAAAGAAAGATCCGATGGATGCGCTCGACGACGTCGTTCCGGCAGTTCATGGAAGGCAGCTCCTGGTCAGTATCCGCTCACGCTAGTCGGTCAGCGCCGGCCTGCCCATGGGAAAAGTTTGAAGCGTTACGCGCCCCCTCCGCAGCGCCTCTAGGAGTTCTACGAAAATGTCGCTTTCGGCTGGAAGCAGGCGAGCGTGCCGATCACCATGGAAGCTCCTCCCAAAGCGGAAATCCCGATGTCGAAAATGGAGCAACTTGCACAGAAGCTGCAGCAATCTGCACACGCGGAGCAGGCCAGGGCCGCCGCCGTCGAAAAGCAGTACCAGGACTGGATCCAATCGCTGCATGTGCTGTTCGACACCCTCGAACTGTGGCTGCAACCGTTGGTGCAGGCGGAGGTGGCCACGCTGCGTCGGGACACGGTCACCATCACCGAGAATCCGTCATCCGGGGAACTGAAAACCTACGCGGCCCCCGCACTGACCCTGAACGTCAATGGCAAGGCCGCCGCGATCAAGCCTCTGGCCCGCTTCTGCTTCGGCTGCCAGGGACGGGTGGATATTCTGGCCCGGGAAAACCAGTGGCACCTGACACGGCACTTGGAGCCGGACGAGGTCTGGTACCTGCACACGCATGATCGCGCCCAGGGACGCGTGCTGGACGCGGACGCGTTGGCCGCGGTGTTCGCGGCGTACTGAGGCTGTCTGAAGGAACCTGCGCGGCGGAAACGCGGCGCGGTCTTGAAAGATGGAGCGGGCGATGGGAATCGAACCCACGTCAGTAGCTTGGGAAGCTACAGCTCTACCATTGAGCTACGCCCGCAGTGCGCGGTGAAAGTCTATGCGGTTGGCCCGGTGTTGCGCAATGGCGGCCACCGCATCCGCGAGGGGTCAGAGCCCTTTCCTCGCGGAAAGGGCTCCGACCCCGGCGATTGCTGCTTAGAACGTGCCGCTGAAGTTGGCGAACAGGGTGGCGTCCTGCGCGCGCTTCTGGCCGGTCGACGCGCTCAGGCCGAAGTTGCTCTGCAGGCCGAACAGTTCGGTGCGGGCACCCAGCACGACGGTGGCGTAGTTCTTGTCGAACTTCAGGCCCGGCACGCGGTAGCTGCCCAGTTCCGGCAGGGTCTGCAGCCAGGCGCTGGCCTGCTTGGTGTCCTCGAACTCGTGGTCGTAGGTCACCTGCGCATACGGCTTGAGGGTGCCGCCATCGAAGCGGGCCTGCCAGCCAATGCGGCCGACGGTCGAATCGACGTTCTGGCGGTCGTAGCCCAGTGCAGTGGCCAGCGTGCCGGCCGCGGCGCTTTCGGTGTAACCGTCGATCTTCACCTTCTGCCAGATCACCGAAGCGATCGGGCCGTGACGGAAGCCGCCTTCGGTGCCGAACTCGTAACCGGCGTTCAGGGCGGCGGTCAGGTTGCTGCCGTCCGGCGAACCACCATGCTCACGGGTGACCGGGCCCAGCTGGACCTTGCGGTTCACGTCATAGGACAGCCAGGTGTAGCTGACCTGACCGTTCACCCAGATGCGGTCGCCGTACCAGCCAGCGAACAGACCGGCCGAGGTGTCCTTCTGGGTGAAGTCGCCACGGTTGTTGCCGAAGTCGGCGTTGAGGCGACCGAAACCGGCGAAGCCGCCGAACACCATGCCGTCGCGTGCCCAGTCGATACCGAACAGGCCGGCCGGGGCCAGCCCGTCGTACAGGTCGGCGTGGTCGTAGCGCTGCAGGTCACCCCGCACGCCTCCCCACCAGGACAGGCCGTCAGCCGGACGGCCGCCCAGATGCATGCTGACCTGGTCGGCGCGCGAGCGGCCGATGGTCTGCGCCGAGTGACTCAGCACCTGCTGCAGGCGCGGCGCTTCCAGCACCGACACGGCGTACTGGCCCAGCAGCTGATGGCCGGCGGTGGTCGGGTGCACGCCATCGGCGAACAGGTAGGTGTTGGCCGCATCCGGGCTGACGTAGCTGGTCGGGTTGCAGGTCAGGATGCTCTGCGTCGAGTTGGCCGGATCGATCTTGCAGGCGGTGCTGGTGACGTTGGTGAAACCGTACATGCCCGGGTTGGCGGTCACTTCACGCAGGATGCTGAAGGTATCGAGCGGAATGAACTCGATGCCCGCCTGCTTCAGGCCACCGTACAGGGCCTTGTTGTAGCCGGCCGACAGTGCGGTGGCGGCGGCGGCATTGGGGCCGCGGAACTGTGGGGTGATGCCCACATCCGGCAGGTTCGGTACCAGCACGTACTGGGCGCCGGCCTGCTTCAGGGCACCCACCAGCGCGATCTGGTCGGTGACTGCTGCGCCGATGATGCCCTGCACCTGGGCCTGCGACGCGCCACCTGCCGCCGCACGGGTGGCCGCGAACAGATCATTGGCGCCTCCCCATACGGTGTACAGGGCGTTGCCGTCAGCCTTGCCACCGTTCGCGGCAAGGTAGCGGGTTGCTTGCGACTTCAGCGACGGAATCACGCCCAGGCCACCGGCCTCGTCCACCGACACGCGGGCACCGCCGACTGCATAGTTGTCACCGCTCTGGCCGTTGCCGTTGGCGGCGCCATTGAGGCCATAGTAGTTGGCGACCTGCTGCGACCACACCCAACCCGGGTTGGTGGTGAACTGGCCGGTCACCGGACGCACATCGGCCGGCAGCAGCGGGCGGAAATAGCCGGCATCGGTCAGGCTGTCGCCGAAGAACACGGCCTTGGAATACGGGGATTCGCCTGCCATGGCCGGAACCGCGGCCAGCGCGATCGCGGCCGCCATCAGGGAGCGGATCGGGCGTTTGCTGAGCAGCATGGTAAGAAACTCCTGTGGGGATATCGTTGAGGACCCGGCGGACGTACGCCGGCGCACGGTGAATGGTTTCACTGCGCCGCGTTTTGCTCACGCTGCGCCGCCGCATGGATTGTCGCCCGGCAACGTCGGACAACGCTGTGCCGGGGCTGGCGGCCGAGGCAATTTGCAAGGGTTCCGATCCGCGCAGGCCGTAGGCGACAATGCGGCGATGAACATCCAGCTCAACGGCGAACCCCGTACCCTGCCCGCCTCGGCGACCCTCCACGATCTGCTGCAGGCCGAGCAGTTGCTGCAACGCCGGGTCGCGGTCGAGGTCAACGGCGAGATCGTCAGCCGCAGCCGCCATGGCGAGCACGTCCTGGCCGAGGGCGACGTGGTGGAGATCGTGCACGCGCTGGGTGGGGGCTGAGGCTGCGCGGGTGTTCAGGGGTCAGATCCCTTTGCCGGTGGCAAAGGGATCTGACCCCACGCTCGACCCCGCCCTCTACGTGACCCCATCTTCAGGCGGATAAGCGATAATCGCGCCATGAACGTTCATGTCTCCCCCGATTCGCTGGTAATCGCCGGCAAGACCTATGGCTCGCGGCTGCTGACCGGCACCGGCAAGTTCAAGGACCTGGAAGAAACCCGCCTGGCGACCGAGGCCGCTGGTGCCCAGATCGTCACCGTGGCCATCCGCCGCACCAACATCGGGCAGAACCCGGGCGAGCCGAACCTGCTGGACGTGCTGCCGCCGGAGCGCTTCACCATCCTGCCCAACACCGCCGGCTGCTACACCGCCGAGGACGCGGTGCGTACGTGCCGCCTGGCCCGTGAACTGCTGGACGGCCACAACCTGACGAAGCTGGAAGTGCTCGGCGACCAGAAGACCCTGTACCCGGACGTGATGCAGACCCTGAAGGCCGCCGAGCAGCTGGTCAAGGACGGTTTCGAGGTGATGGTCTATACCTCCGACGACCCGATCCTGGCCAAGCGCCTGGAAGAGATCGGCTGCGCTGCGGTGATGCCGCTGGCCGCGCCGATCGGTTCGGGCCTGGGCATCCAGAACAAGTACAACCTGCTGCAGATCATCGAAGACGCCAAGGTCCCGATCATCGTTGATGCCGGCGTGGGTACCGCGTCGGACGCGGCGATCGCGATGGAGCTGGGCTGCGACGGCGTGCTGATGAACACCGCCATTGCCGGTGCGCGAAGCCCGGTGCTGATGGCCAGCGCGATGCGCAAGGCGGTCGAGGCCGGCCGCGAGGCCTTCCTGGCCGGGCGCATCCCGCGCAAGCGCTACGCCAGCGCCTCCTCGCCGGTGGATGGGCTGATCGGCTGATGACCAATCCTTTTGACAGCGCCGGTTCCAAGGCCCCGCCCAAGCCCTTCACCGTGAGCGAGGGCCGCCGCGAGGTGCGCAGCTTCGTATTGCGCCAAGGCCGTTTCACTCCCGCCCAGCAGCGCGCGTTCGACGAACGCTGGCCGCGCTTCGGCATCGATTACACCGGCCAGCCGCGCGACCTGGACGCCACCTTCGGCCGCCCGGCACACAAGGTGCTGGAGATCGGCTTCGGCAACGGTGCCGCGCTGCGCTTCGCGGCCCAGCACGACCCATCGCGCGACTACATCGGCATCGAGGTGCACGCCCCGGGCGTGGGCCGGCTGCTGAACGCGCTGGCCGAGGACGATGCCGACCATGTGCGCCTGTACCACCACGACGCGGTGGAAGTGCTGCAGAACGAGATCGCCGACGGCGCACTCGATGAAGTGCGCATCTACTTCCCGGACCCGTGGCACAAGAAGCGCCACAACAAGCGCCGCCTGCTGCAGCCGG
Organism: Stenotrophomonas sp. YJH_SMC_32; assembly: GCF_059369975.1. Classification (NCBI taxonomy): domain Bacteria; kingdom Pseudomonadati; phylum Pseudomonadota; class Gammaproteobacteria; order Lysobacterales; family Lysobacteraceae; genus Stenotrophomonas; species Stenotrophomonas sp. YJH_SMC_32. The sequence goes on along the minus strand of NZ_JCAFTE010000001.1, from coordinate 842,365 downwards.
CATTCGCCGAACTGCTGGTGCGCAAGCTGCGCCCGGGGGGCCGCCTGCACTGCGCGACCGACTGGGAAGACTACGCCGAGCAGATGTGGGACGTACTCGACGCAACCGCCGGGCTGGTCAACCGCGCCGGCCCGCGGGGCAGCGTGCCGCGCCCGGACTGGCGCCCGCAGACGCACTTCGAGACCCGCGGCCAGAAGCTGGGCCACGGCGTCTGGGACCTGCTGTACGACCGCACCTGACGATCGCCTGAGGACGCCGCGCCCCACATGGATACCGCGCTGACGCTGACCAACGACATGAAGCTCGTGCTCGGGCTGGTCGGCTTCACGATGGCGATGTTCCTGTTCGAGCGCATCCGCGCCGACGTGGTCGCGCTGGTGGTGCTGGTGGTGCTTGGTGTCACTGGGCTGATCGCGCCGGAGGAGATCTTCGGCGGTTTCTCCGGTAACGCGGTGATGAGCATCATCGCCACCACCATCCTCGGTGCGGGCCTGGACCGCACCGGGGCGCTGAACCGGCTGGCGGCCTGGCTGCTGCGGCGCGGCCACGGTGTCGAGCAACGGCTGCTGATGATGACCACCGCCATCGCCGGCCTGAACTCCTCCTTCATGCAGAACCCGTCGGTGATGGCGTTGTATCTGCCGGTTGCCTCACGACTGGCAGCGCGCACCGGGCTGACGATGCAGCGCCTGCTGCTGCCGATCTCGGCGGCGATCGTGATGGGCGGTGCACTGACCATGGTCGGCAATTCGCCGCTGATCCTGCTGAACGATCTGCTGGCCTCGGCCAACAACAACCTTCCCTCCGGCCTGGCCACCATCGAGCCGCTGCGCATGTTCGCGCCGCTGCCGATCGGTGTGGCGTTGCTGATCGCTTCGTTGCTGTACTTCCGCTACTACGGCGACCGCAAGCTGATCGAAGAGGAAAGCCTGGTCAATGACGGGGTCACCCCGGCGCGCACCGAGAGCTACTTCGCCAAGACCTATGGCATCGAAGGCGATGTGTTCGAGCTGTTGGTGACCGCCGAGAGCCCGCTGGTGGGCATGACCCTGGGCGAGGCCGAGACCCTGCACGATGCGCCACTGCTGCTGGCCCTGAAGACCGGCAACGACACCCGCCTGGCGCCGCCGGCGGAGATGCGCATCTGGGTCGGCAGCGTGCTCGGTGCGATGGGACCGCGCCAGCAGATCAGCGACTTCGCGCAGAACCAGTTCCTGCGCATGTCCTCGCGCCTGAAGCACCTGGGTGACCTGTTCAACCCCAGCCGCGCCGGCATTTCCGAGGCAGTGGTGCCACCGACCTCGAACGTGATCGGCAAGAGTGCGGCCGATCTGCGCCTGCGCAAGGAGCGCGGCATCAGCCTGCTGGCGATCAACCGCGACAAGCAGGTGATCCGCGAGGACGTGCGCGACGTGCAGCTGCGCGCCGGCGACATGCTGGTGTTCCACAGCATCTGGACCGACCTGGCGCAGGCCGCGCGCAGCCGCGACTTCGTGGTGGTGACCGATTACCCGACCGGCGAGCAGCGCCCGCACAAGTTCAAGATTGCGATGGCGATCTTCGCGCTGACCATCCTGATCGCGCTGACCAGCAAGCTGCCGGTGGCGCTGACGCTGATGACCGGCGTGGCCGGCATGCTGCTGACCGGCGTGCTGCGTATGGACGAGGCGTATGCCTCGATCAACTGGAAGACGGTGTTCATGATGGCCGGGCTGATTCCGCTCGGCTGGGCGATGGACTCCAGCGGTGCGGCCGCGTGGGTGGCCGGCCATACCATCGACAAGCTGCCGACCGGCATTCCGGTGTGGGTGCTGGAGGTGGCGCTGGCGCTGCTGACCACGGCGTTCTCGCTGGTGATCAGCCATGTGGGTGCGACCATCGTGATGGTGCCGATCGCGGTGAACCTGGCACTGGCAGCGGGGGGCAACCCGACCGCGTTCGCGCTGATCGTGGCGCTGTCGGCGTCCAACAACCTGATGACGGCCTCCAACCCGGTGATCTCGATGATCACTGGCCCGGCCAACTACACCCCGCGCGAGATGTGGCGGGTCGGCGGCCCGCTGTCGCTGATCTATACCTGCGTGGTGGTGCTGATGATCAACCTGATGTTCTGAGGGTTAGGTTCTACAGTAGATCCACGCCATGCGTGGATGCCTTTTGTAGCGTCGAGCCATGCTCGACTGCTCCTGGTTTGATGGGGTCAGAGCCGTTTTCCTGCGGAAAACGGATCCGACCCCCAGCTGGCCTCAGGCCAGGTAGACCAGCCCGTCGCGTACGTCCACCGGCACCGTACGCAGGCGGTCACCCTTGCACGGGCCGGCGATGCAGTCGCCGCTGTCCAGCGTGAACGAGGCGCCATGCGCGGCGCATACCAGGTGGCCCTCACGGCTCTTCAGGAACTGGCCTGGGGCCCAGTCCAGGCGGCGGCCAGCGTGCGGGCAGATGTTCAGGAACGCGCGCACCTGCGCGCCGTCGCGGTACAGCACCAGCGATTCGGCATCGCCATCGACCACCGCTTCGACCTCGGCAAACGCGCCATCGGCAATGGCATCAAGGGCGATCAGGGCAGCAGCGATAGTCATGGCAAAGGCTCGGACGGTAAACCGGAATTGTCGCATGCCTGCTCAGGTGACTGGCTGCGACATGAACACAAGTCATTGATCCGTAATAAGCACAGGCTATATTTAACGAGTTTTTCACTCAATGACAGTGGCGCGTCCCGATACTCTGTTTTCGCTGATCCCAGCCTATCGAGCCGCCATGTTCAATCGCGCATCCGCCTTCAACCAGTTCCGCACCCTGTTCGCGCCGCGTAAGCCGCGTCATCCGCTGGTGCGCGTCGCCGTGGGCCTGCTTGGCCTGGCGATCCTGGCGGCGATGGTGTTCATCGGTGTGTTCGTTGGCGCGGCGATGATCCTGGTCGGCCTGGCGTGGAAGCTGCTGGCTTCGCGCAAGCCGGGCGTTGCGCGTCCGGTTGACCCGACCGTGGTTGAAGGCGAGTACCGCGTGGTGCGCAAGCCGGTGTTGCCGGCCTCGCGCTGATCCAGGCCTTCCGCGCCCGCTGACGGCGGGCGCCATGCGTTCTAGACTGCGGGCACGCCCTTCCTGGATGCCCGCATGTCCGATGTCTCCGATGTGATCCCTGCCGTAGCCCTGCCGCGTGTACCGGTAGCCGGTGGCGGCAGCTTCCCCGTGCACCGCATCTACTGCGTCGGCCGCAATTTCGCCGACCACGCCCGCGAAATGGGCGCGGCGGTGCCGGCGGCCGATGACCGCGGCCGCCCGATGTTCTTCAGCAAGCCGGCCGATGCGATCGTGGTCGGCCACGACGATGCCATCCCCTACCCGCCGGCAACCGCCAACCTGCACCACGAAGTGGAACTGGTGGTGGCGATCGGCCGCGATGCGCCCGCAGGCGAGCTGGCCGTGGCCGACGCCGATGCGCTGGTCTATGGCTACGCCGTCGGCCTGGACCTGACCCGCCGCGACCTGCAGGCCGCGGCCAAGGACAAGGGCCACCCGTGGGACGCGGCCAAGGGCTTCGACGCCTCCGCGCCGATCAGCGAAATCGTCCACGCCGAGGAAGTCGGCGACCTGGCCGCGCTGAACCTGTCGCTGGAGGTCAACGGCGAAGTGCGCCAGCAGGCACTGCTCGACCAGATGATCTGGAACGTGCCGGAGATCCTGCATGAGCTGTCCAAGCTATGGCAGCTGCGTGCCGGCGACCTGGTGTTCATGGGCACCCCGTCCGGGGTGGCTGCGTTGAAGCCCGGCGACCGCTTCAGTGCCCGCCTTGAAAACGTGGCCGAGCGCCACGGCGTGATCGCCGGCTGACATCACCTGCGCTACCCTGCGCGCTGTCCACTTCCCCACCGGAGAAAAACAACAATGGGAATGCTCACCGAGTTCAAGGAATTCGCCATGCGCGGCAACGTCATCGACCTCGCCGTCGGCGTGGTGATCGGCGCGGCCTTCGGCAAGATCGTGACGGCGCTGGTCGAGAAGATCATCATGCCGCCGCTGGGCTACCTGATCGGGCGCGTGGATTTCTCCAGCCTGGCCTGGACGTTGTCGCCAGCCCGGCTCGGACCGGATGGCAAGGAGATCCCGGCGGTGGTGGTTGGCTACGGCGACTTCATCAACACCGTCATCCAGTTCGTGATCGTGGCTTTCGCGATCTTCATCGTTGTCAAGGCGATCAACCGACTGTCGCGGAAGAAGGAAGCTGCCCCGGCGGCGCCGGCCGAAGAAGTGGTGCTGCTGCGCGAGATCCGCGACAGCCTGAAGAAGTAAGGTGTCGGGCGCCTATGGCGCCCCTCCCACCTGTAGAGCCGAGCCCACGCTCGGCTGATCTGCAAAAGGCAGCCGAGCATTGGCTCGGCTCTACAGAAGCAGGCGAAAGCCCCGTCCTGGCGGGGCTTTCGCTTTGCCGGTCATGGCGGAAAACAGCGTTCGCGCCAGCCATGACCTCCCGCCCATGCGCCGGGCTGAACGACTGTTAAGCTCCAAGGCTTAGGTCCCTTCCCGGAGTTGTCCATGCGTCGCCGCGTCCTTGCCATCGCATCCTCCCTCGCCCTGCTGGCCGCCCCGGCCTTCGCGGCGCCGCACACCACTACCCTGCCCCCGGCGTCGCTGGCCACCGCCGCACAGCTGCGCGACCAGGCGCTGGCCGATGACACCGGCTGGAAGGTGGTCGAGTCGCTCACCACCGAAATCGGTCCGCGCATCGCCGGCAGCGAAGCCGACGCCCGCGCCGTGGCCTGGGCCGAAGCCAAGTTCAAGGCCCTCGGTTTCGACAAGGTGTGGAAGGAGCCGGTGACATTCCCGAAGTGGGAGCGGCGCAGTGAACACGCCGCCGTGACCGGCAGGAACCCGCAGCCGCTGCAGATCACTGCGCTGGGCGGCAGCCCAGGCGGCACCGTGGAAGCCGAGGTGGTGCGCTTCGCCGACCTGGCCGCGCTGCAGGCCGCACCGGCGGGTTCGCTGAAGGGCAAGATCGCCTTCGTCGATTACCAGATGCTGCCGTTCCGCGATGGCCGCGATTACGGCCGCGGCGGTGCGATCCGCAGCAAGGGGCCGTCCGAAGCGATCCGCAAGGGCGCGGTCGGTTTCCTGATGCGCTCGGCCGGTACCGACTCGCACCGCGTGCCGCACACGGGTATCACCCGTTTCGATGACGGCCTGACCCCAGTGCCGTCGGCCGCGCTGTCGGTGCCCGATGCCGACCAGCTGGCCCGCCTGCTGGCGCGTGGCAGCACCACGGTGAAGATGGCACTGGATTGCGGTTGGGATGGCACCGCCACCTCCTACAACGTGATCGGCGAGATCACCGGCCGCAGCCTGCCGAAGGAAGTGGTGGTGATCGGTGGTCACCTGGATTCGTGGGACCTGGGCACCGGCGCGGTGGATGACGGCGCGGGCGTGGGCATCACCATGGCCGCCGGCCACCTGATCGGCCAGCTCAAGCAGGCACCGAAGCGCACCATCCGCGTGATCGCCTTCGCCAATGAGGAACAGGGCCTGTATGGCGGCAAGGCCTATGCCGAAGCGCACGCGAAGGACGTGGCCCTGCACCAGCTGGCCGCCGAGAGCGATTTCGGCGCAGGCCGCATCTACGCCTTCAATACCGGTTCGCCGAATCCGGACGGCTCGCGTGAAGCGACGAAGCAGATTGCCGAAGTGATGAAGCCGCTGGGCATTGAGTACCAAGCCGACAAGGGTGGCCCGGGCCCGGACGTCGGCCCACTGGCCGCCAAGGGCGGTGCGTGGGCGTGGCTGGCGCAGGATGGCTCGGACTACTTCCACCTGCACCACACCGCCGACGACACGCTGGACAAGATCGACCCGAAGGCACTGGCGCAGAACGTGGCCGCGTACACCGTGTTCGCCTACCTGGCGGCGGAAGCGGATGGCAGCTTCGGTAGCGAGGCCAAGGCGACCACGCCGCCGAACGAATGAAATTCTGAAGGCGGAAGACGCTGAGTTGCAAGCTCAGCGTCTCCCCCTCTTTCCCTCAGCTGCGAGCATCCCCATACAGACAATCCGTCTTCCTGGAAAGTACGCGTGGAAGGATTCGAACTGCTCAACCAAATGGATTTCCACTTGGGTTTCCATAGCGCGTATCCGTTCTGGCTGGGACAACGCGTCAACATCTATGATCCCGAACAGAATCAATGCCTTCTCGGCATCATTCCGGAAGTGAAGGCGTGCCTGCAAACCGAACGATTCAATGCGGCAATTTGCGTCAACGGTTTGATGCTGCTGAATGTGCGACACCTTTCGCAGACCGCGCCAGACATGGGCATTTCAGGTGATTTTGATCAGTCTGCAATATGGATGGATCGACACTTGGATTACGCCAATGCACTTCAGCTGTGCTTGGAATCGGAGTCAATAAAGCATCCTGACTCCTACGAAGTCTCCGCCACTGCAACCCGGGCGAAGGAGATATGCAAGGTCGGATTCCTCGACGGCCGCCCCGTAAACGTCAGCTTTGGCACGGCTCGCACCTTGACCACGGTCATGCATGCGCTGTCCGGATGGGTAGCTGGAGGCGCCCTTGCGCCGTCTCCCCTGGAAGCACCCGGATGGAGAATTCCCCACGAAGTAGTTCATGTCGAAGCTGCTCGGTTTGCGCTGCAGAAATTCGCGCTCATAGCACGCAACGAACATCACGTCACATGGCTCTCCTATCTGCTCAAGGCCAAAACCGCATACGCCGACAACGACTACAGGATGTCATTCGTCCTCTCATGGTTCATCATCGAGTCCTCCCTCCGGTGGCACTGGATGATCGAGAACGAGAAGAACGTTAGATCTCCCGAAACCTGGAAAATCATCGACGATCTTTGTGCAGGGAAACTGATCTGCGACCAACACAAGCGCGCCCTCACGTCTTTGCGGACGCTGAGAAACGAACTCATGCACAATCCCGCCGACACCGTCTGCCAGCCAATTCAATGTTACGAGGCTGGACAGATCGCATGTGACCTTGCGCTGCTCGGCACCGACGTGGACCTCGTAACATCGTGGCGCACCAAGGTGCAGTTCTGAACCAAATGTTGCTGGAGAAGCGTCCCCGGCTCGTTTACTTCCCAAGCCGAGGCACTTCCAACTGGACCTGCAGACGTGGACTCGAATCACCCTAGCCTGTCTGCAGCTCTCACCTCACGCGGCGACTGGCCCATTGCGCCAGCAGTACCGCCGTGGCCGAGGCTACGTTCAGGCTCTCCACCGCGCCGCTGCCGGGAATCGAGACCTGCAGGTCGCACGCCCCCGCCAGGCTGCGGTCCATGCCCTCGCCTTCGGCACCCATCACATACACCAGGCGGGCCGGTAGCGAGCTGCGGAACACGTCATCACCGCCCTCGACCAGGGTCGCGGCCAGGCCGAAACCGGCTGCGCGCAATTGCGCCATTGCCTGATCGGTCTCCGGCAGCTGCACCAGCGGCACCGCTTCGGCACCGCCTTCGGCAACGCGCGCGGCGGCGCCGGACAGGGCCAGCGTGCTGCCGGCCGGCAACAGCAGCGCCTTGGCACCGAAGTGCGCGGCCGAGCGCAGGATCGCGCCGAGGTTGTGCGGGTTGCCCACGCCATCGAGCCACAGTGCCAGCGCCGGGGCCTCGCCGACCTGCTCCAGCCACTGCGCCAGCGGCAGTGCAGGTGCACGCAGCACATCAGCCACCACCCCTTCGTGATGGGTGGTGCCGGCGAGCTTGTTCAGATCGCCATCCTCGACCACGCGGTAGCCCACGCGGTTGGCAACGCACCACTTCAACAGCGGCTGCAGGCGCGGGATGCGTGCTTCCAGCAGGTACAGCTTGCGCAGCGCCTGCGGCCGCGCTTCGAACGCAGCCAGCACGGCATTCAGGCCGTACAGACGCAGCTCATCGCTGCCACCGCGCCCAACACCGCCCGTGGCCGGCACCTCCGGGCGCGGCAACGGCGTTGCGCGCGGCGGACGGGCGGACGGGCGGCGGTTGTTCCAAGGGTTGTTCACTTACACACTCTCCTGCTTGCGCTGGCGCCAGAAATCGGCGTTCTTGATGCCCAGGGCATCAGGGTCGAACACCGGATCCAGGCCCAGCTTCTTCTGTCGTTCGTAGTCACGCAGGGCCAGCATCGCCGGCTTCTGGATGATGAGGATGGCGATGATGTTCAGCCAGGCCATCAGGCCGACGCCGATGTCGCCCAGCGCCCAGGCCAGGGTGGCATTGTGGAACGCGCCGAACACCACCATGCCGATGATGCCCAGGCGCAGCAGCAGCACGGTCAGCGGCCGCTTCCTGTTGTGGTTCACATAGCTGAGGTTGGTCTCGGCCATGTAGTAGTACGCCATGATGGTGGTGAAGGCGAAGAAGAAGATGGCCACCGATACGAACGCCGAACCCCAGCCCGGCAGCACCGCTTCCACGCCGGCCTGGGCGTAACCGGCGCCTTCCGGAATGCCGGCCAGGCCCTGGAAGATCGGCGCGGCGCCCTCCACCGGCGAGTACACGTTGTAGGTACCGCTGGCCAGGATCAGGAACGCGGTGGCGGTGCACACCATCATGGTGTCGAAGTAGATCGCGAAGGCCTGCACATAGCCCTGCTTGGCCGGATGCGAGACTTCCGAGGCGGCCGCTGCGTGCGGGCCCGAGCCCTGGCCGGCTTCGTTGGCGTAGATGCCGCGCTTGATGCCCCACTCCACAGCCAGGCCCATCATCGCGCCGAATGCGGCATGCGTGCCGAAGGCACTCTTGAAGATGATGCCGAACATTTCCGGCACGCGGTCGTAGTTGATGATCATGATGATGATGGCCATCAGGATGAAACCGGCGGCCATGAACGGCACCACCACTTCGGCGAAGTTGGCGATGCGCTTGACGCCACCGAAGATCACCACGCCCAGCAGCAGCGCCACCACGATGCCGATCCCCAGCTTCAGCGCCTGCACCGATTCCATGCCGAAGGCCTGGCCATCGAGCGGACCGCACAGCGCGGTGCCACGGCAGGCGTTGATGATGCTGTCGGCGATGGCGTTGGCCTGCACGCCCGGCATCAGGAAGCCTGCGGCGATGATCGTGGCGATGGCGAAGGCCAGCGCATACCACTTCAGGCCCATGGCCTTTTCGATGTAGTACGCCGGGCCACCGCGGTAGCGGCCTTCGGCATCCTTGGTCTTGTAGATCTGCGCCAGGGTGCATTCGACGTACGAGGTGGATGCGCCAAGGAAGCCCATCACCCACATCCAGAAGATCGCACCGGGACCGCCGAATGCGATGGCGGTGGCCACACCGGCGATGTTGCCGATACCCATGCGGCCGGCCATCGACATGGCCAGCGCCTGGAACGAGGACACACCGGCGTCGGATTTCTCACCCTTGACGGTGAGGCGGCACATCTCGAGGAACCCCCGGATCTGCATGAAGCGCGTGCGCAGGCTGAAGAACAGGCCGGCGCCCAGGCACACGAAGATCAGTGCCTTGCTCCAGATGATGCTGTTGATGAAGTGTACGGTTGCTTCCACGCGCGCTCTCTCCAGTCGGCGGGTTGTAAGGACGTCCCGTCGGCTGGAGGGGACCGGTCGATTCTCCCTGATCGAAGGCCGCTGCGGTAGCGCCAGAAGACAAGGGGTCGGATCCCTTGCGCGCCGCGCGAGGGCTCCGACCCCGGTTCGCCCTTATGGCGGGTTGGGGTCAGAGCCCTTTTCTGGCGAAAAGGGATCTGACCCCGAGGGCTCACGGCAGCTGCGTGCGCACCCGGGCGAAACGGCGCAGGTCGTGCAGCACGCCGCGCTTGTAGACCGCACAGCGCTCCACGCCCTCTTCCTGGAAGCCGTTCTTCTCCAGCACCCGGGCCGAGCCGAGGTTGAAGTCGACCACGGTGGCCTGCAGCCTGAACAGGCGCAGCTCATCCATCACCCACGTGGCAAACAGGCCGACCACGCGGGTCATCAGGCCCTGCCCCCAATAGGCCCGGCCCAGCCAGTAACCCAGCTCGGCGGTATGCCCACGCTCGGCCAGGCCCTGTTGGGCACCGACGCTGCCGCAGGCCTGGCCGTCGATCTCGATGGCCAGGTTCAGGGTGCCGGGAGCCAGCACGCGGCCGGCGAGGAAAGCCTCGCCATCCCCGCGCGTGTACGGGTAAGGAAAGCGGTCGCGCAGGCCGCGCGATACCTCGGCATCGTTGGCGTGGCGCAGCAGGGAGTCCAGGTCATCCGGGCGCCAGGGGCGCAGCTGGAAGCCGTCGCCTTGCAGGTCTGGGGTCAGAGCCCTTTCCCTTTGGGAAAGGGATCCGACCCCGCCGGCGTACCGGTCAGGCATGCCCGCCCACCGACGGCGATTCCGCTTCCTGCTTCTCCAGCTCGCGCTTCACCGCTTCCGGCGAACGGGTGTACGGCGCCAGCCGCGCGTAGAACGCCGGCACCACGAACAGCGACAGGAAGGTCGAGAGGGTCACACCGAAGATGATCACGATGCCGATCGTGCCACGGCTGGCCGAACCAGGACCACCGGCGACCACCAGCGGGATCGCGCCGACCACGGTGGCGATCGAGGTCATCAGGATCGGGCGCAGGCGCACCATCGCCGACTCGATGATCGCCTCGCGCACGCTGCGCCCATCGTCGCGCAGCTGGTTGGCGAATTCGACGATGAGGATGCCGTTCTTCGCGGCAAGGCCGACCAGCATCACGATGCCGATCTGGCTGAACAGGTTCACGGTACCGCCACTCACCCACAACCCGACCAGCGCGCCGAGTACGCCCAGCGGCACGGTCAGCATGATGGTGAGCGGATGGATGAAGCTCTCGAACTGCGCCGCCAGCACCAGGTACACCACCAGCAGCGCCATCGCGAAGGTCAGCAGCACCGCGCCGCCGGCGCTCTGGTACTCGCGCGATTCGCCCTTCCAGTTCACCTGCGCGTACTGCGGCAGCTCTTCCTGGGCTACGTTCTGTGCCCAGGCAATGGCTTCGCCCAGCGGATAACCGGGCGCCAGGCCGGCACTGATGGTGATCGAGCGCAGTCGGTTGAAGCGGTTCAGGGTGCCGGCCTCGGCCACTTCACTCAGCGTGACCAGGTTGGACAGCGGCACCAGCTCGCCGGAGTTGGCGCGCACGCGGATCGCGGCCAGGTCGGCCGGGCTGGCACGACCATCGCGACCGGCCTGCACCAGCACGTCGTACTCCTCGCCGTTGTCGACGAAGGTGGTGACGCGACGCGAGCCCATCATGGTTTCCAGCGCCGAACCGATCGCGGTGACCGGCACGCCGAGATCGGCCGCACGCTGGCGGTCAATGTTCACCCGCATCTGCGGCCGGGTTTCCTTGTAATCGGAATCGGGGCCGACGAGGCCGGGATTGTCGGCCATGCGCAGCAGGATGCGGTCGCGCCACTGCGCGATCTCGGCATATTCCGGGCCGCCCAGCACGATCTGGAACGGTTGGCCGCCGCTGCGCACCAGGCCACCACCCACCTGCGTGCGTACGCGCACGCCGCGGATGGTATCCAGTTCCTTCTGCAGTTCGTTGGCGACTTCGGGCGTACCCTCGCTGCGCTGGCGCCACGGCTGCAGGAAGATGCTGACGCGGCCGGTATGCATTTCCTCGCTGGCGCCCCAGCCGCCCGGCACGCGGGGGTTGGCACGCACGATCGGCTTGTCCGGGCCGACATGCGGTGCCAGCAGCGCTTCCACCTGCTGCACCTGCTGCACGGTGTAGTCGTAGCCGGCGCCTTCCGGGCCGTCGATCATGATCTGGAACGAACCACGGTCTTCGGCTGGCGCCAGTTCCGACGGCAGCAGCTTGAGCAGGCCCCAGCTGGCGGCCAGCGCAGCCACCATCACCAGCAGGTAGATCCAGGTACGGTCGACATGGTGATCGAGCACCCGCCCATAGGCACCCGCAAGGCGTTCCAGGTTGCGGTTGATGAAGCCGTGCAGGCCTCGCGGGGCCTGCCCGGTATGCGGCTTGAGCAGCTTGGAAGCCATCATCGGCGTCAGTGTGAGCGCAACGAACGCGGACAACGCCACGGCAGCGGCCAGCGCCACGGCCAGTTCGCGGAACAGTCGCCCGGTGTTGCCCTCCAGGAAGCCGACCGGCAGGAACACCGCCACCAGCACGGCAGTGGTGGCGATCACCGCGAAGGCGACCTGCGCGGTGCCGCGCTTGGAGGCCACCAGCGGTGGTTCGCCCAGGTCGATGCGGCGCTGCACGTTTTCCACCACCACGATCGCATCGTCCACCACCAGGCCGATGCACAGCACCAGCGCCAGCAGGGTCAGCAGGTTGATCGAGAAGTCGAACGCATACAGCGCGATGAACGCCGCCACCAGGCAGACCGGCACCGTCACTGCCGGAATCAACGCGGCGCGAAAGCTGCCGAGGAACAGCCAGATCACCGCCAGCACCAGGATCATCGCTTCCACCAGGGTGGCGTAGACACGGTCCACTGCAGCTTCGATGAAGGTGGTGTTGTCGAAGGCGACGAAGATCTGCGTGCCCTTGGGCAGGGTCAGCGCCACCCGCTCGGCCTCAGCGCGCGCAGTGCGTGCCACGTCCAGCGAGTTGGCGGTGGAGGTCTTGACGATGCCCAGGCCGATGCCGGGCTCGCCGTTGCTGCGGTAGTACGCGCGGCGTTCGGCCGAGGCCAGCTCGATCTTCGCCACGTCGCCCATGCGCACCACGTAGCCGTCGCGGCCCTTGCCCAGCGGGATGGTCGCGAAATCCTCGGGCTTGATGTAGTTGCGTTCCACGCGCAGGGTGAAATCGCGGTCGGTCGACTCGATGCGGCCGGCCGGCAGCTCCACGTTCTCGTTGCGCAGTGCGGTTTCCACGTCGCCGGTGGTCAGCCCGCGCGCGGCCAGCTGGTCACGGTCCAGCCAGATCCGCATCGCATAGCGCTGGCGGCCGCCGATGCGGACCTGGGCCACGCCATCGAGGCTGGAGAAACGATCGACCACGTAGCGGTCGGCGTAGTCGCTCAACTCCAGCGTGTCCATGGTCGAGGACACCATGTTGAACCAGATGATCGGGTCGGCATCGCTCTCGACCTTGGCAATCTCTGGTGGCCGCGCCTCTTCCGGCATGCGGTCGGCGACGCGGCTGACCGCATCGCGCACGTCGTTGGCCGCCGCTTCGATATCACGGTTGGAGGTGAACTCGATGCTGACCTGCGAGCGGCCGTTGGTGCTGCGCGCGTTGATCGTATCGATGCCTTCGATGCCGGCCAGCGCATCTTCCAGCACCTGGGTGATGCGGCTTTCGATGACCGCCGCCGACGCGCCGGTGTAGTCCACCGACACCGAAACGATCGGAGGGTCGATGGCGGGCAGTTCGCGCAGGGTCAGGCGGGTGAAGGACATCACGCCCAGCACCAGCAGCAACAGGCTCATCACCACGGCGAACACCGGCCGCTGGATGGAGATGTCGGACAGCTTCATCCGCCGTGGCCCTCGGTCGCGACCGGCGCCGGCGCGTCAGCCGGTTTGGCGCCAGAGGCCGGTGCGGCGCCCTTCGCAGCGACCTTCAGGCCCGGGCGCAGCTTGCCGGTGCCATCAACCACGATGCGCTGGCCTGCTTCCAGGCCCTGCCGGATCTCGACCACGCCGGCACGGCGCGCGCCGGTTACCACGTCCACCCGCTCGACGCTGTCGTCGGCCTTGATGCGGTACACGAAGGTATCGCGGCCGACCTGTACCACGGCGATTTCCGGGACCACCAGCGCCGGGCGCTCGGGGCGGAACAGGCGCACGTCCAGCAGCATGCCCGGGCGCAATGCGTGGTCGCCATTGGCGAAATCGGCGCGCACGGTCACCGCACGGGTGGCCGGATCGATGCGCGCATCGATGGTGCTGACCACGCCCTCGAAGGTGCGACCCGGCCAGGCCACGCTGGTGGCACTGACCTTGTCACCAACGCCCAGCGCAGCCAGCTCCACTTCCGGCACCTGGAAATCGACATGCATGTGCTCGATGTCGTCGAGCGTGGCGATGACCGTGGTCGGGGTCAGCAGCGATCCCGGACTGACCTGGCGGATGCCAAGCACACCGGCAAAGGGCGCACGCACACGGCGGTCGCCAATGTCTGCCTGCATCTGCATCACGCGCGCCTCGGCGGCGTCGCGGATCGACTTCTGCGTATCCAGCGTGGCGATGGACACCAGCCGCTGGGCGGCCAGTTCGCGCTGGCGCTTGTACAGCTGATCGGCTTCATGGAAAGTGGCCTGCGCCTGCACCAGTGCGGCTTCCTGGGCCTGCCCGCGCAGCGTCACGATCGGCGCACCGGCGGCAATGTGCTGGCCGCTCTCGAAGTGCACTTTCTCGACGATCTCGCTGACTTTGGCAGTGACGCTGATCGACTCGCGCGCCTTGGCCGTGCCCAGTGCCTGAAGGGTGTCGTTCCACTGCGTGGGCTGCACGACCTGCGCGGTGACCGGCACCGCTTCGCCCTGCCGACGTGCGGCGGCCTCCTGTTTGCCTGCGCACCCGGCCAGCACGGCCAGGCTGAGGCCGAGGGCCAGGGTCGAAGCGATACGAGCCAACATGAACGGTCCTGATTGATCCACGGCCGCCGAGTGTAGGCAAGTGCCCATAAAAGCGGTATGTGCCAAGCGTTTACCGGCGTGGAACCTAGGCTGCGATAGCGCCTTGAACCCGTTCCGTGCAAGGCTGCCATGGGCAGTGTCGGCGTGTGTCGGGGTGTATCCGGTGGTGCACCACCGCGGCCGTCATCGTAGAGTCGAACCTGCCCGACCGAGGGCGTCGGGCGGGGACGGATCCTGGCGGGGATCCGGCCCCGTTTTTTTATGCCCGGCGGATCAATACCGGTAGTTCAACTTCATCCACACGCTGCGCCCCGGCTCGTTGATCCGCACCGGGTCGGCCGGGAAGCCGAAGTCGGCGCTGCCGGCCAGGTTCAGGTGCTCGCTGTAGGCGCGGTCGAACAGGTTGTCGACGCCGGCGCTGAGCTGCAGCTGCGAACTGAAACGGTACGCGGCATTGAGCGCGAAGGTGGCAAACCCGGCGCTCGGCCCGAGGTCCTGCGCGACCACGTTGCCCTGTCCATCTGCGACACGATGCTGATGGGTCACCGCGCGCAGCAATGCGCCGGCACTCCAGCGCTGGCCCTCCCAGTTCGCGCTCAGGCGTGCTTCCAACGGCGGCATCTGCGGCAGCGGACGCTGCTGGTCGCGGTTCTCTCCCCAGGCATAGGCCAGCGTGCCGCCCAGCTTCCACTGCTCGGTCAGGCTCACTTCCAACCCGGCCTCGGCACCGGCAATGCGCGCCTCGACGTTGCTGGCCTGGCTCATGCCCATCATGCCGCTGCCGTGGTAGGTGAACAGGATGTAGTCCTGGATCTGCCCGGCATAGGCCGAGACCCAGGCCTGCACGCGCGGTCCCTTGTACTGCAGGCCCACGTCGAGCTGGGTGGTGCGCTCGGGCTGGATGCCGGCAAACGCGTTCACTGCACCGGCCGGTCCGTGGTCGGGCGAGAACAGCTCCCAGTAGTCGGGCATGCGTTCGCTGTGGCCGAGGCCGGCGTACCAGGTCAGGCCGTCGGCCAGGTCCTGCTCGTAGCGCAGGAAGCCACTGCCGAGCCACGCCTTGCGCTTTTGCTCGGCCGTTGGGTTGGGCCGGCTGCCCATCATTCCACGGATCGACTGCCGCTCATCACGCACGCTGGCACGATCGATGCGCAGGCCGCTGATCCAGCGCTGATCGGTGCCGGCGCCGAGGGTCAACTCGGTGAAAACGCCATAGCGGCGGAAGCTGGCATCGGTCTGCCACGCCGCCTGGCGATAGGTGCCCCGGCCCATGCCCATTCGCCCACGATGGCGGCTGTCCTCGCCATCCACACCCGCCACCAGTTGCACGTCCTGCCAGCGCCACTCGGAACTGACCCGGCCGCCCTGGGTGCGTCGGTCCACGTTCGATGCCATCGGCATCGGCATCATGCTGTGCGGATTCGGCGTTCGCAGCGTGTAGTTGTCCATCACGTGGTCGGCCTCGTTGTAGTACACGTTGGCCTGCACTGTGTCCCACGCACCCGGCAGATTGCGCTTCTCGAAGCGCGCGGCGTAGCTGGTGCGTTCGAACGCGGCACCGTCCATGCCGCGCCCCGCGTAGCGTGCGATCGCATCGCCGGCACCGGCAGAAATTTCCAGCAGCGTGTCGGCATCCGGCGTCCAGCCGATCGCCACGTCACCGTTCCACTTGCGCCACTTCGACGGCACCACATCGCCGTTGCCGTCCTTGTAGTCATCGGCTTCGGAACGGTTGCCGCTGGCGCGCACATAGCCGGTCGGGTTGCCCAGGGTCAGGTCCAGCACCTGGTCGTTGCGGTTGCGCGAACCGACCAGCGTACTGGCATCGGCACGCAGGCCCGGTTCCTCGAAGCGCGGTGTATCGCGTTCGAAGCGCACGGTGCCGGCCGAGGCACCTGCCCCCCAGCGCACGCTCTGCGGGCCCTTGATGATGGTCAGGCGGTCGAAGCTCTCCGGTGCGATGTAGGACAGCGGGTTGTCCATGCGCGAGGGGCAGGCGCCGATCAGGTTGCCGTCATTGCTGAGGATGTTCAGGCGCGAACCCAACATGCCGCGCAGCACCGGGTCACCGTTGGTGCCGCCGTTGCGGATGGCGGAGAAGCCAGGAACGGTCTTCAGGTAATCGGCGCCGTCACTGGCAGGGACCGGCTGCCGCGGCAGGCGTGGATCGGTCACCCAGTGCAGTGGCGACGAAGGCGCGGCGGCGGTGACCACCAGCGTATCGAGAGTGCGCGCCTCTTCGGCGGGCGCGGCATGGGCGAGCGTTGCAGCTGCGGCCAGGCCAAGGGCAACCGGCAGGCGCACGCAGGCGCCCGCGGGGCGGGAAGTCATTTTCATCGGAACAGCTCCAAGGTACGCACGCGCGCACGGCGCCCGGTCAGGCGTCGTGCGGCAGATTCGACAGGAAAATCAGCGGACGATGGAGGCGCGCGGTGGCCCACGCGCGGCGTGTGCCGGCCAGCGCAGTGCCGGCAGTACCTGCTGCGACCACGGGAATACCAGCCGCGGCCGCCACAGCAGCGGCAACAGCAGCACCAATACCGCCAGCCACGGCAGCAGGCGCATGGCCAGCACGCAGTATTCGCAGGCTTCGCCATGCATGGCGTGGGGATCGGCCGGTGGGGTCGGACTCCGTTGCCCGTGCAGAGGGCTCTGACCCACTGCGGCAGCGTCGTGGTGCATGTGCGCGTGGTCCATGCCTGCCATCGCCGCGTGGTCCATCGGCGGCGCCTGCAGCGCGCGGCTGACCAGTGGCGCAAGCACCATCAGCAGCGTCGCCAGGACGGCGAGCTGCAGCAGGAGGCGCTGCGGGCGGGACAGGCGGGTCACCCCGCTAGTGTAGAGGCGGGTCCAGGGTTGCCCGTGCGACGAACCGTCGCAGGCGTTTGCGACACCCCGTCGCGGGGGTGTTCGGCAGGGCTGCGCCCTGCACCTGCAGAGACCACGTCCACGGCAAGAGCCCAAGCAACAGCAAAAGCAAAAGCAGTTTCCTGTGGGTAGGCGGGGTGGGTCCGGTTGCGGGGGACGCCGTAAATACGTCCATGCAGGCTCGGCTCACGCCCCCGCAACCGGACCCACCCCGCCTTCGACAGTCTTCTGCGGTCTGTTGAAACGGCTCTTGGGGTCAGATCCGTTTTCCGCAGGAAAACGGATCTGACCCCAGATGCATTTCCATATCTGACAGATTTCATCCACGCATGGCGTGGATCTACCGTGTCGACCAAGGTCGACACCTACCAACAGCCATCGGAATCTGTCAGAGGCGGGGCGGTGTGGGCAGGCAGGACCGTTGGCGCCATGGATGGCGCCATCGAGCCCCCAGGGATGGGTTTACGGCGTGTCCTGCCTGCCCACACCGCCCCGCCGCCCCACGGAAGCCAGCAGTTGCTGTTGCTTCGGCTTTTGCCTTTGATTCGGCAGGTGCAGGGCTGCACGCCCTGCTCGACCCACCTCACACCGTGATGGTCTGGGTCAGCGACTCCCAGGTCGGTGGCACCGGCCACGCCGCCGCCTGGTTGCCATCCAGCACCCGCCGCAGGTCGCGCGGATCAATCTGTGGGGCCAGCACGTGCACCAGCTCCAGCGCGTAATCACGCAGCACGCGGTCGCGCGGCAACACCGCCCAGGCGATGCACTCGCTGATCGGATCCGGCGCCGGCCACGACCTCAGGTCTTCGTCATTGGAACTGACCGCCATCTCGGCCAGCAGGCCTACGCCCAGGCCCGTGCGCACGTAGGTCTTGATCAGGTCGGCATCGAGCGCGGTCAGCGCCAGGTCGGGCACCAGCCCATTGGCGGCGAAGGCGCGTTGCAGGGAAGAGTTCGGTCGGGTCGAGGATTCGTAGCTGATCAACGGCTGGCGGGCCAGCGCGGCCAAGTCCGGTGCGCGGCCGGCGCGGTCCAACGGGTGGCCCTTGGGTACCACCACCAGGCGCCGCCAGCGGAACAGCGGCACTGCGATGCCGTCGGTTGGCTCACCGCCTGCGGTGCTGATGATGGCGATATCGGCGTCACCCTGGTTCAAGCGGTCCAGCGCGTCGGTTTCACCGGCCTGCTGCAGGTGCACGCTGACCTGCGGATAGGCCTGCTTGATCGCCGCCACCGCCGGCGGCAACACGAAGCGCGCCTGGGTGTGCGTGGTGGTCAGGATCAGCTGGCCCTGGCTTTCGCGCCGCTGGTTTGCCGCGTACGTACGGATGTTGTTGGCTTCGGCCAGCACCGCGCGGGCACGCGCGATGACTTCGGTTCCGGCCGGGGTAACCGACTCCAGGCTGCGCCCCTTGCGCACGAACAGCAGGAAGCCGAGCTCGTCCTCCAGCTGCTTGAGCTGCTTGGACAGGCCGGGCTGGGTGGCGTGCACGCGCGAGGCGGCCAGCGTGATGTTCAGCTCGGCGTCGGCGATGGCTACCAGGTAGCGCAGCTGGGTCAGCGTCATGGGCAGGCAGGCGGCATGGGGCGGAAGTCCACTCTAGGGTCAATTGCCGTCACCAGCTTATAACCAAAGGTTGTTTAAGAAAGGTATCTGGTCATTTCCGGGCGTCATATGCCGGCGCTACGGTCAGCCGGCAGCCGCTGGCCTGAACGGCCGGCCCTCCCCCCTTCGCCCGCCGTGACCCGTCGCGGCCCCGTTTCCGGAGCGCTCCCATGGCCCTGTACGACTCCATCCTCGATACCGTCGGCAACACCCCCATCGTCAGGCTGCAGCGCCTGGCGCCGCCCCAGGTCAGCGTCTACGCCAAGGTCGAGTCGTTCAACCCGGGCGGCTCGGTGAAGGACCGCCTGGCGCTGGCGATCATCCTCGATGCCGAAGCACGCGGCCTGCTCAAGCCGGGCGACACGATCGTGGAGGCCACCTCGGGCAACACCGGCGTGGCACTGGCGATGGTCGCCGCCGCGCGCGGCTACAAGTTCGTGGCCACCATGGTCGAAACCTTCTCGGTCGAGCGCCGCAAGCTGATGCGTGCCTACGGCGCCAAGGTGATCCTGACCCCGGCCGCCGAGCGCGGCAGCGGCATGGTGCGCAGGGCGGCCGAGCTGGCCGAGCAGCACGGCTGGTTCCTGGCCAGCCAGTTCGCCAACCCGGCCAACCCGGCGTATCACCGCAACACCACCGCTGCCGAGATCCTGCGCGACTTCGCCGGCAAGCGGCTGGACTACTTCGTCAGCGGCTGGGGCACCGGCGGCACGCTCACTGGCGTAGGCGAAGTGCTGAAGGTGGCACGCCCGCAGACCCGCATCATCGCCACCGAACCGGCCGGCGCCGCCCTGCTCAAGGGGGATGACTGGAAGCCGCACAAGATCCAGGGCTGGACCCCGGACTTCGTGCCGGACGTGCTCAACCGCGACGTGGTGGATGAACTGGTCTCGGTCGAAGACGATCGTGCGATCGCCACCGCGCGTCGCCTGGCCGCCGAGGAAGGCATCTTCGTCGGCATCTCCGCCGGCGCCACCGTGGCCAGCGCGCTGGACATCGCTGCCCGCGCTGAACCGGGCTCGGTGATCCTTGCGATGCTGCCGGACACCGGTGAACGTTACTTCTCCACGCCGCTGTTCGCCGATGTGAACGAAGGATCCGACGACGACTGGCTGGCCGGCCTGCCGTAACAGCAGGGGTCAGAGCCTTTTCCGTGCGGAAAAGGATCCGCCCCCTTCCCGCTTCAGCCTGCGTGAAGGCGTCGCCCGCCATCGTGCGCGAAGGCCGTTGGATCGCAGCGCGTGAGACGGTCATGACGCAGCATCGATGCCCTGTCCCCTACCGTGGGAACAGCCGGCGCAGATGCTGCGCGGATCACCTCACAGGCAGGAGACGGACGCATGAAGATCGAGGTTTGGCAGGGCGACATCACGACCCTGGCGGTGGATGCGATCGTCAACGCGGCCAATGAAACGCTGCTCGGTGGCGGCGGTGTCGACGGCGCGATCCATCGTGCGGCCGGCCCCGCCTTGCGGGCAGAGTGCGAGCGGTTGCCGGAGCTGCGCCCGGGCGTGCGTTGCCCGACGGGTGAAGTGCGCGCCACCGGTGCCCATGCGTTGCCGGCGCGCCATGTACTGCACACGGTGGGCCCGGTCTGGCACGACGGCCAGCGCGATGAACCGGCGTTGCTGGCCAACTGCTACTGGAAGTCACTGCAGCTGGCCGAATCACTGGGCGTGCAGTCCATCGCCTTCCCGGCGATCAGCTGCGGCGTGTATGGCTATCCGTTGTACCAGGCCGCGCAGATCGCTGTCACCGAAACACTGGCCTGGCAGCGCAGCCATGCGCAACCGATGCGCATCGTGCTGGTGGCGTTCAATACCGCGACGGCCAAGGCCTACCAGCAGGCGTTGAGCGCCGCCGGGCAAAGCGCGGACAGCGAACCGCGCGGGTCGCTGCTGCCGCCGCTGGGGGATACGGGCTTTGCCGCCGCGCACTGAACCGTGGTGCTTCAGGTAAAAGAAAAGGCCGGGCATTGCCCGGCCTTTTCCGTTGCAGCGTAGTGCTCTTCCACGCACGGCGTGGATCACACTCAGCGACTGGAGGCTTCCACCGCGGCGGCATCATCGGCCACGGCGGCTGCATCGGCTGCGGCACGTGCCGCCGAGGCTGCGGCCCCGTCGGCGCTCGCGCCATCCACCTGCACGCGCACTTCCACCATGCCTGCGCCATTGTTCAGGCTGGACACATCGACGGTGTAGTGACCGGCCGGCAGGGTTTCTTCCAGGCGTGAATTGGTACCGTTGCCGCCGTCGTCGTCGGTCAGCTCGACATCGCCGCCAACCACGCGCAGCAGGGTATCGACCTGGCTGGAGATCGCATCCAGGCGCACATCGGCCGGGCGGTCCAGGGACAGCAGGAAGCGGCGGCGGCCATCGTTGTCGAGCATCGTGTACACGCTCCCCGACTTCGGCAGCGCCGTACCATCGCGCTCGACCAGATTGCCGGGCAGCTCGATGCGGGTGGCCGACAGGGTGAACATGCCGCTGACGCCGTCGCCCAGGCCACGCGCGGTCAGGGTGTACTTGCCCGGCTTCAGCGACAGGGTCAGGCGCGAGTTGGTGCTGTCACCGCCGTCGTCATTCTCGGCATCCACGCCCTGGCCCGACAGCTTCAGCACTGGATCGAAGACCTCCGACACCAGGCGGATTTCGTACAGGCCGGCCTTGTCCACCTGCAGGGTGTAGTCCTGGGAACCACCGGCCAGCATGTCGACGATCTCGCCGCTGCCCGCCAGCGGCTTGCCGTCGTACGGCACCAGCTTCTCGGCACGCAGGCGGTACGGACCATAGTCGGTCGAGCCGTTGGCGTTGACCGCCACCTGGTAGATGCCGCCACCGTTGGCACGGAAGGCCAGCGAGACGTCGCCTTCGCGCTCGTAGCCGGTGTTGCTGCTGGCCACCAGGCTGCCGTTGTTGAACACGGCAATCGAGCCACTCAACGAACCGGTCAGCTTCAGTCCGACCAGTTGCTTGTCTTCCAGCTTGATCTGGTAGAGCTGGTGGTGGCTGCCGTCGTTGTAGTTGATGCCGCTGCGCGAGGTGATCTCGCCGGATACCGGCTTGTCGAAATCGAGCGACGCGGCCTTGCCCGCATCCGCGCCGCCGCCGATGCGGTTGCAACCGCCGGCGACCAGGACCGTGGCTACGGCCAGTGTGATTGCTGCCAAACGCATGTTGTTTCTCCTTGGCCTTCCATGTGGTTCCCACGCACCGGCCAGGCGCATGGGGGCGGAAAAGATACCCGCAAAAGCAAACGCCGGCGTGATGCCGGCGCTGCCTTGTTCATCCAGCGATGGGACGGATCAACCGTTCCACTTGCCCAGCGCCGCCAGGCCGTTGTCCCTGGCGCGCTCGTACACGGTCTTCTGGGCAGCAGCGTAGTTGCCCTTCATGTCCTTGGCCCACAGCTTCAACGCGGCCTGCTGCATGGCGCGGCCGTAGGAGAAGCTCAGCGGCCACGGCAGGTTGCCCAGCTGGTTCATCGCGTTCAGGTGCTCGGTGGACTGCTCGTCGCTCTGGCCACCGGACAGGAACACGACGCCCGGCAGGATCGCCGGCACGGTGCTCTTCAGGCACATCACGGTCGACTCGGCCACTTCCTCGACGTCGGCCTGCTCATCGCAGCCCTTGCCGGAGATGACCATCGACGCCTTCAGAATGGTGCCTTCCAGCAGCACGTTCTGCTGATACAGGGCGTCGAACAGCGAACGCAGGGTGGCTTCGGTGACTTCGTAGCAGGTCTCGATGTCATGATCGCCGTCCATGATCACTTCCGGCTCGACCATCGGCACCAGGCCGCATTCCTGGCACAGCGCTGCATAGCGGGCCAGCGCATGGGCGTTGGATTCGATGCAGGTACCCGACGGGATGCTCTCGCCGATGTTGATGACTGCACGCCACTTGGCGAAGCGCGCGCCCAGCTTGTAGTACTCCTGCAGGCGCTCACGCAGGCCATCGAGGCCTTCGGTCACCAGCTCGCCCGGGCAGCCGGCCAGCGGGTGCGCACCCTTGTCCACCTTGATGCCCGGAATCATGCCGTGGTCGGCCATGTACTTGGCGAACGGCACGCCGTCCTTGGTCGACTGGCGGATGGTTTCGTCAAACAGGATGGCGCCGGAAATGTGCTCGTTGAGCTTCGGCGTGGTCAGCAGCAGCTCGCGGTAGGCGCGACGGTTCTCCTCGGTGTTCTCGATACCGACGCCGGCGAAACGCTTGGCGATGGTAGCGGTGGATTCGTCGATCGCGATGATGCCCTTGCCCGGGGCGACCATGGCCTGGGCGGTTTCAGCCAGCTGTTCGATGCTCATGTATTTCCTGTGGCGGGTGCGGGAAAAACACAAGTATAGCCCCGCGGCCCGTTGCCTCGCCGTGGAGGACAGGATGGAAACGCTTCCACGTCTACGCAGGACAAAGGATGTCCTGCGGCATGGGGTCAGAGCCCCCTCGGGGATCTGACCCCTGGTCAGTACGGGGTCAGATCCCCGCAGGGGCTCTGACCCCAGATCGGCAGAGCCGACCCGACCGTCAAGGCTTACAGGTCGCCCAGGCCGATGGCGCGGCCGTCCTCACCCACTTCCAGCAGGCGCAGGGTATTGGTGGCACCGTGGGTTTCCATGTGCTCGCCACTGGTGAACACGACGCGATCACCGGCCTGCAGCAGTTCCGATTCCACCAGCAGGCGGATGCTGCCGCGCGCGGCTTCACGCGGGGTCAGGCCGCGGCTGTCGAAGTTGATCGGGAACACATCGCGCATCAGCGCCATCTGCCGGCGCGCACCGTCATGGCGGGTCACCGCGAACACCGGCGCCTTGGCCCTGAAACGCGACAGGTAACGTGCGGTGCCACCGGATTCGGTCATCGCCACGATCGCGCGCACGCCCACGTGCTGCGACAGGAACATGGTGGCCATGGCAATCGCCTGGTCGGCACGTTCCAGGTTGCGCGGCGACGCGTTGAAGTCGGTCTCGGTCTGGAACTGGCGCTCGGCACCCAGGCAGATGCGTGCCATCGCCTCCACGGCCTTGACCGGGTAGGCGCCAGCGGCAGTTTCCGCCGACAGCATCACTGCGTCGGTGCCGTCGATGACCGAGTTGGCCACGTCCAGTACTTCGGCGCGGGTCGGGATCGGGCTTTCCACCATCGACTGCAGCATCTGCGTGGCGGTGATCACCACCTTGTTCTGCGCCAGCGACGCCTTGATGATCTTCTTCTGCAGGCCCGGCAGCTCGGCATCGCCGATTTCCACGCCCAGGTCGCCACGGGCGACCATCACCACGTCGCTGGCCTCGACGATTTCTTCCAGGTTCTCGATTGCCTCGGTGCGCTCGATCTTCGACACCAGCGCGGCATCACAGCCGTGCGAACGGGCGATGTCGCGCGCATCGTTCATGTCCTGCGCATTGCGGCAGAACGACACGGCGATGAAGTCCACGCCGATCTTGGCAACGATGCCGATCAGCTCCTTGTCGCGCTCGGTCAGCGCACCCAGCGAGAGGCCGCCGCCCTGCTTGTTCAGGCCCTTGCGGTCGGACAACACACCATCGTTGAGCACGGTGTTGACGATACGGTCGCCCTGTACTTCCACCACCTGCAACTGCATCAGGCCGTCGTCGAGCAGCAGCACATCACCCGGGCCGACGTCCTGCGGCAGGCCGAGGTAGCTCACGCCCACCTCGCTGGCAGTGCCCGGGCCGGCGTTCTCGCTGGCGATCAGGTCGAAGCGGTCGCCCGCCTTCAGCTGCACCTTGCCTTCGGCGAAGCGCTCGATGCGGATCTTCGGGCCCGGCAGGTCGGCCAGGATGCCCACTTCCACGCCCACGCGGGCCGCAGCGGCACGCACTTCGGCGGCACGCTTGGCCTGGCCGGACGGATCGCCATGGCTGAAGTTCAGGCGCACCACGTTGACGCCGGCGCGGAACAGATCCTCCAGCACGCCCGGCGGGTCAGTGGCCGGACCGAGGGTGGCAAGGATCTTGGTGCGACGCTGACGCTCGAACATGGTGGATGGGCCTCTCCCGATAAAGAACGGAAATTAGCACATCCTTCACGCCGCATGTATACGGTTACAGCCTTGTGCCGCCTGACTTCGCGGGTCATGGAATGGACATCATCCGGACATACGCTGGCGCAGGGGGGCGGTTCTGTGGAGCCGAGCATGGGCTCGGCTCCACAGGAAGCTAGGCCAGCAGCGCTTCCAGCTGCGCCGGCTCACGTGCCAGTTGGCTGGCACCGGCTTCGGTCAATTCCGCCTCTCCGCCAAAGCCCCACAGCACGCCGACACTACGCAGGCCGTGGTGGCGCGCGCCTTCGATGTCCATGCGCCGGTCGCCGATCATCCAGCACTGTGCAGGCTGCACCTGCAGCCGGCGCAGTGCCTCGCCGACCAGTTCCGGCTTGTGGCTGCGCGAGCCATCCAGGGTTGAACCGACGATCTCCTCGAACAGCCCACCGAACGGCAGGTGGGCGAGGAT
This sequence comes from Stenotrophomonas sp. YJH_SMC_32, assembly GCF_059369975.1. NCBI lineage: Bacteria > Pseudomonadati > Pseudomonadota > Gammaproteobacteria > Lysobacterales > Lysobacteraceae > Stenotrophomonas > Stenotrophomonas sp. YJH_SMC_32. The sequence goes on along the minus strand of NZ_JCAFTE010000001.1, from coordinate 816,894 downwards.
GCGGCGCGCGTGCGGCTCGTTCTTGGCGGTGACCACCGCCAGCCGGTGTCCACGGCCATGCAGCGTGCGCAGCGTGCCTTCCACCTGCGGGTACACCGTGTGCTCGCGCCAGCCTTCGACGTCGAAGCGCTCCCGGTAGTAGCCCACGGCCTGTTCCACCCGCGCCGGTTCGACGAACAACGGCGCGAAGGTGGTGCGCAGCGAAGGACCGATCCAGCCCAGCAGGGTTTCCTGCGGCGGCACCGGATGGTCCATCTTCTGCAGCGCATAGGCGATGCAGGCGGTGATGCCCACCTGCGAATCGATCAGCGTGCCGTCGAGATCGAAGAACAGCACATCCTTGCCGCGCTCGGCGCTCATGCGCCGCGCGCGTCGAGTGCGGCGACAGCCGGCAGGGTCTTGCCTTCCAGGAATTCCAGGAACGCACCACCACCAGTGGAGATGTAGCTGACGTCGCCGGCGATATCGAACTTGTCGACTGCGGCCAGGGTGTCGCCACCGCCGGCGATGGAGAACGCCTTCGAGCTGGCGATCGCGCGGGCCAGCGCTTCGGTGCCCTTGCTGAAGGACTCGAACTCGAACACGCCGACCGGGCCGTTCCAGACCACGGTGCCGGCCTTCTCGATCAGCTGCGCGTACTGCGCGGCGGTCTGCGGGCCGATGTCCAGGATCAGGTCGTCTTCGGCAACGGCATCGACCGCCTTCACTTCCGCGGCAGCGTCGGGCAGGAACTGCTTGGCGGTGACCACGTCCACCGGCAGCGGAATGTCGGCGCCGCGTGCCTTGGCATCGGCCACGATCTTCTTCGCGGTGTCCAGCAGGTCCGGCTCGTACAGGGACTTGCCGACGTTGTAGCCAGCTGCGGCGATGAAGGTGTTGGCGATGCCGCCACCGACGATCAGCTGGTCGACCTTGCCAACCAGATTGGCCAGCAACTCCAGCTTGGTGCTGACCTTGCTGCCGGCGACGATGGCCAGCAGCGGCTTGGCCGGTGCATCCAGCGCCTGCGCCAGCGCGTCCAGCTCGGCCATCAGCAGCGGGCCACCGGCCGCGACCGGTGCGAAGCGGATGACACCATGGGTGGAGGCCTGCGCACGGTGCGCGGTACCGAAGGCATCCATCACAAACACGTCGCACAGGGCGGCGTACTTCTTCGACAGGGCCTCGTCATCCTTGCCCTCGCCGACGTTCATGCGGCAGTTTTCCAGCAGCACCAGCTGGCCCGGCTGCACGTCGACGCCGTCGACCCAGTCGCGCACCAGCGGAACGTCGCGGCCCAGCAGTTCGGACAGGCGCTGGGCGACCGGTGCCAGCGAATCGGCCTCGCTCCACACGCCTTCCTTCGGGCGCCCCAGGTGCGAGGTGACCATCACCGCCGCGCCCTGCTCCAGCGCGCGCTTGAGCGTCGGCAACGAAGCGGTGATGCGCTGTTCGGAGGTGATGCGGCCATTCTCGATCGGCACGTTCAGATCCTGGCGGATCAGCACGCGCTTGCCGGAGAGGTCGAGGTCGGTCATGCGGACAATGGACATGGGCAACTCTTTGGCTCGGGGACGGGATGCCGGTCTGCGGCAGACGGCCATTGTATCGGGTGCGGCTGGTGGGAGGGCCGATGCCTGCGGCAGGCAGAGGCGCGGGGCAAATGCAACAGCAACGGCAACGGCCAAAGCGCTGGCGCTTCGTGGTGCTGTGAGTGGGCCGGGGTGGTGTGGGCTGGCAGGGGACGCCGTGAATCCATCCCTGGAGGCTTGGCAGCCGCATCCATGCGGCTGACACCCCTGCCAGCCCACACCGCCCCGGCCTCGACAGGCACCTGAGGTGATGCAGATGGCAAAGGCAAAAGCGGTTTCTGGTGTCGGAGAAAAATGTAGAGCCGAGCCCGTGCTCGGCTGGGTCTATCGCGAACAGCAGCCGAGCATGGGCTCGGCTCTACAAAGAGCGCCCTGCCAAGCAGCTTTTGCTCTTCTTTTTTTCTTTCCGTGGGTGGACGCACACGGAAATTGTCAGAGGCCGGGCGGGGTGGGTTCGCGGGGGTGTCAGCCGCATGGATGCGGCTGCCAAGCCTACAAGGACGTACTTGCGGCGTCCCCCGCGAACCCGCCCCGCCCGGCCAAGCGCTGCTTTTGCTTTTGCTTTACGCGACCAACCGCCCACCCACGAGGGGCTGCGCCGTTCGCTGAAACTATTCCGAAGGCGCGGGCTTCTGCCGAAGCAGGCTGAGCGCCAGGCCACCCACCACCAGTACGCCCAGGCCCAGCAACGCCCACAGCAACCACGATTTCCAATCGCGCTGCGGTTTCAGCGCCGCATCGCCGGCCAGCGGCTCCGGGCTGCCTTCCAGGCGCGCCAGTGTTGGCTGCCACGAAGGATCGTTGCGCTGCCGAAGTTCCTCGATCAGTACCCCGATCGGCGCGTCCGTGCGGCGCGCGGTCGCGCTGCCCACCGCCAGTGCGTAGGGCGCCGCGCCCTGGCTCAGGAACACCAGCACTTCCGGCTGGTAACCCAGGCGCAGCGTCGGCGCGGTGGCGGTTTCCGCCGGATTCGCCACCAGTTTCCAGTAGCGGTCGCGGTGCACCCCTCCCAGCGGCTGTGCCGCCGACTGCTGGCGCTGGCCCTGCGTGCCCTGCTGCACCTGGTAGGCGATCCACGGCGCGCTGCGACGTTGCCATTCCGCACTCTCGTCATCGCGGCTGAACAGCGTCCATTGCACCAGGCTGTTATCGGTGCTGGCGACATCGGCACGTGCCACCGGGAACCGGCCATCCATCTCGAAGGTGTACTCGCCCTTGCCCGACGACGTCGGCTCCAGCGACAGCCATTCCCAGGGCAGCGTGGCCGGTGCTGGCGGCAGTTCCGCCAGTACGCCGCGCAGGGTCGGCAGGCGCGAGTCGCCCTGCGCCAGGATGCGCAGGTAGCGTGCAGCGCCGTCCACCTGCAGGCGGCGCTGCAGCAGGCGCTTGCCGGCGCGCTGCAGATCCACCAGCGGCACGTCGCGGCCAATCGATCGCCAGTGCTGCAGGTCGTCACTGGCATCCAGCTGCACCTGCACCTGCAGCGGCTGGTCGCTGTCGTTCCAGTCCAGCACCAGTGCCGCCAGCGGCTGCTGATCGAGCATGCTGGCGTCGATCAGCCAGCCGCCCTGCCCGCTCGACCCAGCCCCGCCACCCACCCGCGCTTCGACCCGGCGCACGCGCCCATCGGTATCACGCTCGGTCAGCAGCTGCAGGTCGTTGCGCTGTGCATCGGCCAGCGGCGGCAGCACGAACCACGGCAGTTCACGCTGCACCGGCGACTGCGCCAGCGGCTGGTCCGGCGCCAGCAGTGCCGACGGCAACAACTGGCTGGCCGCGTTGAACACCTGCAGATCGCTGAGATCGGCGGTCACGGCACGGCGGTAGATCGCCGGCTCCAGCACGATACGGTAGGCACCGGACTGCGCACTGGACAATGTGAGCGGCCATTGCTCGGCATACTGCGTGCGGTAATCAGCCGCCTGTACCACGACGGCGGCCAGCATGCCGAACATCGCCGGCAGCAGCGCCCTGCTCCACTTCCTCATTGCGATTTCTCCACGGTCGGCGCCGCGCTTGGCGGTGCCGGTGCCAGATAACCCACGACCGTGCACAGCAGGCCGTAGGCGATGAACGATGCGATGCCCAGCAGGTTGCCCAGGTGCTGGCGATCGACAATAACCAGCTTGGCCAGCACCACGCCCATCAGCACGGCACCGACCATCCACAACACACGCTGGCTGCGACGCGACCCCCACACCCAGGCAATCACACCCAGCACGCTCCACAACACGGTCAGGCTGGTCTGCGCCAGGCTGAAGCGCATCATCGAGGCATTCCACGCCAGTCCACCCCATTGGTGTACGCCATGCAGCACCAGGCTGGTCAACGCGAGGAAGGCCGCCAGTGCCAGCAGCGGCATGCGGATGTTCAGCAATGCCTGCGGTGCCTCACTGCCGTACAGCCAGCGCGCCAGCAGCAGCAGGCTCAGCCACTGGCCGATCTCGGCCGGATTCAGCACCGGCAGCCACAGCAGCGGTGCGGCGTCGCCCGGCAGCAGCTGGCCCAGCAGCCAACCGATCGCCAGCAGACCGAACAGCACGCACTGCAGCGGGACCCGCGCGCTGTCGAAGGCCGCGCCCATCGGCCAGCGCAATGCGTTCCAGCGCCACAGCGACAGCGCCGCCATCAGCAGCCACGGCAAGGTCACCAGCAGGGTCGTCCAACCCTGCGCCAGGCCGGCCTCGCCACTACCCCACAAGGCCAGCAACGAAAGCAGCGACGGCCACAGCAGCCACCACAGGAACTGCGCGATGCGGGCCACGGTATCGCCGCCTTGGCGCAGGCACAGCAGGGTACGCACGCCCAGTACCGCGAACACCGCCCAGGCCAGCGCGCCGTGGCCGGCGAACGGCTGGTGGTGTGCATCGCTCTGCATCAGGGCCAGCGGGAAGCCCAGCGCGAGCATGGCCAGCGCGGTCACGCCCAGCGCACGCGCCGGCTGGCGACGCTGCGCTTCGGCCGCCAGCCAGGCAGTGACCGCGGCCAGCACCAGCAACGCGTCCACTTCGGTGCGGTACGGGAAGAAGCGGGTGATCTCATGGACCAGGCCGCCCAGCCACCACAGCAGGCCCCACAGGTAATACACCAGTGCGACCTCATGACGCGGCCTGCGCTGGTAGCTCCACGCCGACGCGAAGCCGGCCAGGGCCAGCAACAGCGCGCCAACGGCGGTCGGGTTGATCAGGAAGCGCAGGTCTTCGTGCCAGTGGTCGCCACCGGCAACGAAGGCGAATGCGGCGCCGATCTGCAGCAACGCGCCGGAGACCTGCGGCAGCCACCGCTTCTGGCGCAGCCCCAACCACGCCAGGCCAGCGCCTTCCAGTGCAAACACGGCGCCGGTGGCGCGCGCCGACAATGCCAGCGGCACCGCCAGCGTGGCGAAACCCACCGCGAGCACGGCATGCGACTGCGCCAGCACGGTGTACGACGCACGTGCGATCAGCGCCCGGGCCAACACCGCGTAGATCGCCGCCAGGCCCAGCGCGCACAGTGCCAGCGTCATCGGTTGCGCGTGCAGCATGCCTGCCTGCAGCGAGAACGCGACCAGCGGCGTGCCGAACACCAGGCTGCCATCGATCAAGTCACGGCGGCCGGCCGGCTGGCGACGCGCGTACAGCAGCGGTATCAGCAGGTAGAACACGAAGAACAGCGCCAGGAACGGCTCGGTGCTGCTGAACTTGTCCGGCGCGTACTGCAGCACGCCCCAGAAGGTGCCAATGCCGAAGGTGAAGGCGAAGCCCAGCAGGTTCAGCGCGCGCCACGGGCGGAACCAGGCGATCGCGAAGATGCCCGCGTTGAGCACGGCGTAATAGCTGAACAGCCCCACGTGGTTGCCACTGCCGGTGGACAGCCACAGCGGTGCCATGAAGCCGGCCAGGATGCCCAGTACGGCCAGCGTGCGCGAGTTCTGCACCACCGCCAGCACGCACAGCCCGGCCACCAGTGCGATCGAACTGGCAAAGGCAAAGGCCGGCGGAATCAGGTCGAAGCGCTTGAACGCCGCGAAGATGGTCAGCAGCAGTACGCCGATGGCACCGCCCTGCAGCGCCAGGGCAAACAGCCGCCGGCGTTCACGCTGGTGCCAACCGAAGGCCAGCAGGCCCAGCGCAGCCACGGTGATGCCGGCAAGGCGCAGTTCGATCGGCAGCACCAGCCAGCCCTGGTCGCTGACGTACTTCAGCAGCGCTGCGACACCGGCCAGCAGCACCAGCATGCCGATCTTGACCGGCACGTTGCCTTCGGTGAACCAGCGCTTGACCGCACCGATGCCACGCTCGATGACATTGGGCAGTTCCGGTTCGGAAGGCAGCGGCGGCTGCACCGGCACCGGCGGCACCGGCGGTGGCGCAGCAGGACGGGGGACAGGCACCTCGGTGGGCGTTGCTTCGCGCACCGGTGGCTGCGGGGGCTGAGGCGCAGCAGCAGCGGCGGCCGGCCGCAGGAACGGTGGATCGGCGCTGGCAGCAGGTGCGGCCACAGGCCGTTCAGGCGCGGGTGCGGTGGCGGCCGGCCTGACGGCGGCCGGCGCGGCGGCCATCGCGCTTTCCAGCGCAGCGACGCGGCGGCGCAGGCCGGCAATCATCACCAGCGCGACCACCAGCAACAGCGGGATGGCCAGAAGAACCAGTACGACCAGGGCTATCAGTGCTTCCATTGCGTGCTTCCAATGCGATCCCGCGCCCCAGCGGCGGCGGTCGACCGCCCCATGCTACGACAGGGTGGGTCCCATAAACGACGAACCCCGGCCAGGCCGGGGTCCGTCTGCGATCTACACCGGCCTTACTTGGCGGCGATGACCTTGGCCATTTCCAGGCACTTGTTGGAGTAGCCCCACTCGTTGTCGTACCAGGTCACCAGCTTGACGAAGGTGCCGTCCAGGGCGATGCCGGCGTCGGCGTCGAACACCGAGGTGCAGGTCTCGCCGCGGAAATCGGTGGCCACAACCTTGTCTTCGGTGTAGCCGAGGATGCCCTTCAGCGCGCCTTCGCTCTGTGCCTTCACTTCAGCGCAGATCTCGGCGTAGGTGGCTTCCTTCTCCAGCTCGACGGTCAGGTCGACCACCGACACGTCCGAGGTCGGGACGCGGAAGCTCATGCCGGTCAGCTTCTTGTTCAGTTCCGGGATGACCACGCCGACGGCCTTGGCCGCACCGGTGGACGAGGGAATGATGTTTTCCAGGATGCCACGGCCGCCGCGCCAGTCCTTGTTGGACGGGCCATCGACGGTCTTCTGGGTGGCGGTGGCCGCATGCACGGTGGTCATCAGGCCGCGCTTGATGCCCCACTTGTCATTGATGACCTTGGCCAGCGGAGCCAGGCAGTTGGTGGTGCACGACGCGTTGGAGATGATTGCCTGGCCAGCATAGGTCTTGTCGTTCACGCCGAACACGAACATCGGCGTGTCGTCCTTCGACGGGGCCGACATGATGACCTTCCTGGCGCCGGCATCGATGTGCTTCTGCGCGGTTTCCTTGGTCAGGAACAGGCCGGTGGCTTCCAGCACCACGTCGGCGCCGACTTCGTCCCACTTCAGGTTGGCCGGGTCGCGTTCCTGGGTCAGGCGGATCTTCTTGCCGTTGACCAGCAGGTCGTTGCCCTGCACCGCCACATCGGCCTTGAAGCGGCCGTGCACGGAGTCGTACTTGAGCATGTAGGCCAGGTAATCCGGCTCCAGCAGATCGTTGATGGCCACGATTTCGATGTCGTCGCCGAAGTTCAGCACCGCCGAGCGCAGGACGTTACGCCCGATGCGACCGAAACCGTTGATACCAACCTTGATTGCCATTTCTCAAGCTCCTGCAGCCGCGACGGGTGCGGCGGGATGGATAGGGCCCACAAGTCTAGCAGGCCGGGGCTGGCCACCGTGGGCCAGGCCGGGCCGCCAGCAGGTCGGCGGACAGGATTTGATCCGGATCAAAGCGTTAGCGCGGCGTGAGGCCGAGACTGTCGCCATCCACCCAGCAACGAGAACACCCCCATGCGCAAGACCTCCCCCCTGATCGTGGCCAGCCTGGCCGCCGCCCTGTCCCTCGCCGCCGCCCCGGCCATGGCCCAGTCCAAGGGCGACTGGACCGTTTCGGCCGGCGTGCACCAGGTGGCGCCGAAGTCGAACAACGGCTGGCTGGCCGGCGGCACCCTGAAGGTCGACGTCGACAACGACGTCAAGCCGACCATCACCGGCGAGTACTTCATCGCCGACAACCTGGGCATCGAAGTGCTGGCCGCGCTGCCGTTCAAGCACGACATCAACATCAACGGCCTGGGCCGCGTCGGCAGCACCAAGCAGCTGCCGCCGGTGGTGACCCTGCAGTACCACTTCAACAGCAAGGGCAAGGTCTCGCCGTTCGTTGGCGCGGGCGTGAACTACACCACCTTCTTCAGCGAAGACACCACCGGTGCATTGGCCGGCAGCAAGCTCAAGCTGCAGGATTCGTGGGGCCTGGCCGCGCATGCGGGCATCGACTTCGCGATCGGCGAGAAGGGCGCCCTGCGCGTGGACATGCGCTGGATCGACATCGACAGCAAGGTGAAGTTGAACGGCGAGAAGATCGGCACCGTCAACATCGATCCGCTGGTCTACGGCGCTTCGTACGTCTTCAAGTTCTAAAGCGGTGTGTTGAGTGCGGGGGGCTTCGCCCCCCCGCTCCCCCGCTATACGCAAAACCCTCGCAGCATGTTGCCCCGGTGATTGCCGGGGCTTTTTTGTGCCTGGGACTGAAGCGGTTCCGGAGCTGGGGCGAGGCGGGGAGCAGAGCCTGTACATCCGAGGCGTAATGGTTGCCTGCAATTGCAAAAGGCGGATTTTGATCCTGCATTTGTTCTTGATGTTGCCTTTGACGTTTGCATCCGCCTCCGCAGCCATGTTGGATGGGGCTGCAGGGGCAGGCGCTGCGGGACCGTCCGCGGCATGAATGCCGCGTACGAGCTTACAGGGACGTACTTGCAACGTGTCCCGCAGCGCCAGCCCCTGCAGCCAGCCCCCAGCAGACAGGAACGCGCCGCTCTTCAATCCACCTACCCCGCTAGAATATGTGCATGAAAGCCCTGCACTCCCTGTTCCTCGCCGCCACCCTGGTGCCGGCCCTGCTGTCCGTCTCCGCCCCCGCCCATGCCTGGGGCGCGCAAGGCCACCGCCTGGTTGCCGAAGTCGCCGACGCCCGCCTCAACCCCGCCGCCCGCGCCGAAGTGGACCGCCTGCTGGCCACCGAAGCGGACGCCACCCTGGCCAGCATCGCGCCGTGGGCCGACCAGCTGCGCGCCAAGGACCCCGGCCTGGGCCGTCGTTCGGCCGGCTGGCACTACGTCAACATCGCCGAAGACGACTGCCATTACGAAGCACCGAAGCACTGCAGGAACGGCAACTGCATCGTCGAGGCCCTGAAAGCACAGAGCGCCATCCTGGGCGACCGCAGCCTGACCGATGGCGAGCGCCTGCAGGCACTGAAGTTCGTCGTGCACCTGGTCGGCGACATCCACCAGCCGATGCATGCCGGTTACGCTCATGACAAGGGCGGCAACGATTTCCAGCTGCAGTTCGGCAACCGCGGTACCAACCTGCACTCGCTGTGGGACAGCGGCATGCTCAACACCCGCAAGCTGGACGACGCCGGCTACCTGCCGCTGCTGCAGAGCCAGCGCGCGCCGAAGCTGGCGCGCCAGTCCAACCCGCAGCGCGACCCACAGACCTGGGCCGAGGCCAGCTGCCGCATTTCCATGCAAGCTGGCGTTTATCCGGCCACGCGTAAAATCGGTGACGAATACACCGAGCGCTACCGGCCGCTGGCCGAAGCGCAGCTGCGACTGGCCGGCGAGAACCTGGCGCAGTTGCTGAACCGCGTGCTCGGCACGCGCTGAGGAGAGTTCCGATGCCGGTCCAGGTGCAGTCGTTCTTCCACCGTGACAGCAATACCTTCAGCTACCTGGTCAGCGATCCGGCCAGCGGTGATGCGGCGCTGATCGATCCGGTCCTGGACTACGACCCGGATACCGACGCCAGCAGTGAAGCGCCGCTGCATGCCGCATTGCAGGCCATCGAACAGCAAGGCTTGCAGCTGCGCTGGCTGCTGGAAACCCATGCCCATGCGGACCACGTGTCGGCCGGGCGCCGGCTCAAGCAGCGCTTCCCGCAGGCCACGCTGGCCATCGGTGAAGGTATCCGCGCGGTGCAGGCCACGTTCGCGCCGCGCTATGGCCTGCAGCTTCCGGCCGCCGATGAGATCTTCGATCACCTGTTCAGCGACGGCGAAACCTTTGCCATTGGCGAGCTGCAAGGACAGGTGATCGCCGTGCCCGGCCACACCAGCGACAGCATCGCCTACCTGATCGGCGATGCGCTGTTCACCGGCGATTCGCTGTTCATGCCCGACGGCGGCACCGCACGCTGCGATTTCCCGGGTGGCGATGCCGCGCAGCTGTATCGCTCGATCCAGCGCCTGCTCGCGCTGCCCGATACCACCCGGGTTTTCGTCTGCCACGACTACGGCCCGGGGGGCCGTGATTTCGCCAACGAAACCACCATCGGTGAACAGCGCGCGCACAACATCCACGTGCATGACGGCGTGGCCGAGGCAGAGTTCGTCAGCGTGCGCCAGGCCCGCGATGCCACGCTGGAAGAACCGAAGCTGATGCAACCGGCGGTGAAGGCCAACATCCAGGGAGGGGCCTGACGTACGCCGGGCAGAGCCCGGCGCCATCGGTTTCCATCACGGACCGCGAGCGTTCATTTTCCCTGCGTGCGCACCACATGCTGGCCCTTCACGATCTCGAAGGTGAAGGCGTACTGCAGGGTGACCGCCACCGGCTCGACCCGTTCGGCGCCCCGGCAGTCACCGCGGTCGGCAGGCACCTTGCCAGCCGCGAAGTGGCAGACCGCTGCGGACGAGTACTTCCACATCGCCACGGCCTCCTGCGCAGCCTGCAGCAGGGGCGCATTCTCGCCCGCAGCACCTGCCGCGCACTCCGGGCGATCGGTCAATGGCAGGCTGCGCTCGACGACGCCGTTGGCATCAACCACCACCTGCAGGCAGATCGTGGTCGGCGCCAGTTCCGCACGCGGGTCACGATCGCCGACCTCCGGGTCCGGTGCCGCGTACAACTGCGGCATCCGGTAGCCCTCGGTCGCACCCAGCGAATACGCCTGCAACTGCCCACTGCCACCGCCCGCCTGCGGCTGCAGTCGCTGGTGGCCGACATTCTCGCTGCGGGTGTGCACGGTGGCCAGCCGTTCCTGGCTCGCACACCCCATCATCAGCGCCGCCACCACGAGCAGCGGCGCGGACTTCACTGGGCGTCCTCGCTGTTGTCCATCGCAAAGGTGATCGGAATCTTCACTGCGCCTGCCACCGGCTTGCCGTTCTTCATCGCCGGCCGATAGGTCCAGCTGCGCGCTGCGGTGATCGACACCGCGTCGAACACGCCCGGATTGGTGGCACTGAGCACCCTGACATCGGTGGGTTGGCCGCTGGCATCCACTTCCACGCGCAGGTTCACCACGCCCACCTGGCGCTCCTCGACCGCGGATTTCGGATAGGAAGGCGGTGGCATCTTGACGACCTGGATCTCCCGATCCATGACCGCCGCTGCCGGGCGGCCAGCCATCGCATCGCCCTGGCTGGCCCACGCTACTGCGCCCATTCCCAGGCACAACCCGACGACCAGCACCTGCCCCGATACCCACGGCAATGCCTTCCGCTTGGACTGCTTCAACATGGCGATACGCTCCTTCAACACGGGTTGGCTGCGCCAATGGCAGACCGCTGGCGCAACCGGGTGGACCAGCTGCGCCTTCAGCAGCGTGCTGGCGTAAAGCCCGCGCAGCGCAGGCTGCGGGGCGATGGTGCGGGCATCGCAGGCCAGTTCCTGGTCGCGCAGGAAGCAGCGTGCAGCCCAGAGCACCAGCGGGTGGAACCAGAACACCGCACGCATAAGCAGCAACGCACCATTGGCCCAGTGATCGCCATTGCGGCGGTGGCTGTGCTCGTGCTGCAGGATCAGCCCCTGTTCCTGTGCGCTGAACTGTTGATCGAAGTCCGGGCCAACCACGATTCGCGGCCGCCACAGGCCAACCAGTGCTGGCAGGCCTGGGTCACCACTGGCCTGCCAGCTGCCATCGGCGCGCGGCTTCAGCGGGCCCATGCGCCGTTCGAAACGACGCTGTGCGCGCAGGTCGCGCAGCAGGCAGATGCCCATGCCCAGCGCCCATGCCAGCAGCAACAGCGGTGCCCATGGCAGCGACGGCCCTGCCAGTTCGTCCACGGCCCCTGGCTCGACTTTCAGCAGCACTGTCGGCACGTGCTGCAACAGCGCAGCCTGCGGCAACGGCAGCAGCAAGGTCACCAGCAGCATCGGCAACAACCACCAGCTGCGATAAGCCAGTCCAGCGCCCCCCATCCACACCAGCAGCGGTCGCAGCACGGCCAGCAGGATCACCCCCATGGCCAGCCACACGCTGGCCTGCCACAGTCCACCGAGCAGCTCAGTCATGGTCCAGCTCCTGGATCAGCTTCTTCAGTTCGGCGATGTCCTGTGCGCTCAACTGGCCGCGTTCGCTGAAGTGCGCGACCAGCGGCGCCACGCGCCCTTCGAAGACACGGCCGATGAAGTCCTGGCTCTGCGCCTCCACCCACACCTGGCGCTGCAACAGCGGGCGATACAGATAGCGCCGGCCATCGCGCTCGGCGGCGATCGCGCCCTTGGTCAGCAGGCGGTTGAGCAGGGTCTTGATGGTCGGCTCGGCCCAGTCGCGGTGGGCCAGCGCGGCCACCACGTCATCGGCACTACGCGGTGCCTGATGCCACAGCACCTCCATCACAACGGCTTCGGCTTCGCTGATCGGGGTCATGATTTACATCCGTAATCGACAGCTCGATTACGCGCGTAATCGAACCGACTGTCAAGCCCCTCGACTCCGGATTCATCGGCTTTGCGCCAGCATCGAGCCCTCCCGGCCGAGGCCTCGGATGAAAGCGCTTCCCAAGAAGGAGTTCCCGGTCGAGCAGGCCCGCCGCTTCCTCGAACCCGGCCCGATCGTGCTGCTCAGCACCGCCTGGCGCGGCCAGCACAACCTGATGACGATGGGCTGGCACATGGTGATGGGCTTCTCGCCGTCACTGGTCGCCACCTACCTGTGGAATGAAAACCACAGCCATGCACTGGCCGTCGGCAGTGGCGAGTGCGTGATCAACGTACCCGGCGTGGAACTGCTCGATACCGTGGTGGACATCGGCAACTGCAGCGGCCGCGAGGTCGACAAGTTCGCCCGTTTCGGGCTCGATGCGCTGCCCGCGCGCGAGGTCGGCGCGCCGCTGGTCGGGCAGTGCCACTCGAACTTCGAATGCCGGTTGTACGACGACAGCCAGGTGGCGTCGAGCAATCTGTTCATCTGGGAGATCGTGCGCGCCCATGTTGCGCCCCGGCCGAAACTGCCGCGCACGGTGCATTACCGCGGCGATGGGCAGTTCATGGTGTCCGGCGCAGAAGTCTCGCGTCGACGGCGGTTCAAGCCCGACATGCTGTAATGCCCGCACTCCCCCACACGCAGGACCGCCGCGCATGACCGAACACCTCACCGACCTGGACGCCGCCGTCGACTGGCTGTTTGCGCGCGTGGACGGGCCGCTGCGGATCGGGGCACCGCTGGCGCTGGGCAAGCCACATCGGCTGCTCAACGCCCTGTATGCGCGCGTCGAGCACGATCCCTCACGACCGCTGCAGCTGTATACCGCGCTGTCGTTGAATCCGCCGAAGGCGCGTGGCAACGGCCTGGAGGCACGCTTCCTGGCGCCGTTTGCGCAGCGCCACTTCGGCGACGATTTCCCGCGCCTGGCCTATGCCGATGCTATCGCGCGCGACGCGTTGCCAGCGCACGTGCAGGTGGAAGAGTTCTACATGCAGTCCGGCGCCCTGCTCGGTTCACGGCAGGCGCAATCCAGCTATACCAGCCTGAACTACACCCACGCCGCCGATGCGGTCGCTCAGCGCGCACCGCAGGTGATCGTGCAGAAGGTGGCGATGCGGCCGAATGACCGCCGGCTTTCGCTGTCGTGCAACAACGACATCACCCAGGACACGCTCGATGCGATGACCGCGCGCGGCCTGCCGCGCCCGTTGCTGATCGCCGAGATCGATCCGCAGCTGCCCTACCTGGCCGGCTCGGCGACGGTCGATGTGTCGTTCTTCGATCTGGTGATCACCCCACCGCCACCGTACCCGGCGCTGTTCGGGCTGCCGCGGCAGCCGGTCGGCGATGCCGACTACGCCATCGGCCTGTATGCCAGCACCCTGGTGCGCGACGGCGGCACCCTGCAGATCGGCATCGGCACGCTGGCCGACGCGCTCAGCCATGCGCTGGTGCTGCGCCACACCGACAACGCGCGCTACCGCCGCGTGCTGCATGCACTTGATCCGCAGCTGGCCAGCCACCCGCTGGTGCAGGAGATCGGCGGCGTGGATCCATTCGAGGTGGGCCTGTACGGCTGCAGCGAGATGCTCAATGAAGGCTTCCGCCGCCTGGTGCAGACCGGGGTGATCAGGCGCAAGGTGCACGACGACCTGGCGCTGATGCAGCGCATCGAGAATGGCAGCACGTTGTCGATCGACCATGCCACCCTGGCCGCGGAAGGCGAGTACCTGCATGGCGCGTTCTACCTGGGCTCGCCGGAGTTCTACGAGTGGCTGCGCACGCTGCCGGAAGACGAATGCCGTGCGATCGGCATGCGCCGCATCAGCGAGATCAACCAGCTGTATGGCGGTAACGAGGCACTGGAGCGCCTGCAGCGCCGCCATGCGCGTTTCTTCAATTCCTGCATGATGGCTACCGCGCTCGGCGCGGCCGTATCGGATGCGCTGGACGATGGACGCGTGGTGTCCGGCGTGGGCGGCCAGTACAACTTCGTGGCGATGGCACATGCCCTGCCGGAAGCGCGCAGCGTGCTGATGTTCCGTGCCGCGCGCGATGACAAGGGCCGCCGCGAATCGAACGTGCGCTGGAACTACGGGCACACCACCATCCCACGCCACCTGCGTGACATCTACCTCAACGAGTACGGCATCGCCGATCTGCGCGGGCTGACCGACGAGGACTGCGTGCATGCGATGACCGCAATTACCGAAGCGCCCTTCCAGGGCGATCTGCTGCAGCAGGCACAGGCCTCGCGCAAGCTGCTGGCGGCGTCCCAGCCCGACCCGCAGCGCCTGCAGCGCAACACGCCCCAGGCGCTGGCGGCGGCACTGGCACCATTCCGCGCCGATGGCAGCCTGCCGGACTACCCGCTGGGCAGCGATTTCAACGAGATCGAGCAGGTGCTGGTCAAAGCGCTGGCGTGGCTGAAGGCCAACACGCAGACCCGCAGCGACAAGCTGCGCACCGTCTGGGCAGCGCTGCGGCAACCGGCCGGCGACGGCGATGCCGTGTACCTGCAGCGCATGGGCCTGCAGGCACCGAAAGACTTCGCCGAACGCCTGGACGCGCGGCTGCTGCGGCTGGCGCTGGCGCGTACCGCCTGAGAAAAAGGGGACGGAGGGAATTAAGTCGTTTGTGCACAAACGACTTAATTCCCTCCGTCCCCTTTTTCTTCCGGCAACGAGAAAGGCCGGCTTGCGCCGGCCTTTCCTTTGTTGCGCCGAGAGGCTGCTTACAGCGCCTTGGCGGCTTCCACCACGTGCGCCGTGGTGATGCCGAAGTGCTTGTACAGCTGGTCGGCCGGGGCCGAAGCACCGAAAGTGTCGATACCGATCACCGCGCCGTCCAGGCCGACGAACTGGCGCCAGAAACCGGTGACGCCAGCTTCCACGGCCACGCGCTTGCGCACCGCGTTCGGCAGCACCGATTCACGGTAGGCCGCATCCTGGCGCAGGAACACGTCGGTGGACGGCATCGAGACCACGCGGGTCTTGAGACCGGCCGCATCCAGCTGGGCCTTGGCTTCGGTAGCCAGCGAGACTTCCGAACCGGTGGCGATCAGGATCACGTCCGGGGTACCGGCGGCATCGGCCAGCACGTAACCGCCGCGCTCGATCTGCTTGATCTGCTCGGCGCTGCGCGGCTGGTGCGGCAGGTTCTGGCGGCTGAACACCAGGCAGCTCGGGCCGTCCTGGCGGGTGATCGCGGCCTTCCAGCTCACGGCCGACTCGACCGCATCGCACGGGCGCCACACGTCGTTGTTCGGGATATAGCGCAGCGAGGCCAGGTGCTCCACCGGCTGGTGGGTCGGGCCGTCTTCGCCCAGGCCGATCGAGTCGTGGGTATAGACGTGGATGGCGTGGGCCGGAATCAGCGCGCTCATGCGCACGCCGTTGCGGGCGTAATCACTGAACACCAGGAAGGTGGCGTCGAACGGAATGAAGCCACCGTGCAGGGCCAGGCCGTTGGCGATGGCGGTCATGCCGAACTCGCGCACGCCGTAGTACACGTAGTTGGCGTTGGCGTCGTCGCTGGCAACCGACGTGCTGCCCTTCCACAGGGTCAGGTTGGAGTGCGCCAGGTCGGCCGAGCCGCCGACGATTTCCGGCAGCAGCGGGGCGTAGGCTTCGATGGCCAGCTGCGAGGCCTTGCGCGAGGCGATCGTCGGGCCCTCAGCGGCCACCTGGGCGATGTAGGCATCGGCCTTGGCAACGAAGTCGGCCGGCAGCTCGCCGTGCGAGCGGCGGGTCAGCTCAGCCGCCTCCGCCGGATACTGGCTGGCGTACTTGTCGAACAGCTGTTCCCACTCGGCCTGGCGCAGGGTGCCGGCGCCATTGGCGCGCCAGCCATCGTAGATCGCCTGCGGAATCTCGAACGGGCCGTATTCCCAGCCCAGCTGCTTGCGGGTGGCTTCCAGCTCGTCCTTGCCCAGCGGAGCACCGTGGCTGGATTCCTTGCCCGCCTTGTTCGGCGAACCGAAGCCGATGGTGGTGCGGCAGCAGATCAGGGTCGGCTTGTCGCTCTGCGACAGCGCGGCCTCGATGCCGGCCTTGATGCTCTCCGGGTCATGGCCATCGACGTCGCGCACCACGTTCCAGCCGTAGGCCTCGAAACGCTCCGGAGTGTTGTCGGTGAACCAGCCCTCGACATTGCCGTCGATGGAGATGTGGTTGTTGTCCCAGAAGCAGACCAGCTTGTGCAGGCCCCAGGTACCGGCCAGTGAGGCCGCTTCGTGCGACACGCCTTCCATCAGGCAGCCATCACCCATGAACACCCAGGTGCGGTGGTCGACCACTTCCAGCTCCGGGCGGTTGAAGCGCTGTGCCAGCAGCTTCTCGGCCAGGGCGAAGCCGACGGCATTGGCGAAACCCTGGCCCAGCGGGCCGGTGGTGGTTTCCACGCCCGGGGTCTCGTGGCGCTCCGGGTGGCCGGCGGTGTGGCTGCCCAGCTGGCGGAACAGCTTGAGCTGCTCGATCGGCAGGTCGTAACCGCTCAGGTGCAGCAGCGCGTACTGCAGCATCGAACCGTGGCCGTTGGACAGCACGAAACGGTCGCGGTTGAACCAGTGCGGGTTGCTCGGGTTATGGCGGAGGTAGTCGTTCCAGAGGACTTCGGCGATGTCGGCCATGCCCATGGGCATGCCGGGGTGGCCGGACTTTGCGGTTTCAACCGCATCGGCGGCGAGGAAGCGGATGGCGTTGGCCAACTGGCGACGGGTAGGCTGCGTCATGGTTCTGTCGGAATCGGGAGGCGGCCGCGGACGTGCGGGCGGCCTATTGTCCCACAGACCCGGGGCCGGGTTCAGGCGTAGGACCAGATCCCTTGCCAGTGAAAGGGATCTGGTCCCGCCAACCCCTTACTTGGGCGCGGCAGCCTCGATCACGCCACACATCGACTTCTTCTGGAAGTCCTCGCCAGTGGCGTAGGTGGCCGGGGTGGTCTTGGTCACGGTGATCTTCGAACCCTTGCCCTCGGCTTCAACCAGCACGTTCCACGGCAGGGTGGTCTGGCCACCATTGAACTGGACGTTCTGTTCCAGGGTCAGCATGCCCAGGTCCTTGTCCACGCTGGCCACCTTCAGGCCCGACTTCACGCCCTCGATCTGGATACGCTTGAGAGCGTCGGCCGGGGTAACGTTGGGCACCACGTCCCAGGTGGTGAAGGTGCGCCCGGCGAAGAAGCTGCCGGTCTTGGTGTAGTTGGTTTCACAGGCCTTCTGGGCACTGGCGTCGAAAGCCAGCAGGCCCAGGGCGGCGACCATCACGTACGAAATCCTCATTTCTGCTCCCTTTCGCACGGCGCCAATCCCGACGCCTTCCATGCGTCGGGATAGTATCCATGGCATTCAGGGCGCGTTCAATCGAGGGGCGTGCCCAGCGCCGGTCCGTCATGCGACTCGCCCTTGGCCACCAGCGTGGTCAGGGCCAGGTCGCCGGTCACGTTCAGGGCGGTACGGCACATGTCCAGGAAGTGGTTCACGCCCAGGATCAGGCCGATGCCCAGCGGGTTCACACCGACCATCGCGCAGATCATCGCCACCACCGGCAGCGAGCCCGACGGCACACCAGCAGTGCCGATGCCGCCGAGGATGCAGACCGCCATCACCATGATCTGCTGGCCAATGCTCAGGTCCACGCCAAAGAACTGGGCCAGGAAGATCACCGTCACGCCCTCGAACAGCGCGGTGCCGTTCTGGTTGGCGGTGGCGCCCACGGTCAGCACGAAGCGCGACACGCGCTGCGGCAGGCCCATCTGGTCGGCCACGCGCAGTGCGGTCGGCAGGGTGGCGTTGCTGGAGGCGGTGGAGAACGCCATCACCGTCGCTTCCTGGGTATCGCGGAAGAACGACAGCGGCGAGCGGCCAGACAGCCATACGGCAGTACCGTAGGTCACCACCATGTGCAGGCCGAGCGCCAGCACCACCACGCCCACGTAGGCGCCCAGGCGGATGATCAGCTCGAAGCCGAACAGCGCGGCCAGATTGAACATGAAGCAGGCCACCGCATAGGGGGCCAAGCGGATGACCAGGTTGATCAGGGTCATCGAGATTTCAAACACGCCTTCGATGGCGCGGCGCAGCGGGGCGACCTTCTCGTTGTCGGTCAGCACCATGCCGATGCCGAACATCAGCGCGAAGAACATCAGCGACAGGATCGCACCGTTGTCCGACGCGGCCTGCAGCACGTTGCTCGGCACGATCGACAGCAGCATGTCCATGCCCTTCGGCGTGCCATGGATGCCAGCGACGATTTCCTTGCTGCGCTCGGCGTTCTCCGACAGCATCATGGCGGCGACCTGCGGATCGACGCCCGCGCCCGGCTTGAGCAGGTTGA
Source organism: Stenotrophomonas sp. YJH_SMC_32 (assembly GCF_059369975.1). Lineage (NCBI taxonomy): Bacteria > Pseudomonadati > Pseudomonadota > Gammaproteobacteria > Lysobacterales > Lysobacteraceae > Stenotrophomonas > Stenotrophomonas sp. YJH_SMC_32. The sequence continues at coordinate 798,089 of NZ_JCAFTE010000001.1, read as the reverse complement.
CCAGCACCAGGCCGATGCCCACGGCAATGCCGGACAGCAGCACGGTATACGCCAGGGTCTTCCAGCCGATGCGGCCGAGGGCGCGGATGTCGCCCATCTCCGATACGCCCATGATCAGCGCCGAGAAGATCAGCGGCACGATCAGCATGAAGATCAGGTTGAGGAACAGGCCCGACGCCGGGGTGGTGACGTAGTCCATGACCCACTTGGCACCGGCCTGCAGACCATCGACGCTGCCGCCCAGGGCGTGCACGATCAGTCCCAGGACCAGGCCGATCGCAAAGCCGATGCCCATCTTCCAATGCAGGGGCAACTTCTTCTTGTCGGCAGCAGCTGCTGTCATACGCGGGTTTCCTCGAAAAATGAATGCACTCTAACAAAGCGCGCAAGCGGCGCCGGTTCAGGTTCGCCGCGTTGGATACAACGGCGCCAGGCCAGTTTCGGCGGTGCCCTTAGCCGCCGACCAGTGCGGTCCGTCACGGAAGACCTCGCGCAGGCGCGTGCGCAAAGGGGCCAGTTCGCCCTGCCCGCCCCAGCGCGCCTGCTGCAGGTCCAGCAACACCTGGCGCTGGGCCGGGTCATCCAGCCGGGCGATCACCTGCTCGATGCGCTCCACGCCCGCCATCGCACACAGATGCGCCTCCACCTGATCGAAACCCTCACCATCCAGCGCGCGGCGCAGTTCGGCCAGGCCCGCGCGCCCGCTCACCACGGTCGGCACAGAGGGCGTGCCGGCTGCAGGCGCCGCCACACGCGGGCGTCGGCCTCGCTGCCAGCCCCACAACAGGGTCAGCAGCCACAGCAGCGCCAGGCCAATGGCCGCCGCCATCCACGGCCACGGACGCTCGGACAGGCCGCTGGCGCGTGGAACGGTCGCGGCGATACGCGCATCCTGTCCATCGCTGCCCGGCAGCGCGGCAGCGGTGTCGATCGGTGGCAGCGCTGCCGGCGAGGCAGTGGCAGCGCCGGTACCGGCCGCAACGGCCAGCGTCAGGTCCGGCAGATTGGCTTCCTGTGCCTTGCCGTTGCGCACATCCCACCAGGGCAGGCGTGGTCCCGGCACCACCAGCGAACCCGGCTGGCGCGGCACGATCGAATAGCGGCGGGTGACCTTCAGGCGCGGCGTGCTGCCGTTGAAGGTCTCTTCGTACTGTGCCGGTTCGGCAAACACCTGCGCGTTGGCGCCGACATCCGGCACCGGCAGGTCGGTGAACTGTGCTCGGGTCGCGCCTTCGGCAACCGCTTCGACCACCACGTTGGCTGCCTCGCCGGTACGGGCACTGGTGGGCGCGCTGGTGTAGCGCAGTTGCAGGCTCTGCAGGGGCAACCACGGCTGCGGCGCCTGTGCCGGCTGTGCCTGCACCTGCAACGTGCGGTCTGCGCCAGTGGCATTCATGCGGCCATCGCCGCCCCCGAAGAAGTCATCGAAGAAACCTCCGGCGCTGCGCCCGCTGAAACGCGCACCGGACAGCCGCAACGCGCCGCTGCGCTCGGGGATCAGCAGGAAACGTCGTTCGACCACGTTGTAGCGGCGCCCGTTGACCTGGCGCACATCTGTGCGGTCGTCGCCAACGCGCTGCAACGACGCGCCCGCCGGGGTATCCAGCACCAGCTCGCCGGAGGCCAGCTGCGAGGCGAAATACAACCGCACCACCACGCCCACGCTCTGCTGCACGTACGGCGTATCGTCATCGACAACGGTTTCGATGAAGGCCATCGCATTGCTGTCAGGCCTGGCCACGGCGGCCGCATCGACCTGCAGCGTCAGCGGCGCAGTGCGCACACTGCCCACCTGCAGGCCCGGTACCACCAGCGCACCACTGCGCCGCGGCGTCAGCGCCACGCCATACAGGTTGCGCTGCTGCATGCTGCCATTGCTCCATTCCACCTGGCGGCTGCTGGTCTGGCCGCTCAGGTCGAAGTCGGTGCGCAATGGCGTGAAGTCGGGAGCGCCCTGATCGCTCTCGACATTAAGGGTGACCGTATCACCCATCGCGATGCGGTCGCGGTCCAGCCAGGCGCGTGGTTGCGCCCAGGCCAGCAGCGGCAGCCACAGCAACAGCGCCGCCAGTACCGGCCGTGACCAGTGCCCGTGCATGTTGATCGCCCGCGTCATCGCCCTTCCCTCTTCCTGCGTTCGTTTTCCAGCTGGAACTTGGCCCGCAGCAACGCGCCCGGATCATCCGGCACACGCCGCATCCACGCTTCCACCGCCTGTTGCTCCTCGCGCTCGCGCGGCGTGCGGCCCTCCCCCCCCGGTACGGGTTTGCCGTCCTTGCCAGCCTCGCCCTCGCGTGCCTGCTGCATCGCCTGCTGCATGCGCTGGCGCTGCTGCTCATCGGCCTGGGCCTGTGCCTTGGCATCCTCCACCTGTGGTGGCGCCTGCTGGCCATCGCGGCCGCGCTCGCCGGGCTGCGGGCTCGACGGGTTCTTGTCGTCACCCGCCTTGGCCTGCCCCTGCTGGCCCGACGGCGGCTGGCCCTGGCCGGGATTCTGCTGGCCCTGCTGCGGCTTCTGGCCCTGCGGGTTCTGCTGGCCCGGGGCATCGTTCTGCTGCTTCTGCTGCCCGTTCTGCGGTGGCTTCTGCTGATCCTGGCCTTTGCCACCCGACTGCTTGCGCTTGCGCGCGGCATCGACCACGGCACGGTTGGCGACCGCATCGGCCATACCGGGATGCAACGCCAGCGCGCGGTCGTAGGCGGCGATCGCTTCGTCGTAGTTGCCTTCGCGTGCCAGCGTGTTGGCCAGGTTGTACCAGCCGGCATCGCTGTCGATACCCTCGAACTGCCTGCGCGCAGTGGCGAAGTCGCCCTTGCGGTAAGCCTGGACCCCCTCGGCCAGGCGCTGATGCTGCGCCTGGTCGCTACGCTTCCACAGCGTGCCCTGCGCGGGTTGCGAGGCCTGCGTCGCAGGTGCCTGCGCCTGCGCGTCATTCATCCATGGCACGAGGCCGACCGCGAGCACCGCGGCCAGCAGCGCACGACGGCGGAAGGCCAGCAATGCCAGCAGCATCACCGGCGGCAGCAGCCAGAAGCCTTCGTCACGCCACTGCTTGCCTTCGCCCGGCCGCTGCGCCGCCGTGCCTTCGCGCGCGTCGAGTACACCGAGCGCACGCAGATCGCTGTCATCGGCGGAGATGCGTGCATAGCGGCCGCCGCCGGCAGTGGCCACCGCGCGCAGGCTGCCCTCATCCAGCGCAGCCTGGCGGATCTGCCCGCTGCCATCGCGGTAGGCCGCACCGGCAGGCGTGCCCAGGCCCAGCACCGACACCTGCAGGCCCAGGCTGCGTGCCTGCGCTGCCGCCAGTGCAGCTTCACCATCCGCCTGGTCGCTGACCAGCAGGATCTGCCCCTGCAGCGCACCGATCTGCCGCATCAGCCGTGTTGCCCAGTCGATGCCGCGGTCGGCACGCTGGCCATCGCGTGGCATAACGTCCGGCGACAGCGCATCCAGATACAGCGCAACATTGCGGCCGTCATCAGTCAGCGGCGCCACGGTGTAGGCATCATCGGCATACACCACCAGGCCCACCTGCCCGCCCTGGCGCGCGCGCAGCAGCTGGCCTACTTTCGCGCGCGCCTGCAGCAGGCGCGACGGTGGCAGATCGGTTGCGCTGATCCGGCTGGACAGGTCCAGTACCACCAGCAGTGGTGCGCTGGCCTGGAACATCGGCTGCGCCTGCTGCCGCCAGCTCGGCCCGGCCATCGCCAGCGATGCCAGTGTCCAGCCCAGCAGCAGCGCCCATGGCAGGCGCACACGACGCTTCGCGCCGGCGGCCAGCAGATGTGGCAACAGATGTGCATCCACCGCCTGCCGCCACGCATCACTGCGCCGTTGCCGGTACAGCGCCAACGCGATGATCAGCGGCAGCGCCAGCAGTGCCCACAACCACTCGGGCCGCAGGAAGTGCAGCGCGTTCCAGTCGGGAAGATTCGAAGCAAACGCGATCATCGGCGACGCTCCGGCCACAGCCATGCCAATGCGCCCAGCAGCAATGCCAGGCCCAACGGCCACGCATAGCGTTCCTCGCGAGGGCGCAGGCTCGGGCCCTTTGCGGCCACTGGCTCCAGGCGATCGAGCTCGGCATAGATGCCGGCCAGCTGCGCGGTATCACGCGCGCGGAAGAACTGGCCGCCGGTCATGCTGGCGATCCTCTTCAGAGTGGCCTCATCGACCGGATCCTGGTCGGTGGAAATCGGAATGCCGAACAACCGCATGCTGCCATCGCCGCCAAACGCAACCGTGTGGATGCGCACGCCTTCGGCGCGTGCGACTTCCGCAGCGCGCAGCGGTTCCAGCACACCGGCATTGCTGACACCATCGGTCAACAGGATCAGTACGCGCTGCCCCTCCGGCTGGCTACGCAGGCGCTTGACCGCCAGGCCGATGGCATCACCGATGGCGGTCTCGCGCCCGGCCAGGCCGACCACGCTGTCGCGCAGCTGATCGCGCACGCTGGCCAGGTCCGCAGTCAGCGGCGTGAGCGTATAGGCGCGGTCGCCGAAGATCAGCAGGCCAACGCGGTCGCCGGCACGACGATCCAGGAAGTCGGCCAGCACGGCCTTGGCCGCGGTGAGGCGATCGACCGCCTGGCCGCCCAGCACCATGTCGCCCTCGCCCATGCTGCCGGACAGATCCATCGCCAGCATCATCTGCCGCCCCTGCTGCGGCGGCGTGATGGCTTCGCCCAGCTGCTGCGGTCGTGCCAGCGCGATGCACAGTGCACACCAGCCCAGCCACAGCAGCAGCGTGCGCAGCCACGACGCGTCAACACGGCCGCCACCAGACAGGGCTTCGAGCTCGGCGGCAGCATAGGGCACACGCAGTGCGGCGCCGGGTTCTGCACGGCGCTTCCACCAGCGCATCAGCAGCGGCATCGGGAGGGCCAGCAGGGCCAGCGGCCACGCCAGCTGCAGGTCTGGCCATGGCCAGTAACTTGCCAGCAGGTTCATCGGCGCCGCTCCAGCAGCATCGCCAGATAGCGTTCGCGGGCCCAGCTGCGCACAGCGGCCACGTCGTTGCTGTCGACGCGCGGGCGATAGGCGCCTTCGGCCAACAGGCTGCGGCGCGCATCGGGCAACGTGCCCTGCGGGTCCAGGCGTTGCCACCAGGCGTCATCGCGCAGTGATTCGCTGCCCGGCTTCGCATGGCGTGCGGCACGGCGCAGCAGTCCCGCGATGGCCGCCAGTTCGGCCGTAGCGTCGGGGGCGATTGCCAGTTCCTGATCGAACAGCTGCAACCAGCGCTGGCGGCGGCGGCGACGTCGCCACATCACCACGGCGATCACCAGCAGCACCAGCACGACCACCGCGCCGATCATCAGGTAACCAGGGGCTGGCGGCCACCATGACGGTGCTGGCGGCAGCTGCACATCGCGCAACGGCAGCGCGGCGCTCATGCCGGCACCTCGGTCGGCGACGGCGCCAGCCAGGCGTCGCTGGGCGCATCGGTAGACAGCACCTGCACGTCGACGCGGCGCGCGCCGAGCTGGCGCCGAAGTTCCTGCAGCGGCTCGACAAAGTGCGCCTGCCAGTGCGCCTGCACTTCGCTGCGGCGCAGGTCGAGACCGATGCGCTGCTGCGCGGTCTGGAACTGCAACGCCGCCGACGGTGGCCGCAGCTCCAGTGGATCGACCAGCAGCACCAGGCTGAGGTCGTGATGCTGGGCCAGCGCGCTCCAGCGCGCGGGCGGAATGCGGATGGCCTGCTGCGGATCGGCCAGCACCAGCATGCGTGCCCCCGGGCGCAGCACGCGACCGGCATGGTCCAGCGCGCGCTCCAGGCCCAGATCGTCGGCTGGCGGCTGTGCGTACCAGCGGGTCAGCGCGTCGAGCACGCGCAGCACGCCGCGTGGCCCACCTGCCGGAGCGATCGGCGCTTCGCGGTCGCTGCCACGCAATGCGCCCACGCGGTCGCCACGGCGCTGCGCCGACCACGCGGCAACAGCACCGGCGCGTGCGGCCTGCACCGATTTGAAGCGCACGCGGGTGCCGAAGTACAGCGCCGGCGAGGTATCGGCCACGATCAGGCTGACTCGTTCGCGTTCGGCCTGGAACAGTTTGGTATGGGCGCGACCGGTGCGCGCCGTCACACGCCAATCGATGTGGCGCGCGTCGTCGCCGGCCACGTATTCGCGCGACTCGGCGTACTCCATGCCGCGGCCGCGCAGCGGGGACGGTGCCTGGCCCGCGTTGCCGGTGCGGCCACGGCGCGGCGGCGGCGGACGCTGTGCCAGCCGGCGCAGCGCGACCAGTTCGGCCAGCTGCGGGCGCAGCCCGTCACCTTCGAGCGCAGACGGTGCCTGTTCCACGGATGGATCGGTCATGCGCAGGCTCAGGGTGCCGGCACCCGGGCCAGCAGCTCCTGCACCAGGCGCTCGCCGTCCCAGCCTTCGGCGGTGGCTTCATAGCTGGGCAGCACGCGATGGCGCAGCACGTCGGCGGCGACCGCGCGCACGTCGTCGGGCGTGACGAAGTCACGGCCAGCCAACCACGCCCGCGCGCGGGCGCAGCGTTCCAGTGCGATGGAACCGCGCGGGCTTGCCCCCCATGCGATGCGGCGGCCGAGGCCGGCGTCGTAGCGCGATGGATCACGCGAGGCCAGCACCAGTTCGATCAGGTAGCGCTCCAGTGCCGGTGCCATGTGCAGGTCCAGCACTTCGCGGCGGGCGTCGAACACGTCCTGCATCGGCATCTTGTCTGGCGCCGGCGCGGCCTCGCCCAATGCACCACGGGCACGCTCACGGGCCAGCCGCAGGATCTCCGATTCGGCGGCCTGGTCCGGGTAACCGATGCGCACATGCATCAGGAAGCGGTCCAGCTGCGCTTCCGGCAGCGGGAACGTGCCTTCCTGCTCGATCGGATTCTGCGTGGCCATCACCAGGAACAGCGGCGGCAGCGCATAGGTATGGCGGCCAACCGTGACCTGGCGCTCGCCCATGGCTTCCAGCAGCGCCGACTGCACCTTGGCCGGCGCACGGTTGATCTCGTCGGCCAGCAGGATCGGGTGGAAGATCGGGCCAGGCACGAACTCGAAGCGGCCCTCCTGAGGGCGCCAGATCTCGGTGCCGGTGAGGTCGGCCGGCAGCAGGTCGGGGGTGAACTGCACGCGGGCAAAGTCTGCTTCCAGGCGCGAGGCCAGTGCACGGATCGCCGTGGTCTTGGCCAGGCCCGGCGCGCCCTCCACCAGCAGGTGGCCGTCGGCCAGCAACGCGATCAGCAGGCGTTCGACCAGGGCCGCCTGGCCGACGATCTCGGTCGACAACGCATCGCGCAGCTGGGTGAATGCCGCATGCAGGCGGGAGGTTGCCGGCGCGGGCGGCGGCGAGACAGTTTCGGGCATCGGCGGTGGCAGGTTCATGGGGGCCTTTGACCGGCGCAGGACGGCACGGGTTCCCGACATCATCGCAGGGTGCCTTGCGATTGGCATCAAGAACGGCTGAACAGCGCATCCGCGCATGGCGTGGATCTACCGGCGGAAACGAGGAAGGGCCGCACAGGGCGGCCCTTCTTCGAAGACTTCGGAGCGGTGGCTCAGTTCTGCTTGGCCACGCGCAGCACCTTCGGGGTGACGAACACCAGCAGTTCGGCCTTGTCCTTGTTGCGGCCGCGCTTCTTGAACAGGTTGCCCAGGAACGGCACGTCGCCCAGGAACGGCACCTTGCTGATGCTGTTGCGATCGGTGAACTCGTAGACACCACCGATCACCACGGTCTGCCCGTCCTCGACCAGCACCGCGGTATTGACTTCGCGGCGGTTGATCGACGGCACGGTGCCGTAGCCCTCCAGCTGGATCAGCTGGTCGACTTCGTCCTTCTTCACCTGCATGTTGAGGAACACGCGGTTGTCGTTGGTGATGGTCGGAGTGACCTTCAGCTCCAGCACCACTTCCTTGAACTGCACGTTCGGCGTCGCCACGCCGCCAGCGGTACCACCGCTGATGGTGACGTAACCGATCTCCTTGCCCTGCTTGATCATCGCTTCGCGCTGGTTGGTGGTGACCACGCGCGGGTTGGAGATCACCTCGCCTCGCGATTCCTGCTGCATGGCCGACAGTTCCACGTCCAGCAGGTAGCCGGCATTGAGGATCGACAGTGCCAGCGAACCCGGGTTGCTGGCGGCGGCCACCGGCAGGTTCCAGTTCAGGCCACGGGTGATCGCCGAGCCGGACTTCACCGGCGGCGGGCCGACCCGGCCACCGGCTTCCCAGTCACGCTCGGCCTTGGCGTTGGCCAGGTCTGTTGCGACCTGCGACTTGCGGGTCTCGGCATTGGCATCCAGGCTGCCGCTGAAGTACACGTTGTCACGGCTACCGCTGACACCGAACTTCGCGCCCAGTTCGCGGGCGAAGGTATCGGTGGCGATGACAATGCGGCTTTCGATCAGCACCTGGTCGACCGGGCGGTCGATCACGTTGATCAGCTCGCGCATGCGCGCGATCTTCTTCGGGATATCGCTGATCATCAGCGTGTTGGTGCGCTCGTCGGCCACGATGCGGCCGCGCGAGGACAGGAAGCCACTGTCTTCCTGCGACGAGCTGCCCGAACCACCACCGCTGCCACCACCGCCACTGCCACCAATGCCCTTGGCCTCGGTCAGCGCTTTGAAGATCTGCGTGGCGCTGTGGTAGTTGATCTGGATGTAGTCGGTCTGCAGGTCTTCGCGGTTCTCGATGGCGATGCGCGCGTCTTCCTTCTCCTGCTCGAACTTGGCCAGTTCAGCCTGCGGCGCCACCCAGATCACGCTGCCATCGCGACGCTTGTCCAGGCCCTTGGCGCGCAGGACGATGTCCAGCGCCTGGTCCCACGGTACATTGACCAGGCGCAGGGTCACATTGCCCTGCACCGAGTCGGACGCAACCACGTTCAGGTTGGACTCCTCGGCGATCAACTGCAGCACGGTGCGCACCGGCACGTCCTGGAAGTTGAAGGTCACCGGCTTGCCGGTGAAGCCGCGCTGGCCGACGGCCTTGGCCGCCTGGGTGACGCTGCCGGCGGTGACCGCGCCGACGGCGGCCTGGGCCTGCCGCGGGCTGATCTCGACCACGTACTCGTTGCCGCTCTGGTAGGCCAGCGACTCCACTGCACCGCCGGTACTCAGCACCAGCTGGGTGCCGGCACCCGACGGCTTGGCGTCGATGCGCTGTACCGGCGTGGCGAAGTCGGTGACGTTCATCGGCTTCTGCAGGTTGGCCGGCAGTCGGGCATTGCCGACGTCGACCACCACGCTGTTGCCCTGCGTGCGCAGGTCAGGAATCGCGCCCTGCCCGTCGAACTGCACGATCAGGCGCCCGGCGCCGTCATCGCCACGCTTGAAATCGATCTTGGCCACCGACAGGCCTGCCGGCGCAGCGGCCGGTGCCACGGTGGCGCCCACCGGTTTTTCCGCCGGTGCGGCAGCCAGCGCCGGAGCGCAGGCCAGCATCAGCGCGACTCCCAGCGCGCTGACACGGTTCAAGGTAGAGCGCCGGATGGGACGCAGCCCCTTGGCTTGGTGAAAGGTCATCGTGCTATCCCCAGTAAACGATCATTGATCTTCAAGCGAGAGCGTTGCCGGCCGTTCCAGCCAGCCACCCGCGCCATCCGGCACCAGTTCGATCAGCTCCACGCGGTCTTCGAAGACCGCCGTGACCCGCCCGTCGCTCTGCCCCAGGTAACCGCCCGGGCGAACCCGGTAGGTGACCTTGTCCGGCCCCATCACCAGCGCCACGGTGCCTGCACCGGTACCGATGGTGCCGACCATGTCCAGCGCATCCAGCGGGAAGCCTTCCAACGGCTCCTTGCGCCGGTTCGGGTCCGGTCGCAATCCGCCGTTCCCCTGCTGCGGATTGGTCCAGGCATCGGTGAACGGATCGCGCATGCCCTGCGCGGAGTATTCAAAGGTCTCGAACTGCTGCATCACCGGCAGCGGCTCCAGCGGTTGCGCCGGTCGCGCGCGCTCGCCTTCCACCCACTTCTCAAGGTTCGGTGCGTCGCCGGGCGTGCTGGTCACGCCACGGCCGCAACCGGCCAGCAGCAGTACAGCCAGCACCATCGCACCACGTACGGTCTGCGCGCGCATCACTTCTTGCCCTCCTTGCCAGCGTCGGCCGCCTGCTGCGCCTGCACTTCGGTCTCGTCCAGGTAACGGTAGGTCTTGACCGTACCGGACAGTTCCAGTGCACCGCTGCGGACGTTGCCGCCGGTCTTTTCCTTGGGCTTGAGGTTGATGTCATGCATGGTCAGGATCACCACCCGCGGCAACGAGGCCACGCCACTGACGAATGCGCCGAACTGGTGGTAACTGCCCACCATGCGCAGCTTGATCGGCTTCTCGGCGTAGAACTCCTTGATCTGCTCCTGCTCCGGCTCGAACAGCTCGTTGGTCAGGCCGCTGGACAGCGCGGTCTGCGAGATGTCGATGATCAGGTCGGGCATTTCGGTCTTGCTCGGCAGCTGCCGCAGCATCTGCTGCAGCACCTGCTCCATCTGCGCCAGCTGCTGCTTCAGCGGCCCCAGGTTCACCGCGCGTTCCTGCTGCTTGGTGAACTCGGTGCGCAGCTCGACTTCCTTCGATTCCAGGCCGGCCAGTTCCTCGCGCTTGCCGCTGATCAGCAGCATCCACGCCACGAACATGATGACCAGCGCCAGCAACGAGCAGAAGACGATCTTGGCCTTCTGCGGCCAGTTGCCGATGTCGTTGAAATCCAGGTTCTTGATGTCGATCTTCTGGCTCATGCGCGGTCCCCCTGCAGCAGCGCATTGAAGGCCTGCGGCGGCTGCGCCAGGCGGCTGCCCTCAGGCTTCGGGGCAGGTGCCGGGGCCGGCGCGGCGGCCGGAGCGGCCGGTTGGTTCGGCTTGGCCGGAGTGGCCGGCGGTGCAGCGGCCGGTGCGGCGGGAGCCGCTGCCGGCTGGCCCGCTGCCGGAGCCGCAGGCGTCGCGGCATCCGTACCTGCGGCCAACGGAGCCACCGGTGCCGGCGCAGCCGTCGCCACCGAGCCATCGGCGTTCAGGCCCGGCGTCGCCGAGACCTCTTCGCTCTGTGCCGGCAGTTTCACCTTGACCACGAACACGTAGGGCAGCGCCTTGATGTCGGCCAGCGGACCGACCTTGCCATCCTTGTCCTTCTCCGGGTCACGCGCTTCGATGATCGACAGCTCAGGATTGGTCATCCAGCCGGAGGTCTCCAGGTTGCGCATGTAGGCCGAAACGCGGGCATTGGACTGGGTGCGACCTTCCAGCGTCAGCACATCCCCTTCCTGCTTCAGTGCGGTCAGCACCACGCCATCGGGAATGGTGCGCACCAGCGCGTCGAACAGGTGGACCATCTGCGAGCGCTTGGCCTGCAGTTCCTCGATCACCTTCTTGCGGGCCAGCAGGCGTTCCTTCTGCGCGTCGAGGCGATCGATCTCCTTGTTCTGTTCCTTGACCTTCTCGATCTCGGCTTCCAGATAGGCGTTGCGGTCCATCTGGCCGCTCACCTGGCGGTCGTAATAGAACCAGATCATCAGCGACAACAGCAGGCCACCGACAGCGGCCATGCCCAGCATTGCGTAGAACTCGCGTTGGCGTTGCTTGCGCCGTTCGGCGCGCCAGGGCAATAGATTGATGCGTGCCATCAGTCGAAGCTCCTCAGCGCCAGACCGGTCGCGATCATCAGCGCGGGGGCATCCTGGGCCAACGCATGCGCGTTCACCTTCGGCCCCAGGGTCATCTGCGCCAGCGGGTTGGCGACCACGGTCGGCACGCCCAGCTGTTCCTCGACCATCTCCGGCAGGCCACCGAGCACGGCGCAGCCGCCGGCCAGCACGATGTGATCGACGCGGTTGAATTCGCTGCCCGCATAGAAGAACTGCAGCAGGCGGCTGATCTGCTGGACCGTGGCTTCCTTGAACGGCTCCAGCACTTCCATCTCGTAGCTTTCCGGCAGGCCGCCCTGGCGCTTGGCCAGCCCGGCTTCCTCGTAGCTCAGGCCGTAGCGGCGCATGATCTCGTCGGTCAGCTGCTTGCCACCGAACACCTGCTCGCGGCTGTAAAGGCTACGACCGCCGCGCAGGACATTGAGGGTGGTCATGGTGGCGCCGATGTCGACCAGCGCAACCACGCCGTCGATGGACACCGGCAGCTCGCTGGCGACCAGGGCGTAGGCGTTCTCGACCGCGAAGGCCTCCACGTCCATCACCTTGGCCTGCAGGCCACCGAGCTCCAGCGCGGACTGGCGCAGCTCGACATTCTCCGAACGCGACGCGGCCAGCAGCACCTGGACCATCTCCGGGTTGTTCGGGATCGACCCGATCACCTCGAAGTCCAGGTTCACTTCCTCGATCGGATACGGAATGTAGTTGACCGCTTCCAGCTCGATCTGGGCTTCCATGTCGTTTTCGTCGAGATCGGCCGGCATCGGGATCACCTTGGTGATCACCGCCGACCCCGCGACGGCGGCAGCGGCCAGTTTGGCCTTGCTGCCTGAACGGTTCATCGCCCGGCGGATGGCCTCACCGACGGCCTCCACTTCGACGATGTTCTTCTCCACCACCGCATTCGGCGGAAGAGGTTCCACAGCGTAATGTTCCACGCGGAAACGATTGCCGCTGCGGGACAGCTGCAAAAGCTTTACCGCAGTCGAACTGATGTCGACGCCTACAAGCGGCGACTGACTTTTTGGGATGAGCCCCACGGTTTCTCCCCTGCCGACGGGCACTTGGACGCAAGACCTGCGTCCGAGCATTAATAACGTATTCTTAGCAAATGGCAACGGCCCTGCTGTGAAATCCCTCACGGATTCACCATGCAGCCCCTGACTGTTCCCCTTGCGCTCCCCGGTGCCGACCCCAGCCGCCACCTTGCGTAATCTATACTCTGCGACCACGAAATTCGCAATCGGAATCTGAACCCGATGACTCGACTCCGCCGCTGGCTGCGCTGGATCTTCCTGATTGTCCTGGTCCTGGCGCTGATCGGCGCGGCCGCCGTGGGCGGTCTGTACTATGCCGTTTCCTCCAAGCTTCCCGACGTGCAGACCCTGCGCGACGTGGAAATGCAGGAGCCGATGTACGTCTACGCTGCCGACGGCAAGCTGATGGCGGTGTTCGGCGAGACCCGGCGCACCCCGGTCACCATGAAGGACGTGCCCGAGCGGCTGAAGCAGGCCTTCCTGGCCACCGAGGACGCCCGCTTCTACGAACATGGCGGCGTGGACTACATGGGCATCGGCCGCGCGGTCTGGCTGCTGGCCACCACCAACGACAAGCGCGTGCCGGGTGGCTCCACCATCACCCAGCAGGTCGCCCGCCAGTTCTTCCTCAGCTCCGAGTACAGCTACACCCGCAAGCTGGCCGAGATCCTGCTGGCGCGCAAGATCGAGTCCGAGCTGAGCAAGGACGAGATCTTCGAGCTGTACCTGAACAAGAGTTTCTTCGGCAACCGCGCCTACGGCGTGGCCGCTGCCGCCGAGTTCTATTACGGCAAGAAGCTGAACGAGCTGGACCTGGACGAGATGGCCTCGCTGGCCGGTATCCCCAAGTTCCCGTCGTCGGGCAACCCGATCTCCAACCCGGAACGTGCCCGCCAGCGCCGCGACAATTACGTGCTGCAGCGCATGGCCGACCTGAAGTTCGTCAGCCAGGCCGAAGCCGACGCGGCCAAGGCCGTGCCGATGCACGCCACCGCGCATGAGCCGCCGGTGCAGGTCGATGCACCCTACGTGGCCGAGCTGGTGCGCCAGGAAATGATCGCCCGCTTCGGCGGCGACGTGGTCAACAAGGGCTACCACGTCACCACCACGATCGACTCCACCCTGCAGACCGCCGCCAACCTGGCCGTCCGTGATGGTCTGCTGCTGTACGACCACCGCCACGGCTGGCACGGCGTGGAGAAGCAGGTGCAGCTGGGCGCCGGCGACGATACCGCCGCGCTGGCCGAGCACCTGCGCGGCATGTACGGCCAGGCCGGCCTGCTGCCGGCAATCGTCGCCAGCACCGCGGCCGATGGCAGCGCCACGGTGGTGCTGGCCAACCGCACCGAGATCGTGCTGCCGGCCGGCGCCGCCAAGTGGACCAACAAGACCCCGGGCAAGCTGGTGCAGCGCGGCGACATCGTGCGCGTACGCGCCGGTGCCAAGGAAGGGGAGTGGCTGCTGGACCAGATCCCGCGCGGCCAGTCCGCACTGGTCTCGCTGGATGCCCACAGCGGCGCGCTGAAGGCGCTGGTGGGTGGCTTCAGCTTCTCCGGCAACAAGTTCAACCGCGCCACCCAGGCCCGCCGCCAGCCGGGTTCGAGCTTCAAGCCGTTCGTCTACGCGGCCGCTTTCGACAAGGGCTACAACCCAGCCTCGATCGTGCTCGACGCCCCGGTCGTGTTCCGCGATCGCCGCGGCAAGACCTGGGCCCCGCAGAACGACGGCGGCGGCTTCCGCGGCCCGATGCGCCTGCGTGAAGCGCTGGTGCAGTCGCGCAACCTGGTCTCGGTACGCCTGCTCGATGGCATGGGCGTGGACTACGCGCGCAAGTACATCAGCGAGTTTGGCTTTGCCGAATCGGAGCTGCCGCCGAACCTGTCGATGTCGCTGGGCACTGCATCGCTGACCCCGCTGTCGGTGGCGCGTGGCTACGCGGTGTTCGCCAATGGCGGCTCGCGCGTGGATACCTGGCTGATCGACCAGGTCAATGACCGCGACGGCAACCTGGTGTTCAAGGAAAACCCGGCGCTGGCCTGCCGCGACTGCGCCGGCAGCAGCGATCAGCCGGTCAACCAGGTGGTGGATGGCTTCAACTTCGGCGCCCCGGCCCCGAAGGTGGACCCGGCCGCTGCGGCCAAGGCCGAAGCCAAGACCGAAACTGCCGCCGCTCCGGCCAACCCGGATGCCCGCACCGCTCCGCGCGCGATCGACGCCCGCACCGCCTACCAGCTGGTGTCGATGATGCGCGACGTGGTCCAGCGCGGTACCGGTGTGCAGGCCAAGGTGCTCGGCCGCGAGGACGTGGGCGGCAAGACCGGCTCCACCAACGACCATCGTGACGCCTGGTTCTCCGGCTTCGGCGGCCCGTACGTGACCACCGTGTGGGTGGGCCGCGACGACTTCCGCTCGCTGGGTTACCGCGAGTACGGTGGCAAGGCGGCGCTGCCGATCTGGATCGACTACATGCGCACCGCGCTGAAGGACACCCCGATCGCGCAGAACGAGCCGCCCAGCGGCATGGTCCAGGCCACGCTCAACGGCGCGACCGAGTGGGTGAAGGTGGAAGACATGGATCGCCTGACCGACTACGACCTGAACCTCAATACGCCACAGGCCGACGCCGCCGCGTTCGATATCTTCTGAGGAAGGGTGCAGTGGGTGCCAACCGTGGGTTGGCACCGATGCGACTGTAGAGCCGAGCCCATGCTCGGCTCAGGGCCCCCGCGTAGAGCAGCCGAGCGTGGGCTCGGCTCTACATCCCCACCTTGAAATACCTACGCGGATGTCACATCCGTGCGCTAGTCTGTAGCCAGGTCGCAACAGGAGTCATCGCATGCATCGCGCCCGCCAGCATGCTGCCAGCCAGACCCGCGAGCGGCGCCACCGCCTCGCCCACGAAGCCGCCCGCCTGATGGCCGAAGGCGGCATCCGCGACTATCACCAGGCCAAGTTGAAGGCCGCCAGCCGGCTCGGCATCCACGACGATGCCTCCCTGCCCCGCAACACCGAGATCGAAGACGCCTTGCGCGAATACCAGCGGCTGTTCGCCGGGCCCCAGCACGGCAATGAACTGCAGCGCCGCCGCGAGGCCGCGATGCGCGCGCTGGAGTTCCTGCACGGCTTCGCCCCACGGCTGGCCGGCCCGGTGCTGGAAGGCACCGCCGATGCCAACAGCCCGGTGCAGCTTCACCTGCACAGCGACGACCCGGAAGCCGTGCATCGCTTCCTGGACGAGCACGGCATTCCCGCTGAATCGCGGACGCGCCGGCTGCGCATGGACCGCGAGCGCAGCCTGGACGTGCCGGTGTGGGTGTTCAGTGCCGAGGAGCTGACCTTTGACCTGGCCGTGCTGCCGTACGATGCGCTGCGCCAGGCGCCGCTGTCGCCGGTGGATGAGAAGCCGATGCGACGCGCGTCTGTCGCACAGCTGCGGCAGCTGCTGGCCGAAGCGGAGATCACCGCGTATATCGGCGGGTGACGGTTGCGCCGGCCTTGGATGGTTCCGGCCTTGGATGGTTCCGGCCTTGGTAGGTGCGGACCGTTGGTCCGCACTGTGCATCAGGCGTGCGGACACCTGGCCCAAGAGCAGCCGAGCATGGCTCGGCTCTACAGAAGACGCGCTACCTGCTTCCTTCTTCTGGTGGGTGCGGACCGTTGGTCCGCACTGTGCATCAGGCATCCGGACACCTGACCGAAGAGCAGCCGAGCATGGCTCGGCTCTACAGAAAAGCGCGCTACCTGCTTCCTTCTTCTGGTGGGTGCGGACCGTTGGTCCGCACGGTGCATCAGGCATCCGGACACCTGACCGAAGAGCAGCCGAGCATGGCTCGGCTCTACAGAAAGCGCGCTACCTGCTTCCTTCTTCTGGTGGGTGCGGACCGTTGGTCCGCACGGTGCATCAGGCATCCGGATAGCTGACCGAAGAGCAGCCGAGCATGGCTCGGCTCTACAGGAGGTGCGTTGCCCTACCAGACATCATGGTGCTGCTCCTCCGTCTCATCGCCAAGCAGGCGCATCAGCCAGGGGGCTCCCGCCCGCTGCGGGTACGCCATCATCATCCGCGCGTGCATGTTCTGCAGATCGCCCAACAACCAGGTCTGGTTGTAGACATCGCCGAACGGATCGGACCACGCCGTCTGTATCCGCGCGCGCTCACCGCCGTTGAGGTTGGGCATCCTGTCCAGCGGCACCTCCAGCACCGGCTCCAGCGCCCGGTTGATGGCCGCGTTCTCCGCCTCCGCCGCACGCATGAGTTCCAGCCGATGGCTCACCTGCCAGCACGGGAATGGGAAGCAGCTTCCCGTGGCATCGATGTACGCCGCGATGTCGGCCAGCATGTGGGCCTTCAGCTGCCACACCATCGCACTTTCCAGCAGCTGCCGCACCCGCAGTGTGCGCAGCGTACCGGCACGGACATCCTCCGGGGTGGTGAACGGCTCGCCCGGGGTTGGGCCGCCATGCCGCACCAGCACGATGCGATGGATCGCCTCCTGGGTGATGTTCTCCACGCGCAGCGCGGCGGCCTCCGGATGCACGCGCGGCGGCGGCACACTCGATACCCGCCAGGTGTACCAGGCCGCCAAGCCCACGCCCGCCACGCACAGCAGGGCGAACAGCAGCCAGCGGTCCAGATTGCGGGTGTAGTAGTAAAAACGTGCCCGCCACAGATAGAACGTGCGGTAGCTGATGAACCGGCTTACCCATCGATACATTGCCATTTCCTCGGCAAGAGCCCCGGCGCGGCGGGGCGGATTACGCGCGTCACGCCGGGGCTCCATGGCTTACCAGCCGATGCCCACGCCGACGCCCATGCTGCGCTCACCGCTGTTGGTGAACGCACCATTGAGGCTGAAGGTGGCTGAGCCCTTTTCGTTGAGCACGCGCTGGTAGCCCACCGCCATGGCCGATTCGCCTTCGGCATAACCCACGCCCGCGCCGAGGCGGTTGTAGGTGGCCAGGCCGGCCGTGTTCATGGCCATGGCCGTCTGCGCACTGCTCATCGCGGCCATGCGGTTGAAGCGCTTGTCCATCTTGTCCAGGCGGCGTTCGAAGTTGCTGATGGCACCATTGGTGTACTCGTTGGCGCGGGCCAGCATGTCCTCCAGATCACGTGTACTCACCTGCGGCGTGGGCGACGGCGTGTCGTCCTTCTTCGACTTCGGCTGCGGCGTGGGCGACGTGCCCTCGCCTGCCGAGGCCACCTGCGGCGAATCACTGGCTTCCGGCCTTGGCGTGACCTGTTCGGTGGGTGCGGCCGAAGCCGCAGCCAGCGCACGCGACTGCGGCTGACCGTCGACGCGCTGCTCCAGCCCATCCATGCGGCCATTGAGCTGCTGCTGCACGGCGTGCAGCTGGCCACCGTTGACCGCCTCGCGGCTGCCGGCAGCGATCAGGCCGTTGGCCACGTTGGAAATGACCATGCCGTTGGCGCCGGCCAGGGTGAGTTGGGCGATGCCGTCGCTACGGGTGGACGGCGTTTCCTGGAAGACCGAGCGGAGCTGGGTTTCAACGCGGTCCATGCGGGAGCCCGTGGTGACTACGGCGGAATCCAGCGTGGTGAGAGCGTCGTTGACGGTGCTCTGGTGCTGGCCCTGGATGTTGAAGCCGGGGGTGGTGACATTGCCGTTGGCGTCGATGTTGCCGCCGAGGGTGGAAAGGGCGCCGCGGAGCTGGCCGATGGTGGCTGCGTCATGCTGAGCGACCCCATGTGCGACATTGGTCAATCTACGCTTGAGCGAATCATTGCCAAAGGAAATCACCCCCCTTTCTGATGCATATGAATAGGCGCCGAGAGCGACGGACTCCAAAGCATCCTCCGTGACGATAGCATAGCTTCCCAATGCAACTCCCCCGCTCTGGTCTACTCTCGCACCTGCGCCAAGCGCATATCCGTTCTCCGCGAAAGAACTAACATACGCACCACGCCCCAAGGCAACAGAGTTCTTCCCGAGCGCGCTTGTATAGCTGCCAACTGCTGTCCCCCCTTCAGAATCCATCGAAGCCTGAGCTCCATTACCGAGGGCAACGCCGTAGATTCCTGCCTCAGCGCGCTCCCTATGCAGTTCCGATCCGACTGCCAGCATTTCTGTGCGCTCTTCCAAACTTTCGACTCTGGAATTGGTTGCATACAACTGCCCCCCGTTCACAACATCCTTACCCTCAGGCAACAGCATTCCATCGGCTACACCTGTAAGGGTCGCGCCACCGAAGTCGATTACGCCACCAGCGCTGGCGGCAACGGCGACACCGGAACTTTCCGCGTCGCGGAGTGCGTCAAGATCACTCCTGTTCCGCGCGATGTCCTGCTTCGCTGCGTATAGCTGGCTACCAGTCACCGCATCACGACTGCCTGCAGCAATGCGTCCATCGGCCAGATTCGACAGAACCATGCCCTGCGTACCTGCCAAGTTCAGCTGACCAACGCCATCCGCCCGGGTCGAGGGCGACTGCTGGAACGTCGCGCGCATCTGACTTTCGACACGTTCCGAACGACTGCTCGCCTTTACCACCGCTCCATCCAATGCAACCAGCGCCTCACCCACGGTACTGTGGGTGCTGCCCTGAACCTTGTACTCGGGCGCAATGATGCTGCCAGCGCCGTCCAGTCCTGCACCTCCACCCAAAGTGGCTAGAGCGTCATTCAGCTGCCCTGCGGTGGCGGCGTCGTTGCTTCCTCTTCCACGCGCAACATTCACCAGCCGGCGCTGAAGCGAGTCATTACCTATCGATACGGTTTCTGACTCACGCGCAATAGACTGATATCCGAGCGCAACAGATCCGATCGCGGAGACATGGACCTCACTCTCCGCCCCGAGGGAAACTCCGTACTTTGCCGCTACCTGAGACCTTCCACCCAGCGCGAAGCCATCCTCGGCGCCACTATGAACGTTGGCAGCCCGCCCAAGAGCTACTGAATTCTTTGCACTCGCAGTCGAGAATGCCCCAAGCGCGGTCGCCCCCTCCTTGTCAACAGATGCAATAGCGCCGTCGCCCACCGCAACACCCAGATCCCCAGCAAGTGCGGCTGTACTAAAGCCATCCGCACCCACCGCAATGAAGCGGGTCAGATCTTCCATTTCGGCCATTCGTAGATTGGTCGCAAACAGCTGCCCTCCATTCACGGCATCCGTACTAGCCGCAGAACTGATATCTCCAGCAGCCACACCCGATACGCGCGCTCCTTCCATATCCACCAGGCGACGATCAGCACTGAACTTGACCACGCCATCCAGATCCGGATCGAAGTTGTCGAAGTCCGCACGCAGCGCATCGATCTCGATCCGGTTGTCGGCGATACGCCCGTCCTGATCCGTCAGCTGCTGCGTGTGCCCAGCCAAAGCCTGTCGCTGTGTCTCCACCGTGGCATTGGTCGCAAACAGCTGCTGCCCGGTCACCGCATCGGTGCTGCCTGCACTCAGCGTGCCGTTGGCGATGTTGTAGACGCGTCGCTTGGCTCCGGTCTTGTTGGCGACATCCACAATGGTGCCGGTGTTCTCTGCCCCCAGGCGGACATTGCCACTGGCAGACACCTGGCCCACCAGTCCGCCCAAGGCATCAGCCTTCTGCACAGCGCCATCAGCCACGCCACGGGCGGCATCGGCCGCCGTCTTGGCCGCGGTTGCGGCGGTGCGCACGCTGGTCACTTCACTATTGGTGGCATTGAGCTGCTGCCCGGTCACTGCATCCGTGCTGGACGCACTGAGCACGCCATTGGCCAGATTCTGCAGTTTGCGCTTGGCGCCACTCTTGTTGGCCACGTCGACGACGGTGCCGGTGTTGTCTGCACCCAAGCGCACGTTGCCACTTGCCGACACCTGCCCCACCAGGCCATCCAGTACCGCCACGCGCGCCTGCGCACCGTCCGCGGTCGCCTTCACAGCAGCCACGCTGGTGTTGGTGGCATGCAGCTGCTTGCCGGTCACCGCTTCACTGCTGGACGTACTCAAGGCGGCATCCGCCACGTTGACCACTTTGCGCTTCAACGAGTCATTGCCCACCGAGACCTGATTGGTCCCAGTCGTTGCTGAGCCATTACCCAGCGCAACCGCGCCTGCATGTGCCGCATTGGCGCGATCACCTAGGGCCAGCGCGCTCTGTGCCTTAGCACTCGCCTGATTACCCAGTGCCGAGGCATACAGGCTGCTGGCAACCGCCCCGCGCCCGACCGCCGTGGCCTGGTTGGCCGACGCGTTGCTCTGGAAGCCCAGAGCGGTGGCGTGCGTGCCTTTACCAGACGCCTCATGGCCGACGGCAACGCCTCGATCACCCGTTGCGACGGCATCCAATCCAAGCGCCACCGCACCGTTGCCACTGCGGGTTCCAGCACCGATGGACACACCCGCGTTGCCACTGATCTTGTTACCCGCGTCATCCACCGTCGCGCGAGCGTCTGCGCCCATGGCGACACTCTTGCCGTTGTAGGCTTTGGCGTTGTTGCCCAGCGCCGTACTGATGCCGTAGCTGGCCTGCTCCGCGACAGCTCCCGCGCCAAGGGCCACTGCGCTGGCGTTCAGCCGTGTAGCCGTCGCGTCGGCTGCTGCCTGCGCCTTGCTGACATTGGCGTTGGTTGCATTGAGCTGCTTGCCCGTCACCGCCTCGGTGCTGGTCGTGCTCAGCGCCCCATCCTTCAGGCCAGTGATAGTGCGAACAGCATTGGACTTGTTGCGGACATCCAGCACGGTGCCGGTGTTCTCGCCGCCAATACGCACGTTGCCGCTGGCCGAGACCTGGCTGACCAGGCCACTGACCGCATTGGCCTTGGCCAACGCTGTGTTGGCATTGGTATTGGCCGTATTGGCCGTGGACTGTGCTGCCGTGGCTGTCGTCTTCGCAGCATCTGCCGCTGCCTGGGCCTTCGTCACATCTGTATTGGTAGCGTTGAGTTGCTTTCCTGTAACGGCGTCCGAGCTGGTCGCGGACAAACGCGCATCTTGAACGTTAACAATTCGTCTCTTAGCGCTACTCGTACCTACAGATACGGTATTGGCTTCGGTGGCGACCGAGCCCATCCCCAGTGCCACCGTGCCATTTGCCGTGGTGCGTGCCTGATGGCCTACAGCAACCCCATCATACTGCGCTTCGGCTGCGCCTCCCAACGCCACGGCTCCTGACCAGCCTGCAGACCCAGCGCGCGAGTTGCCACCGATGGCAATCCGAGAGTTGCCTGCTCCAGATTCGGTTCTAGCACCGCTTCCGAGCGCCATCGAGTTAACACCATAGGCGCTGGAAAAATTGCCTAGTGCAACGGTACCTATGCCATCCGTCGTTGCAAATGCTCCAACAGCGGTACTGTAGCCTTGGTATTGATGAACGAAGTGTCCGAGAGATGTCGTGTTGTCTCCACGTGTCCATAGATTGTTGCCAAAGCCGGTGGAGTTGCTCCCCAGAAAGCTCACTGCGTTTCCGGTGAAAAGCACGTGTTGGCCATCTCCCTGTATCCATTGGTAACCGTCTACCCACGCCCACATGGGTACGCATCCCTGACTTGCATTCCAACAGGAGTGGAGATTTCTACCTGCGAATGCGGACTCCACTGGCAGGAGTGCCAAGCCAAGGGAGAGGCCCAGGGCGAGTGACGGACGAGCGCAAGTTGCCTGACGCTTTCCGCGCGCACGCGCAACTTCACTGGCCACCACCCAGCACTGCCGAGTGCGACTCCATAGACGACGGTAGATACGATTCATTGGCTCTCCTTAACAAAGGGTTCGAGGAAGAACCCCACCAGCGCCGCTGGCGGGGCTGGGGAATCAGCCGGCGCTGGGCGCCAGGGTCTGTACGTGCTCGCGATAGCCATCGCGAGTCAGCCGGTAACGCATCTGCAGCGTGTGTCCGGGCTGCACGGGAAAAGGCAGTTCCAGCGCGCTGCCCGGGTACAGGCTTCGCGACACGTCGTGCGCGGTGCAGCGCGCGCCATCGCAGTCGGCGATGCTGGTGATGCCCACGCGCACCGTGCCGGTGTTGAGTAGCCGGTTTCCTTCCACCTGCACCGCCATGGCAGGCTGCGCAGGCAGCACATTGACCAGCGCCCCCCAGACCAGGCTGACGCCGATGTTGGCCTGTGCGCGCTCGCCCTCGCCTGCACGTTCGATCCCTTCAGGGCCACGCACACCTTCGAAGTACACGCGGTAGGCGGTTTCCTTCTCGACCGGCTGCAGCGGAATCACCCGGATCAGGCGATTGCCGCCACCTGCCAGCGCGAACTTGCCGGGGGTGATGGCGATGGCCGCTTCGCCGGGCTCGACCTCGACCTCCTGCTCGTCTGCACCGGCGGGATTGACGATGCGCTTGATCGAGGCCTGCACGTACTGCGGCTGGGTGGACTGCGAATAGATGCGGATCTGCGCACCCTTCTTCACGTCTACCGACGTGCGCATGGGGTGCACGGTGAGATTGGCGTGGGCAGGCATCGCCATCAGCAGCGACAGGGGAAGCAGGCAGCGAATGAAAGGCTTCATCGGGGGCTCCATGGGAATCAGGGCGTGACAGTGGGAACGCGCAGTTCCACCTTGAGGTCGCCGTCGTAGTAGCCGGGGCGTTTGCTGCTGACCGGCACACGGGGGGTGTCCAGCGTCAACGGCGTGGGCACGCAGAACACCGGCTGCGTCATGCCGGGCAACAGCACCAGGCGCAGCTTTGCGGTATCGATGCCGTGCAGCAGCTGCTCCACGCCGTTGCGCAGCGGTATGGCGCTGCCGTTGTGATCGAGGGTGACGGTGTAGTCCACGCGCTGCGTGGCGTCGCTGCCGCCGTCGGTATGCCAGACCGAGTAGCCGGAAGGCCCCGGAGGACGCGGCCCGCTGTCGCGCACGGTGACGCCCAGGTACTGGCTCTGCGAGCCCAGTCCGTCGTACAGACACATGTCGAGTTGGGCGCGACCGCCGACGGTCTGCGCGATCGGGTCGTACTGCAGGTTCAGGCCGACGTGCGGGGTGACTTGGTCGAACAGCGGGAAGTAGATGGAGACCGCGTTGTAGTCGGTAATGGTGAAGTCGAAGGTAAAGGCGTGGGTACCGATCACGCCTCCGTTGACGTCCACATGCAGATCGAGGATTAGCTCAGCATCCCAGTGTCCAGCCACAAGCTTCGCCAACTCCCCATTAGGAATGCGAAGATCGACGCCAGTTCCAACTGCGGGAGCATCAATACATGTCGCTCCAAAAGTTGTGTGGATAGGCCTGTCAGTGTCTTCCCAATAGCCGCGATAGCAACGTTGATCGCCATACGCGCGCTGGAGAGAGCCAACTACGTTGATTTCCGTCCAGAGCCCACTTCTGCGCTCAACGAACCGCAACGGGATCTCTGTCGCTCTGGATCCAGTCGTGCCATCTCCAATCGTTCTGCACTTTCCACTCTTTGCGTCTGTTTCGGATCGGCATGTCAGATGAATTCGCCCGTAGCCGAGGTCTTGATCGAGGTTGTATCCAAGGGGAGTTCTCCGCGCATACAGGACAATCTCACCTGGCATTGAGGATCGATCGTATGAGATGACATGGCTTTGCTGGGCGGCGCCAATTGGATCCAAGTCCGGCGGCCGCTGCGCCATCGCTCGCGGCATCAGCACCACCAGCGCACACAGCACCGCCATCACCCACCACACCCGGCGGTTCACTGCGTACCTCCCGCGGCCGCGGTCTGCGGCGTGGCGGCAATCAACGCCTGCTCCTGCAGCAGTCGCGTCACCCGTGCCTGATGGCGGATGTCGGCGGGCAGCTGCGCCACGGCCAGCGGTTCGCATTGCACCGCACCTACCAGCATCACCACGCTGCGGCGCTCGCGCACCTGCAGCGGGCAATGCAGCAGCCGGTCGTCCTGCAGCAGGTACAGGGTCTTCTCGCGTCGTGGGAAGTCGGCCACGAAGCCTCCATTGCTGCCGGTGCCGGGCACCGGCGCGTTGAGAATGCGGGCGCCGCGCAGCGGTGCACCGGCGATGTCGTGGGCGTTGCCGATGAAGGTGTAGGTCACTTCAATCGGCACCGGCATGCGCACCAGCCGCCCGGGCGAGAGGAAAAGCGGGCGCGCACCGCCGACGCCGCTCACCCGCACAGCGGCGATGCTGTCCAGGGCGCTGGCGTCCTGCACTTCGGCGCGGTGCGATTGGTAGGCGGAAACCGGCAGCAGGCGGCGTTCGCCCAGCTTCAGCCGCTGCCGGCGCAGTCCGCCTACCTGCAGTTCGGCGGCCACGCCGGTCAGATCCAGGTCGTCGGTGCCATCCACCTGCACCGCCAGCCCGGCATCGGCGCCCACGCCTGCGCCCCAGTACAGCCCGCGCGAGCCGATGGCCAGGCCGGAACTGTGCGTGGCGCTGTACGCCACCTCGTTGCCACCCTGGTGCTGGTAGCGGGATACCGTAGCGCCGGTCTGGCCGATGCGGTTCTGCAGCTGCCCGCTGAGCGTGGCGCTGTAGCGTTCGTTGTTGTTGCCGCGCAGTTCGCCGGACACTTCGCGGTACTGGTCTTCGTATTCCTGGCGCAGGGTCTGGCCGGCGCTGTAGTTGACGTCCGGTCGTGCGTGCTGCGGCTGGCGCACATCCAGGCCGTAACGCCGCTGCGAACTGCCGTGGTCGCCGCGCTGCAGGCGGTTGAGGCTGACGTTGAAGTAGATGCCGCGGTCACGACCATCGCGCAGGCCGCCGCCACTGGTCTGCTGCCACACGCCGATGCGGCTGGAGACACTGAACTCGCCCCAGCGCTGGCTGCGGCTGTAGCTGGCCTGCCAGGTGCGGCTGAGCTGCGGCACGCGCGTGCGCTGTGGCACCCACGGCGGCAGCAGCGGGTCGAGCCCGGCCAGCGGGTCATCCCCCAGCCCTGGTTGCACGGTGCCTGCGCGCCAGGTCTGGCGGCGGGTGTAGGCCACGTAGGCATTGCCGCCCGCCACTGGCAGCGCCATCGAGGCGCTGAGCGAGTCTGCACAGCCGAGCCGGTCGCGCGCGTCGTCCTCGAACTGGCAGGCGCGGCCGCGCATGCGCTGGTGGTACACATTCCACGAGGCGCGGCGACGATACGAAAGCTGATGCTGCTGGCCACGGCTGCCATCGCTGCCGTGCATGCCGCTGAAGGTGCCGCGAATCTCCTGGGTGGCGAACACATGGCGCAGGTCCAGCCGCAGTTCGCCATAGCTGAAGCCGCCGAGGTCGGCGATGCCGGCCGTCACTGCCACGTTGCGCGATACCGGCACGCGCAGGCCGGCCATCGCTGCCAGCTCGTCGTTGAAACGGTCGCTGCGGCGCTCGTTACGGCGGCCACCCTGCATGAACCACTGCACGCTGCTGTCGGTCCAGTCGCCGCCCTTGTCGAACGGCGCGTCCTCGCTGCGCACCAGCACACCGTCTTCGTAGATGCGCAGGGTGACGGTGTAGTTGCCCAGCGGAAACCGGCGCGTATCGAGCTGGTTGATACCGGCCTGCAGGTAGAAGGTCTGCAGCAGGCGCTCGCCATCGAACGCATCCACCCGTGCATCGCGTGCCAGCAGCACGGTGAGCGGCGTGGCTTGTACGGCGGCCGCCGAATCCACGTAGGCCTGCGTGGTGCCCAGGCGCAGGCCCTGGAAGCGGTCCATCGGCAGCATGCTGAAGCTGAAGGTGCCGCCCTGCGGACTGCTCAGGTTGCGGCGGTCCATGCACCCGGCCTGCAGGTAGTGCTGCTGCCCTAGGTCATGGCGGTAATAGGCGTTGTCCAGCTGGAAATCGCGGTTGGCGCGGCCGCCGCGATAGTGCTGCTGGCTGAAGGTCCAATCGGCAGACAGGTGCCCGCGCTGGAACACACCCAGCGCG
Organism: Stenotrophomonas sp. YJH_SMC_32; assembly: GCF_059369975.1. Lineage (NCBI taxonomy): Bacteria > Pseudomonadati > Pseudomonadota > Gammaproteobacteria > Lysobacterales > Lysobacteraceae > Stenotrophomonas > Stenotrophomonas sp. YJH_SMC_32. Next base: position 771,669 of record NZ_JCAFTE010000001.1, on the reverse strand, counting down.
CCCATGCCCTGCGCGGCCAGCGACTGGTAGCCGCGGCCGCCGCTGACGTTGAACGTGTGCTGGTGCAGGAAGGCATTTTCGGCATTGGCGCTGACCTGGTGGTAGCGCTCGGCGGCCGGTTCGCCGGGAATCCATTGGCGGGCGACGAACAGGCGCACGGCGCCCTCGCCTTCGTCATACAGCGCGCGCACGGCGGTGGGCTCCTCGGGGGGATCGATGTAACCGCAACCGGCGCTGGCGCCACCGTAACGGCAGGCCAGATGGCTGTTGCGCGGCAGCGGCTGCGACAGCGCTGGCAACAACGCGGCCTGTGCCTCGGCGGGCAGCTGCAATGCCTGCAGCGCCTCGGCCGGGGATTCCAGCTGCACGTGTTCCAGGGTCACGCGCACCGGCACCAGCCTGGTCGAGCGACCGAACAGGCGCACCTCAAGTTGTTCGGTCTGGCCTTCGACCAGATCCTCGAAACCGGCGGGAACGCCTCGCGCCGCGACCAGGGGCGTGGCCAACGACAGTGCGAGCGCGACCGCCAGCCGGGTGACGGCGGGTGCGGGAAATTTCATGGGGGTGTTACCGGAAGCGGCCGGCCCGGGATGCGGGCCGGCGCGGGCGCCTTACGGGCTGGCGGTCTTCTGCTGCATGGCGATGGTGACGATGCCTTCGTAGGTACCGCCCTTGGCGATCGGCGCCTGGGTGGTCTGCGCAATGCGCAGCGGCATCGGGATCGATGCGCCCGGCAGCGCGCCGTCGAACAGGTCGGAGGCGGTGAAGTCCTGTGCGGCCACGGTCAGCGCCTTGCCGTTGAGGCTGACGGTCAGTGGTACCGGGGCGCCGCTGCCATCGGTATTGAGCAGCTGCGGGGCGCTGCCGACGCGCACTTCGATGTCCTTGTCTTCGTCGTTGGAGTAGATGCGCACCTGCTGGGTCCAGGGCACCAGGCCGCTGACCGGGTTGTGGACCAGGTTCACGACGGAGTCCAGCGCGGTGCCATCGGCCTTCAGCAGGGCCAGGGTCGGGTCGACGTTGGCCCAGACCTTGATGTCGGCGTCGAACGCGTTGGCGGACAGCGAAACGGTGGCCAGCGCTGCAGCGAGCGTGGCCTTCTTCAGAATGGCGTGCATGTGTGTCTCTCTCGGACAGGGGGAATTTGAAAGCCCCCCTCCCCAAGGAGAAAGGGAGGGAGGCGCCGCCCGTGGAGGTGGTCACGGGCGACGAGAGAATGGTAGGTAGGCCTACCGCACGCAGGCCATGCAACGATTCCTAAATAGCTGGACGTTAAGAAGAATTCTTGAGGGCTTTCAATGTTTGAGGATTATGCATATTTCCTCACGACTTGAATGCAAGAAACCTCATTGCGTTGCATTTGTGGCGTCGAGCGATACTCGACTGTCGCTTGAGGCGCACCGTGTGCGCATGAGTCGAGCACGGCTCGACGCTACGTGTAGAAATCGCGAACGACCTTCAATGCGCAGGCACCACGGCGACGTACTCCACATCAATGTCGGTGGGCTTGAAGCGGTGCGTATCCACCTCTCCGTGCAACTCCACCACGGTGGTCGGGCTGACGGCCTGGTGGCTGGGCAGATCCTTGTCGTCGATTTCCACATCGATCTCGCCGGTGGCGTCCTTGAAGCGGTAGCGCTGGTGGCCGATCCTGGCCACCAGCGTGCCCCGCAGCACCACCGGCTGATCGTCACGCTGGGCGCGCGCCTCGGCCACTGTGGTGACGGCATCGGTGGCGCCCGGGCCGGTGTACTGGGCAAAGGCCCCAGCGCTGAGCAGGCTCAACGTGGTGGCGATGAGCGCAAGGGTGAGTCGTCGGTTCATGGTGTTGTCCATGCAGGGATAAGTGCCCACAGCTTCCCTCGCCTCGAAAGTGACGCCCATGCAATAACTCCGAAAAGATGTGAAAACGACATCCCATGTCAGAAACCATTCATCGCGGACCCGACGCGTCTTTCAGGAATGATTCCATCGCCGCCACCAGGGCCAGCGGCGCCTCATTCATCGGGTAATGCCCGGCATCGGCCAGGACATCCATCGTGGCCTGCCGGTAGCGGCGCAGATGGGTGCGCTCCATCAGTGCACGGTTGAAGGTGGGATCGTGCCCACCTACCAGCACCTTCAACCGATGGTTGCCGACGACCTCGCTGCTGAAGTCGGTATCCGCCCACGCCGGAAGATAGGCAGCAAATGCCGCAGGTGACGCATGTGCCGCCGAATACGCGGCCTTCCAGTCGAGCCATTGCGCAGGCAGCCGTCCGCCGGTACTGCGATCGATGATGGTCCGGCGGATGCCGACGTCTCCGGCTGCCGCTTCAAGCAGGCGTCGCGTCGCAGCGTCGTAGGCAATGCCGCCGCAGGGCACCGGCGCAATGGCCACCATGCCGCGCACACGTTCCGGCGCAAGCACCGCCACGCGTTCAATGGCCATGCCGCCCATCGAATGACCTGCCAGGCTGAAGTGTTCAAGGCCGAGGGACGTCATCAGGTCCAATGCGTCGGATGCAATCTCGTCGATGGTGTAGGCCCCTTGCGCATCGCGCATGCCGCCGTAGCCGCGGCAGTCCATGAAGAAGTAGCTGAAGTCATCGCGTGACAACCATGGCTCGATCGGCTCGAACGCGTGCGCGTCGCCGAACCAGCCATGCAGCACCAGGACAGCGTGAGGGCCGTGCCCCACGCGATGGAAAGTGTTGGCCATGGAGTTCCATTGCAGCTGAGAGGAGTGCTGATGCTAGGCAGCGCGGATCCGGCCCACTGTCGATGACGGGTCAATGACTATAGAATCCGGGCCATGCGCCATTCGCTGCTTGATCCGTACGAAGACCTGCCACGCGATGTCGTGGTCACCTCGAACGACTACGCAGCCGAGTTCACGTTTCCCCGCCATGCCCATCGACGCGGGCAGTTCGCGTTCGCTGCGCGCGGCACCATCAGCGTGACGACGCCACAGGGACGCTGGCTGGTGCCACCGCAGCGTGCCTGCTGGGTACCTGCAGGCTTGGCGCATGAGATGACGATGCGCGGTCCGGTGACGATGCTCAATGCCTTTCTCTCTGTCGGGACGGCGATGGCGGTGGCGCTGCCAATGCAGTGCCGCGTGTATGCGGTATCGCCGTTGTTGCGACAGTTGCTGGAGGCCGCCGTGGATCTGCCTGCGCTGTACGACGAGGACGGGCGGGCAGGCAAACTGATGCAGCTGCTGGCAGCGGAGATCGCGTCGATGCCGGCACTTTCCCTGCACGCACCCCTGCCTTCGGATGCACGCCTTGCACGTGTCTGCCGTGCCCTGTTCGATACTCCCTCGCTGGCGGCCCGCCTCAATGACGTTGCGGCCGACGCAGGCATGAGCCGGCGTACGTTCACCCGCTTGTTCCGCGCCGATACCGGGGTGAGTTTTGCCGAGTGGCGGCAGCAGGTGTGCCTGCTGGCGGCCATCGAGCGGCTGGGACAGGGGCAGGCGGTGACCCGTGTGGCATTGGACCTTGGCTATGCAAGCCCGAGTGCGTTTTCCGCGGCCTTCCGGCGTGCGCTGGGGTGTTCGCCGAGCCGGTATGCGCAGTCGTAGTTCAGCTGCCGCGTCTTGCTTTTGTAGCGTCGAGCAGAGCTCGACGCTGCAGACACATGCTCACGCACGACGGGATGGCATCAGGCCGCCGTGCGGCGGCCTGACGGGTCCCACTCAACGATGCAATCTCAGAAGAAGATTGCGTACAGGATCAGCAGCGGAATCGGCACGCCCAACAGCCAGAGCAGAATCATTTTCATCTCAGGTCTCCTCGTTCAAAGGTCGCGGCGGCGGCCGCCCCAGGTGGCGCTGAGGCTGGCGAAGAACGCGCCGATCAGCAGGGTGATGAACAGCCACAGCGCGGCATACGCTGCGGCCTTGCGGGCATCGTCGGCCGCCTGCTTGGCGGTGGTCTTTGCCTTCTCCAGCGCGGCACGCATGCGCGTCTGCACATCGGTCACACGGGCCTGCGCTTCGGCCGGGCTCATGCCGGTCTCGCCCGCAATCAGCTGCGAGAGGTACTGGCTGTCGGCCGGGTCCAAGCCCTCGCCCTGCAGGCTGTTGACGATGATGCGGTTCACTTCGGCGCGGACTTCGCGGCGGTCGCCCACCGGGCCGTTGCCCGGCATCGGGCGTGGCGGCGGACCCATGCGCGCGTCGCGCGGGCCGACACTAGCGGCCGGCGGCGGCGAGGGAGCATTCGGATCCATCGGCGCACCCGGCGGCGGCGCTGTCGGATCAGACGGCCCTGCGCTGGTCGCGCTGCGGAACAGCGAATCGACCCAGTAGTTGAGGTCGCCTTCCGGAGCCGCGCCGGCAGCGCTACCGGCACCTGCGGCGGCAACGCCGGCCGTGGATGCAGCGGCGCCCGCAGTGGCGCCGGCCACCTTCGCGCCCGTGCCGAGCACGCCGCCGATGGCCGAGGTCAGCAGGCCCGCAGTCAGCAGCGTGGCCACGGCCCACGACACGAAGCCATGCGCGGTATCGCGGAAATAGGTTTCATCGCCATGGATCTGTGTCCATTTGGTGCGCAGGCGGCCAGCCAGGTAGCCACCCAGGCCGGAGGCGGCCAGTGCGGTGAAGGTGAGCCAGGCGATGCTGGACCAGCCGAAGGTTTCCTTGCTGACGCCTTCGAACGACCACGGCGACACCGAGGAGAGGCCAAGGCCGACACCGAGGATGAGCAGGATGAGGGAGAGTGCGGCGGCAGCGGCGGCACCGGCGAAAATCGCGCCCCAGGAAACGGCGCTTTCGCAGGGAGGCGCGACGATGGGGGCGGTGACGACAGTGGCGACGTCGGGACCAAGCGGGCCGCGCTCGGGTGGGTCGAATCGGGTACTCATCGGGATGGACGCTCCATTTCAGGTGCTGCGGATGCAGCTGGCGTCCTGAGGCTGCGCGAGCGGTCGTGAAGCTGGCGAGACCCTTGAATCACGCGGTCTTGGCGCGGTGAAGCGCGTGCCAACCAAGGTTGGCACCTACCGAAGGCGGATGCGGTGGTAGATCCACGCCATGCGTGGACGATTTTTCGCGGGCGCCGAAATCGTGCGGACCAACGGTCCGCACCTACCAGGTCCGCGCAAAAAAAAACGCCCCGCGGATGCGGGGCGTTCTCGGCACAACCTACGCGGGCGATCAGCCCTGGTAGTCGCGCACGTCGCTGCCGGTGTAGACCTGGCGCGGACGGCCGATCTTCATTTCCGGGTCGACCTGCTGTTCCAGCCAATGCGACACCCAGCCGGAGGTACGGCCCAGGGCGAACATGACGGTGAACATCTCGGTCGGGATCTGCAGCGCCTTGTAGATGATGCCGCTGTAGAAATCGACGTTCGGGTACAGCTTGCGGGCGACGAAGTACTCGTCCTGCAGCGCGGCCTGTTCCAGCTTCACGGCCACGTCCAGCAGCGGATCCTGCACGCCCAGCTGCTTGAGCACCTTGCTGGTCATCTCGCCGATGACCTTGGCGCGCGGGTCGAAGTTCTTGTAGACGCGGTGGCCGAAGCCCATCAGGCGGAAGCCGGAGGTCTTGTCCTTGGCCTTGACCACGGCGGACTCGACGTTGTCGGCAGTGCCGATCTCTTCCAGCATCTTCAGCACGGCTTCGTTGGCACCGCCGTGGGCCGGACCCCACAGCGCGGTGACGCCAGCGGCGACCGACGCGTACGGGTTGGCACCGGTCGAACCGACCAGGCGCACGGTCGAGGTCGAGGCGTTCTGCTCGTGGTCGGCGTGCAGGATGAACAGCAGGTCCAGTGCCTTCACCACGTCCGGGTTCAGGTCGTACTGGCCGTCAGCGGACTCGAAGGTCTGCTTCAGGAAGCGGCTGACGTAGTCCAGCGAGGTGTCCGGCTTGTTGGCCGGCAGGCCCTTGCCGTGGCGGTAGATCAGCGCCGACAGGGTCGGCACCTTGGCGATCAGGCGCACGGCGGCCTTGCGGCGCTGCTCGGCGTCGGACAGGTCCAGCGAGTCGTGGTAGATGGCCGACAGCTGCGCGATCGCGGCCGCCAGGATCGCCATCGGGTGGGCATCCTTGGCGAAGCTGCCGATCAGGGTGTTGATCGAATCGTCGACGTTGGCTTCGGCGGTCAGCTCATCGGTGAAGGCCTTCAGCTGCTCGGCGCTCGGGCGCTCGCCGTTGATCAGCAGGTAGGCCACTTCGACGTAGCTCGACTTTTCCGACAGCTGTTCGATCGGGTAGCCGCGGTACAGCAGCACACCCTTGTCGCCGTCGATGTAGGTGATGGCGGACTTGCAGCTGGCCGTCGCGGTGAAGCCGGAATCGTAGGTGAAGAACCCCGTTTCCTTGGTCAGCTTCGCGATGTCGACGCAGTCGTTGCCAAGGGTGGGTTTGATGACGGGCAGAACGACGGACTTATCGCCGGCGTTGAGCGTGACCTGATCAAGATCGGACACTGTGTGCGCTCCTTCATGGGAAGGCGCCTGCCCAAGCGCATTGGTCAGGCACGTGAATGACGTCCTCGGCCTGTGCCGGGGATCACGTCATTATCGCACAGCAGCATTTGTCGGGTGCTAGACGGAAGTCGTATACGACAGGCGGCCGGACACCGGCCGTTGAGCGGCCCGGATCGGCAAAAGCGTTGTCACACGAACGCAGTGTTCCGTCCATCCAAACGCCCGTTGGGTTGGCGTCGGGGAAAAACAAACGGCCGCGCAGAGCGCGGCCGTCGGTTCGAAGCTGGATCGACAGATCAGCGCGCGTAGCGCTTCTGGAACTTGTCGATACGGCCCGAGGTGTCGATGACCTTGTGCTTGCCCGTGTAGAACGGGTGCGAAGCAGAGGAAATTTCAACCTTGACCAGCGGGTATTCGTTGCCGTCTTCCCACTGGATGGTTTCCTTCGTGCCCATGGTCGAGCGGGTCAGGAACTTGAAATCGGAGGTGACGTCATGGAAGACGACGTCGCGGTAGTTCGGATGGATATCGGCCTTCATGGGCTCACACCGTAAATGGGCTGGTGGTCAAGAGCGGCATTATAAGCACCGGTTGCCGCTCGGGGCAACCGGTGGCGGTCAATCGAGGTCAGTCCGCGCCCAGGGCCTGGCGCACCAGGGCCTCGAAACGCGGCTGGTCGTAGGCCATCAGCAGATCGCAATTGTCCGGCTGGCCGGTCTGGCGGTTCCAGTCGACGATGGTGGCGCCGCGGCTGAACGTGCCATTCAGCTCCACGTTCAGCGGCCGTGACTCGACCTGCAGCTGCCCTTCCGGATTCAGCGCCCACGCCATGGCCACCGCATCGGCCGTATACCAGCGGCCGCCCTTGGCATCTTCCGACAGCGCGCGGGTCTTGCGCGAGATCAGTTCGTAGAAGCGGGCGCGGTCGGAATCGGCCTGCAGCCATTTCTCGGCGTCCTCCAGCGGCAGGCCGTGGGCAACGGTCGCCTCCCAGTCCGACACCAGCAGGTGCTTGAACGAGGTGAACACCACGTGCGCGGCTTCAGGATCGAAGGCGATGTTGAATTCGGCTGCCGGGGTGATGTTGCCGTGGCAGGTAACCGCGCCACCCATCACCACGATGCGCTTGATGCGCTGGGGCAGGGTCGGGTCCAGCTTCAGTGCCAGCGCCAGATTGGTCAGCGGGCCCAACATCACCAGCATCAGTTCGCCGGCGTGTTCGTGCGACAGGCGCAGGATGGCCAGGGCAGCGTGCTCGGCCTCGGCCTGGCGGCTCGGCGGCGGCAGGTCCACGTCGCCGTAGCCATCACGGCCATGCACGTGGGCAGCGTCAACGGAGGGGTGCAGCAGCGGATCCGGGCTGCCGGCAAACACCGGTACGTCGGGGCGGCCGACGATGTCACAGAGCTTGAGGGCGTTGCGGACGGTGTATTCGAGGCCGACATTGCCGGCGGCGATGGTCAGGGCGACCACGTCGTGCCGTTCATCGGCAAAGGCCATCAGCAGGGCCAGGGCGTCGTCCACACCGGGATCGGTGTCGATCAACAGGGGGATCTTGTGGGTCATTATTGCCGTCTTCAGATCGGCAACGAAGTGTGGACCGGGATGATGACCGTTGCAAGTACGGAGGTTGGGGTTCTGACAGGGCTGCGCCCTGCACCCGCAGAGGCAACATCAACAGCAACGGCAAAAGCTGGTTTCCTGGGGGAGGCCGGGGTGGATCCGGTTGCGGGGGACGCCGTAAACCCCCAGGCCGGCCCAGCCGCTGGCGGCTGTGCGTTCGGGCGCTTGCGAAGCAGGGCTTCGCCAGCAAAGCGCCCTCACCCATGGGGGCTCGGCCGCGGCTTGCTCGTGTGCGCTGTCCTGCGCACACGGCAAGGCCTGGGTTGGGCGTCCTGCCCAACCCGCCCGAGGCATGCCTCGGGCCCATGCCGCGGACACCCCCGCAACCGGACCCACCCTGCCTTCGACAGATCGCTACCGCTGTTGGTAGGTGTCGACCTTGGTCGACACATCCACGCGATGCGTGGATGAACATGGAAATGATCAAAAGCGCTGTCTGTAGCGTCGAGCCATGCTCGACTCCCGCGCGCAGCGCGAACGGCAGCCGAGCACGGCTGTACAATAGATCCACGCCATGCGTGGGTGAGCGTGCCGGAAATGGGGTCAGAGCCCTTTGCTGTGCAAAGGGCTCTGACCCCACTACTCACGCCGAGGCGTAACGCACAGCGGTGCCGATCCAGCGCTGCACCACGCGATCAGCCAGGGCCGGTTGCTGGGCCAACAGGCGCTCGGCCAATTCATGCACGCCGGGCAGCAGGCCAGCGTCGCGGGCCAGGTCGGCAATGCGGAAACCGGCCAGGCCGGTCTGGCGCGTCCCGAGCAGTTCGCCGGGGCCGCGCAGTTCCAGGTCCTTCTCGGCGATGACGAAACCATCGTTGGTTTCGCGCATGGTCTGCAGGCGCTCACGCGCCATCTGCGAGAGTGGTGCCTGGTACAGCAGCACGCAGCGCGACACCGCCGAACCGCGGCCCACGCGGCCACGCAGCTGGTGCAGCTGGGCCAGGCCGAGGCGCTCGGCGTTCTCGATCACCATCAACGAAGCATTCGGCACGTCCACACCCACTTCGATGACCGTGGTCGCGACCAGCAGGTCGATCTCGCCGGCCTTGAACGCCACCATCGTCGCCAGCTTTTCAGCAGCCTTCAGGCGGCCATGCACCAGCCCCACGCGAACGCCCGGCAGCAGCGCCTGCAGCGATTCGTAGGTGGCCTGCGCCGGGGTGGCATCCAGTTCTTCGCTTTCCTCGATGAGCGTGCACACCCAGTACACCTGCCGCCCTTCCTGGCAGGCCAGCGCAATGCGCTCGATCAGTTCCGGGCGACGGTCATTGTTCAAGGCCACGGTCTGCACAGGGGTGCGGCCCGGTGGCAGTTCGTCGATGGCCGATACATCCAGGTCTGCGTATTCGGACATCGCCAGCGTGCGCGGAATCGGCGTGGCGGTCATCACCAGCTGGTGCGGCACGCTGTTGCCGCCCGCGCCCTTGTCGCGCAGCGCCAAGCGCTGGTGCACGCCGAAGCGGTGCTGCTCATCGACGATGGCCAGCGCCAGGTCCTGGAACACCACCGCCTCCTGCATCAGCGCGTGGGTTCCGACCACCACCTGCGCTTCGCCGTTGGCGACCTGCTCCATCACTTTGGCGCGCGCCTTGCCGGTGACCTTGCCGGCCAGCCAGGCGATGCGCACGCCGAGCGGTTCCAGCCAGCCACGCAGATTGTTGAGGTGCTGCTCGGCCAGCAACTCGGTGGGGGCGGCCAATGCGACCTGCTTGCCCTGCTCCACCGCCAGCATGGCGGCCAGCGCGGCCACCACCGTCTTGCCGGAGCCGACGTCGCCCTGCACCAGCCGCAGCATCGGGCTGGGCCGCGCAAGGTCCTCACGGATCTGCTTGAACACGCGTGCCTGCGCGCCGGTCAGCGCGAACGGCAACTGCTTCAGCAGCGCCTTGGCCAGTTTTCCGGGGCCGGCCAGCGGCGGCGCATGGTGCGCCTGCAATGCAATACGCTGGCGACGCAGGCTGAGGTGATGGGCCAGCAGTTCTTCCATCGCCAGGCGACGCTGCGCCGGGTGGGTACCAGCCGCCAACGCGGCCAGATCGGCATCCGGCGGTGGCCGGTGCACGGTCAGCAGCGCGCTGCGCAGCGGCGGCAGGCCCAGGCCATCGAGCCAACCGTTGGGCAGCAGTTCCAGCGTGCTTTCCTCGGGCAGGCGGTCCAGCGCCTGGCCGATCAGCTTGCGCATGGTCATCGGGCCGACCCCTTCGACGGTGGGATACACCGGGTCGAGGCGGTCGCCGAGTTCGGGATCGTCGTTGCGGCCCAGCACCTGGTAGCTGGGATGGACGATTTCCAGGCCGAGGTGGCCGGGCTTGGGCGTGCCGAAGCAGCGCAGCCGGGTGCCGACCGCGAACTGCCCGACCTGCTGCTGGCGAAAGTGGAAAAAGCGCAGCACCAGGGTGCCCTGCCCTTCGTCTTCCACCGCCACTTTCAGCATCGGCCGGTAGCGCATGCCACGCTCGACCGCGACCACCCGCCCTTCCACCTGCGCCGGCACGCCGTTGCGCAGGTCTTCGATGCGGGTCAGCCGGGTCCGGTCTTCATAGCGCAGCGGCAGGTGAAGCCAGAGATCCTGCAGGGTGGCCAGGCCACGTGCCTGCAGTTTGGCGGCCACGGCCGGACCGACGCCGGCAAGCATCGCCAGGGATGCTTCGCCGGACGGTGACAGGACCGGGGTGACCGCCGCCTTGCGTGCCACGTGGCGGTCAGTCGATGACCATCACCGCGTCGACCTCGAAGCTGGCGCCCTTCGGCAGGCCGGAGACTTCGATGGTGGAACGGGCCGGGTACGGGGCCTGGAAGTAGTCCTGCATGACCGCGTTGACCTTGGCGAACTCGCCCAGGTCGGTCAGGTACAGGCCCAGGCGCACGACCTTGTCCAGCGAGCCACCCGCCGCTTCGGCCACGGCCTTGAGGTTGTCGAAGGCGCGGCGGGCCTGTGCTTCGACGTCACCGGCGCCGACGATGTCGCCGGTGGCCGGGTCAAGCGGGATCTGGCCGGAGAAGTACACGGTGTTGCCGGCGCGCACGGCCTGCGAGTACGGGCCGATGGCGGCGGGGGCCTTTTCGGTGTTGATGATCTGGCGGGACATGGGTCGCTCCGGTGCTTGGGGGAAAACAGAGCGGTGATTGTACCGGCTGGGCGCGGCATCGGCCGGGGTCGGATCCGTTTCCTGGCGGGAAACGGCTCTGACCCCGTGCATGATGGGGTCAGAGCCCTCTCCGTTGGAGAGGGATCCGACCCCGGATCCGAAGCAGGGTTATTGGCGGCGTACCGATTGCACGACCGACAGGCGGCGCAGGCGGCGCATCACTTCTGCCAGGTGGTTGCGGTCGCGCACCTGGATGTTGAACGCCAGCACGGCGGCGTTGAAGTCGCGGTCCAGGTAGTCCACGCGTTCGATGTTGGAATGGCTCTGTGCGATGGCGGCGGCCAGCTGCGCCAGCACGCCGGTGCCGTTCTCCACTTCCACCACCAGCGAGGTGTCGTAGTCGCCGGAGACGGTGGTGTCCCAGCCAATCGGCACCCAGCGCTCGGGCGACTTGCGCAGCTCGGCCAGGTTCGGGCAGTCCATGCGGTGCACCACGATGCCCTTGCCGGCGGTGTGGTAGCCCATGATCTCGTCGCCGGGAATCGGCTGGCAGCAGCCGGCGAAGGTGACCACGCCGCGCTCGCTGCCGTTGATCAGGATCTTCTCCTGCGAGTGGTGGCGCGAATGCGGGCCGCCACGCAGTTCGGCGTAGGCCATCAGCGCCTGCGCGGCCTGAGTCGGCATCCAGTTGCCCAGTGCGACCTCGGCCAGCAGCGCTTCCAGGCGCGGGAACCGGTGTTCGGCCAGGAACGCATCCAGGCGGCCTTTCGGCAGGCGCTCCAGCGACGAATCCATCGCTTCCAGCGCGCGGTCGAGCATGCGATGGCCGAGCTGCACGGCATCTTCGTGCTCCAGCTGCTTGAGCTGGTGGCGGATAGCGGTGCGTGCCTTGCTGGTCACCACGAATTCCAGCCACTGCGGTTTCGGCGTGGCCGAGCGCGCGGTGATGATCTCCACCGACTGGCCCGACACCAGCTTGGTGCGCAGCGGCACCAGTTTCTTGTCCACGCGCGAAGCCACCGCCATGTTGCCCACGTCGGTATGCACGGCGTAGGCGAAATCGAGCGCGGTGGAGTTGCGCGGCAGGGCCAGGATCTTGCCCTTCGGGGTGAACAGGTAGACCTCGTCAGGGAACAGGTCGACCTTGACGTTGTCGAGGAATTCCAGCGAGGAACCGGCGGCGCGCTGCGAGTCGATCAGCTCGACGATCCACGCATGGGCACGGCTCTGTGCGCTGTTGGGCGAATCGCCGCCGAACTTGTAGGTCCAGTGCGCGGCCACGCCGCGTTCGGCGATCAGGTCCATTTCCTCGGTACGGATCTGCACTTCGATCGGCGAGCCATACGGCCCGAACAACACCGTGTGCAGCGACTGGTAACCGTTGGCCTTGGGAATGGCGATGAAATCGCGGAAGCGCCCATCCAGTGGCTTGAAGGTGGCGTGCACCGAGCCCAGCGCGTGGTAGCAGCTGGGCACGCTGCGCACGACCAGGCGGAAGCCGAACACATCCATCACCTGGTCGAAGGATTTATTCTCGTCGCGCATCTTGTTGTAGATGCTCCACGGGGTCTTGATGCGGCTGATCAGCCGATGCTCGATGCCCTCCTTGGCCAGGCGCTGCGACAGCTGCACTTCCACCTGCGCCATCGCTTCGCGGCGCACCACCGGCTGGCTGCGGATGTGTTTTTCGATGATGGCGTGGCGCCATGGGTAGAGCGCCTTGAACCCCAGGTTCTGCAGCTCGCTCTTGACCAGGCTCATGCCCAGGCGCTGGGCGATGGGCGCGTAGATCTCCAGCGTCTCGCGGGCGATGCGGCCACGCGCTTCGCGGCTCTGCGCGCCCAGCGTGCGCATGTTGTGCAGGCGGTCGGCCAGCTTGATCATGATCACGCGCAGGTCGCGCGACATCGCCAGCAGCATCTTGCGGAAGCTCTCGGCGGCCGCCTCCTGGCGGTCACGGAACTTCAGCTTGTCCAGCTTGGTGACACCGTCGACCAGTTCGGCCACGGCTTCGCCGAACTCGGCGGCCAGCGCTTCGCGGGTCAGCGGGGTGTCTTCGATGGTGTCGTGCAGGATCGCGGCGATCAGCGCTTCCACGTCCAGGCCGAGTTCGGCCAGCACCTGGGCCACGGCCACCGGATGGGTGATATAGGGCTCGCCCGACTTGCGCGTCTGCCCAGCGTGCGCGGAGGCCCCGACTTCCCAGGCACGGCGCAACAGCGGCAGCTGTTCCGGCGGCAGGTAATGGGCGGCGCGTTCGAGCTGGAGGACGTAGTCGGGTACGGCGGCAGTGGGGGCTGCGGCGACCTTGGCAGTGGGGCCTGGGTTCATGCCCGAAGCCTATTCCAGCGCGACGTTTACGGCAAATCCTGAATGCGAAACAGCCCGCACGGGGCGGGCTGTTCGGTGTATCCAACGATTACGTTGATCGATGCGATCAATCGTCGTTCTTGGACATGTCTTCGTCGGCGACCACTTCGGCGGCAGCCCACTCCAGCGCTTCGCGCTCGGCGCGCTCACGCTCGGCCTTCTCGACTTCGTCGATCAGGGCGTTGTCGATCTTGCGGGCGGCGATTTCGCGCAGCGCCAGCACGGTCGGCTTGTCCTCGGTCTCGCTGTTGTCCAGCGTGGCCTGCACGCCGTTGGCGAGCTGACGGGCACGCTTGGAAGCCATCATGACCAGTTCGAAACGGTTGTTAACGACTTCCAGGCAATCTTCTACGGTGATGCGGGCCATACGGGCTCCCGGCGACCGGTCGGCCGCTCAGTCGAATGAGGGAAAGGGGACGGAGTGTACTGGCAGGGGCTGGACAAAATCAAGCCAACCCCTACCCGATTCTTTTGGAATCAGTCAGTTGCACCCGGATCGGGGGTCAGCAGCGCCTGGATCAGGCCGGCGTGGCGGACCTTCTGGGCCTCCCGGCGCAGGCGGCTGGCAGTGAAGATGGCGCACAGCTCGTCCACGGCAGTGTCGAACACCTCGTTGACGATGACGTAGTCGAACTCGTTGAAGTGCAGCATTTCATCGCGGGCCGCGCCCAGGCGCTGGGCGATGACCGCCTCGCTGTCCTGGCCGCGCTTGCGCATGCGGTCCTGCAAGGCCTGCTTGGACGGCGGCAGGATGAACACGGTGACCGTGCCCGGCACCAGCTGGCGCACCTGCTGCGCGCCCTGCCAGTCGATCTCCAGCAGCACATCCTGGCCGGCGGCCAGCTGCGGCTCCACCGACTGCCGGGCCGTGCCCTTCCAGTCGCCGTGCACCCAGGCGTGCTCGAAGAAGTCGCCGGCGGCGATCATCTGCTCGAACTTCTCGGCACTGACGAAGTGGTAATGCTGGCCGTTCACCTCACCGGGGCGCATCGCGCGCGAGGTGAAGGAGATCGACAGGGCGATCTGCGGGTCACGGGCCAGGGTGGCATTGACGATGCTGCTCTTGCCGGCGCCGGACGGGGCGGCCACGATGTACAGCGTGCCGCGCGCAACGGCGTCCGACGGCTTCGACGGGGCGCTCATGCGCGGAACCCAATTGGTTGATTTCGCAAAATTTTTCCTCGGTGTTCCAGATCCGGCGCGGAGGATCGCGCCAGGACGGCGGGGGCTGCGCGGAACATCCTGGAACCAGGCCCGGCAGACGCTTCCCCAGGGGGCGGGCACGCAACTTTACCAGAGCAGGCCCTTTCCGGGCCCGTCCGGCAGGCGCCGCGCCTTGTGCCACATGGGCATCCGGGGGCCTGTGCTATAACCGGCCCGTACCCAACGACAGCCCGGAGGCCTGCGCCTCCCCGCCATCCCAGGAGAACGGCATGCCATCGATGAGCCGCCGCCAGTTCCTGAAAGTGACCGGGACAACCCTGGTCGGCTCCAGCCTGGCACTGATGGGCTTCGCGCCCGGCATCGCGCTCGCGGAGGTCAGGCAATACAAGCTGACCCGCGCGACCGAGACCCGCAACACCTGTACCTACTGTTCGGTGGCCTGCGGCATCCTGATGTACAGCCTCGGCGATGGCGCCAAGAACGCCGAGCCGAGCATCTTCCACATCGAGGGCGACCCGGACCATCCGGTCAACCGCGGCACGCTGTGCCCGAAGGGTGCCGGCCTGGCCGACATCATCCACAGCAAGTCGCGCCTGCTCTACCCCGAGTACCGCGCGCCGGGCTCGAACGAGTGGAAGCGGCTGAGCTGGGACGATGCGCTGGACCGCATCGCGCGGCTGATGAAGGAAGACCGCGATGCCAACTTCGTGCAGAAGAACGAAGCCGGGCAGACGGTCAACCGCTGGCTGACCACTGGCATGCTGGCGGCCTCGGCCACCAGCAATGAAACCGCGGTGCTGACCCACAAGGTCGTCCGCTCCCTCGGCATGCTGGCATTCGACAACCAGGCACGTGTCTGACACGGCCCGACGGTGGCAGGTCTTGCCCCGACGCTAGGCCGTGGTGCGATGACGAATCACTGGGTCGACATCAAGAATGCCGACCTGATCCTGATCATGGGTGGCAACGCCGCCGAGGCGCATCCGTGCGGGTTCAAATGGGTGACCGAGGCCAAGGCCCACAACAAGGCCCGGCTGATCGTGGTCGATCCGCGCTTCAACCGCTCGGCCGCGGTTGCCGATGTGTACGCGCCGATCCGCACCGGTACCGACATCGTGTTCCTGGGCGGCCTGATCAACTACCTGCTGACCGAGGACCGCATCCAGCACGAGTACGTGCTGAACTACACCGACATGTCGTTCCTGGTGAAGGACGAGTTCGCCTTCAAGGACGGCCTGTATTCGGGCTACAACGAAGAAAAGCGCAGCTACGACCGTTCCAGCTGGGACTATGCCTACGGTGACGATGGATTCGTGCGCAGCGACCCGACGCTGAAGGATCCGCGCTGCGTCTACAACCTGCTGAAACAACACTACGCGCGTTACACCGTGGAGATGGTCGAGCGCATCTGCGGCACGCCGGCCGACAGCATCCGCCAGGTGTGGGACATGATCGCGTCCACCGCCGGCAAGGACAAGGCGATGACCATCCTGTACGCGCTGGGCTGGACGCAGCACTCGATCGGCGCACAGAACGTGCGTGCCGGCACCATGGTGCAGCTGCTGCTGGGCAACATCGGCGTGGCCGGTGGCGGCATGAACGCGCTGCGCGGGCACTCCAACATCCAGGGCCTGACCGACATCGGCCTGATGTCCGACCTGCTGCCCGGCTACCTGACGCTGCCGAAACAGGATGAGCAGGACTACAACGCCTACATCGCCAAGCGCACGCAGAAGCCCCTGCGCGCCAACCAGATGTCGTTCTGGCAGAACTACCCGAAGTTCCACGTCAGCCTGATGAAATCGTGGTGGGGCGATGCCGCCACCGCCGACAACAACTGGTGCTTCGATTACCTGCCCAAGCTCGACAAGCCGTACGACATGCTGCAGGCGTACGAGCTGATGAACGAGGGCAAGATCCACGGCTACATCTGCCAGGGCTTCAATCCTCTGGCCTCGGCGCCGAACAAGGGCAAGCTGATCAGTGCGTTCTCCAAGCTGAAGTTCATGGTCAGCATGGATCCGCTGGAAACCGAGACCATCGCCTTCTGGCAGAACCACGGCGCACTGAACGACGTCGACCCGAGCACGATCCAGACCGAAGTGTTCCGCCTGCCCACCACTTCCTTCGCCGAGGAGAACGGCGCGGTGGTGAATTCCTCGCGCTGGCTGCAGTGGCACTGGAAGGGGGCCAACCCGCCGGGCGAAGCGCGCAGCGACATCGAGATCATGTCCGAGCTGTTCCATCGCATCAAAGCGATGTACGAGAAGGATGGCGGTGCGTGGTGGGAGCCGGTACGCGACCTGGCCTGGAAGTATTCCAACCCGGAGCTGCCGACGCCGGAAGAACTGGCGATGGAATACAACGGCAAGGCGCTGGCCGACGTGTTCGATCCGAAGGACCCGACCAAGCTGGTGCGCAAGGCCGGCGAGCAACTGGCCGCGTTCGGCGAGCTGCGCGACGATGGCAGCACGTCCTCCGGCTGCTGGATCTACATCGGCGCCTGGGGCCCGACCGGCAACATGATGGCGCGGCGTGACAACAGTGACCCGACAGGCATCGGCAACACGCTGGGCTGGGCCTGGGCGTGGCCGGCCAACCGCCGCGTGATGTACAACCGCGCCTCGTGCGACGTGGCTGGCCAACCGTTCGATCCACGCCGCACGCTGCTGGCCTGGAACGGCAAGAACTGGGGCAACGTGGACGTGCCGGACTTCAAGGCCGACGAAGATCCTGCCGGCGGGATGGGCCCGTTCATCATGAACCCGGAAGGCATCGCCCGCTTCTTCGCCAAGGCCGGCATGGCCGAAGGCCCATTCCCGGAGCACTACGAACCGTTCGATACCCCGCTGCGCAGCAATCCGCTCAGCCCCGGCCAGGCCCTGACGCTGAACAACCCCGCGGCACGCGTGTTCGCCAGCGACCGTGCACAGATCGGTTCGCCGGACGAGTTCCCGCATGTGGCCACCACCTACCGCCTGACCGAGCATTTCCACTTCTGGACCAAGCACGGCAAGCTCAACGCCATCATCCAGCCCGAGCAGTTCGTCGAGATCGGTGCGGCATTGGCCGACGAGCTGGGCATCACCAACGGCAGCCGCGTGCGCGTGAGTTCCAAGCGTGGCCATATCGAAGCCGTTGCGATGGTGACCAAGCGGATCAAGGCCCTGCAGATCGAAGGAAAGACCGTGCACCAGGTGGGCGTGCCGATCCACTGGGGCTTCCTCGGTGCGGCCAAGCCCGGATATATCGCCAATACGCTGACCAATGCCATCGGTGACGGCAACTCGCAGACGCCCGAATCGAAGTGCATCCTGGTCAAGGTCGAGAAGGTGTAGGAGAAACGCCATGTCACTGCAATCGCTGGACATCATCCGCCGCTCGGCCACCACCACGCCCTCACCGGAGGCGCGCGGTGCGCACACCGGCCAGGTCGCCAAGCTGATCGATGTGAGCAAGTGCATCGGCTGCAAGGCCTGCCAGGTCGCCTGCATGGAGTGGAACGACCTGCGCGACGAAGTGGGCAGCTGCGTTGGCAGCTATGACAACCCGCCCGATCTGAGCGAACAGTCGTGGACGGTGATGAAGTTCCGCGAGTACGAGGACGAAAAGGGCAAGCTGGAGTGGCTGATCCGCAAGGAGGGCTGCATGCACTGCAGCGACCCGGGCTGCCTGAAGGCCTGCCCGTCGCCCGGCGCGATCATCCAGTATGCCAACGGCATCGTCGACTTCCAGGAAGAGAACTGCATCGGCTGCGGCTACTGCGTGACCGGCTGCCCGTTCGACGTACCGCGCATCTCCAAGAAGGACCACAAGGCCTACAAGTGCACGCTGTGTTCGGACCGGGTGGCGGTCGGCCAGGAGCCGGCCTGCGTGAAGACCTGCCCGACCGGGGCGATCACCTTCGGCAGCAAACAGGCGATGACCGAGCATGTCGCCGGCCGCGTGGAAGATCTGAAATCGCGCGGCTACGAGAACGCCGGCCTGTACGACCCGCAGGGCGTCGGCGGTACCCACGTGATGTACGTGCTGCAGCATGTGGACAAGCCCGAGCTCTACGCCGACCTGCCCAAGGACCCGCGCATCAGCCCAATGGTGGAAGTCTGGAAGGGCGTAGCCAAGCCGCTGGGCGTGCTGGCGATCGCCGCCACGGCCTTTGCTGGGTTCCTGCATTACATCGGCATCGGCCGCAACACGGTCAATGACGAGGAAGAAGAAGAAGCCGAGCACGAGGCGAAGAAGATCGAAGAGGAGCAGCGGCCATGAAGTACGCCCCGCACCCGCGGCAGATCGTCCGCTACCGCGCGCCGACCCGCATCAATCACTGGATCGTGGCGATCTGCTTCGTGCTGACCGCGCTGTCCGGGCTGGCGTTGTTCCACCCTGCCCTGTTCCCGTTGACCCAGCTGTTCGGTGGCGGCCCGTGGACGCGCATCCTGCATCCGTTCATCGGCCTGGCCATGGTGGTGGGTTTCACATTGCTGGCGTTCCGCATGTGGCGCGACAATCTGCCGACCGCCGACGATCGCGCATGGATGCGCGGCATGCGCGATGTACTGCGCAACGAAGATGAGAAGCTGCCGCCGGTCGGTCGCTTCAATGCCGGCCAGAAGCTGCTGTTCTGGGCCATCATCGGCTGCCTGTCGGCACTGCTGCTGACCGGCTTCGTGATCTGGCGGCAGTATTTCAGTCATTTCTTCCCGATCGGAGTGATCCGCTTCTCGGTGCTGGCCCATGCGATGTTCGGCTGGGTGCTGGTCTGCGCGATCGTGGTGCACATCTATGCGGCGCTCTGGATCAAGGGATCGGTGCGGGCGATGACCCAGGGCAAGGTGACCTACGGGTGGGCGTACAAGCACCACCGACAGTGGTTCCGGGACATCCTGCGCGGGCGGCGGGAACAGGGGTAGCTGCAGGGCCTGCGGCCCTGCACCTGCTTCAAGCCAAGGCAACAGCAACAGCGGCTATCCGTGGGATGGCGGGGTGGATCCGGTTGCGGGAGACGCTGCAAGTACCCCTCCGGGGCCCGGCCCAGCCGCTGGCGGCTGTGCGTTCGGGCGCTTGCGAAGCAGTGCTTCGCAAGCAAAGCGCCCTCACCCATGTAAGCTCGGTCGCCGCATGCGGCTCACGCTCCCGCAACCGGACCCACCCCGCCTTCGACAGTTGGCCGCGATCTGTCGGTGGGTGCCGACCGTTGGTCGGCACTGATCGAATCCCGACCAACGCTCGGGATCCACTTTCAACCAACCGATGGGGTCAGAACCGTTTTCCTGTGGAAAACGGATCTGACCCCAACCTTTCAAATGGCCGGCAACACGCTGGACGCCAGCGCCGACAACAGCGAGGATGGAGCCTGGTTCTTCTGGCTGGCCCTGCATGGCGCAACGCATCCTTGAACCCGGTGAGATCGAGACGCTCGCCTCGCGCGATGTGCCGCGCATCATCCTGCCTGATACCGGGTCACTGTTCGCTACGCGCGCGGCACGCCTGCGCAGCCTGGCCGCGCACAGTGCCATCGGTGGCTACCTGCAGCTGCTGGCGGCGCTGGCCGATGCACAGCAGGCGCTGCTGGATGAGTTGACGCCGCAGCAACGCGAGGGGCTTCAGGCACAGGCGCGCGCGCAGCAGTCGAGCGCGGCGGCTAGCGCCGGCATGCCGTTGCGGCCGGCCAACACACTGCAACTGGATGGGCGCTGGCGCGACTGGCTGCGCACCCTGTGCCGGCACTGTGCCGACGAAACCGGGCTGCCTGTGGAAACCCGGCAGGAACTACAGCGCGTCGCCGCCGCTGATGATGCGTGGCTGGATGCACAGGCGCATGCGGTGCTGGAACGCGATGACGCGCCCTCGGTCGACGCCGTCGCTGCGCTGCTGGTGATGAACGCGCTGCAGGTGTACTGGGCGGTGCTCGCCGCCAGCTTCCATCCGACCGACCTGAAGCCGCTGGCCGATGCACCAGGGCTGTGCCCGCTCTGTGGCACGCTGCCGGTGGCCAGCGTGGTGCAGGCGCGCCCGCCCTACGCCGCCTATCGCTACCTGTCGTGCTCGCTGTGTGCCTGCCAGTGGCATTACGTGCGCGTGCAGTGCAGCCAGTGCGGCGCCGCAGGCAAGGACATTGCCTATCGCGCCCTGGCCGATGTGGACGGTGACCGCGGCGAGGCGGTGCGCGAGAGTGCGGTGCGCGCCGAGACCTGCGACCACTGCCACAGCTATCGCAAGATCCTGTACCTGGAGAAAGATCCGTCACTGGAGCCGATGGCCGATGACCTCGGCACGCTGGCGCTGGACCTGCTGCTGGCCGAGGAAGGCTATGCGCGCGCCAGCCAGAACCCGCTGCTGTGGCAATCCGACGGCGACTGACCTATGCCACGCACGCACGCCACGCCGGCATCGGCCGCCGCCCTGCCTTCGCTGGACCGGCTGCTGCGCCTGCCTGCGTTGTCGGCCATGATCGAACGCCACGGCCGCAGCCGCATCACCCAACTGCTGCGCGCGCACCTGCAGGAACTACGCGACCGTATCAGCGCCGCGCAGCTCTCGGCCGAACGCCTCGAACAGGCCATCAACGGCCCGTCGCTGGTCGCGGCGCTCGGCGCCGCACTGGCGGCCGACGCACGCCTGGAGCTGCAGCCGATGTTCAACCTGACCGGCACCGTGCTGCACACCAACCTGGGCCGCGCGCTGTTGCCCGATGCCGCCGTGCAGGCGGTCACCCGCGCAATGACAGCGCCGGTCGATCTGGAATTCGACATCATCCACGGCCGCCGCGGCGACCGCGATGCACGGGTGCAGGCGCTGGTCTGCGAACTGACCGGCGCCGAAGCCGCCACCGTGGTCAACAACAATGCGGCGGCGGTCCTGCTGCTGCTCAACAGCCTGGCCAACCGCCGCGAGGTGGTGGTGTCGCGCGGCGAACTGGTGGAGATCGGCGGTGCCTTCCGCATTCCCGATGTGATGCGCAGCGCCGGCGCGCGACTGCTGGAAGTGGGCACCACCAACCGTACCCACCCGGCCGACTTCGCCCATGCCATCGGCGCACGTACCGCGTTGCTGATGGAAGTGCATGCCAGCAACTACGCGATCACCGGCTTCACTGCCAAGGTCGACACTGCGGCGATGGCTGCGATCGCGCACGAGCACGGCCTGCCGCTGGTGGTGGACCTGGGCAGTGGCAGCCTGTGTGACCTGGCGGCCTTCGGCCTGCCGCACGAGCCGACCGTGCAGGAAACACTGGCGGCCGGTGCCGACCTGGTCTCATTCAGTGGCGACAAGCTGCTGGGCGGGCCACAGGCCGGCATCATCGCCGGCCGCGCCGACCTGATCGCGCGGATCAACCGCAATCCGCTCAAGCGGGCGCTGCGCATGGACAAGATGGGCCTGGCCGCACTGGAAGCCGTGCTGGCCCTGTACCGCGAACCGGAACGGCTGGCACTGCGGCTGCCGACCCTGCGCAGCCTTTCGCGCCTGCGGGATGACATCGATGAGCAGGCACACCGCCTGCTGCAGCCGATGCGCGCGTCGCTGACCGCCGGCTACGCGCTTGAACGGGCCTCGATGTACAGCCAGATCGGCAGCGGCGCGCAGCCGCAGGCGCAGCTGGCAAGCGCCGGACTGCGCGTTACCAGCGCGCGCCGCGGCGGGCTGGATCGCTTGGCCAAGCGCTTGCGCCAGCTGCCGCGGCCGGTGCTGGGCCGCATTGCCGATGACGCGCTGTGGCTGGACCTGCGCTGCCTGGAACCCACCGACGAAGCCGCCTTCCTCGCGCAATGGAGCACGCTGCAGGCATGATCGTCGGCACCGCCGGGCATATCGACCATGGCAAGACCAGCCTGGTGCGCGCACTGACCGGCATCGAAACCGATCGCCTGCAGGAAGAACGCACGCGCGGTATCTCCATCGAGCTGGGCTATGCCTATGTCCCGGTGGAAAGCACAGGCGGCGGGAGTGCCGAGGCGACGCTGGGCTTCGTCGATGCGCCGGGCCATGAACGCTTCGTGCACACGATGGTGGCCGGCGCCACCGGCATCGATGTCGCCCTGCTGGTGATCGCCGCCGACGACGGTGTAATGCCGCAGACCCGCGAGCACCTGGCAATCCTGCAACTGCTGGGCGTGGACCGCGGCGCGGTAGCCCTGACCAAGATCGACCGTGTGGACGCCGCGCGCATCGCCCGGGTCGAGATCGAGATCGCCGCGCTGCTGGCCGGAACGCCGCTGCAGGACTCCCCCGTATTCGCCTGCAACAGCACCGCACCCGACGATGCTGGCATCAACGCGCTGCGTACCCAGCTGCACGCGTGGGCGTCGGACAACGCCAACACGCGCCAGGCCGAACTGCGCAGCGAGCTGTTCCGCATGCCGGTGGACCGCGTGTTCTCGCTGGCCGGCCACGGCACGCTGGTGACCGGCGCAGTGCACGGCGGCATCGCTGCCGTGGGTGAGCATCTGCAGCTGATGCCGGCCGCCACTGACGTGCGCGTACGCAGCATCCACGCGCAGAACCAAGCCAGCGAACACGCCATGGCCGGGCAGCGCTGTGCGTTGAACCTGGCTGCCATCGCCCGCGACGACATCCACCGTGGCGACTGGATCGCCGACCCGCGCGCCCTGCTGGCGACCCGTCGCGTCGACGTACGCCTGCGGCTTTCCGCACTGGCAACACCGTTGCGCGACTGGGCGCCGCTGCACATCCACTGGGGCACGATGCACCGGCAGGCCCATGTGGTGCTGCTGGAGGACGTCGATCACGGCGACGGACAGTTGGTGCAACTGGTGTTCGATGCACCGGTCTGCGCGATGTGCGGTGATCGCTTCATCGCCCGTGATTCAGCGGCCATCCGCACGCTGGGTGGTGGCATCGTGCTCGATCCGGACCCGCCACAGCGGCGCCGGCGCAGCCAGGCACGGCTCGCCTGGCTGGGCGCACTGGAGCAGCTGGCCACAGGTGCGGGAATCGGCCCGCTGTTGCAGCAGGCTTCCTTCGGCATAGCCATGGCCGCCCTGCAACGCTACTGCCGGCGCGCGGCCGACCGGATCGATCTTCCTGCGGGCACGCGGCGCATCGTCACCCGCGAAGACACGGTGGTCATCCTTGCCTCGCACTGGCAGGCGCTTCGCGAACAGGTGATCACGTCGCTGCGCAGCTGGCACGAGCGACGTCCGGACGAGCCCGGTGTTGATAGCGGGCGCCTGCAGCGCAGTACGCTGCCCGCGCTTGCAGCGAGCCTGTGGAATGCCCTGCTGCAAGGCCTGCTGGACGACGGCAGCGTGCAGCGCGTGGGCGCCTGGTGGCGCCTGCCCGGCCATGACCATGCGCCACCGGAACGCGAACGACTTCTGCTCGAACGCGTGCTGCCGCAGCTGCACGCCGGTCGCTTCGATCCACCGTGGGTGCGCACGCTGGCCACCGACGTTGGTCTGGCCGAAGACGAGGTCCGCGCCGTCCTGCGCCGCGCTACCGCGCGTGGCGAACTGTTCCAGGTAGTGCCGGACCTGTTCTATGCACCGGCCCGCATTGCCGAGCTGGCCGCGATCGTCGCGCAGCTGTCGCAGGCCACCGGCACGGTGGATGCGGCCACCTTCCGCGATGCCATCGGCCTGGGCCGCAAGCGCAGCATCCAGATCTTGGAGTTCTTCAACCGCGTTGGCTACACTCGACGCGTCGGTGACCAGCATCGGCCGCGCGGCGACCTGCAGTGGAACGCAGCCCGCGACTGAGCCCACCGGTGCCGCCGTACTTTCGGAAGGCATGCGCATCCGGGCATGCGGCTGGGCTTCAAACCCAGTAGGGGGCGTCGATCGTTCCCTGGTAGGTTCGACTCCTGCTGCCTTCCGCCATTGGTGTTTCCGCAGGAGATGTCGGCATGGCCACGCACGCGCAGTCCCCCGCCCCTTCAACGGCCGATGCCCCGCAACGACTGACTTCGCTGGCACACGGCGGCGGCTGCGGCTGCAAGATCGCGCCGGGCGTGCTGTCCGAACTGCTGCGTGGCGTGCCAGCGCTTCCGGCACCGGCCGAACTGCTGGTCGGCCGCGAGACCAGCGACGACGCCGCGGTGTACCGCCTCGATGACCGCCAGGCAATCGTCGCCACCACCGATTTCTTCATGCCGATTGTCGACGACCCGTTCGACTTCGGCCGCATCGCCGCCACCAACGCGCTGTCGGACCTGTACGCGATGGGGGCACGACCATTGTTCGCGCTGGCCATCGTCGGCATGCCGATCAACACGCTGCCGCAGGAGACCATCCGCGGCATCCTGCAGGGCGGCGAGCGTGCCTGCGCCGATGCCGGCATCGTGGTCGCTGGAGGCCACAGCATCGATTCGGTGGAACCCATCTATGGCCTGGCCGCGATCGGCGTGCTCGACCCGCAGCGGCTCAGGCGCAATGCCGATGCCCGCGCCGGCGATGTGCTGGTGCTGGGCAAGCCGTTGGGCGTGGGCGTGTATTCGTCGGCGCTGAAGAAAGAAGTGCTGGACGCCGACGGCTACCAGCAGATGATCGCGTCGACCACCCGCCTGAACACCGTGGGCGTGCCCCTGGCCGCGCTGGACGGTGTGCACGCGATGACCGATGTCACCGGTTTCGGCCTGCTCGGCCACCTGCTGGAAGTGTGTCGCGCCAGTGGTGTCGCTGCGGAGGTGGACAGCGCACAGGTGCCGCTGCTGCCTCAGGCCCTGGAGCTGCTGCAGCGCGGCTGCTTGACCGGCGCGTCCAACCGCAACTGGGCCTCGTATGGTGCGGAGGTGCGTTTCGCCGATGGGTTGCCGGCACACTGGCAGCCGCTGCTGACCGACCCACAGACCAGCGGTGGGCTGCTGGTGTCCTGCGCCCCGGAAGCGGTGGATGCGGTGCTGGCCTGCTTCCACGACGCAGGGTTCGGCCAGGCAGCCGTCGTGGGGCGATTGAGCGCGGGCCTGCCGGGTGTCAGCGTCCGCTGAGACGCTGTAATGAGAAGGGCGCCCGAAGGCGCCCCGGCTGTAATGCTGGATGCAACATCACTCGATGTTCTGCACCTGTTCGCGGATCTGGTCGATCAGCACCTTCAGCTCCACCGCGGCATTGGACGTACGGCTGTCCACCGACTTCGAGCCCAGCGTATTGGCTTCGCGGTTGAACTCCTGCAGCAGGAAGTCCAGGCGGCGGCCGACCGGCTCGCGCTGCCTGAGCACGCGGCGGATCTCGACAATGTGGCTGCCGAGGCGATCCAGCTCCTCATCCACGTCCAGCTTCTGCAGCCACAGCACCAGTTCCTGCTCGGCGCGGCCGGGGTCGACCGGGTGCGGCAGGTCGGCCAGGCGTGCAGCCAGCTTGGCGCGCTGGCCGTCGCGAATGGCCGGAATCAAGGTGCGCACTTCGGTGGCGATGCGTTCGATGCCGTCCACGCGCTCACTGATGGCCGCCGACAACTTGCCGCCTTCGCGTTCACGCGCCTCGACGAACCCGTCCAGCACCTGGTCCAGCAGGGCCAGTGCCTCGGCCTGCAGGGCCGCGGCATCGGTGGCCTCGCCACGGGTCACGCCGGGCAGCTGCAGCAGCTCGGTGAAGCTGACCTGCAGGTTGGGGAAATCGGAGGTCAGCCGGTGCGCCAGGCGGCCGAGCTGGCCCAGCAGGGCCTCGTCCACCTGCAGGTTGGCCGCTGCTTCCGGCGCACGCAGGCGCATCACCAGATCCAGCTTGCCGCGGCTCAGGCGCGCAGCGATGCGCTCGCGCAGCTGCGGTTCCAGCGCCCGCAGTTCCTCGGGCAGGCGGGTGCCGACCTCCAGGAAGCGGTGGTTGACCGAGCGCAGCTCGCAGCCCAGCGTGCCCCACGGGGTGACCCGCTCGCCGCCGGCATAGGCGGTCATGCTTCGAATCATGGAATGTGTCCGGTGCGTGCAAAGGGGGAATGGTACCCTAGCGCCCTCACCAGAGCCCCCTTGCCCGCCCCGTGAAGGCCGCGGGCGTGGCGGCGTACTCCCTCGCCATTACGGAACCCGCACCATGTCCGACTCCCGCCCCAGCGGCCGCCAGCCCGACCAGCTCCGCCCGGTCGTCATCCAACGCGGCTTCACCCGCCACGCCGAAGGGTCGGTGCTGGTGTGCTTCGGTGAAACCCGCGTGCTGTGCACCGCCAGCGTCGAGAACCGCGTGCCGGGCTTCCTGCGCGGCAAGGGCGAAGGCTGGGTCACCGCCGAGTACGGCATGTTGCCGCGCGCCACCCATACCCGCAGTGATCGCGAAGCGGCCCGCGGCAAGCAGGGCGGCCGCACGCTGGAGATCCAGCGCCTGATCGGCCGCAGCCTGCGCGCGTGCGTGGACCGCAACGCGCTGGGCGAGCGCACCATCACCCTGGACTGCGACGTGCTGCAGGCCGACGGTGGCACCCGCACCGCCGCCATCACCGGCGCCTACGTGGCCCTGGTCGATGCGGTGAACGTGCTGATGAAGCGTGGCGACATCAAGCGCAACCCGGTCCTGGGCGCGGTGGCCGCGGTGTCGGTGGGCGTGTACCGCGGCACCCCGGTGCTGGACCTGGACTACGCCGAAGACAGCGACTGCGACACCGACATGAACGTGGTGATGAACGACGGTGGTGGCTTCATCGAACTGCAGGGCACCGCCGAAGGCCACGCCTTCCGTCGCGATGAACTGGACGCGCTGCTGGGCCTGGCCGAAAAGGGCGTGGCCGAGCTGCTGGCCGCGCAGCAGGCGGCGCTGTCGGCATGAACCGGCGCCTTGCCCTGACCACCCTGGTGGTGGCCGACTATGACGAAGCCATTGCCTGGTACACCGGCAAGCTCGGCTTCGTACTGCTGGAGGACATCGACCAGGGCCACAAGCGCTGGGTGGTGGTCGGCCCGACCGACGGCAGCGCCGCCGCCCTGCTGCTGGCCCGTGCCAGCGACGAGGCGCAGCGCAGCCGCATCGGCAACCAGACCGGTGGCCGCGTCGCCTTCTTCCTCAACACCGACGACTTCCACCGCGACCACGCGGCGATGCTTGCCGCGGGAGTCGAGTTCCTGGAAGCGCCGCGCGAAGAACCCTATGCAACGGTCGCGGTATTCCGCGATCTGTATGGCAACACCTGGGACCTGCTGGAGCCCCGTCAATGAAGAAACTGGTACTGGCCAGCCACAACGCCGGCAAGCTGGTGGAGATGCAGGAGATCCTCGCCGACCTGCCGCTGCAGATCACCTCGGCCGCCGAACTGGGCCTGGGCGACGTGGAAGAGACCGGCCTGACCTTCGTCGAGAATGCGCTGCTGAAGGCACGCGCGGCCTGCGAAGCGACCGGCCTGCCGGCACTGGCCGATGATTCGGGCCTGATCGTCGATGCACTCGGCGGCGCGCCCGGCCTGTACAGCGCGCGCTATGCCGGCCACCCGACCAACGCGGCGGCCAACAACGCCAAGCTGCTGGACGCGATGGCCGACATTCCCGACGGCCAGCGCAGCGCCCGCTTCTATGCGGTGATCGTGCTGCTGCGCCACGCCACCGACCCGCAGCCGTTGATCTGTGAAGGCCGCTGGGAAGGACAGATCATCCGCGAGCTGCGTGGCACGAATGGTTTTGGCTACAACCCGGTATTCCTGGACACCACCCACGGCCTGACCGCCGCGGAAATGGAGCCGGCACTGAAGAATGCCATCAGCCACCGTGCCATTGCCCTGCACCAGCTCAAGCAGCAGCTGGCGACGCTGTACTGACGCCACCCGATCGAACCAGGGAAGCCGGCCAGTGGCCGGCACTACCGAACAAGCCCATGCCGCACGACCACGACCACTGCAACCACCTGCCGGGCGAAGCCTGCTCCGCTGACCACGACAGCCCGCCGCGACTGGTGCCACCACCGCTGTCGCTGTACGTGCACCTGCCGTGGTGCGTGCGCAAATGCCCCTACTGCGATTTCAATTCGCACCAGGCCAAGGGCGAGCTGCCGTTCGACGCCTACATCGACGCGCTGCTGCGTGACCTGGACCAGGACCTGCCGCTGGTCTGGGGCCGGGTGGTGCACAGCGTGTTCTTCGGCGGCGGCACGCCCAGCCTGTTCCCGCCGGAAGCGATCGACCGTTTCCTGCAGCAGGCCAGCGCACGCCTGCGCTTCGCGCCCAATGCCGAAATCACCCTGGAAACCAACCCGGGCACCGCCGAGCATGGCCGCTTCGACCGCTACCGCGCGGCCGGCGTGAACCGCCTCAGCTTCGGCATCCAGAGTTTCGACGACTCCATGCTCAAGCGCCTGGGCCGCATCCACGACAGTGGCGAAGCCGAGCGCGCGGTGAAGATGGCGCAGGACGCGGGCTACGACAACTTCAACATCGACCTGATGTACGCGCTGCCGGAACAGACCCTGGCCGGTGCCGAGGCCGATCTGGAACGTGCATTTGCACTGCAACCGGCCCATATCTCGCACTACCAGCTGACCCTGGAACCGAACACGGTGTTCTTCGCGCGTCCGCCGCAGGGCATTCCCGATGAAGACAATGCCTGGGACATGCAGGAGCACTGCCAGGCGCTGCTGGCGCAGGCCGGTTTCAGCCAATACGAAGTCAGCGCCTACGCACGCCCCGGTCGGCAGAGTGCGCACAACCTGAACTACTGGCGTTTCGGCGATTACCTGGGCATCGGTGCTGGCGCGCACGGCAAGATCAGCTCGGGTGCCGAAGAACACGTGCTGCGCCGCTGGAAGCTGAAGCACCCGCAGGCCTACCTGGACAGCGCGGGCACCCCGGCCTCGTTCGGTGGTGACGACGTGATCGCGCCGGAGCGGCTGCCGTTCGAGTACATGCTCAACCTGCTGCGCCTGCACGAAGGTTTCGGCCTGCGCGATTTCGAGTCGCGTACCGGGCTGCCACGCAGCGTGCTGGACGCACCGCTGGCCGAGGCCGTCCAGCGCGGCTGGCTGGATGTGGCGGACGGCCACGTACAGCCAACCGAGCTGGGCCGCCGATTCACCAACGATGTGGTGAGCCTGTTCCTGGAGGAATAGACCTTGCGCCGTAGCGGGTAGTGCCGGCCGCTGGCCGGCACTCCGGTGGAGACAGCGCTGCCGGCCAGCGACCGGCACCACCGTTCATCCGTCGTCCCTCCCCAGCGGACGTGAGACACGTTCACCCTAAAGTAGCGCCGACTGCGGCCGACACGGTAGATTCACAAGATCGATCCGCGGGAATCCGGGTACCGCTCGCCGATGTCAGCTGTCTTTTCCATTACCTCTGCCGACAAAGCCCGCCTGGCCGCCAGCGACCTGCCACCGCGGGTGCGTGAGCTGCTGGGCGCGTTGATCGGCCTGTGCCGGCAGACGCTGGCCGCGCCGCTGATCCTGACCGTCGAAGCGTTGGAGCAGACGCTGCTGCACGACGCGGATCGCGCGCGCAATCCGCAGCTGCAGGCGGAGCTGATGGCCCAGCGCGGCCAGTTGCATGCCTTTTCCGGTCATTTCGCTGACCGCATGCTTGATGCCGTGGCCGATGCGCTGATACGGCTGCGCGAACCCACGGCCCACTTCAGCCCCGGTTCCACGCCGCCGCCGCAGCCCGGCATGCTCGGGCTGTCGCTGGTCGATGAACATGAAGTGGACCGCGACCTGCTGCTGACCGAGATGGTGCGGAGGGAGACGCTGCGTTCGACCAACACGCTGAACCTGCTGGGCCAACGCCTGGGCGTACTGGCGGCGGCACCGGCCTTCGAGGCCGACACCCTGCCGCTGGCACCACAGGCACTGTGCGCCATGCTGCGCCGGATTGCCGAACAGGATTCGCTCACTGTCGACGTTCAGCTGGCGCTGTACCGCAGCTTCGAACGCCAGGTGCTGGAACGCCTGGGCGACATCCTCGACCGTGCCAATGCCCTGTTGGCCCAGCATGGCGTGCTGCCCGGCCTGGTCTACACCCCCTATCTGGCGCGTTCATCGAGCACCCGGCGGATCATCACCCAGTCGGTGGGCGGTGGTCGCGCCACGCAGCCGGCAAAGCGTGCCGCCGCGCCACTGACCGGCTGGAACGGATCGGCACCGGCCGGCTCCTGGTCGAGCCTGGTGCAGGACGCTTTCCAGGATGACAGCACGGCCGGCGCGGCCTTGCCGGGCTTGACCACCTCCACGGGCAGCGCGCTGCATGCGCTGCTGCAGCAGGCACGCCATGCCAGCGCAGCACCTGCGGATCGCGATGCAGTGCCGAGCGCGGCCGTGGATGCGGTCCTCGCACGCTTGCAGGCGCAGTCCAGCGCCGCCACCGGCGTAGCCGACCTGCAGGCAGCCGTGGTGGCGCAACTGCGCAGCGAGCATGGCACGCAGGCCCAGCTGGGCAGCCACGACCGCGACAGCCTCGACCTGCTGCGCATGCTGATGCAGCAGGTGCAGCAGCAGCAGCGTCCGGACCCGGTGCCGGCCGCCCTGCTGGCGCGCCTGCAGGTGCCGCTGGCACGTGCGGCAATGGCCGACCCCGGCTTCTTCGTGCGCGACGAGCACCCCGCGCGCGAACTGCTCAACCAGATTGCCGAAGTCGGCGCCAACTGGCTGGCCGACGATGATGTCGACCCGCAGTTGCTGCAGCGCATGGCGCAGAGCGTGCAGGGCCTGCTGGGCCAGGATGCGCGGGCGCCGGAGGCCTTCGCCAGCGCGAACGAGGACGTGCAGCAGCATCAGCGTGCCGCAGCGCATCGCGCCGAGCTGGCCGAGCGCCGCCATGTGGAAGCTGCACGCGGCAAGGAGCGGCTGGAACTCGCGCGGCGACAGGCCAGTGCACAGATCGACCAGTGCTGCGACGCGCAGGAGCCGCCCCGCTTCGTGCAGACCCTGCTGCGTCAGGCCTGGGCCGATGCCCTCACCCTGACCCGCCTGCGCCACGGCGACGATTCACCGCAGTGGCAGGAACGCCTGCAGCAGACCCAACGCATTGCCACCATCACCGCGCAACCCGTTGATGCGCCCGGCGGCACCGATGCAACGCTTGCTGCCGAGGTCGAGGCCGCCCTGCTGCAGGTCGGCTACCACGCCGAGGAAGCCGCCGCCGTCGCACGCAGGCTGGCCACGCCTGGCGGCGAGGACGAGAGCACCTCGCGTACCGAACTCAGTGCCCGCCTGAAGGCGCGCGCGCGCCTGGGCGAGCACGCCTGTACGGCCGCCGGCACGACGCCCGCCACACCGCGCAGCAGTGCCGAGGAAGCCGCTTACCAGCAGCTGTCCTCCCTGCCCTTCGGCAGCTGGTTCGACATCGATACCGGCGATGGCACACTGCGCCGCCAGCGCCTGTCCTGGTACAGCCTGCTGACCGGCCACGCCCTGCTGGTCAATCCGCGCGGGCAGAAGATCGCCGATACCGACCTGGATACGCTGGCCCGGCAGATCAGTGCCGGCCAGGCGCAGCTGGTCACTGAGGACAAGGCCCGGCTGGTTGACCGTGCCTGGGAGGCCAGCCTTGGCGCATTGCGTGCACTGGCGGCCGGCCATACGCAGGAGACTTCCGCATGATCACCCAACCGCCGCAGGATACCCGCCGCGCGCCGCGCCGCCAGGTCTCGGACCTGGTACCGGTCACCGACCAGATGCGCGAAAGCGTGGTCGGCCGGCTCGGCAATATCTCCGAAACCGGCATGCTGATGCTGGCCAGCGCACCGTTGCGCGAGGATGCGCTGTACCAGTTGCGCTTCCCCTTGCCGCTGGGCGATGGCCGCCACCAGGACATCGACGTGGGCGTGCACCTGCTGTGGAGCGAACCCGCACACGCCCCCGGACAGAGCTGGACCGGCTTCCGCTTCCTCACCCTGTCGCGCGAGCATCGGCAGCTGCTGCGCCAGTGGGTGGGCGAAGACAGCGACGAGGGGCCGGTTTCGACGGCCTGAGTGCCGGTTCCAGCACAGCGGTTTTTCCCGCTATGCGGCAGAATCTAGGGCCGTTTTCCGTGTCGAGCCACCGCAATGATCCAGCAAGACCCCGGCGCCCTGTATCCCGACCACCTGGCCGTGCTGTGCCGACGTGCCGAACAGGCGCTGGCCCGCGGCGGCTTCGACCACCTGGTGGTGCCCAGCGGCACTCTGCACTACCAGGTGTTCGATGATCGCGACTACCCGTACGCGGTCAATCCGCAGTTCAAGGCCTGGCTGCCGCTGACCCGCGTGCCCAACAGCTGGATCGTGTTCAGCCCCGGCAAGCGCCCGGCGGTGATCTTCCACCAGCCCTTCGACTACTGGCACGTGGTGCCGGATGCCCCCAGCGGCTGGTGGGTGGATCACTTCGACATCCACATCATCCGCAAGCCGGAAGACGCGCTGGCGCTGCTGCCGGCCGATCCATCGCGCTGCGCGATCCTCGGCGAGCCGCAGAGCGCGCTGGGCAACTACGTACCGAACAACCCGGCGCCGGTGGTGAATTACCTGGAATGGCACCGCGGCAGCAAGACACCGTATGAGATCGCACTGATGCGCCAGGCCCAGGTGCTGGGCGTGCGCGGCCACCGCGCTGCGGAGGCCGCATTCCGCAATGGCGCCGACGAGTTCAGCATCCACATGGCGTACTGCCAGGCAGTCGGCCAGGATGCCAATGAGCTGCCGTACGGCAACATCGTGGCGCTGAATGAACATGCCGCTGTGCTGCATTACACCGAGCTGGGCCGCAAGGCACCGCAGCCGCTGCGCAGCTTCCTGATCGATGCCGGCGCCAGTGCCCACGGCTACGCCAGCGACATCACCCGTACCTACGCCGCGCAGGGCCACGACGAGTTTGCGGCGATGATCGCCGCCGTCGACGACGCCCAGCAGCGGATGTGCGCAGCGGTGCGCCCGGGCTTCGACTACAAGCAGCTGCACGTGGACGCACATCTTTCGCTGATGGGCGTACTGAAGGACTTCGGCGTGATCAAGGTCTCGCCGCAGACCGCGCTGGAGACCGGCGTCAGCGCCGCGTTCTTCCCGCATGGTATCGGCCACCTGATCGGCCTGCAGGTGCACGACGTGGCCGGTTTCGCGGCCAGCGACGAAGGCGGCCGCATCGAGCGCCCGGCGGGCCACCCGTACCTGCGCCTGACCCGCGTGCTGGAACCGGGCATGGTGGTGACCATCGAACC
Source organism: Stenotrophomonas sp. YJH_SMC_32 (assembly GCF_059369975.1). Taxonomy (NCBI): domain Bacteria; kingdom Pseudomonadati; phylum Pseudomonadota; class Gammaproteobacteria; order Lysobacterales; family Lysobacteraceae; genus Stenotrophomonas; species Stenotrophomonas sp. YJH_SMC_32. The sequence goes on along the minus strand of NZ_JCAFTE010000001.1, from coordinate 737,958 downwards.
GGGCCTGTACTTCATCGACATGCTGTTGAACGAAGTGAAGGACGCCGGCCACGGCGATGCGATCAACTGGGACCGCGTGGACTTCTTCCGTCCGTATGGCGGCATCCGCATCGAAGACGAAGTGCTGTGCACTGATGGCGAGGCGGACAACCTGACGCGGCCGGCGTTTGCGGCGGCGAACGGCTGAGCCCCTCGTGGTTTGACGCTTGGAGCAAAAGCCGCGCTTGGTGGGGCGGGTGGGCCATGCAGGGGACGCTGCAAGTACGTCCCTGTAAGCTCGATGGCGCCATCCATGGCGCCAACGCCCCTGCATGGCCCACCCGCCCCACCTTTGACAGTTTCCTGCGCGCGTCCAACCACGGAGAAGAAAAAGAAAAGCAAAAGCGGGTCGCTTGCTGCGCTCACTCTGTGTCGACCAAGGTCGACACCCACCAACAGCCGCGCGCGCCAACAACCGCCGTTACCAACAGCCGCGTGAACCTGTCGAAGGCGGGGCACTGCGGGTTTGCGGGGTGTGAGCCGCATGGATGCGGCGACCAAGCCTCCAGGGATGGATTCACGGCGTCCCCGCAAACCCACAGTGCCCCGCCATCCCACGGATAGCCCGCTGTTGCTGTTGCTGTTGCTGTTGCTGTTGCTGTTGCTCCAGCTGTTGCCTCTGCGGGTGCAGGGCTGCAAGCCCTGCCGAAACCCCCTACCCCGCCATCACCGCTTCGATCTCATCGGCGCTGCGCGCCAGGCCTTCGGTCAGCACGCGATGACCGTCATCGGTGATCAGCACATCGTCTTCAGTGCGGATGCCGATACCCCGCCAACGCGGTTCCACCGTCGTGTCGTCCACGCCGATGTACAGCCCCGGCTCGATGGTGAACGCCATGCCAGGCTCCAGAAGGCGTGAATCACCGGCGAGGCGGTAATCGCCTACATCGTGCACGTCCAATCCGATCCAGTGGCCGGTCTTGTGCCGGTAGAAGCGCTGGTACAGGCCTTCGGACAGATTCTTTTCCAGCGTGCCCTTCAGCAGGCCCAGCCGCAGCAGGCCCTCGGTCAAGGTCTGCACTGCGGCCAGATGGCCGGCCTCGTAGGGCACGCCCGGCTTGGCCTGGGCCAGCGCCGCCGCCTGCGCTTCACCGACCAGGTCGTGCAGCGCGCGCTGCTCGGCACTGAAGCGGCCGTTCACCGGGAAGGTGCGGGTGATGTCGCTGGCGTAGCCGCGGTACTCGGCACCTGCATCGATCAGCACCAACTCGCCATCGCGCGACCGCGCGTTGTTGTCTCGGTAATGCAGGATGCAGCCGTTGCGGCCGGCACCGACGATGCTGCAATACGCAGGCACCGCATCGCTGGCGCGGAACACGCGTTCCAGCTCGGCCTGCAGCTCGTACTCGTGGATGCCGGCCCTGGCGGCCTTCATCGCCGCCAGATGCGCACGCACGCTGATCTGTGCGGCGTGGTGCATCAGTGCCACTTCGGCGCCGGATTTGAACAGGCGCTGCTCGTGCAGCAGGTGGCCCAGCTCCAGGAACTCATGTGGCGGCTGCGCACCGTGGCGTACCTGCGAACGCACGCGGTTGACCCAGCCGATCAGCTTCAGATCGAAGTCGGCGTCGCGGCCGAAGTGGTAGTAGACGCGCGAGCGCCCTTCCAACAGGCCCGGCAGGATGTCGTCCAGATCATCGATCGGGTAGGCATCGTCCATGCCGTACTGCGCTACCGCGCCTTCCTGGCCGGCGCGGCTGCCGTCCCATGCCTCGCGCTCGGCATCGCGCTCGCGGCAGAACAGGATGGCCTCACCGTGGCGGCGGCCCGGAATCAGCACCAGCACCGCTTCCGGTTCCGGGAAGCCGGTCAGGTACTGGAAATCCGAATCCTGGCGGAACGGATAATGGGTATCGAGGCTGCGCACCTTCTCGGCTGCGGCCGGCAGTACCAGGATCGCATCCTCGCCAGCCATGTCCATCAGCTGGCGGCGGCGACGCTTGTATTCGCCGGCCGCGATGCCGGTGCGCTGCTTGATATCCATCAGTTCAGGCGCTGCCGATGGCGCGCGGCCAGCACCACGTCGCCGTGCAGCAGCAGCACCGCCACGCGGATGAATTCCTCGATCTCCGACAGGGCTTCGTCGTCGTCATCGCCGCCGGCCTCGAAATCCTCACTGGACGCACGCGCCAGGCTGGCCATGTCGGTCAGCGCTTCCTCGCCCTCTTCGGACAGGGCCGGGCGGCGGCCGCCGCTGCCCAGGCCGAAGCCGCCCAGGAACGAGCGGGTCCAGCTGAACATGGCATCGGCCTGCGCGGACACGTCGTCGCTGTCGGCGAGCAGCAGTTCGAAGGCGAAGTCGCGGTCTTCCAGCTGCTTGATGGTGGCCTGCAGCAGCTGCCCCAGCACGCTGTCGGCAGCCACCGGTGGCAGGGTGTCATCGGCCAGCACGCGCGCCGGCCAATCGTTGCCGGGGGCGCCGCCGGCGGCCAGCCAGCCGCACAGCGCTCCGTGCAGCTCGGCAGCGGTAGCGCCCAGGCCCAGCGCCTGGCTGGCGCGGGTAACGTCGTCGACGGAGGGAAGTTCGGTCATCGTGCGGCTCGTTCGGAATAAGGAAACCCGGGGTGCGCACGCGCGCGCCCGTGAGACCCCGTAGTGTAGCAACCCTGCGGCATCCTCTCGTGGCCGTCCGGCCTTGCTGCGACAGCGCTTGACCGCCCTCACCCGGCTTGCCTATCGTGCCCGCATGGAACCCGCCGATCCCCTTGCCCAGCTGCAGGACTTTGCCGCCCGCGTGGACGCGTTGCTTGAACGTAACCAGCGCCTGGCCGAGGAGAACCGCAGCCTGCGCCACCAGCAGGAACAGCTGGTGGCCGAGCGCTCGACGCTGCTGGCCAAGAACGAACAGGCGCGCTCGCGGGTGGAAGCGATGATCAGCCGGCTCAAATCCCTGGAGCAGCACACATGAGCGCCGAACCGGTCAGTGTCCGCATCCTCGATCGTGAATACACCGTAGGCGTCGGCGGCGACGAACGCGACAGCCTGATGGCTGCTGCGCGCCTGCTCGATGCGCGCATGCGCGAGATCCGCGGCAGCAACCGCATGGCCGCCGTCGACCGCGTCGCCGTGCTGGCCGCGCTGAACCTGGCCCACGAACTGCAGCTGCTGCGCGACGAGAACGCCCGCCAGGCCGTGGCGCTGCAGCAGACGCTGGCCGACCTGAACCGGCGCCTGGACCGCGCGATCGACGGCACCCCATAGAAAAAGGGGACGAAGGGAATTAAGGCGCATTCGCCCCTTCCGTGCTGGAAACGCCTTAATTCCCTCCGTCCCCTTTTTGCTTGTCTGAATTGGCACGGACTGTTGCCGACGAACGGCCTATCCAGATCCTGCGTGCTGGCTATAATGGCCACGCGTTCTCTGCGGTACTCGACGGCATGTGCAAACATTCGCCTTGTCCCTTAAGAACGACACCGGGAGCGCGACAGCGCCGGGAGTGCAGGTCCGCCTTGTAGCGGGAAGCCCGATGGTTCTCCAGCGTTCCCACTTGAGCCCCCGGGTTCAAGGTCGTTTCGCATGCATCGACATTGCGGAGAATGCAATATTCCAGCAAGGGCGGCGTCTTCGGGGGTCGCCCTTGTTCTTTCCGGCACAATGACGGCTGATCCTTGCCGCTCGCTGCCATGACCGACCCGCGCCAGGCCCTGCGCCACGACCTGCGGCAACGCCGCCGTGAACTTAACGCTGGTGAGCGCATCGCCGCCGCCGAATCGCTTGCCGATGCCCTGCTCGCCCTGCCGTTCGCCCCGCGCGAAGGCGCCGTGGCCGGCTACTGGGCGCTGGATGGCGAAATCGCCCTGCACCGCTGGCAGCTGCAGCTGCCCGAAGGACTCACCTACTGCCTGCCGGTGCTGGCCGGCGACGTGCTGCGCTTCGCACCATGGCGGCCCGGGCAGCCGCTGACCAGCAACCGCTATGGCATCCCCGAGCCGGACGTGGCCGTGGAAGACACCCTGGAACCGGAACGGATGGCGCTGGTCGTGACCCCATTGGTGGGTTTCGACGCACAGTGCCGCCGGCTGGGCATGGGGGGCGGCTGGTATGATCGCAGCTTCGCCTTCCGCCACGACCGGCCGGCGCCGCCCTGGCTGGTCGGTGCTGCGTTCGCGGTACAGCAGGTCGAGTCCTTGCCGGTGGCGTCGTGGGACGTGCCGGTGGATGCGATCTGCACCGAAGACGGCACCCTGTTCCCCTCCGCTGCCCCCGTGAACGCATGACCGCCCGCAAGCGCTACTGGCTGATGAAGTCCGAACCGGACGCCTTCTCCATCGATGACCTGGCAAAGGTCAAGGTCGAACCCTGGAACGGGGTGCGCAACTACCAGGCGCGCAATTTCATGCGCGATGGCATGCAGGTGGGCGACGGCATCCTGTTCTACCACTCCAACACCAAGGTGCCCGGCATCGTCGGCCTGGCCACCGTCGCCAGCCCAGCCTACCCGGACGACACCCAGTTCGACCCGAAATCCGACTACCACGACCCCAAGAGCACGCGCGAAAACCCGCGCTGGATGCTGGTGGACGTGGCCTTCGACCGCAAGCTCAAGCAGGTGATCGCGCTGGACGAGATCAAGCTGCACGCTGACGAGCTCGGCGAGGGCTTCCCGCTGGTTGCCAAGGGCAATCGCCTGTCGGTGTTCCCGGTGACCGCCGCGCAGTGGAAGCTGCTGCTGTCGCTGGAAAAGAAATCCTGATTCCCCGCCTGAGAGTTCTTCCCATGTCCGAAGCCAAGCGCCTGGCCGCCGAGAAAGCCATCGAGTACGTCGAAGACGGCATGATCGTCGGTGTCGGCACCGGTTCCACCGTGGCCTATTTCATCGATGCCCTGGCCCGCATCCAGCACCGCATCAAGGGAGCCGTGTCCAGCTCCGAGCAGAGCACCGCACGCCTGAAGCAGCACGGCATCCAGGTGATCGAGCTGAACCACAGTGGCAACCTGTCGCTGTACGTCGATGGCGCCGACGAGTGCGACCCGAACAAGTGCCTGATCAAGGGCGGCGGCGCCGCACTGACCCGCGAGAAGATCATTGCCGAGGCCAGCGAGCGCTTCATCTGCATCGTCGACCCGAGCAAGCAGGTGCCGGTGCTGGGCAAGTTCCCGCTGCCGGTGGAAGTGATCCCGATGGCGCGCAGCCTGGTCGCCCGCCAGATCCGCGACATGACCGGCGGCCAGCCGACCTGGCGCGAGGGCGTGGTCACCGACAACGGCAACCAGATCCTGGACATCCACAACCTGCAGATCACCGATCCGGAAAAGCTGGAGCGCGAGCTCAACCAGTTGCCGGGCGTGGTCTGCGTCGGCCTGTTCGCGCGCCGTCGCGCCGATGTGGTGATCGTCGGTGGCGAGCCGCCGGTCGTGCTCTGACCCTTCCCAAGGATCCTGACAATGTCGCTGTTGCGTTCGCTGCTGATGCTTCCGCTGCTGGCCCTGGCCGGCTGCGCCACCGACGCGGCCCGCCATTGGGTCGAGCTGGACGGCGCCCGCTACCAGGTCGAGCTGGCCACCAACGATGAAACCCGCGCGCGCGGGCTGATGTTCCGCGACCAGATGGCGGCCGACCACGGCATGCTGTTCATCCACGACCGCGAGGAAATGCAGGCGTACTGGATGAAGAACACCAAGATCGCGCTGGACATCCTTTACTTCGACAGCCAGCGCAAGCTGGTCAGCCAGCAGCGCGACGTACCGCCGTGCTCGGCCGGCGACATGTGCCCGCCCTATCCCAGCGGCGGCCCGGCGCGTTATGTGCTGGAACTCAACGCCGGCCAGGCCGAGAAGCTGCAGCTCAAGGACGGCACGGAGCTGAAACTCGGTCCGGGCATCGAAAAATAACGGTAGTGCCGGCCGCTGGCCGGCAATCCAACCCGACCGGGGTCAGATCCCTTTCGCAAGCGAAAGGGATCTGACCCCTGAATTTTTCACGCGACACCGCTTGAAACCGCCTGCGAATGACGCCAGTCTGTGGCCATGCAGGACCGGATCACACTCCCCGACTGGGATGCCTTGGCCGACCTCGAAGACGAGGCGCTGCCACTGTTGCCGACCGCGCTGCTGATCGCGCGCGATGAATACCCCGATCTGCAGCCGTCCACCTACGACGCGCTGATCCAGAGCCATGTCGAGCACCTCCGCTCGGAAGTGGAGAGCATCGACAACAGCCCGCTGAAGATGGCGGCGATCAACCGCCACCTGTTCGACGAGCTGGGCTACAGCGGCGACCACGACGAGTACTACGACCCGCGCAACAGCTACCTCAACCAGGTATTCGAGCGCCGCCTGGGCAACCCGATCTCGCTGGCGCTGGTGCAGATGGAAGTCGCGCGCCGGCTGGGTATTCCGCTCGATGGCGTGTCCTTCCCCGGCCACTTCCTGGTGCGCCTGCCGGTGGACGACGGCGTGCTGGTGATGGACCCGTTCAACGGCGGCCGGCCGCTGGACGTGGACGAACTGCGCGAGCGGGCCAAGTCACACCTGGGCGGGCAGATGCCCGACGACCAGGTGCTGGCGCAGATCCTCGACCCGGCGCCCGCGCGCGCGATCCTGATGCGCATGCTGCGCAACCTGCACGGCGTGTATGCCGAAGCCGGCGAGTGGGACCGCGCCGCGCGCAGTGCCGACCGCCTGCTGAAGCTGGCCCCGGAGCAGGACGATGCGCTGCGCGACCGCGGCCTGGCCTACCTGCAGCTGGAGTACCTGGCCGGTGCCCGCCACGATCTGGGCCAGTACCTGAAGCGCAACCCGGAAGCCAGCGACGCGCAGTGGCTGCGCGAGAAGCTGATCGACCTCGGCGGGCCTATGCCGCGGCTGCATTGAGGGAGGCGGTGTGCGGACCGACAGTCCACACCTACCCTCATCAATCGACCTCGACCATCTCGAAATCAGCCTTGGTCACCCCGCAATCCGGGCAGGTCCAGGTCTCGGGAATGTCCTCCCAGCGCGTCCCTGGCATGATGCCTTCCTCCGGCAAGCCTTCTGCTTCGCTGTACAGGAAGCCGCAGACCACGCACATCCAGGTGCGCAAGGTGGTGGGGGTGGCATCGCTCATCGGATAATCAGGACTGGATTCACGGGCCGCCATTGTCCCATCGCGGTCCACTCACCGGTAGCCATCGATGACTTCTGCTTCCCCGGCGCCCCGCGGCGTCTACCTGATCACCCCGGACGAGCCCGATACCACACGCCTGCTGGCCCGTACCGCGCCGCTGCTGGCCGCGGGCGCCACCTGGCTGCAGTACCGCAACAAGACCGCAAGCGACGCGCTGCGGCGGGAGCAGGCCACCGCGCTGCAGGCACTGTGCGCAGACCACGGCGTACCGCTGATCGTCAACGACGACCCGGCGCTGGCCAAGGCCGTGGGCGCGGCGGGCGTGCACCTGGGCGGCACCGACGGCGACATCCCCAGCGCGCGCGCCCTGCTCGGCCCCGAGGCCATCATCGGCGCCTCCTGCTATGACCAGCTGGCCAATGCCGAGAGGGCCGTGGCCGCCGGCGCCAGCTACGTGGCCTTCGGCGCGTTCTTCCCGACCACCACCAAGATCACCACCAGCCGCGCCCATACCGACCTGCTGCGGCAAAGCGCCGCACTGGGCGTGCCGCGGGTGGCGATCGGTGGCCTGACGCCGGACAATGTCGGTCCCATCATCGACGCCGGCGCCGATCTGGTCGCCGTGGTCAGCAGCGTGTTCGCCGCCGAAGACCCGGTCGCGACCCAGCGCGCCTACCTCGCCCAGTTCGCGTAATGCCCAGGAAAGCCCCATGAACCACGACCAGTCCCACGCCCTGTTCTCCCGCGCCCAGCAGCTGTTGCCGGGCGGCGTCAATTCGCCGGTGCGCGCGTTCAAGTCGGTCGGCGGCGAGCCGTTCTTCGTTGAACGCGCCGACGGTGCCTACCTGTACGACGTCGATGGCAACCGCTACATCGACTACGTCGGCTCCTGGGGCCCGATGATCGTCGGCCACAACCATCCGGCGGTACGCCAGGCGGTGAAGAAGGCGATCGACAACGGCCTGTCGTTCGGCGCGCCATGCGCGGCCGAAGTCACCATGGCCGAGACCATCACCCGCCTGGTGCCGTCGTGCGAGATGGTGCGCATGGTCAACTCCGGCACCGAGGCCACCCTGTCGGCGATCCGGCTGGCGCGTGGCGCCACCGGCCGCAACCGCATCGTCAAGTTCGAAGGCTGCTACCACGGCCACGGCGACTCGTTCCTGGTCAAGGCCGGCAGCGGCATGTTGACCCTGGGCGTGCCGACCTCGCCGGGCGTCCCGGCCGGGCTGAGCGAACTGACCCTGACCCTGCCCTACAACGACTTCGAAGCGGCCACTGCGCTGTTCGAGCAGCAGGGCGATGACATCGCCGGCCTGATCATCGAACCGGTGGTCGGCAACGCCAACTGCATCCCGCCGCGAGAGGGCTACCTGCAGCACCTGCGCGAACTGTGCACGAAACACGGCGCGCTGCTGATCTTCGACGAAGTGATGACCGGCTTCCGCGTTGCCCTCGGCGGTGCGCAGGCGCACTACGGCATCACCCCGGACCTGACCACCTTCGGCAAGATCATCGGCGGCGGCATGCCGGTGGGCGCCTACGGCGGGCGCCGCGAGCTGATGCAGCAGATCGCCCCGGCCGGCCCGATCTACCAGGCCGGCACGCTGAGCGGCAACCCGGTGGCGATGGCCGCTGGCCTGGCGATGCTGGAGCTGATCCAGCAGCCGGGCTTCCACGCCGACCTGGCCGAGCGCACCGCACGCCTGTGCGCCGGCCTGGAAGCGGCTGCCGCCGAAGCCGGCGTGGCGGTGACCACCACCCGCGTGGGTGCGATGTTCGGGCTGTTCTTCACCAGTGAGAAGGTGGAGACCTATGCGCAGGCCACCGCCTGTGACATCCCAGCGTTCAACCGCTTCTTCCACGCGATGCTGGAGCAGGGCGTGTTCCTGGCGCCGTCGGCGTACGAGGCCGGTTTCCTGTCCAGCGCGCACGACGATGCCGTGATCGAGGCCACCCTCGCCGCTGCACGCGTGGCATTCAAGGCCGCCAAGGGCTGAGACACCCTCTGGTAGGTGCCAACCTTGGTTGGCACAAAAAGGGGACGGAGGGGATTAAGTCGTTTATGCACAAACGACTCAATCCCCTCCGTCCCCTTTTTTCAACCGAAGACGAACTTGCCCTTCATCATCGCGAAGTGGCCGGGGAACGAGCAGAAGAAAGTGTAGTCGCCGCCCTTCTGCAGGCCCTGGGTGGAAAAGCGCACGCGCGTGGTCTCGCCACCACCAATTACTTTGGTGTGCGCCAGCACGCGCTTGTCAGCCTTCGGCAGGTAGCTGTCGGCCAGGGTCATGCGCATGCCTGCCAGTGCCACCGGCTGGTAATCGGCAGTGCGGGTCAGCACCCAGTTATGGCCCATCGCGGTAGTGGCCAGCTTGCCGGTGTGGCGCAGGGTCAGGTCCACGGCAGTGCAGTCGGCGGCAAGCTTGATCTCGCGAGTGCTGAAGCTCATCTGGTCGGTGCTGTCGATGCTCACTGCACACACCCGCGCCATCGCCGACGGCGCCAGCATCAGCGCGCCCAGTCCCACTGCCACCCACCAAGCCTTCATCGTTGCCTCTCCTGCGGATTCAAGCGCCATTCTAGGCAGGCCCCTGCGGCCGCGTCTGCGACCGTCTGTCGCATGCCCACTCCAGGGTTTCCCGCGCACTCACTGCAATGGCATGCTCGACCGATGCGGATCGACCTGTTGCTGCTGGATGTGGACGGCGTGCTGGTGCAGTACCAGCGCGCGCAGCGCGTGCTGCACCTGGCGCAGGTACTGGATGTTACCCCTGCCGCAGTGCAGGCGGCGCTGTTCGACAGCGGACTGGAAGCGGCGCATGACAACGGCACGCTGCAGGGTCCGGCCTATCTGGCGCGGCTGGGGGAGTGCCTGGGCAGGACCGTCGATGTACCCAGCTGGATCGCCGCACGCCAGGCGGCCAGCCATCCGCAGCACGCGGTGCTGCAGCGGCTGCAGGTCCTGCAGCTGCCACTGGCGGTACTGACCAACAATGGCGCGCTGATGGTGCAGGCGCTGCCCATCCTGCTGCCGGAACTGTTCCCTGCGCTGCAGGGACGCGTGTTCTGCAGCGCCGATTTCGGCCTGCGCAAACCCGCACCGGAGGTCTTCCTGCGCACGCTTGAGGCCCTCGGCGTGGCGCCTTCGCGCACGCTGTTCGTCGATGACCTGTTCGCCAATGTGCGCGGCGCACGCGCCGCCGGCCTGCACGCGGAAACCGTGCGCGATGGCCGAGGGCTGGGCAAGGTGTTGAAGCGTTACGCGGTGGGCTGATCGGGGTCAGAGCCCTCTCCGCAGGAGAGGGATCCGACCCCAGCGCCGGGGCGTCAGCGCGCGGCGATGAACGCAGCAATCGCTGCGCGCAGGCGCTTGAGGCCTTCGGCCACTTCTTCGTCGGTGATGTTCAGCGACGGCACGAAGCGCAACACGTCCGGGCCGGCCTGCAGGGTCAGCAGGCCGTGCTCGGCGGCATGGTCGAGGATCGCCCCGGCCTGGCCGGCAAAGTCCTTGCCCAGCACCGCACCCAGCATCAGGCCGCGGCCACGCACCTCGCTGAACACACCGAACTCGTCGTTGATGCGGGCAAAGCCATCGCGCAGCGCCTTCGACTGGCGGCTGACATTGGCGGCGATCTCCGCCGAGGCCAGCTTGCGCAGTGCCACGCTGGCCACCGCAGCGGCCAGCGGGTTGCCGCCGAAGGTGGTGCCGTGCGCGCCGAACTGCATGGTCTCGGCCACCTTCGGACCGGCCAGCATCGCGCCGATCGGGAAGCCGCCACCGAGTGCCTTGGCCAGGGTGACCATGTCCGGCACCACATCATCCTGCCAGTGCGCGAACAGCGTGCCGGTACGGCCCATGCCGGCCTGGATCTCGTCCAGCACCAGCAGTGCGTTGTGCTGGTCGCACAGTTCACGCACGCGCTTGAGGAAACCGGACTTGGCCGGCATCACGCCGCCCTCGCCCTGGATCGGCTCCAGCATCACCGCCGCCACGTCGCCGGCGGCCATCGCGGTTTCCAGCTGCACCTCATCGTTGAAATCGATGTAGCGGAAGCCGCCAGGCAGCGGCTCGTAGCCTTCCTGGTACTTCGGCTGGGCGGTAGCGGTCACCGCGCCCATCGTGCGGCCGTGGAAGCTGCCACGGAAAGTGATGATCACCCGCTTGTCGGCGGGACGGCCCTGGCTGGAGGCCCACTTGCGGACCATCTTGATCGCCACTTCGTTGGCTTCGGCGCCGGAGTTGCACAGGAACACGCGCTCGGCAAAGCGGCTGGCCTTCACCAGTTCCTCGGCCAGGTGCAGCGGCGGCGCGCTGTAGAACACGTTGCTGGTGTGCCAGAGCTTGCCGGCCTGCTCGACCAGCGCGGCCACCAGGTCCGGATCGTTGTGGCCCAGGCCGCACACGGCGATGCCGGCGGCCAGGTCGATGAACTCACGCCCCTGGCTGTCCCACACGCGGGCGCCCTGCCCTCGCTCCAACACCACCTGGCGGGGCTTGTAGACCGGCAGGTAGTAGTGCGAAAGGGAGATCAGCGGATCGGTCGCGGCAGTCATGGCAGTCGGCAGGGTTCAGGAATGCCCATTCTCGCGCCGGAACCCCTGCGGCACAATGCGCCCATGCGACCGTTTTCCGCCCCCCAGCTCAACCCCGCCACCGAGACCGGCTGGCGCCGTCGGTGGTTCGACATCATCTACCGCCATGACTCGCGGCCCTCGCGCAACTTCGACCTGATCCTGGTGGTGGCGATCGTCGCCAGCATCCTGGTGGTGATGATCGACAGCGTGCAGCACCTGCATGCCGAGTGGTCCACCGGCCTGTACATCCTGGAATGGGGCTTCACCATCATCTTCACCGCCGAGTACCTGCTGCGGCTGGCGGTGGTCAAGCGACCGCTGCGCTACGCGGTGAGCATCTGGGGCATCATCGACCTGCTGTCGATCCTGCCCGCCTACCTGTCGATGTTCATCCCCGGCGCGCAGAGCCTGCTGGTGGTGCGTGCGCTGCGCATCCTGCGCGTGTTCCGCATCCTCAAGCTGACCCGCTACATCGAGGAAAGCGGCGTCCTGATGACGTCGCTGTGGCGCAGCCGGCGCAAGGTGCTGGTGTTCCTGTTCACGGTGATCACCATCACCATCATCGCCGGGGCGCTGATGTACGTGATCGAGGGCCCCGAACACGGCTTCACCAATATCCCGGCCAGCATGTACTGGGCGGTGGTGACCATGGCCACGGTCGGCTTCGGCGACATCGTGCCGCAGACCGTGCTTGGCCGCTTCGTCACCTCGGTGCTGATCCTGATCGGCTACAGCATCATCGCCGTGCCGACCGGCATCTACACCGCCGAACTGGCCAGCACCATGCGCGAAGCCGAACTGGCCGCGCGCCGCGATGCCCGCGGCTGCCCGCATTGCGGGCTGGAGGGGCATGAACCCGATGCGCGGCACTGCCGCAAGTGTGGTGGCCAGCTGCCGGATGCGTTCAGCCATTGAGGCACATGCCGGCCAACGCCCGGCACTACCGGACCAACAGGGTGCGCGCCGGGCATGGCCCGGCGCTACCGTGGGCAGATCCACGCCCTGCGTGGATCGCCCTCAACGCATCCGGTTGCTGGTGGTCACCAGGTCGTTGTAGGCATCCAGAATCGTCGACTGTGCGCCTTCAGGGTCGGTGGTGAGCCAGCTGCCCGACGCCTTGCGCTCGGCGGCCAGCGCATCGGCGGTGATCGGCTTGCCCTGTTCCAGGCGCTCGACTCCGCGCCCGGCGGTACGCACCAGCTTGTCGGCCGAGCGCTGCACATGGCCCCACATCGGGTCGTCCTTGCCGACACCACCGTTCTGGATTTCCGTCACCAGCGCCTGATAGTCGGCCAGCTGGCCGCGCAACACCGCAACGTCCGGTGCCTCGCCCTGGAACGCCATTGCCAGCTGCTTGCCATCGCCGACAAGGCGCAGATGGTAGTACGCCAGCGAGCGGCCTTCGCTTTCCTCGATCTGCTTCAGCTGGGCGGCGCGGCGATCGTTCTCGTTCTTTTCCAGCGCCGCATCCATCGCCTCGCTGGCCTTGAAGAAATCAGCATAGGCCTGCATCAGCGGGGCATGCTGGCTGCGCATCCCTTCACCACCATCGCGACGATAGTCCTCGCGGGTGAAATAGCCATCGGCGCGCTCGATCAGGGTGTTCAGCGCCAGGAACGCCTGCTGGTACTGCCGCGCGGCCGCATCCAGCGACGTCGCCGGGACCTTTGCCAGCGCCTCGCTCAACGGCTGGCCGCAGTACTCGACCCGGTGCGACAACACCTTGCCAGGTGAGCGCGGCTGCGCTTCCTTGCCAGTTGGACCGGCTTCGGGATCCTTCATCCAACCGGTGTAGGTCTGGAAACCCTCGTGGATGGGCTGTTCGACGCCGTTGTAGCACTCGATATAGGCGTTCACCCTTTCCAACCCGGGATCGGCGACAGCCAGCCCGGCCGGGTTGTTGCAGCCGGCCAGCGCGCAGAGCAGGAGAACAGGAATCAGGCGTGTGGATGCATTCAAATCAGTTCCTTGCACAAGTGAAAACTGCAGGCATCGTCATGCATGGCGCGAGCGCGCGCTCCAGCACCTCGGCAAGGTGCTGGCATTCGGGGCTGCAGGGCGTGTCATGCCGCAATCAACCTGCTCAATCGCGACAAAAATGAAGCGTTGAGCTTCCCGCTTACTGGCGGTTGCTCTGGAAAACCAGCGAGTTGTATTCCTGCATCAGCTTGCTGGCCGAGCCGCGTGGCGCCATCGAGGGCGAATCCAGCATGCGCCGTTCGAAATCGCTGTAGGGCGTCTTGCTGCTGACCCGCTGCAGCCGCTCCTTGCCTTCCCGACGGAAGTTCTCGGCTTCGCGCTCGAAGCTGTTCCAGTCCAGCTTGCCCGGCTCCTGATCGGCCACCTTGGCATGCGCCTCGTCGGAAATACGGTTGAAGGCGTCGAGTCGTTCACGGGCTTGGGCCGGATCAAAGTCGTCCTCGCTCATCAGCTCCACGATCGCTTTGGCTTCCAGCATCATCGCCAGACGGTAGTACTCGCGCGTTCGCCCCTCGGCCTGTTCCAATACCTTGAGCTGCTCGCGCTGGGCAGCGTCATTCTGGCGCTCCAGCTCGGCGTTGAACGTTTCGCTGGCAGCCACGAAGTCCTTGAATGCGGCCATCAAGGGCGCGTGCAGTTGCTTGCCCCTGGCAAACTGGTCGTCTTCGTAGTCCTGGCGATCGTAGTAGTCGTGCGCCTCCTTGCTGATCGGCACCAGCGCCTTCAGCGCCTGCTGATAATGGCTGGCAGCAGCATCGAGTTCGGCCAGCGCCGGCTTGGCAGCCATCGCCTCGGTCACCGGGCCATCGCACTGCTTCATGTCGTAATCGCTGATCTCGAACGGGCCGTACACCTGTGTCTCGCGCCCGGTCGGGCCGGCCTCGACGTCCTTGATCCAGCGCGTATAGGACTGGAGGCTGTCGTGCGTCTTCGAATCAAGCGCGTTGAAGCAGCCGATGTAGGCGTTGAGCTTCGCAGTCAACTGCTGCTGTGCGTCGGACGGCACCGTGTTGGCCTCCGGCTTGCCCGAGGCGCCGGCGTCGCCAGCGGTTGCAGGAGCCTTGCCACCGCAGGCGGCCAGGACAAGCGACAGCGAAGCGGCCAGCGCCGCGACGGAAAGCGTACGTGACATGTGTTCACATCCCTGTTGAAAACGGTTACAGCCCTGTATTCTAGCGCAGCAGGCCGAGGGCCGCAGCCCTCGGCCCTTGCGCAACGTAGCACTCAGTCCAGGAACAGATCCGGCAACAACGACCGCGACGGGTCCACGGCATAGCCGGACAGATCGCTGACGCCGGCCTGTGCCAGCACTTCATCGTCGATCAGGAACTGGCCGTGGAAGCCTGCCGCTTCACGCACCAGCACCGCATGCGCGGCGTCGGCCATGATCTGCGGCGTACGGCAGCCCGCTGCATCCACGCCCGGAATCATGTTGATTGCATCGGTGGCGATCACCGTGCGCGGCCATAGCGCGTTCACCGCCACCCCCTGCGGGCCGAATTCCGCGGCCAGGCCGAGCGTGACGAAGCTCATGCCCATCTTCGCCAGCGTGTAGCCGGTATGCGCGCCCCACCACTTTGGTTCCAGGCTCGGCGGCGGCGCCAGGGTCAGGATGTGCGGGTTCGGCGCCTGCAGCAGGTACGGCAGGCAGGCCTGCGCACACAGGAAGCTGCCACGCGAATTGACCTGCTGCATCAGGTCGAAGCGTTTCATCGGCGTATCCAGCGTGCCACGCAGCCAGATCGCGCTGGCGTTGTTGATCAGGATGTCGATGCCCCCAAAGGTGTCGACCGTGGCCGCAACCGCGGCGTGCACCTGCTCTTCCTCGCGGATATCGCACTTCAGCGCCAGCCCCTGGCCACCGGCGGCGGTAACGGCCTCGGCCGCGCTGTGGATGGTACCTGGCAGCTTCGGGTTCGGCACCGCCGACTTGGCCGCAATGGCCACGTTCGCCCCGTCACGCGCAGCGCGCAGTGCGATGGCCAGGCCGATGCCACGCGAGGCACCCGTGATGAAAAGCGTTTTGCCCTGCAGACTGCCCACGTTCCACACTCCAGCGTATGCAATGAGCCGCCAGTATGCCGCGCCGACGCGGAGTTCACCCGGCCTTGACGATACTCGGGCCTCCAGTCAACGCACGAGGTCCACGCCATGCGCCGTTCCCGCCTGTTGCTGCCTGCCCTGGGGCTTGCCCTGCTGACTGCCTGCCAAGGCCGTTCGCCGGAACCCGGCAAGGAGCCGCCTGCCGGTGACACGCCCAGCGCAGAGAAGGCCGCCGCCGACGGCAAGCTGCGCTGGAGCGAGGCAGTGGTGTGGGATGGCGACCTCAACGCCTGCCGCCAGGGCGGGAATGCAGCCACGCGTGAGTGCCTGCGCGATGCGATGCGCGCTGGTGGCGCAAGCGCCGATGCCATTGCTGCGGCCGAACAGTTGTCCACCGGCGGCGAGCTGGCCTACGTGACGGCCTGGCACGAGAACGAAGGCCTGGGCATTGCCACGGTCGAGTATCCGTTCCGCGCCAACACCAACGAGGGCACCCGCCTGGTCGACGCCACCGGCAAGCGCATCGATGTGGATGCCGTGCAGCTGGACGACACCCTGCGTGCCGCCCCCGCCGTGCAGGCCCTGCTGAAGGACCACCCGCAGGCCACGCCGTTCGCCCCGGCGCAGTCGGCCGGGGCCACGCCGCTGGAGAACGGCGGCATCCGCCTGCTGTACCGCACGCCGCTGCGTGACTGCCACGCCTGCCCGGATGTAGGCCAGCTGCAGATCGCCTACGACTTCGACGCCAAGCGCAACTTCATCGGCCAGCAGGTAGTGCCGGCAACGCCGTAAGGTCGCCGGCACTACATCAAGGCCGTCAGCGGGCGCATCCACGCATCGCGTGGATCTACCGGTACGCCTGCGCCTGCTTCCTCAGCAGATGCGGCACGATCAGCTGATGCACCGGCGCAACCGGCAGCATGTATACGCGCCCGAACGCGTTGTGCGTATGCACCACGGTCGCCGCTTCCAGCACGTCGCCCTGCCACTGCAGGGCCAGCTGCACACGCAGGTGGCGGTCGTCGTCTTCCAGCACGATGGCATCGTCACTGAGCGACTGCAGGGTGAAGATGCCCAGTCGCTGCCCGGGTTGAGGATCCGCAACATCCTGCACCGCGCGCAACGAGCCCAGGTGCTTCATGCCGAGCAGGCGCATGCCGCGATTGCGCAGCGCCATCAGCCCATCGAACCAGCCGGGAATGGTCGCGGCCATATCGCGATAAGCCTGCAAGGCCGAGCGCTCATCACGATGGGTTGTTGCCTGGCAGGCGTGCACGAAGTCGGCACCGGCCAGCTGTGGGCGCAGGACGCTGCCCGCACTCGGTGGGCCGGTCACTACCTGCAGTGGACTCACGGCTTGGGCCCCTGCCCCTCGTTGTCTTCCCAATGCAGGATGCGACGGGTAACGAAGCGGTAGACCGGCTTGCCCGTGGCGAACCACAGTTCGCGCACCCACGAGGTGCGCTTGAGCACGCGCTTTTCCACTGGGGTGAGCGACTCACGGCAGTACATGCGCTTGTGCTTGAGCAGGTGGCGCAGGTCCTCGCGGGCCAGCAGGCGCATCCAGCGCGAGCGCGGGTTGCCGATCACTGCCAGCTGGAAGTCGATCAATGCCGGGCGGCCGTCTTCGGTCACCAGCCAGTTGGCTTCCTTGGCCAGGTCGTTGTGGGCCACGCCGCGCCGATGCAGCTGCTGCAGCAGCCGACGCGCGGCGCGGAACCAGGCCAGGTCGCCACGCGGTGGGCGCTGGTACATGGCGTCGCCGGCCATGAAACTGCGGTCGAGATGATGCCCATTCCACGCCAGCAGCTGCGGCACGTCGGCCATGCCATGGATATGGCGCAGCGCGCGCGCTTCGCGGCGGGCCAGCCACCAGGCCGGCAGGCGCAACCACAGCGGCGTGGCGCCCAGGTCACGGCGTACGAAGGGGCCGGCAGGCCCTTCCACACGGAGGATGCGACCGAAGCTGTCGGCCTTCAAAGCATGTGGTGGCGTGTCTGGCGTATGCGGCATGGGCCCATTCTAGGCGATGGCGCCGGTTGCAAACGGTCACCAAGCGGCTGGGAACCAGTCACCTTCACGCCCCTATAATCGGGCAATGGACTCTTCATGGATCGACGCCACGCTTGCGTGGATTGCCGCTCACCCCGTGCTGGCGGGTGCCGTTATCTTCCTCATCGCCTTCTGCGATGCGGTGATCATTCTCGGCGCCATCGTGCCGGCGCTGCCGCTGCTGTTTGCGGTGGGCGTGTTCATCGGCCTGGGCCAGATCTCCGGACCTTACGCGGTGGCGGCGGCCGCACTGGGCGCATTCGCCGGCGATGGCATCAGTTACTGGATCGGGCGCCGCTGGGGCGACCGCCTGCGTGGCGTGTGGCCGTTCAGCCGTTACCCGCAGCTGCTCGACCGCGGCGAAAACCTGTTCCGCCGCAACGCGTTCAAGAGCATTCTGGTGGCACGCTACGTCGGCGCGATCCGGCCGTTCGTGCCGGCCATCGCGGGCATGATGAAGATGCCAGCCAGCCGCTATGTACAGGCCAGTGGTATCGCCAGCATTTCATGGGCGGTGCTGTTCCTGGCCCCCGGCTGGATTCTTGGCGAGGCCTATGACGCGGTGGCCGCAGTAGCCGGTCGGCTGGTGGTGGTGGTCGGCCTGCTGGCGGTGATCCTTGGCCTGGTCTGGGCCCTCGTGCTGTACGGCTACCGCTGGTCGGCCGCGCGCATGGACAACTGGCTGGCACGCCTGCTCGACTGGTCCAACCGCCATCCGACGCTGGGCC
This sequence comes from Stenotrophomonas sp. YJH_SMC_32, assembly GCF_059369975.1. Classification (NCBI taxonomy): domain Bacteria; kingdom Pseudomonadati; phylum Pseudomonadota; class Gammaproteobacteria; order Lysobacterales; family Lysobacteraceae; genus Stenotrophomonas; species Stenotrophomonas sp. YJH_SMC_32. The sequence goes on along the minus strand of NZ_JCAFTE010000001.1, from coordinate 719,493 downwards.
GCTACACCGTCGGCGTGCTGGATCCGAAGCGGCGCGAGTCGGTGCCGCTGGCGATGCTGGCGCTGATGCTGCTGGTGCTGGGCTGGGGCTGGTTCGCGCTGCTGACCGTGGTGGTCGCGCATGGCGAGCCACTGGCGATCGACCTGCTGGTACACCAGGCAATGCTGGCCCTGCGCAACCCGCTGGCCGATTACCCGATGGCCGCGCTGGCGTCGCTGGGCGCCTGGCAGGTGCTGCTGCCGGCCACTGCGGCGGCGATGGGCTACCTGGTCTGGCGCCGGCGCTGGATGGCGGCCGCGCACTGGCTGGCCGCGCTGGCCTTCGGCCTGGCGCTGACCATGCTGCTCGGCGCTACCGTCGATGTTGTGCGCCCGGTCGACGCCAGCAGCGGCTTCGGCTTCCCGTCGGTGTCGGTGACGATGGCCACCATCACCTTCGGCTTCTTCGCGGTGCTGATCGCCCGCGAGATGCCCGGCCGTACCCGCGTCTGGCCGTACCTGGTGTCGGGCATCGTGGTCAGCCTGATCGGTTTCTCGCGCCTGTACCTGGGCGCGCATTGGCTGAGCGATGTGATCGGCGGCATGCTGTTCGGCACCTTCTGGCTGCTGGTGCTGGGCATCGCCTACCGCCGCCGCTTCAACCGCTCGTTCTGGGTGAAGCCGGTGGCATGGCTGTTCTACGGCGTCTTCGCCGTCGCCGCGATGTGGTACGCACCGCGCAACATCCCGGTGAAGCTGGAACGCTTCGAGCCGACCTTGCCGGCCCCGCAGGCAATGGACACGCAGGCCTGGTGGCAGCACGACTGGGCGACACTGCCGGCGCGCCGCAACGAGTTCGATGACGACCAGCGCTGGCCGCTGGACGTACAGGTGGCCGGTCCGCTGGCACCGCTGCAGGCGCAACTGGAAGCGCGCGGCTGGAAGCGGCAGGAGCAGGCTGGCTGGCAGCAGGCGCTGCTGATGCTGGACAAGAACACCGGCGCCGATGAACTGCCGGTGCTGCCGGCGACGCTGGAAACCCGCGTGGAAGCGCTGTTGATGGTACGCCCGGGTACACACCGTGATGAGCGCTACGTACTGCGCCTGTGGCCGGCCCCAGCGCAGTTGCAGCCGGGCAACACGCCGCTGTGGCTGGGCAGTGCACAGACCCTGCGCTACGAACGCCATTTCGAGTGGATCGGCATGTGGCACCCGCTGCGTGGCGTCGACCCGGCATTGAATGCCGTAAAGGACGCCGTGCAGGACCTGCCGCAGCGCGAGGACGTGCACAGCGAAACCGGGTTGCCGGTGCTGCGGTTGAAGACCACCACGCCCTGACCAGTACCGGTCGCGATCACCCAGTGTAGAGCCGAGCCCATGCTCGGCTGCTCTTCGCGGGATCCATCAAGCCGAGCATGGGCTCGGCTCTACAGCAGATCCACGCCCTACATGGATGGCTTCTACGGCATCCAGCCCAGCAGCTGCTGCAATCGCTGGTGCGGATCGTCCATCTGCAGCAGCTGAAGGCGCTGCTGCTCGCTCAGCGGCAGCAGCTCGGCCAGCCGCCAGCCGACCCAGCTGGCCTGGTCCAGCAGCGCCGGATTGGCCGGCGCATAGGCCTCGCCGGCCTGCTCGATGATGTGCCCCAGCACCGTGGCCAGCAGTGCATGCTGCGGCCGCAGTTCGTCATCGGGGTCTTCCTCGCACCAGCGCACGTCAGCCACCACCAGGCCGTTGTCGCGCACGCGGGTGCGCTCGACATGGAAGCGACGGGTACCGCGCAGGCGCAGCTGCAGCACGCCGTCGGCGCCGACATCGAAGTCTTCGATGCGTACCTGCACGCCAAAGGCGGCCGGTGTCGCCGGTGCGCCGACCTCCTCGCCCTCGAGGATCAGGCAGACGCCAAATCCCTCACCACTGCGGCCGCTGTCGCGGACCAGGTCCAGATAGCGCCGCTCGAACACGCGCAGGCCTACCGCTGCACCCGGTACCAGCGCGGTGTGCAGCGGGAACAGCGGCAGCGAGCCGTCGCCGCTCATCGGGCCTGCAGCGCGGCGAGGAAGCGGCGCGGGGCACCGTCGAAGCCACCGTTGGACATGAATACCACGTGGTCGCCGCTGCGCGCGCTGGCCTGCAGCTGCGCCAGCAATGCGTCGGTATCGGGCACCGCGTGGGCTTCGCCACGCACCGCGGCGATCACCGCCGCAGCATCCCAGGCCAGTTCCGGGCGATGCAGGAATACCACTTCATCGGCCAGCGCCAGCGAGGGAGCCAGCGCCTGCGCATGTGCGCCCAGCCGCATCGAGTTGCTGCGCGGCTCCATCGCGACCACGATGCGCGCGTCACCCACCTTGGAACGCAGGCCCTCCAGCGTGGTGGCGATCGCAGTCGGATGGTGGGCGAAATCGTCGTAGACGGTGATGCCGTCATGGCTGCCGATCACTTCCATGCGGCGCTTGACGCTGCGGAAGCGTGCCAGCGCCGGAATAACCTGGGCAGGTGCCACGCCCACTGCATGCGCGGCGGCCAGCGCGGCCAATCCATTGAGCACGTTGTGGCGGCCCAGCAGCGACCACTGCACATCACCCAGCGCCTGCCCACGATGGTGCACGCGGAAGGCGCTGCCATCAGCGGCCAGCAGCTCGGCATGCCATTCCAGCGACGGATCGAATCCGAAGCGCTCGACCGGGGTCCAGCAGCCCATCGCCAGCACTTCGGCAAGGTACTGATCCTCGCCGTTGACGATCAGACGCCCACGTGCGGGTACGGTACGCACCAGATGGTGGAACTGGCGCTGGATCGCGGCCACGTCCGGGAAGATGTCGGCGTGGTCGTACTCAAGGTTGTTGAGGATGGCCACCAGCGGCCGGTAGTGCACGAACTTGCTGCGCTTGTCGAAGAAGGCCGTGTCGTACTCATCGGCTTCGACCACGAACTCGCGCCCCTGGCCCAGGCGGGCGGAGACACCGAAATCCTCGGCGACACCGCCGATCAGGAAGCCCGGCGAGCGCCCTGCACTTTCCAGCAGCCAGGTGAGGATGGTGGTGGTGGTGGTCTTGCCGTGGGTACCGGCCACGGCCAGCGTGTCGCGGCCCGGCAGCACCTGCTCGGACAGCCACTGCGCGCCGGAGATATAGCGCTGGCCGGCATCGAGCACGGCTTCCACGGCGGCATTGCCGCGCGACAGCGCGTTGCCGATCACCACCTCGTCGGTACCGGCCGGCACGCTGTCGGCACGGTAGCCCTGGTCCAGTGTGATGCCCAGCTGTTCGAGCTGGGTCGACATCGGCGGGTAGATGGCCTGGTCGCTGCCGCTGACGGAATGCCCAAGTTCCCGCGCCAGGGCGGCCACGCCGCCCATGAAGGTGCCGGCAATTGCAAGGATATGTACGCTGCTCATGACCGAGGATTGTGACCGATGACGGCTGTATAGGGCCAATGTCCGCTATCGGGTAAGACAACCCCTACACGGGATGTGAGAAAACTCCAATCAGCTGTCAGGGAATTCCCGATAGCGATGTTCTGTGAACCCGGACACAATTCGAACTGCCAGCCGCAGTACCCGAACCGGTCCTACTCCCCAAGAGGCCATCCCCAAGGGAGCTCATGCTGCGGGGCCCTGAGCAAGCCCTTCGCTGGCGCCTATCAAACGACACAGGCCTGATCCTTGCGGACCAGGCCTGTGTTTTTTGCGCCTGAAGGACCGGACGCATGCCGGCCCCGCCGGATCAGGCCTTGATCGCTGCCAGGATGCGGGCTTCGATCTCGTCCAGCTCACCGACGCCATCGACGCGGGCCAGGGTGCCACGGCCGGCGTAGAAATCGACCACCGGGGCGGTCTGGTCGTTGTAGACCTGCAGGCGCTGGCGCACCGCTTCCGGGTTGTCATCGGCGCGGCCCTGCTCCTTGGCGCGGCCGGCGATGCGGTCCACCAACAGCTCGGTGGGCACATCCAGCTGCACCACCGCGTCCAGCGGCTGGCCGATCTTGGCCAGCAGGCCATCCATCGCATTGGCCTGGGCCACATTGCGCGGGTAGCCATCGAGGATGAAGCCCTTGGCGACATCAGCCTGGGTCAGGCGCGACTCCAGCATGCCCAGCAGGATGTCGTCCGACACCAGGTTGCCGGCATCCATCACCGTCTTGGCCTGCTTGCCCAGCTCCGTGCCGGCGGCGATTTCCGCGCGCAGCATGTCACCGGTCGAAATGTGGGCGATCCCCAGCTTTTCCTTCAGGCGCGTCGCCTGTGTCCCCTTGCCCGAACCGGGCGGTCCCAACAGAACCAATCGCATTGACCTGACTCCAACGTGTTGAAAACAAAGAAGGTTCGCGTCCCGGACGGTCCGGTATCGCTGCACCGCAATAGCGCCACTTTACCGCATCCGGGTAATGTCCCTGCAATGTCCCCTCCCCCGAGCAGGTAGAAGCATGCGCAACGGTACTCTCCTTTATGCCCAGTCCGGCGGTGTCACCGCCGTCATCAATGCCACGGCGGCAGCGGTGATCGAGCAGGCCCGGGCCAAGGGCATCAAGGTCCTGGCGGCCCGCAACGGCATCCTCGGCGCGCTGCGCGAGGAGCTGATCGACACCAGCAGGGAGAGTGCCGCCGCGATCCGCGCCCTCGCCCATACCCCGGGCGGCGCCTTCGGATCGTGCCGGGTCAAGCTGAAATCGCTGGATGCCGACCGCGCCCGCTATGACCGCCTGCTGGAGGTGCTGCAGGCCCACGACGTGCGCTGGTTCCTCTACAACGGCGGCAACGACTCGGCCGACACCGCACTGAAGGTCTCGCAGCTGGCCAAGGCCTCCGGCTACGACCTGACCTGTATCGGCGTGCCCAAGACCATCGACAACGACCTTGCCGTTACCGATACCTGCCCCGGCTTCGGGTCAGCGGCCAAGTACACCGCGGTCTCGGTGCGCGAAGCAGCACTGGACGTGGCGGCGATGGCCGAAACGTCCACCCGTGTCTTCATCTACGAAGCGATGGGCCGCCACGCCGGCTGGCTGGCCGCCGCCGCCGGCCTGGCCGGCAACGGTGATGACGAAGCGCCGCACATCATCCTGCTGCCCGAGCGCGCCTACGACGAGGCCACGTTCCTGGCCAAGGTGAAAGCCGTGGTCGAGCGCGTCGGCTACTGCGTGGTGGTGGCGTCGGAAGGCATTGCAACCGCCGATGGCCGCTTCGTTGCCGATGCAGGCGGTGGCAAGGACTCGTTCGGTCATTCGCAGCTCGGCGGCGTGGCGGCGCACCTGGCCGGCCGGGTCAAGGATCAGCTGGGCCTGAAGGTGCACTGGGCACTGCCCGATTACCTGCAGCGCTCGGCCCGCCACCTGGCCAGCAGGACCGACTGGGAGCAGGCGCAGGCGGTGGGCAAGGCCGCGGTGCAGCTGGCACTGAAGGGCCAGAATGGCGTGATGCCGGTGATCGTGCGCAGCAGCGATGCGCCCTATCGCTGGAAGATCGAAGCGGCGCCGCTGTCGAAGATCGCCAACCACGAGAAGAAGATGCCGGCTGGTTTCATCCGCCGCGATGGCTTCGGCATCACGGCCAGGGCGCGCGCCTACCTGTCACCATTGATCAAGGGCGAAGCACCGCTTCCCTATGGCACCGATGGCCTGCCGAAGTACGTCACCCTGAAGAACGTAGCGGTGAAGCAGAAACTGCCGGCCTTCGAAGGCTGACCTGAAAAAGGGGACGGAGGGGATTAAGTCGCATACGCCCTTCTGTCATCTCCAACAGCATCAGCAGTGGGTCGGATACGACTTAATCCCCTCCGTCCCCTTTTCATGGAGATCATCATGGCACTGCGTGTTGTCCGACTCGGTACGCCGCGCCAACCCGGCGAGGGACTGCGCATCGGCACGGTGCGGCGGCCGCCGCGCGGCGTGCCGCGCAGCGAGTTCGCCCGACAGGACTGGTACGACGTCTGGTTTCCTACGCTGTCACCCAGCGCGGAGCTGGTGAAGCGGGCACATGAGGCAACGACGGCGGCCGATTGGACCGCCTTCTTCCGCCATTACAAGGCCGAGATGAAGGCGCCCGATGCCGCCCACGCGCTGGACCTTCTGGCCGCGATGTCGCAACACAGCGACATCAGCGTGGGCTGCTACTGCGAGGATGAAGCGCACTGCCACCGCAGGGCATTGCGCGAGCTGCTGGTGGCGCGCGGGGCAATGCTGGCGGATTGATCAGCCGGATGTCGGCCGTGGATGACGGCACGGGTGCACCACCCACGCGACTTCAATTGCAGGCCTTGCCTTCCATCTGCAGCTGCGCGGCGAACATCGTCACCTGCGGAATCTGGCCGGCGGCGGCCTGCTTCTTCGCCTCTTCCAGATAAATGCGCGATTGGCCCTGCCCGTCCAGCTCGACCTTGTGGCTCGACGGCAGGCGCCACACCCGGACCACCGCCTGCTGCGCCGGGCACGCGGCATTGGGCACGCGGATCACATCATTGAGCTTCCAGCCCTTGTCGGCACTCGGCTGCGCCTTGGTGTAATCGACGAAGCGCGCGCGTGGCTGGCATTGCTCGCTGGTCCGGACGGCGGAGAAGCGATATGGCGCGGCGGCATCACCGGTGAACGCACCTTCCAGCCGCGCGCAGGCCTCGGGGATCTGCCGCAGCGTATGCACCGCGCCCACCGCCTGCGGCGCACCGACCGCACGCTGCAGTTCCGGCGTTTCCGCAGTGAAGGCCGGTGCGGCCGGGACCAGGGCGGCAAGCATCAACAGGGACAGGCGCATGGGGAATCTCCTACGGGGCTGTGCGCAGGCTTGCAGAGGCTGCCTTAACGGGGTGCAAAGGCCGTTGGCTCGCGAATCATGCCCAGGGCCCGACGGCATGCGCCGCGGCTCCCAGGAGCCGGTCGAGCATGGCTCGACTCTACAAGTGGCGGCACGCATACTGCGGGCACCAGGGAATGCTGAACACCGCCATACGTCGGACGACCGCCAAGGTCGGTACGGGTTGGTTCCAGGCTGCAGCCCGTCGTCCCCCTCGTGGTGCCGTTCATCGCCACTGGATGCCTACATCCATTCTGCGGAGGGGTCTAATGCTGGAACGTCACGGGCTGTCACTGGCGCTGGGCTGCGCCATTCTCGCGATCCTGTTCGGAATCGTCTCGGCGCGCTGGATCCTGCGCCAACCCACCGGCAATGCGCGCATGATCGCGATCGCCACCGCGATCCAGGAAGGTGCGCGTGCCTATCTCAACCGCCAGTACCTGACCATCGGCATCGCCGGCGTGGTGCTGTTCGTGCTGGTCGGCATCTTCCTCAGCTGGTACACCGCGATTGGTTTTGCAGTCGGCGCGGTGCTGTCCGGCGCCGCCGGCTACATCGGCATGAACGTGTCGGTACGCGCCAACGTGCGTACCGCAGAGGCGGCGCGCAACGGCGTCAGCGCGGCGATGGACGTCGCCTTCCGCGGCGGCGCGATCACCGGCATGCTGGTGGTCGGGCTGGGCCTGCTGGGCGTGGCCGGCTACTACGCACTGCTGTTGCAGATGGGCCTGCCGATGGAACAGGCGCTGCACGCGCTGGTCGGCCTGGCCTTCGGCTCCTCGCTGATCTCGATCTTCGCGCGCCTGGGCGGCGGCATCTTCACCAAGGGCGCCGACGTGGGTGCCGACCTGGTCGGCAAGGTCGAAGCCGGCATTCCCGAGGACGATCCGCGCAACCCGGCGGTGATCGCCGACAACGTCGGTGACAACGTCGGCGACTGCGCCGGCATGGCGGCCGACCTGTTCGAGACCTACGCGGTGACCGTGATCGCCACCATGCTGCTGGGCAGCCTGATGCTGGCCGAAGCCGGTGCCAATGCCGTGCTGTATCCGCTGGTACTGGGCGGCGTGTCGATCATCGCGTCGATCATCGGCGCGCTGTTCGTCAAGGTGAAGCCCGGCGGCTCGATCATGGGCGCGCTGTACAAGGGCGTGATCGTTTCCGGCGTGCTGGCCGCCATCGCCTTCTACCCGATCACCACCGGACTGATGTCCGACAACGTGCATGGACCGATGGCGCTGTATGGCTGCGCGCTGATCGGCCTGGTCCTGACCGGCCTGATCGTGTGGATCACCGAGTACTACACCGGCACCCAGTACAAGCCGGTGCAGCACGTGGCGCAGGCCTCGACCACCGGCCACGGCACCAACATCATCGCCGGACTCGGCATCTCGATGAAATCCACCGCGCTGCCGGTGGTGGCGGTGTGTGCGGCGATCTGGGGTGCGTTCGCACTGGGCGGCCTGTACGGCATCGCCATTGCCGCCACCGCGATGCTGTCGATGGCAGGGATGATCGTCGCCCTCGATGCCTACGGTCCGATCACCGACAACGCCGGTGGCATCGCCGAAATGGCCGAGCTGCCTTCGGAGATCCGCGATATCACCGACCCGCTGGATGCGGTGGGCAACACCACCAAGGCCGTGACCAAGGGCTACGCGATCGGCTCGGCGGCGCTGGCGGCACTGGTGCTGTTCGCCGACTACACCCACAACCTGCAGGCAGCCAATCCCGGCCAGGAGTTCCGCTTCGATCTCAGCGACCACACGGTGATCATCGGCCTGTTGATCGGCGGCCTGATTCCCTACCTGTTCGGTGCGATGGCGATGGAAGCGGTCGGCCGCGCGGCGGGCGCAGTGGTGGAAGAAGTGCGCCGCCAGTTCCGCGAGATTCCCGGCATCATGCAGGGCACCGGCAAGCCGCAGTACGACAAGGCGGTGGACATGCTGACCCGCTCGGCGATCCGCGAAATGATCGTACCCTCGCTGTTGCCGGTCGCCGTGCCGGTGGTGGTCGGCCTGCTGCTGGGGCCGCGCGCACTGGGCGGCCTGCTGATCGGCACGATCGTCACCGGCCTGTTCGTGGCCATCTCGATGACCACCGGCGGCGGCGCCTGGGACAACGCCAAGAAATACATCGAGGATGGCCACTTCGGTGGCAAGGGCAGCGAAGCGCACAAGGCTGCGGTGACCGGCGATACCGTCGGTGACCCGTACAAGGACACCGCCGGCCCGGCAATCAATCCGCTGATCAAGATCATCAACATCGTGGCGCTGCTGCTGGTGCCGCTGCTGTAGATCCACGCGACGCGTGGATGGCAGGCTCGACGGGGTCAGAACCCTTTCCTGCGGAAAGGGATCCGACCCCGATGGCGGTCACCGCCCGCGCAGGAAGAACCACACGGGCACCATCACGTTCACCGGGTCGCCGGCCACCTCGGGCGGCGGCGGGCCGCGCGAGGATCGTTGGCGTCGTCCACTTCCACGGCCGGATGGGGCTCCGGTCGCGGTGCCGGCCGGCTGAGCACGTAACCGGCGCTGGCGGCAAAGAACAGGCCCACGCCGAGCAACAGGCGCCACGACGGATGCGCGCCCCAGCAGAACAGGGCAAAGCCCGCCGCCATGCCTGCGCTGGCAAACGCCTTGCCCTTGCCCGACACGGCACCCTGCTCGCGCCACAGCCGCAGCGACGGGCCGTAGCGTGGATGCGCCAGCAGGCGCTGCTCGAACTTCGACGAGCTGCGCGCGAAGCAGCCCACCGCGAGGATCAGGAAGATGGTGGTCGGCATGACTGGCAGCAATGCGCCGATCACCCCGAGGCCGACCATCAGCCAGCCCAGCGCGAACCAGAGCCAGCGCATCAGCGCTGCACCTGCGGGCGCGCGCCGCGCATCAGGCGAATTCCACTTCGACGTGGCGGTACACGCTGCGGAACGCAGCGTCGGCTGCATCGATCACCTGCTGGTCCTGCTCGGCACTCAGCGGCACCGCGTCCAGCACAGCGGTGAACTCGCGCCAGTGGCGCGCTGTGCCATCGGGATGGGCGGCCAGGTGGCGGGCGCCGAAATCACGGTGCAGGCCGAGCCTGGCCGCCATCTTGTACAGAAGGGTGCCACCGAGATTGGAGCCTTCGGCCACGTACAGCCAACCCAACGCAGTCGGCAGCGCGAGGTCCGAGGGCAGCGCGTCGATGTCCGCGCCAGGCAGGGCCTGCTCCAGGTCCTGCAGGTCGCGTGCGACCTGTGTCAGGCGCCGGCGCTCTCCAAGATCGGGCAGCAATGCGCCCAGGGCAGGGTTGGCATACAGCGCATCGATGCTGCGGTGGAAGCGATACTGCACGCGCAGGAAACGGGCGAAGTTGCTGCGGTCGGCGAAGATGTCACCGGCCATGATGCGCTTGTCCAGCGCACCGTGGCTGTCGCGGGTGGCGGCCTTGAGCCGCAGGCTGCGGCTGTTTTCGGGAGCGATGTGTGCGTTCATGGGGGAATGCCAGGGGGGTCGTCCTGCTGTAGACGTCCGCCGCGGGGGTTTCCCCAAGCCCATGTGTGCCGATAATGGGGCCATCCCCTTCTTCCACCCGGAACCGATGATGATCACCACCGAACCGCGCATGACCAACCTGTTCCTGCAGCTGGGCCTGGACGCCAGCGCCGAAGGCATCGCCCGCTTCATCCGCGAGCACCAGCTGGCCACCGACGTCGAAGTCGTCGAGGCGCCCTACTGGAACGATGCCCAGCGCCAGTTCCTGGCCGAGTCGCTGCAGGCCGATGCGGCATGGACGACCGTGGTGGACGAGTTGAACGAGTCGCTGCACGAAGATGCGGTGAAGGCCGCGACCGGGCTGTAAGCGGGTTACGCACGCTCGCTGGGGTCGGATCCCTTTCCGCTGGAAAGGGATCCGACCCCACCGCTCATCCGCGACCGATCAGTACTTCCAGGTCAACGCCAACCGCGCGGTGCGGCCCGGTGCCGGCATCACGCCCAGGGCCAGCGGGTCCAGGTAGTAACGGTCGGTCAGGTTGTCGACGCCGGCTTCCACCGACAGCTGGTCGTTGAAGCTCCAGCTGGCGAACAGGTCGACCAAGGTGTTCGGCCGGTACAGCTGCTGGATCGCCGACAGGCCCACGTTCCAGTCCTTGTCCAACTTGCTGATCGGGCCAGCGTTGTGGACCATGCGGGCGCCGAAGGTCAGGCGCTCGTCGAACAGGCGCGAGCCCAGGATCAGGTTGACTGTGTAGCGCGGCGGGTTCTGGGTGTTGGTGTACGAGCCCTCGAAGCCACCGTCCACGCAGTTGGGTGTATTGGCCAGCTCGTCGTTCCTGCGCTGCGCACCATAGGCACGACGCTCGGCGGCGATGTCCGGCGCGCAGGTCTTGGCCTTGACATAGTAATGCGCGGACAGGTCGGCGAAGACCTTGCCGCTGTCATAGCTGGACTGGAATTCCATGCCTGAGACCTTGAACTGATCGACGTTGCGGATCAGGCCGGCCGAAAGCGTGCGGTAGTCACGGGTGATCAGGTCGTCGATGCGGGTATCGAAGTACGCCAGCTTCAGCGCCAGGCGGTCGCCAGCGGTAAACAGGTCGTAGCGGAGGGAGCTGGCACCGATTTCCCAGCTGCGCGCGCGCTCCGGCTTCAGCTCACCGACCGGCTTGGCAGCGGTGAACAGGCCCAGCGTGGTCTCGAACAGGCTCGGCAGCTTGGTGCCTTCGGCGTACTTCACGTAGACCAGGGTGTCTTCGCTGAAACGGTAGGCCACGCTGGCGGTAGGCGAGAACGCGGTGTCGCGACGGCGGATCGGCTGCGACCAGCTCCAGCTGACCGGCACTTCCAGATCCTGCGGCTTGCCGGCGTCGTAGAAGTTCCAGCCGGCGATGTCGCCCACCGTACCCTTCTTGTACGGCGAGGCCAGCAGCGAGGCCTGGGTGAAGTTGCCGTTGGCATCCGGATACCAGTTCAGCAACGCGATGCGCTTGGCGCGCCACGAGGGCAGTGCCGGGTTGCCGTTGAGCAGCTCGGTGTAGCGGTACTGGCCCTGCACCTCGTAGGCATCGGGCGTGGCCAGCCGGTTGCGGTCGTGCACGTCCACCCGGTTCCAGCGGCCACCGGCCAGCAGCTCCCAGTGTTCGTCGGGCTGCCACTTCAGCGCGGCCACGGCGCTGTATTCCTTGCGCTCGGCATTACGCAGGAAGCGGTTGTTGACCAGGTCATCGTGCATGATCGGGCCCGAGCTGCCCGGGGTGATGTCTTCGTCGCTGTAGGACAGGCCGTAGTCGAGCGTGAACGCACCGGCGCGGGTGTCGAACCTGGAGGTATTGCTGGCATCCAGGCCGAAGCGCTTCTGCCGCAACGGATTGCGGTAGGCATCCTTGTAGCCGGGATCGCCACTGAAACTGGGCGCGTCGTACCACTCGGTGCGGCGATCGAAGTACCACGGGGTGATGCCGGTCAGGCTGTTGTACATCACGCTGTCGGTGTCGGTGTACGCTGCATTGACGCGCAGGTCGATCAGCTCGCTGTCCGGATCGAAGCGATAGCGCAGGGTGTAGCTGTCCATGTCGACGTGGCCCGGGTCCCACTGCGGGATGCGGTCACGGTCGACGCGGATGATCTGCGAGGCCATGATCTCGCCGGCCGTGCCTTCATAGCGGCGGTAGCCGGCTTCCAGGCTCTGCGTGTCATCGATGCGCCAGGTGCCCTTGAGCAGCGCCGACTTCGAACGCGAGGAGGTATTGAACACTTCGGTACGCGGCGGATTCAGCGGCGCCAGCGTACGACGGGTCTGCGGGAAATCATCGTAGCCGTGCTTGCCGGAGAAGTAGTTGCCGTTGTCCCGGTACGCGTAGGCCGCAACCAGGTCGAAGCGGTCCCAGTGACCGGCACCGGCCACGTTGAAGAACTGGCTGCCGGTAGCGCTGCGATCGCTGCGCGGCGCCGCACTGTATGACGGCAGGTTGTTGGCACTGCCATTGGCCAGGCCACCGCGCACGCGCACGCCGAAGTCGCGGCCCTCGCGCAGCACGTCACCGATCTTCAACGTCTCCATCTCGACCACGCCGCCGATGCCACCGGACGCGTTGGCCTGCAGGCTCGGGCCCTTGGTGATGGTCAGGCTGGAGATCAGGTCGGGGTCGAGGTAGGTGCGCTGTGACTGGCCCGCATAGCCGCGGTAGGTGTCCATGCTGGACTGGCCACCGTCGATGATCACCGGTACGCGGCCCTGGCCCTGGATGCCACGGATGTTGACGTCGAAGCCGTTGCCCACGCGCGGATCACCGGCGGTGACACCGGCCACCCCCTTGACGATGTCACCGTTGGAGGTGCCGCGGAAACGCTCCAGATGCGTGCGGTCGAGCGTGGTGGTCGAACCCACGCTGCGATAGCTGTCGAGCAGGCGCGCTTCATCGTTGTTCGCACCGCTGTCGACGCGGTCGCCGGCCACACTCAGCGTGTCGGTGACGATCACACCGCTGTCGGCCGGCACCGGCGTTGCTGCCCCCAGAGTGGCCGCATCGGCGCTGACCCGGCGCACCGCCACGCCACTGCCCTGCAGCAGGCGCTGCAACGCCTGGTCGGCCGACAGGCTGCCGCTGACCGCGTGGGAGGTTACGCCGTGTGCCAGCGATGCGGGGTACACCACCTGCACGCCGGATTGGCGCATGTAGCTGCGCAGGGCCTCATCCAGCGGTTGTGCAGGAATATCAAAGCGCAGTACGGCCGCGTGCTCGCTGCGGGCGCTCTGCGCCAGTGCGGGTGGCGTCGTACTGACCAGCCCGGCGGCAAGCAACGCAATGCACAGACGGGACGGGCGCAGTACGCGGCCCGAGCGGTGGGAGTCGAACATGGAAGAACCTGTCAGGTAATCGGTGCCGCGAACGCGGCGTCATCCGCAACACGGGCGGACACGGCGACGTACGTGGCGACGGCGGGTACGTTCGCCGGGTAAGACGGCTGGGCGCGCGACAACCCCAAGAGCGATTTGCGGTCACGGGGGATGCCGACGTGGCGCGGGTGGGTGCCGACCGTTGGTCGGCCGGTGGTAGCGGTGGGTGCCGGCCGATGGTCGGCACAGAGACGCTCATCCACGCGTGGCGTGGATCTACTGCACGATGGCGACGCCGAATGGAAGACGAGTAACCTGAAGACCTGCCGTTACCGCCAGCGCGTCCAGCGCCTGTTCCGGGCGGTCGATGCGCAACGCAGCACTCACTGCAGGCAGACGTGACAGATCGCCGCGCACGAAGGTCGGCCCCGCGCGATAGCGCCCCGCCCACTGCAACGCATCGGCAACGGGGACCTGCTCCAGCAGCAGCTCGCCCTGGCGCCAGGCGCCGACGCTGTCGGCGGTCACGTCAGCCCGTCGCATGACCCCGCCACGTTCAGTGTAGACGGCACGCTGCCCCTGCTGCAGGTAGGTCCAGCCACCGTCGGCCGGGCTGGCCACGCGCACCCTGCCCTGCCCAACCTGGGTTTCCACCCCCTCGTCTCCACGCGCCACGGTGAACGCGGTCGAGATGTCCTCGACCAGGCCATTGCCGGCGCGCACGCTGAAACGCCGCTGTGCATCCGGGCTGACCTCGAACCAGGCGCGCCCGCGCAGCAGCTCGACCTCGCGGGCGTTCGCATCGAAGCGCACGGCAATCGCACTGTCCACATCCAGCACCGCCCGACTGCCATCGGGGAGCCGCACGTGCTGCACCTGATGCGTGCTGCGATGATCGGACTGCAGGCGCAGCCACGCCTCCGGCCATGCCACCAGCATCGCCAGCATTGCCGCCACAGCCATGGCCCAGCGCAGTCGATGCGGCCCACGCCATCGGCTGGCCCCGGCGGCCTGTGGGCGCGGCCCGACACTGCGCCACAACGCGCGCTCGTGTTCGAAGGCCCTGCGGTGCCCCGGCTGTTGCAGCCAGTGCTCGAACGCCTGCATGCGTGCATCGCTGATGTCACCCGAGGCCAGCCACGCGATCCAGTCCCGGGCCTGTTCGGCCAGGTTATCGTCATTGGCGGCGGGCAGCATGTTCGGCGGGCGCATCGGCTGGCGGACAGGCGCATTCAAGCGCGGGGGAACTGGACCGCATCCACGGTCAATGATCAAGACGTCTGTGCGCGCGCCAACCCCAAGCCGGCGTGATCATCGGCCACTCCGCGCCCAGGCCAGGCGCTGCAGCGCGGAGCGCACATGATTCTCGACGGTGGTCACCGACACCCCCAAGCGGCGTGCGATCTCGGCCTGGGTGAGGCCCTGCAGGCGGTTGAGCCGGAAGATGGTGCGGGTCGGCTCCGGCAGGTGACCCGCCGCATCGAGCACCCGCTGCAGCTCATCCTGTGCCATGGCCTGCTCCTCGGTGGAGATCACCTCGTCGGCCCCCCACAGGTAGTGGTCGGCCAGCAGCCGGTTGCGGCGGCTCGATTCGCGGCCGTGGTCAGTGGCAAGGTTGGCGGCCAGCCGATACAGATAGGCCCGCGGATTGTCGATCGCCTGGCTGTCATCGATCCCTCGCGCCTTGAACCAGAC
Organism: Stenotrophomonas sp. YJH_SMC_32; assembly: GCF_059369975.1. Classification (NCBI taxonomy): domain Bacteria; kingdom Pseudomonadati; phylum Pseudomonadota; class Gammaproteobacteria; order Lysobacterales; family Lysobacteraceae; genus Stenotrophomonas; species Stenotrophomonas sp. YJH_SMC_32. The sequence continues at coordinate 704,211 of NZ_JCAFTE010000001.1, read as the reverse complement.
CGCCTGGATCACGTCCTCGGCGCCGTTGTCGCCCCCGAGGATGCGCTGCACCCGGCGCAGCAGCGCGGGCCGCTCGCGGATCAGCAGCTCAGTGAGGGAGGCAGCATTGGAGGGCATGCGCGGAGCCGGGACGACAGACGGGAGGCACCGCGCATGCTACTCCGGCAATGCGAATAAGTCACATTCTTGTCTATGCCGGGACTACAGGCAATCAACCAGTGCGTCGTAGGTATTGGCTTTCGTGCCGGGCAGCGGCGCGTGCAACGCATCGAACCCGTCCCCCGTTTCCCACACCTGCAACAGGGTTTCCAGGCGTGTTCCTGTTGCCAGCGGCAGCACGCAGGCATAGCGTCCGCGGTTGACCGTGATCAGGCCGCTGGGCTTTACCCTGGTGTTGCTACCAGCGAAGGTCCATACACACTGGACAACCACCCCCGTGGCCTGTTCCACGGAACAGCGCAGGCGCATGGCCCACAGATTGATGTACTCGCCCTCGCAGAAGGTATCGCCACATACCTCATCGAAGCCACGCACCAGTTGCCGCTCGGCAGCAAGGAAACGCTCGTGGCCGCCCCCCGGGCCGGCGTAATCCCGCGCATCGACGAACGCAGGCGCAGCCTGCGCGACACCGGCGCACGGCAGGCTGACAGACAGCACGCCACACAACAGCCAGCATCTACGGAAGCTCCCCATCAGCCCACCCTCCCCTGCGTGCGCAGGCATTCAGGCAACCCATCGAAGATGCCGTGGTCAAGCCCAGGCAAAGGCGCGGTCAGGCCGCCCGGCGCTTCCAGGGAGGCGTAGAACGCGTCGACGGGCACCCCGGGCTGCATTTCGACCGGACAGACCCAGCTCCCGTTGTCGATCCGCACGTGTCCCGTGTCGGGCTCAACCTCCAGCTCGCTGGCGGCCACCACCCAGACACAGCGCTGCACGGTGCCGCGGTGGGCGAGCACGGCGCAGCGGAACTCCATCACCCGGTAGTTGCTGTAATCACCTTCACACAAGGTGTCGGCACACCATGCGGCGAATTCGCCGGCGACCGCGTCCTCCAGCGCAAAGGCACGGTACCATCCGGCCTCGTCGGAGGGATAGTCAATCAGGTTGACATGCAACCCGCGCGCGAGCGCGGGCAGCGGCGCCAGCAGCAGCAAGGCACAACAGCCCAAGCGGTTCCAGTTCATGGCAAGTCTCCTTGGCAAGGACGTCCAGCCTGCCGCGGGGACCGGGTCGAACCCATCGGGAAACCCCGCCCCACCCGCTCCGCCAGGGGCGGGCGCGCAGGTCGGCCCAGCCCTACCCTGCACAGCGCCCGGCAAAGGCATAAAATGGTGAGCTATCCGTCTATATCCCCACCTGGAGCACACCATGGGCCTGGAACTCGTCTCGCCCGGCAAGAACCCGCCGGAAGAAATCAACGTCATCATCGAGATCCCGAAGGACTCGGAGCCGGTGAAGTACGAAGTGGACAAGGAAACCGGCGCGATCTTCGTCGACCGCATCCTGTCCACCCCGATGCGCTATCCGTGCAACTACGGCTACGTGCCGAGCACCCTGTGTGGCGACGGCGATCCGGCCGACGTGCTGGTGGTGCTGCCGCTGCCGCTGGTGCCGGGCTCGGTCGTGCGCTGCCGTCCGGTCGGTGTGCTGAAGATGAGCGATGAGGCAGGCAGCGACGAGAAGATCCTCGCCGTGCCGGTCTCGAAGATCTTCAGCGGCTACGCCCACGTCGAAGACATCGCCCAGGTCTCGAGCCACTGGCTGGAGCGCATTGGCCACTTCTTCGAGCATTACAAGGATCTGGAGAAGGGCAAGTGGGTCAAGCTGGACGGTTGGGGTGGCGCCGCTGAGGCCAAGCAGATCCTGATCGAGGCGCACCAGCGCCATCTCGACAGCAAGGCCTGAGCCTGAACCGCATCGCTCCGGCGATACCCTGCCGGAGCGATGCGGGTCACGTTTCATGACGACGGCACATCACTCTTGCTGCCGTATTAGGTAAATTGCGTCACTTCACACGTCATCGACATCCATCGTCGAGACAGCCAGGGGAACGTGTCGTGCGTATTCTGCTTGTTGGGGATGCAGCCAGCCTGCCGGCTGAGCTGACCGAATTCATTGCCGATCTTGGGGAAGACTGGCAGCCGCTGACCGCCGCCGATGGCCAGACCGCGATGACCGCGGTGGCCACGCAGGGCGTGGACGCGGTGATCGTCTGCCCGCAGTTGCCCGATCTCAATGCCACCACGCTGCTGGGCCAGATCCGGACACTGCGCCCGGAAACCATCCGCATCGCGCTGGTCGATGCGCACCATGGCAACCGCCCGCCGCCGGCGCGCCTGATCGGTGTCGCCCACCGCTTCCTGCCGCTGCCGCTGGCGCCGGAAGTGCTGCTGGAGGCATTGACCAGCCTGGAAGAACTGCGCGAAGTGCTGGACAGCCCGCGCCTGCGCGATGCCATCGGCCGTATCGAGAAACTGCCATCGCCACCGCATCTGTACCTGAGCCTGACCCAGGCCCTGGAACATGACGACGATACCGACAGTGCCGATGTGGCCAAGCTGGTCGCCGCCGATCCGGCCATCGCGGCCAAGGTGCTGCAACTGTCGAACTCGGCTTTCTTCAGCCAGGGCCGCACCATTGCCGACCTGCGCACCGCGGTCACCCGGCTGGGCCTGGCCACGCTGCGTGACCTGGTGCTGGCCAGCGAAGTGTTCTCCGCGCCGACGCTGTCGGCTGCCGAGCGCAACTCACTGCAGCAGCGCGCCCTGCTCGCCTCCCGGCTGGCCGCACGCCTGCTGCCCGAGTCCAGCGCCGAACTGGGGGCGACCGCCGCACTGCTGGCCGACATCGGCCTGCTGCTGCCCGGCGTGCGCAACGAGCGCAGCGAGCCCGCGCTGGCCGGCGACACCCGCCCAGGCCATGCCGAGGCCGGCGCCTACCTGCTGGGCCTGTGGGGCCTGCCGATGCCGATCATCGAAGCGGTGGCCTTCCACCTGCAGCCGCAGCGCGCCAACACCCGCAGCTTCTGGGTGACCGGCGCGGTGCACGTAGCCCTGGCGCTGGTCAATGGCGATCCGGTGGACGAGGACTACCTGCAGCGTGCAGGCGTGCTGAACAAACTGCCGCAATGGCGCGAGCACGCCAATGCACTGATGGGGCTGACACCCACTGACGCCTGAGCGGCACGCGGGCGCCTGCCTCCGCCTCGCATGAGGGCGCGTCCAACGGACGCGCCCTTTTTCCTGTCTCAGCGCTGCGGACAGGCGTCCAGCACGCACAGACGCCATTGGCGCTCGCACAGGGCCGGGGCGTTGCCCTTGGCCAGGCACTCCAGCCGGAATTGCTCGCAGTACACACCGCCGCCGCAGACGATGATGTTCTGTGCGGACAGCGAGCCCACCAGCGTTGCATAGATCAGGACTGCGGCCGATACCTGGCGGAAAAGCGTGCGCTTCATATCCATCTCCCAGTGTCCGGTATTGGACGCGCCTACTGTGCTGAATGTGACAAGAGCAGACAGTGACTGCACTCACCTTCTCGACATGATCAGAATTTCCTTACAGAAATGAAAAGGGCGGACCTTGCGGTCCGCCCTCCTCGTTCTGCTATCGCACTTCGATGGATCAGAAGCGCTGGGTGTACTTCATGTACAGGAAGCGACCCACGTCGAAGCCGCCGTAGTAGGCGAAGCTCGAGTTCGGCTGGGTGAACATGATCGGACCCTTATGGTCGAACACGTTGTTGGCGCCCAGCGCGATGGTGGCATCCCACGGTGCCTTCCAGCTGACCTGCAGGTCGTGGAAGGTGTTGGAGCCGGTCTTGCGCAGCGGCGACTTCTCACCGTTCTGGTAGCGGTCGGCGTCGTCGCACGGACGGTTGGCCACGCAGGCTTCGTTCATGCCCGAGTAGTAACGCGCGGTGTACGCCACGCCGAAGTCACCCTTCGACCAGGTCAGGCCCAGGTTCGAACGCACGCGGAACAGGCCCGGCTCACCCACACGGCCGATGGTGATGTTGTCACCGTCAGCGTTCTGGCCCTGCTCGTCGTACTTGGCCAGGTAGCTCGTCTGCCAGTCGATCGCGAACTGGCCGATGGCCAGCTCCGGCAGGCGGTACTTGATGCCCAGGTCGTAGCCCTGGGTTTCCATCTGGCCGAGGTTGGCCAGGCCGTAGGTCATGCCGTTGATGTGGCCATCGCCTGCACGGGTGTGTGCGGCGCAACGCGAAGCATCGCCCAACACGTAGCAGTCACGCAGGATGCGGTCGACGCTGTCAGCGATGATCATGTCGCTGATTTCGTACTTGTACCAGTCCAGCGAGATGTCCAGGCCCTGCACCCAGCGCGGGCTCCAGACCAGGCCGATGGTGGTGCTCTTGGAGGTTTCCGGGGTCAGGTTCGGGTTGGCACCCGAGATGAACTGGTCCGGCGTCGCACACGGGGTCGAGGTGCACGGAATCAGGCCCTGGCCCAGCTGGGTGTAACCGACCGGGACGCCCGCCGCCGAGCAGGCCGCGTTGCCGTTGACCGAACCCGGCGCGGTGATGCCGCACGGATCGGTGTACGACTCGAAGCTGCTGCTCAGGCCACCGTACAGGTTGTCGATCGTCGGAGCACGGAAGCCCTCAGCCCAGGTACCGCGAACCAGCAGCTCGTCCAGCGGACGCCAGGTGAAGCCGAACTTGGAATTCAGGGTGTCGCCGAAGTTGCTGTAATCCGAGTAACGGGTCGCAGCATTCAGGGTCAGTTCCTTGGCAAACGGCATGTCCGCCAGGACCGGCACGTTCAGTTCCAGGTAGACCTCGTCCAGCGAGTACTCACCCTGGGTGGTCTGCGCACCCAGGCCGGTGGACTGGCCCGACTGTGCGAAGGCGTCCGGCGAGAAGCGGCCTTCTTCCTTGCGGTGCTCGACGCCCACGGCGAAGCCCAGGTCACCGGCCGGCAGGGTCACGATCGAACCCGACAGGTTGGCGGTGAAGCTGGTGGTCTTGGTCAGACCGGTATCGGTGAAGTACGGGAACAGGAAGTCCTGGGTGGCCTGGTCGGCCAGCGAACCGGCACCGGCAACGCCGAACGGCAGCAGCGGGTTCCACGGACGGCAGCCGCTGGTGGCGAGCGGATCGGACATGCTGGTGCCGCAGCGGGCGACGCCATCAGCACCGATGAACGAAGCGCCCAGCGCCTGTTCCGATGCGATCAGGCTCATGTCGCCGTGACCACGCTTGGTGGTTTCGTTGCGGTTCCACAGCGCGCCGACGTCCCAGTCGAAGGTCTTGCCGGCGAAGTCGAAGAAGCCGCTGATGCTCGGGGCGAAGCGCAGGGTCTTGACCTGGCTTTCGGTGGTGCGCGGCACTTCCCACAGACGGCGTCGGAAGGTCAGGTCTTCACCGGTCGGGTTGAACGCGCTGTCGGCCGACAGCGGGGTGCCGAAGGACGCCGACTGGTACGGATAGCCCGCGATCTGCTGGGTGGTGTTGCGCTCGTTGTAGAGCACGTCAGCGTTGAACGAGATCGCGTCGGTGAAGTCGTAGTTGCCGTTGACGTACAGCGACTTACGCTCGATACCGGTCTGCACCATCATCTGCTCGTTGGCATTGACGGCGTCAGCAGAGGTTTCCAGACGGTAGTCGGCGCGGTTGGCCGGGTTGCCGCCGTCACGCAGGGTGTACCAGCGCTGGTCGCTCGGGCCGACATAGCCCGGCTCGCCCTGCTTCAAGTTCGGGGTGACGCACGGGTCGCAGAAGCCACCCTTCTGGTTGATCGGGCTGGCGCCCGAACGCGGGTAGTTCGGGCCGGCGTTGCCGTCACGGCTGAACCAACGATCCTTCGCCCACACCGGATCCTGCTTGGAATACTCGGCGGACATGGTGACACCGCCGCGCTCGCCCATGCTGCCGAGGGTGAAAGAATAGGTTTCGGTGTCGCCGTCGCCCTTGCCGTACTGACCGACATAGACGCTGGCTTCAGCGCCGTCGAAGCGCTTGCGGGTGATCACGTTGACCACGGCCGCGATGGCGTCCGAACCGTAGATGGCCGAGGCGCCATCCTTCAGGATCTCAATGCGCTCGATGGCCGCCATCGGGATCTGGCTCAGATCCTGGTAACCGGCGGTGGTTGCGCCCAGGCGCTTGCCGTTCATCAGCACCAGGGTGCGCTGGGCGCCCAGGTTGCGGATGTCGACGTAGTAGCCGCCCACGTTCTCGCCCGAAGCCAGCGACTCCGAACGCGAAATGGCCGGGGAACCGGCCGAGGTCAGGTTCTGCAGGACGTCAGCAACCGAGGTGTAGCCCTGCTTTTCCAGGTTCTCACGGCTGAGGGTGACGATCGGCTGCTGGGTTTCAACGGCAGCGCCGCGGATGCGCGAGCCGGTGACCGAAATGCGGTCCAGGTCGGTGGTGCCCTTTGCTTCCTGCGCCGAAGCAAAGGCCGGCGCCAGCGCCAGCGCAATGCCGGCCGGCAGCAAGCCGAACCGCACTGCGGGATTACGAACGTTCATCTATCTCTCCAAGGTACGTGTTAGCAGCGTGTTAAAACACCCCAGCACGTTACGATTGCGTTGCAGCGCTGTATTTGCGCGAACCAACCGGAGACTTTGCGGATTGTGGCGGGAGCAAGCCGCCGTTCTCCCTGAAGCGCGATGCGGACTGGCCGTAGCGGGCGCGGAACGCACGCGCGAAGCTGCAGCAGTTGTCGAAACCGCTGGCGGCAGCGACCTCGCCCACCATCATGTCGGTGTCGCGCAGCAGATCAGCGGCGCGTTCGAGGCGCAGTCGTGCCGAAAGCGACTGCGGGCTTTCCTCGTACAGGCTCTGGAAGGTCTTGGACAGGTACCAGCTGGAGAAGTTGGTCAGCTCGGCCAGTTCGCCGATTCGCACCACCCGGTGGCTGTTGCCTTCCAGATAGAGGCGCGCGCGCTGCATGCGGCCGAACACCTGGCGCTTGCGGCTGCGCGAGCGGCCCGGGCAGCGCTGCACGTTGTCGGCCAGGCCGCGCTGCAGGCCCGCGAGGTGCAGCAGCAGCGGGCGCAGGGCCTGTGCCGGCTGGCCGCTGGCCAGCGCGTCGCGCCACAGGCGCAGCGCCACGCGCGCATCAGTGCGGTTCATCCGGCCACGACCTGCATACAGGCCGCAGTCGGCCATCTCGGTCAGCACGCGAAGCGCTTCGATGTTCAGGTTCAGGCCAACGCACAACCCGTTGCGACCGGCCTGCACCAGCGGCCGCGATTCCTTCTCGAACGCGATCCACTCGCCCTGGCGCAGGCGGAAGCGCCCTTCCTTGGCCTCGACCCACGAGCTGCCACGCACCTGCATCCAGACAGTGAAGCTGGAGCCGGCGGTCTGCAGGCTGCCCAGCCGGGCCACGCCCAGGCAGGTCGGTGCGACGTCGTCGAGCGACCGGTCCAGGGAAACAGTTTGGCCGCGATCGGCCAGCGAGAGTTGACGCATGGGGGCACCACGGATTTGCCTAGTACAGGACTCCGTTTTGCCAAATCAGGCGGCACTGCGTCAGGAAGGTCCGACGAGATCGCCACGAATTCGCGACGAGATCCCGACGAAGAAATTACGAAGGCCCATTTCCCTTGAACAACAACAACTTGGAGAATGCGGGGAACAGTGCAGGCGGGCGTTCGGGCAACCGCATCACGCCGATGTCAGCGCCATCGCTGACCGCCATCGCCACGAACAGGTCCTTTCCGTCGGCGCTGGCACTGAGCCCGTTGCCGGCGCTGAGCCGTTCTGCGTCCAGGCAACGTTCCGGCTCCTCGCGGCCGGGCTGGATGCGCACGAAGGTGGTGCCACACGTGGTCGAGGTACCGAGGTAGCCGATGCCGCTGTTGCCGGTCACGGTCCAGGCCCGGTATCGCCAGCGGCTGGGCCGGTCATCGCTGATCTGCTGCACGCTGGCCGGGGACAACGCGGCATCCGCCGACCACAGGCCACCGGCGGCCAAGCGGGTGAACAACACGCGGCCACTGCTCCGGTCAAAGCGCGCCTGCGACACCCCATCGATGCTGGCCAATCGGCGCCAGGGCTGGACGCTGCGATCGAACAGGCTCAACCGCGTGCGCTGGTCGGCATCGCGCTCGACCACAAACAGCTGCTGCGGCGAGGCGCCATACAGTGCCTGCAACGGCTGTTCGGCAGGAACCGGCAAGGGTTGCAGGCGTTCATCGCGTGGCGCGATTTCATAGAGCACCGTGCGCCCATGCGCATCGCGGCCAACCACGAGCAACTGCCGGCTGTCGGCCGACCAGTCAGGCGCCTGCCGCGCTTCCGGCCGCAGCCCTTCGATGGGACGCAGCGAATCCGGTCGCTGCATGTCCGCCCACCACAGGGCGAAGCTGCCGGAACGATCGGAGGTGAAGACCAGCTGGCGGCCATCAGGCGCTGCCATCGGCTGCCCATCGCGGCCACTGGAGGCGAACAGTCGCTCGGGCGTGCCGCTGCCCTGCATCGGCACCTTGAACACGCCGAACTGCGCGCGCCGGTGGACGAACGCCAGCATGCCACCGCGTCGCGACACCGCTGGCCACTGCGCATCATCCAGGCCGGCATCGCGCAACGTGTGCCGCTCGACGTCCAGGTAATAGAGCCGCGCCTCGCTGTCGACGCGGCGACCGAAGACGATGGTGCGGCCATCGTCCAGCCAGGCCCAGCCGCGCAGCTCTGCCGCTTCGTTGGTCAACTGCTCGGGCGTACCGCCTGCGGCTGGCACCCGCCACAGATCACCCAGCTGCGGGTTGCGCACGAACACCAGCCATTGCCCATCAGGCGAATAACGCGGTGCGTAGTCGAAGTCATCCTGGTCGACGCTGTAGGCCAGCGCGCGCCACTGGCCACTGGCCAGGTCCAGCACGCGGATGCCACGGTGCGCGTAGCGACCGACCATGCTGCCGAACACCAGGCCACGCCCATCTGGCGTCCAGTCGAAACTGAGCAGCTCCGTGCCATCGCAGCGTGTGGCCTGGCGCAGTGCGCCACCGGTGGCGCTGGCGATCAGTACCTGGCAGCCGCCGTCGGCGGAGAACCGCGCGAAGGCGATTTCGCGACCATCCGGCGACCAGTTCGGGAAGCGATCGACGGCACCGGCCGGTGGCGCCAGCAACTGGCGCGCCGGTGCGTTGCCGGAGGTCTGCAGCTTGATCGCGCCACCGCCGTTGCCATCCTCGTTGGCGCCCTCATAGGCCACCAGCGAACCGTCCGGTGACAGCGTGGGATAGGTTTCGAAGCCGCTGGTTGCGGTGATCAACCGATACGGTCGCTGCGGGCTGCCGATCACCCGCGTACCGTTCTCCACGGCAGCCTCCACCGGCGAGCTGCCGGCCGGTGCACGACGCAGCAGCAGCGTGGTCAACACCAGCAGCGTGGCCAGCATCAACACGCCCAGCACCAGCAGCACGCGCCGACGGATATGGCGCCAGCGGCGGCGCGCTGCCTGTTGATGCGCAGGCAACGCAGCAGTGGTCACCGGCTGCGCGGCCATGCCTTCGTCGTCGGGGACGCCTGCGGCCACGGGCTCGGCATCGTCCAGCACCTGCACCGGGACCAGAAGCCGATAGCCTGTCTTGGCGATGGTTTCGATGTAGGCCTGGCCGTTGTCGTCGTCGTTGCTGAACGCCTTGCGCAGCTGGGTGACGGCCTGGGTCAGCACATCGTTGGTCGGCAGCGTGTCCGGCCATACCTCGGCGAACAACTCGTCGCGGGTGACAACGCGACCCGGCTGCCGCAGCAGCACGCGCAGCACGCCCAGCGCCTTCGGCGTCAGCCGGCGCGGGCGACGCGCGCCGACGACCTCGACTTCGCGCGAGGACAGAGTGACGGTGCACTCTCCTATCCGGATCCGATCGGATACCGGGAACTGGATTTCGCTGCTGTTCATTTTCTGCTACACAGTAGAGACAGGTCCCGGGCAGTGTTTGCCTTCGATACCGCCCCGTCCTGGGAACAGCGAAAAGCCAGACTCCGCACAAAGCATCGGCGCATACCGCAAAAACAATCGAGCGCGCGAATACTAGCCTATGCAAGTTACCTCGCCTATCGCGTGGTCGACATCAGGCTCTCTCTCGCCGACGAATTCACATAATTTGCGACATCATTCGCGCCCTTTCGGGCGCGAAATTTTTATCTGGCGTTCATTTTCACATGCGCCGCAACATGGTCAATCCGACCAGCCGCGAAACCACCAAAGCCACGTACATCACGCCGGAAAACTGCTCCAGCATGACCAGTGCGCGTGCCTGTGGATGCAACGGCACGACGTCACTCAAGCCGACGCCAGACAGCAAGCTGAAGCTGAGATAAAGCAGCTCCATCCAACTGCGCTGCGAGCCTCCGCCGGTGCCCTGGAAGCTGCCCGGGTACCACTGCTGGCATACCGCGAATGCGAACGCAAATGCCCATGCAAGCAAGGTGAATGTCGCGCCTGCGGCGAACAGTTCGTCGCGGGTGACCTTGTGGTCCTGGAGCATGTAGGCAATCAGGGCGCCGGCCGTATAGAAGTACAGCAGGCTCTCCAGCAACTGTGCGGTGGTCAGCAGTGCGCTGCGGTCGAGCAATGCGCCAGCCAGCGAGAACACCACCGACGGGATGGCCAGCAGCAGTGCCAGCCAGGTGCCCAGTGGGCTGCGCTGGACCACCCACAGCGCCAGGCCCAGTACCGCCATGCCGAACATGCCCAGCGCCGCGCGGCCGGCAGCGGTGTCATCCAGCGCGGGGTACAGCAGCACCGCGATCAACTGGGCACCCAGCAGCCAGGCCGAAGGATGACGGCGGGCAATGGCCAGCCAACGGGTGGTCATGGCAACGGGCATGGTGTCCTTCCCCCAGGGTGATGCGCGGAGCATAGCGGGGAGCGGCGTGATGAGCGGTGGTGCCGGCCGCTGGCCAGCACTCCTCCCGGCCCCTGCACAACCGGCCGCCGGCCAGCGGCCGGCACCCGGCTGCTCGTCATCCCTGGTGGTAGACCTCTGCGCCAGCCGCGCGGAACTCCTCCGACTTCTCCTTCATGCCGGCTTCGGCGTAGTCACGCACATCCTGGGTGATCTTCATCGAACAGAAGTGCGGGCCGCACATCGAGCAGAAGTGGGCCAGCTTGTGCGCATCTTTCGGCAGCGTCTCGTCATGGAACTCCTTGGCCTTCTCCGGATCCAGGCCAAGGTGGAACTGGTCTTCCCAGCGGAACTCGAAGCGCGCCTTGCTCAATGCGTTGTCGCGAACCTGCGCCCCCGGATGGCCCTTGGCCAGGTCGGCTGCATGCGCGGCAATGCGATAGGCCATGATGCCGTCGCGCACGTCCTGGCGATTGGGCAGGCCGAGATGCTCCTTCGGCGTCACGTAACAGAGCATGGCCGTGCCGAACCATCCGATCATCGCCGCGCCGATCGCGCTGGTGATGTGGTCGTAGCCCGGTGCGATATCGGTGGTCAACGGCCCCAGCGTATAGAACGGCGCCTCGCCGCACTCACGCAGTTGCTTGTCCATGTTCTCCTTGATCAGCTGCATCGGCACGTGGCCGGGGCCCTCGATCATGGTCTGCACATCATGCTTCCAGGCAGTCTTCGTCAGCTCACCCAGCGTTTCCAGCTCACCGAACTGCGCGGCGTCGTTGGCATCGGCGATGCAGCCCGGGCGCAGGCCGTCACCCAGCGAGAAGGTCACGTCGTAGGCCTTCATGATTTCGCAGATCTCTTCGAAATGCGTGTAGAGGAAATTCTCCTTGTGATGCGCCAGGCACCACTTGGCCATGATCGAGCCCCCGCGGCTGACGATGCCGGTCACCCGCTTGGCGGTGAGCGGCACGTAGCGCAGCAGTACGCCGGCGTGGATGGTGAAGTAGTCCACGCCCTGCTCGGCCTGCTCGATCAGCGTGTCGCGGAAGATCTCCCAGGTCAGTGCTTCGGCGCGGCCATCGACCTTCTCCAGCGCCTGGTAGATCGGCACCGTACCGATCGCCACCGGCGAGTTGCGGATGATCCACTCGCGGGTTTCATGGATGTGCTTGCCGGTGGACAGGTCCATCACGGTGTCACCGCCCCAGCGGATCGCCCACACCAGTTTCTCTACCTCCTCGGCGATTCCCGAGGAAACGGCGCTGTTGCCGATGTTGGCATTGATCTTGGTCAGGAAGTTGCGGCCGATGATCATCGGCTCGCTTTCCGGATGGTTGATGTTGTTGGGCAGCACGGCGCGGCCGCGCGCGATTTCATCCCGCACGAACTCCGGAGTGATGATCTTCTGGATCGAGGCGCCGAACGCCTCGCCCGGGTGCTGCTGCAGCAGGCCCGCATCGCGGATCGTCTCCAGCCGCTGGTTCTCGCGGATGGCAACGAATTCCATTTCCGGCGTGATGATGCCGCGCCGCGCATAGTGCATCTGGGTGACGTTCGCGCCTGCCCGTGCACGGCGCGGCAGGCTGCGGGCGGGGAAGCGCACGGCAGCGAGCTTCGGGTCGTGCTCGCGATCACGCCCGAACGACGAACTCAGGCCTTCGAGCTGCTCGGTATCGCCACGTTCCTCCACCCAGCCGCGACGCAGTGCCGGCAGCCCGGCGGACAGATCGATACGCGCGTCCGGATCGGTGTAGGGGCCGGACGTGTCGTAGACCGTGACCGGTGCATTCTCTTCGCCGCCGAACAGCGTCGGGGTGCGGGTCAACGCGATCTCCCGCATCGGCACCTGCAGATCCGGGCGCGAACCGGGCACGTGGATCTTGCGCGAGCCGGGAATGGGCCGGGTCACGGATTCGGAGAGTTGCTGGGCCTGTTGCTGCAGGGCGGAGAGCTGTGCGTTCATCGGGCATCGTCCAGGAAGGTCAGGGACGAAGCGGCGGCGCACGGCACCCGCGCACGGACGGTCCTTGGGCGGAGTCCGGGCACGGCTGCATTGCAAAGCTTCCCTACGCCGGTATGAGCCGGATCAGGTTCCAAGGGACTGTCTCAACCGTGGCCACGTGGCCTCGGTACCCCCGCTTCTTGGCGTGCATTAGAGCATAGACCGCCCGCTTCCGGATCTGACCCCAATCGCTATTCGTTAACAGAACCATGACGTCGCGTTCAGTAACGTGCACGTCCGTCGCGCTCCCGCGACCGATGCTTCCTTCGCCGCCGACGCGGCCCCTGCCCGGTTCGCGCCGCATGCCGCCGGCCCTTCGCTGCAAGCTCTGCTCGCTCCCCTCAATCCCTTGATCGGAGAAGCTCCTTCATGGTGTTTCGTGTTTCCATCGCACTGGTTCTGATGCTGGTGCTGCTTGCCGGTATTGCACCCGGCCCCTTCAATACCGTGGTGCAGAGCATCCTCGGCGAACTCATCCGCGGTATCGGCTGGCTGTACCTGCTGGTGGTGTTCCTGGCCCTGGTGTTCCTGATGTACCTGGCCTTCGGTCGCTTCGGCAACCTGCGCATCGGCGGCGAAGACGCCGAGCCGGAGTTCTCGCGGGCCAGCTGGATGTCGATGCTGTTCGCCGCCGGCATGGGCATCGGCCTGGTTTTCTGGGGCGCTGCCGAGCCCATTTCGCACTTCAGCAAGCCGCCGGAAGGGCTTGCTCCGCAGAGCCTGGATGCGGCACGCGCCTCGATGCGCTATGCATTCTTCCACTGGGGCCTGCACCCGTGGGCCATCTACGCGCTGATCGGGCTGGCAATGGCCTGGTTCCAGTTCAACCGCAACGGCCGTGGCCTGGTCAGCGACATGCTGCAGCCGATCATCGGCCGCCATCATCGCGGCTGGATCGGTCGGGTGGTCAACATCGCTGCAGTGGTCGCCACCGCGATCGGTGTCGCGACGACGCTGGGCTTCGGCACCATCCAGATCGCCGCCGGCATCGAGCGCGTGTTCGGCGTGCAGGCTACCGTCCCAGTGCAGATGACCATCATTGCCGTCGCCTTCGTGCTGTATATGGCGTCCACCGCCAGTGGCGTGGAGCGGGGTGTGAAGTGGCTGTCCAATTTCAACCTGGCGTTGGCTGCCCTGCTGGCAGCCATTCTGCTCGTGCTGGGGCCGACCGGCTTCATCTTCGATACGTTCACCACCACGCTGGGCTCCTACCTCAACCAGCTGGTGACAATGAGCCTGCGCATGTCACCGTTCTCCGGCAGCACCTGGGTGGCGGACTGGACAATCTTCTACTGGGCCTGGTGGATCTCGTGGGCACCGTTCGTGGGCTCATTCATCGCACGCATCTCGCGCGGCCGCAGCGTGCGCGAGTTCGTGATCGGCGTAGTGCTCGCGCCGACGCTGCTGGGCTTCTTCTGGTTCGCGGTGTTCGGCGGCACCGCGCTGTGGGCGCAGATCTTCGGCCATGCCGACCTGGTGCAGGCGCTGGGCAATGGCTACGAGACGGTGCTGTTCACGCTGTTCGACAGCATGCCGCTGCCGTTGCTGCTGTCGTGCATCGCACTGGTACTGCTGATGATCTTCTTCGTAACTTCGGCCGACTCGGCGGTACTGGTTCTGGCCAGCATGTCCACTGACGAAGCAGGCGATCCTCCGTTGAAGCGCAAGCTGGCCTGGGGCATCGCGGTGGCGTTGATCGCAGCGGCGTTGCTGCTGGCCGGTGGCCTGGATGCACTGCAGGGCATGATCACGATTGCGGCGTTGCCATTCGCGCTGCTGATGGTGCTGGTGATGGTGTCGCTGTACCGCGTGCTCGACCAGGAGTACACGCGTGAGCGACGGCAGGCGCAGCGCCAGCGGCACATGATCGATGCGTGGATCGCACGCGAGATGGCGGCGCAGGAAGAGACGCAGGCCGAGGCCGCACGCGCGCACGATCAGGATTGAGGGTGTTTTGCAGCCTGCGGCTGCACCGCTTTTTCAAGCAAGTGCAAGTGCAAGTGCAGAAGCCAAGGCGGCTCTGGGCTTCTGCTTGCTTGGCGGGGAGGGGGCAGATGGCGGGACACGCCGCAAGTACGTCCCTGTAGGCTCGGCCACGGCATCCATGCCGTGGACGGTCCCGCCATCTGCCCCCTCCCCGCCTCCGACGATCTCCCAGTGACGGCAGTAGATCCACGCCATGCGTGGATCAGGTGTATCGGAAAACAAGAAGGGGTCGGATCCGTTTTCCTTCGGAAAACGGATCCGACCCCAACCCACAGCGCGCGGCTGTTGCTGTTGCCTTTGCTCTTGATCTTCTTCCTTCTCTTCCGTGGCTGACGCGCACGGAAATTTTCGGGGGGCGTGCGGGTGGGAGTGGCGGGGGTATCCGCGCCATGGATGGCGCGGCTAAGCCTACAAGGACGTATTTACGGCGTCCCCCGACACTCCCACCCGCACGCCCCAGCGCATCAACCTGCTCCAGCGCTCAGCCGCGAGGGGGCTCAGCCCGGTGGCCGGGAAACCTCAGTACCCCGCCGCCTGCCCGTCCTTGCGGCTCTCCGAAGCCCCGTAGTACACCCCGGTCTCGGGATCGCGCATGATCGCCTGGTACCCGCCGTACGGGCCGTCGGCGAACACGATGCGATGCCCCTTGCGCATCAGCGCGCGCACGGTCTCGTACGGGAAGCCGGTTTCCAGATTCACTTCGCCACCGTCGGTCATCGCCGTGGCCTGGCCGGTCGGCTCGGTGGAACCCTCATGCTGGATGCGCGGTGCGTCACCGGCTTCCTGCAGGTTCATGCCGAAGTCCACCAGGTTCATCACGATCTGCGCATGGCCCTGCGGTTGCATCGCGCCGCCCATCACGCCGAAGCTGGCATACGGCTTGCCCCCCTTGGTGATGAACGCCGGAATGATCGTCTGGAAGGGGCGCTTGCCCGGTGCGTATCCGTTGGGATGGTTCTTCTGCAGCACGAACATCTCGCCGCGGTCCTGCAGGATGAAGCCCAACCCCGGCGGCGCCATGCCGCTGCCCATGCCGCGGTAATTGGACTGGATCAACGAGACCATCATGCCGTCGGCGTCGGCCACCGTCATGTAGATCGTGTCGCCTTCCTCCAGCTGCTTCGGTGTGCCCGGCTGCACTTCCTTCAAGGCCTTGTCCATCGAGATCAGCGCGCGGCGCTGCGCGGCGTACTCCTTGGAGATCAGCTTCTGCACCGGCGCCGGCTGGAATGCCATGTCGGCGTAGAAGCGCGCACGGTCGGCGAAGGCCAGCTTCTTCGCCTCAACGAACAGGTGCACATGCTCGGGTGAGCCGAACGGGATCTTCGAGAAATCGTAGCCTTCCAGCACGTTGAGGATCTGAAGCGCAGCGATGCCCTGGCTGTTGGGTGGCAGCTCCCAGACATCGTAGCCACGGTAGTTGCTGCTGACCGGCTCGACCCATTCACCGTGGTGGTCGGCCATGTCCTGGTAGCTCAGGTAGCCACCGTTGGCCTTGAAGTAGTCACCGATGGTGCGCGCGATCTCGCCTTTGTAGAAGGCGTCGCGCCCGCCGTCGGCGATCTTCTGCAGGGTGCTGGCCAGGTTCGGGTTCTTCCACATCTCGCCCTTGCGCGGGGCGTGGCCGTTGATCGTGAACTGCTCCTTGAAGCCCGGGTACTGCGACAGCTTGGGCACCGAACGGTCCCAGTAGTAGGCGATCACCTCGGCCACCGGGTGGCCCTCGCGGGCGTAGCGGATGGCCGGCGCCAGGTTATCGGCCATCGGCTTGCGACCGAAACGGTCGTGCAGGGCGAACCAGCCGTCGACCGCACCGGGCACCGACACCGGCAACGGGCCGGTGGCCGGGATGTCCTTCAGGCCACGACGCTGGAACTCGGCCAGGGTGAGCGACTTCGGCGAGCGGCCCGAGCCGTTGTAGCCGTAGAGCTTCTGCGTCTTTGGGTCCCAGACGATGGCGAACAGGTCGCCACCGATGCCGTTGCCGGTCGGCTCCATCAAGCCGAGCGCGGCATTGGCCGCGATCGCCGCGTCGACCGCCGAGCCACCGCCCTTCATCACGTCCAGCGCGATCTGGGTGGCCAGCGGCTGCGAGGTAGCCGCCATCGCATGCGGGGCGATCACCTCCGAACGGTTGGCGAAGGTGTGGCCGGTGATGCGGTCGGCGGCGATGGACAGTGCAGGCACGGCAGCCAGCACGGCGGCGGCGAGCAGGGAGCGGGCAAGGCGTCGGGACACGGTCGGGTTCCGGTGGAAGGTGGTTCCGCGATCTTCGCCGCTGCGGCCTTCATGCGGTATCGGGCAGAGGTCATGGGCGATGGCCTTTCGGTGGGTGCCGACCAAGGTCCGCCCCAGCATGGCGAACAGCGACCCGGAATCCGCGCAAAAAGCGTGTTGAAAGGAGTGAATTCGGGTTCACTGAAACACTTTCAGTGGCAACCATCCTTGCGGCGCAAGCGATTTCGCTGGACTCACTGGAAACCGATAAAAAAACTGTCGTGAGGGTTGACACCGCCAAAACGCCTGTGTTTCTCTCGATCGCATGTTGCATCACAACACGCCACCGCGAACCCACATCGAAGCCGCCGCCATCGGCGCCGCCTCGCTGCGTTCGATTCTTGTGCTCGTACTTATTACCCAACCCACAGGTGCGGGACGAGCCAGCGTGTAAGCAACAGACACACCGGAACTCTTCAAAAACCCGCACCCGCCCCGGTGCGGGTTTTTTCATTTCAGAACCTGGTTTCAGACGCAACCACCATGACCAACGCTCATCGCACAACCCGGACCTGCAGCACCACGCCTCGTGGTGGCTGTGCCTGTGCGATGCGCGGCGCCCCCTCCACCGCTTTCCCCTGACCGGCCGGCACGTCACCTCGACGACCGGCCGTTCTTTTTTCTTCCCACCGCAAGGAACCTCCCCCATGAGCACCAACGACCTGCCCCAGACCAAGATCGCCGTCATCGGCTACGGCAGCCAGGGCCGCGCCCACGCACTGAACCTGCGCGAATCCGGCTTCGACGTGGTGGTAGGCCTGCGTCCGGGCGGTCCGACCGAAGCCAAGGCCCAGACCGATGGATTCACCGTGGTCGCGCCCGCCGATGCGGTGAAGGACGCCGATCTGGTCGCCGTGCTGACCCCCGACATGGTGCAGAAGAAGCTCTACAACGATGTGCTGGCGCCGAACATGAAGCAGGGGGCGTGCCTGCTGTTCGCCCACGGACTGAACGTGCACTACGGCATGATCGAGCCGCGCGCCGATCTGGACGTGGTGCTGGTCGCGCCGAAGGGCCCGGGTGCGCTGGTGCGCCGTGAGTACGAGATCGGCCGTGGCGTGCCGTGCATCTGGGCGGTCTACCAGGACGTCAGCGGCAAGGCCGCGCAGCATGCCCAGGCCTATGCGGCCGGCCTCGGCGGTGCCCGCGCCAACCTGATCCAGACGACCTTCAAGGAAGAGACCGAGACCGATCTGTTCGGCGAGCAGGCGGTGCTGTGTGGTGGTGCGTCGGCGCTGGTGCAGGCCGGTTTCGAGACCCTGGTGGAAGCCGGCTACCAGCCGGAGATCGCCTACTACGAAGTACTGCACGAGCTGAAGCTGATCGTCGACCTGTTCTACGAAGGCGGCATCTCGCGCATGCTGGAATTCATCTCCGAGACCGCGCAGTACGGCGACTACGTCAGCGGCCCGCGCGTGATCGACGCCGGCACCAAGGCACGCATGAAGGAAGTACTGAAGGACATCCAGGACGGCACCTTCACCAAGAACTGGGTGGCCGAGTACGAAGCGGGCCTGCCGAACTACAACAGGTTCAAGCAGGCCGACCTGGAGCACCCGATCGAAAAGGTGGGCAAGGAACTGCGCGCCAAGATGGTCTGGTTGCAAGGACAGGCCGCGTAACCGCGCGGCCCTCCCCCACCCGCTTTGCAAGGTTCCCCCATGAACTCTTCCACACACCGCAGCGCGCCGCCCAACGGCGCGCGCTGGCTGACCCAGGCGCTGGAGGCCGAAGGCGTCCGCACGCTGTTCGGCTATCCCGGTGGCACCATCATGCCGTTCTACGACGCGCTGGTGGACTCGTCGCTGAAGCACATCCTGGTGCGCCACGAGCAGGGTGCCGCCCTGGCCGCCAATGGTTTCGCCCGCGCCAGCAACCAGGTGGGCGTCTGCGTGGCCACCTCCGGGCCGGGCGCGTCGAACCTGGTCACCGGCATCGCCGATGCGATGCTGGACTCGGTACCGATGGTCTGCATCACCGGCCAGGTCGGCACGCCGCTGCTGGGCACCGACGCCTTCCAGGAACTGGATGTGTTCGGCCTGACGATGCCGATCGTCAAGCACAGCTGGCTGGTGCGCAGCGTCGATGACCTGCCGCGCGTGGTGGCCGATGCGTTCCGGATCGCCCGCGAAGGTCGCCCCGGCCCGGTGCTGATCGACCTGCCCAAGGACGTGCAGCTGGCCGACGCCAGCCATCTGCCGGCCCATGCGCCCAGCAGCGTCGAACCACCGCCGGCGCCGGCCGAGGCCGCCATTGCCGAAGCCATTGCCGCGCTGGCCGCGGCCGAGAAGCCGGTGGTCTACGCCGGCGGTGGCATCGCGCTGGGTGATGCGGTGCAGGACCTGCGCGATTTCGTCGAGGCCAGTGCCATCCCCACCGTGATGACGCTGCGCGGCCTGGGCGCACTGCCGGCCAGCCATCCGCAGTCGCTGGGCATGCTGGGCATGCACGGGACCCGCGCGGCCAACATGGCGGTGCAGGAAAGCGACCTGCTGCTGGTGCTGGGCGCACGCTTCGACGACCGTGCCACCGGCAAGCTGGCCGAGTTCGCACCGTTCGCCCGCGTCGTTCACATCGATGCGGACGCATATGAGATCTCCAAGCTGCGCAGCGCCGATGTCGCCGTGCCCGGCAACGTCGGCCATGCCATCCGCGCCCTGCGTGCGGCCTTCCCCTCCCCCAAGGCCCACCAGGACGCATGGCGCAAGCGCTGTGCACAGCATCGCGATCGTTTCGCAGCGCGCTACGACGCACCGGGCCAGCACATCTACGCCCCGGCGCTGCTGAAGCGCCTGAGCGAGCTGGCCCCGGCCGATGCGGTGATCGCCTGCGACGTTGGCCAGCACCAGATGTGGGTGGCGCAGCACTGCCGCTTCAACCACCCGCGCAACCACCTGACCAGTGGCGCGCTGGGGACCATGGGCTTCGGCCTGCCGGCCGCGATGGGTGCGCAGTTCGCCTGCCCCGATCGCACCGTGGTGCTGGTGTCCGGCGACGGCAGCTTCATGATGAACGTGCAGGAGCTGGCGACCATCGCGCGTTGCCGCCTGCCGGTGAAGATCGTGCTGCTGGACAACAGTTCGCTGGGCATGGTGCGGCAATGGCAGGAGCTGTTCTTCGCCGAGCGCTACAGCGAGATCGACCTGTCCGACAACCCGGACTTCGTGGCGCTGGCGCAGGTGTTCGGCATTTCCGCCACCCGCATCGACGCGCGGGATGACGTCGAGGGTGGCCTGGCCGCGCTGCTGGCCGAACCCGGCCCGGCACTGCTGCACGTGGCCATCGATGCACGCGCCAACGTATGGCCGCTGGTGCCACCGAACACCGCCAACAGCACGATGCTGGAAAGCAACCCCGCCCATGCCCGCCAGGAGATCCCCAATGCACTACCGGCTTGACCTGGTGCTGCACCCGGCCGAAGGCGCGCTGTTGCGCGTGATCGGCATGGCCGAGCGCCGTGGCTTCGCGCCGCGTGCGATCAGCGGTGCGCCGGTGGCCGCCGACGATGGCCGCTGGCACCTGCAACTGGTGGTGGATGGCCAGCGCCCGGCGGAAACGCTGTGCCGGCAGATCGAGAAGATCTACGACTGCGTGTCCGTGCAGGTCACCGCCGTGGAAGGAGCATCCGTATGAACACCCGTACCGTAGTGACCACGGTGCCGGTACGGAGGCGTCTTCTTCGCCGCCCGTGCCCGCATGCGGCGGTCGCCTGCACCCCGCTGGTGGCCCATGCCGGCCGCTGATGCCAGCCAGGAAAGCGATGTCGGCGACGTAAGCGTCGCCGACGTACTGGCGGCGCAGGCCCGGCTGCGCCGCTTCCTGCCGCCTACCCCGCTGCACCATGCCGAGCGCTTCGGCACCTGGCTGAAGCTGGAGAACCTGCAGCGCACCGGGTCCTACAAAGTGCGCGGCGCGTTGAACGCGCTGCTGGCCGGCCGCGAGCGCGGCGATACCCGGCCGGTGATCTGCGCCTCGGCCGGCAACCATGCCCAGGGCGTGGCGTGGGCGGCCTACCGCCTGGACGTTCCGGCCATCACCGTGATGCCACATGGCGCGCCGGCCACCAAGATCGCCGGCGTCGCTCACTGGGGCGCCACCGTGCGCCAGCATGGCACCAGCTATGACGAGGCCTACGCCTTCGCGGTTGAACTGGCACAACGCCACGGCTACCGCTTCCTTTCCGCGTTCGACGACGCCGATGTGATTGCCGGCCAGGGTACGGTCGGCATCGAGCTGGCCGCGCACGCACCGGACGTGGTGATCGTGCCGATCGGCGGCGGTGGCCTGGCCTCCGGCGTTGCACTGGCGCTGAAATCACAGGGCGTGCGCGTGATCGGTGCCCAGGTGGAAGGCGTTGACTCAATGGCGCGCGCCATCCGCGGCGACGTACGCGAGATCGCCCCCGTCGCCTCGCTGGCCGACGGCGTGCGGGTGAAGATCCCTGGATTCCTGACCCGACGCCTGTGCACCTCGCTGCTGGACGACGTAGTGATCGTGCGCGAAGCCGAACTGCGTGAAACCCTGGTCCGGCTGGCACTGGAAGAACACATCATCGCCGAGGGCGCCGGTGCGCTGGCGCTGGCAGCAGGCCGCCGTGTCGCTGGCCGCCGCAAGTGCGCGGTGGTGTCCGGCGGGAATATCGATGCGGGTGTCCTGGCCGGCCTGCTCACCGACATCCGGCCCCGCCCGCCGCGCAAACCACGGCGACGGCGTAGTGAAACCCCGCGCTCGCCCGGCAAGGCCAGCGCCCTCGCGTCCCCCACCTCTTCCCCTTCCCCCCTGCAAGCCGCCGCACCCGCTGTCGAGGAGATTTCCCTGTGACCACCATCGAACGAATTACCACCCCGCGCATCCGCATCTTCGACACCACCCTGCGTGACGGCGAGCAGTCCCCCGGCTGCAGCATGAGCCCGCCGCAGAAGCTGGTGATGGCGCGTGCGCTGGACGAACTGGGCGTGGACATCATCGAGACCGGCTTCCCGGCCAGCTCGCAGTCCGACCGCGAGGCGATGGCGCTGATCGGCCGCGAACTGCGCCGCCCGAGCCTGAGCCTGGCTGTGCTGTCGCGCTGCCTGCAGGCCGACATCGAGACCTCGGCACGTGCCCTGGAGGCCGCAGCCAACCCGCGCCTGCACGTGTTCCTGTCCACCAGCCCGCTGCACCGCGAGCACAAGCTGCGGATGACCCGCGAGCAGGTACTGGAATCGGTACGCAAGCACGTCTCGCTGGCTCGCTCCTACATCGACGATGTCGAGTTCTCGGCCGAGGATGCCACCCGTACCGAGCTGGACTACCTGATCGAAGTCTCGCGCGTGGCCATTGCCGCCGGCGCCACCACCATCAACCTGCCCGACACCGTCGGCTTCACCACGCCGGAAGAGATCCGCGCGATGTTCCAGCAGGTCATCGCCGGCGTCGCCGACGTGCCGAATGCCGCCAATGTGATCTTCAGCGCGCACTGCCACAACGACCTGGGCCTGGCGGTGGCCAACTCGCTGGCCGCCATCGAAGGCGGTGCACGCCAGGTCGAGTGCACCGTCAACGGCATCGGCGAGCGCGCCGGCAACTGTTCGCTGGAAGAGATCGCGATGGTGCTGAAGGTGCGCCAGGCCTTCTACGAACAGGACAGTTCGATCAACACCCCGCGCATCGTCGGCACCTCGCAGCTGCTGCAGCGCCTGGTCGGCATGCCGGTACAGCGCAACAAGGCCATCGTCGGTGCCAATGCCTTCGCCCACGAATCGGGCATCCACCAGCACGGCATGCTGCGCCATCGCGGCACCTACGAAATCATGCGCCCGGAAGACGTGGGCTGGGAAGATTCGCAGATGGTGCTGGGTCGCCACAGTGGCCGCGCCGCCGTCGAAGCACGCCTGCGTGCACTGGGCTTCTGGCTGGACGAAGACGAACTGAAGCTGGTGTTCGAGCAGTTCAAGGGCCTGTGCGAACAGCAGCGCGTGGTCACCGATGCCGACCTGCAAACCTTGATGCAGGGCGGCTCCAACGCGCAGGGCTATCGCCTGGCGTCGATGACCATCAGCGACGTCGGCAGCCGCGCCAATGCACTGGTCGAACTGTCCGACCCGGACGGCAACCGCGTGGCCGAGACCGCGCAGGGCGACGGCCCGGTCGATGCGCTGTTCGGCGCGCTGTCGGCTGCCACCGGCGTGCAGCTGATGCTGGACAGCTACCAGGTGCACAGCGTCGGCATCGGCGCCGATGCGCGCGGTGAAGCCAATCTGAGCGTGCGCCACGACGGCGTGGAGTACGACGGCACCGGCACCAGCAAGGACATCATCGAAGCCTCCGCGCTGGCCTGGCTGGATGTGGCCAACCGCCTGCTGCGCCAGCGCCAGGCCACCGCCCACAGCAGCACCGACGTTCCCACCCCTGCCACCGCCTGAGGAACCCGAGATGAGCGCCTTCGACACTCCTAGCGCAGCCGCTGGTCAGCAGTGGAACGCCCAGGACTATGCGATCGATGCCGGCTTCGTACCGTTGCTCGGTGGCGCGGTCGCGCGCCTGCTCGATCCGCGCGCCGGTGAGCGCATCCTCGACCTGGGCTGTGGCGATGGCGTGCTCAGCACCGAGCTGGCCCTGAGCGGCGCGTGCATCCACGGCGTGGACGCGTCGCCGGAACTGGTGATCGCCGCCCGTGCACGTGGCGTCGACGCGCAGGTGATGGACGGCCACGCGCTGTCGTTCGACAGCGAGTTCGATGCGGTCTTCAGCAATGCCGCATTGCATTGGATGGGCAACCCGGACCGCGTGCTGGAAGGCGTACGTCGCGCGCTGCGCCCCGGTGGCCGCTTCGTCGCCGAGTTCGGCGGCCATGGCAACGTGGCCACGATCGTCGCGGCGGTACAGGCCGCACGCGTGGCCCACGGCCATGGCGCCAGCACCTTCCAGTGGTACTTCCCGACCGCCGATGCCTATGCCGACCGCCTGCGCCAGCATGGCTTCCAGGTGCAACTGATCGAATGCACGCCGCGCCCGACCCCGCTGCCGACCGGCGTGGCCGGCTGGCTGCGGGTATTCGCCGCGCCACTGCTGGATGACCTGCCCGCCGAGGCCCGCGCCACCGTGCGCGAGGCGGCTACTAGCCTGCTTGCCGAGTTGCCTCGTGACGCATTCGGCCAGCCGCTGGCCGACTACGTGCGGCTGCGGGTCCTCGCCCGCCGTCGCTGACTTGACCCTTTCATATTCATTCCTGATGTTCGCAACTTCGTACTTCTGCCAGGCATACGCATGACTTCCGCACCCCGCACCCTGTACGACAAACTGTGGGACGCCCACGTGGTGGTTCCCGAATCCGACAGCGCACCCGCCGTGCTGTACATCGACCTGCACCTGATCCATGAGGTCACCTCGCCGCAGGCGTTCACTGAACTGCGCGAGCGCGGCCTGTCGCCGCGCCGGCCGGACCGCACCAAGGCGACGATGGACCATTCCACGCCGACCCTGCCGGCTGCGGCGGACGGCACGTTGCCCTACGCCAGCGCCGCTTCCGAGGCACAGGTCGCCACCCTGGCGCGAAACTGCGCCGAGCACGGCATCGAACTGTTCGACATGGCCTCGGACAACCGCGGCATCGTCCATGTCATTGCACCGGAACAGGGCTTCACCCAGCCGGGCATGACCATCGTCTGCGGTGACAGCCACACCTCCACCCACGGTGCATTCGGCTCGCTGGCCTTCGGCATCGGCACCAGCGAGGTCGGCCACGTGCTGGCCACGCAGTGCCTGCTGCAGCGCAAGGCCAAGACCTTCGCGATCACCGTTGACGGTGCGCTGGCACCCGGCGTCGGCGCCAAGGATGTGGTCCTGCACATCATCGGCGTGATCGGCGTCAACGGCGGCACCGGCCACGTGATCGAGTTCCGTGGCAGCACCATCGAAGCGATGGACATGGAACAGCGCATGACCCTGTGCAACATGTCGATCGAGGCCGGTGCACGCGCCGGCATGGTCGCGCCCGACCAGGTCACCTTCGACTTCGTCGCCGCTACGCCGCGAGGCCCCAAGGGCGCCGACTTCGACGCTGCCGTGGCGCGCTGGCAACAGCTGCGCAGCGATGACGGCGCGCGCTTCGACAGCGAAGTGCACATCGACGCCGCCGACATCCGCCCGACCCTGACCTGGGGTACGCATCCGGGTACCGCGATCGCCGTGGATGCGCCGATTCCCGCCGCCAACGATGCCGCCGCACAGAAGGGCCTGGACTACATGCACTTCCAGGCCGGCAAGGCGCTGGCGGGCACACCGGTGGACGTAGTGTTCGTTGGTTCGTGCACCAACGGCCGCCTGAGCGACATGCGCGAAGTCGCACAGGTGCTGCGCGGCCGTCGTGTTGCCGAGCGCGTACGCATGCTGGTGGTACCGGGCTCGGAGATCGTCAAGCGCGAGGCCGAGGCCGAGGGCATCCATGAGATCGTGCGCGCGGCCGGTGCCGAATGGCGCGAGCCGGGCTGCTCGATGTGCATCGCGATGAACGGCGATCTGGTCGCCCCCGGCCAGCTGGCCGTGAGTACCAGCAACCGCAATTTTGAAGGCCGGCAGGGGCCCGGTTCGCGCACGCTGCTGGCCTCGCCGATGAGCGCGGCGTGGGCCGCGGTGAACGGGCACGTTGCCGACACCCGCGAACTGTTCGCACAGGAGGTGGCGTGATGGCCGGTTTCCGTACCCTGACCTCGGCCAGCGTGGTGCTGCGCCAGACCAACATCGACACCGACCAGATCATCCCGGCGCGGTTCCTGTCCACCACCGAGCGTGCCGGGCTGGGTCGCAACGCGTTCAACGACTGGCGCTGGCAAGCTGATGGTTCGCCGGTGGCCGACTTCGCCTTCAACCAGCCGCACAACGCCGGCCGCAGCATCCTGCTGGCGGGCCGCAACTTCGGCTGCGGCTCGTCGCGCGAACACGCGCCATGGGCGCTGACCGACCTGGGCCTGCGTGCCATCGTCAGCAGCGAGATCGCTGATATCTTCCGCGGCAACGCGCTGAAGAACGGCCTGCTGCCGATCGTGCTGGACGAGGCCGACGTACAGGCGCTGATGCAGCGCCCGGACGATGCGCTGACCATCGACGTGGCTGCGCGCGAACTGCGCACCCCCGATGGCCAGGTCTATTCCTTCCCGCTGGATGGCTTCTCGCAGACCTGCCTGCTGGAAGGCGTCGACCAGTTGGGGTATCTGTTGGGCCGTGTCCCTGAAATCGAACGTTACGAGAGTGAGCATGCACGCTGAAATTGTTGTCCTGCCCGGTGATGGCATCGGCCCGGAAGTGTCCGCCGCGGCAGTTGCCGTCCTGAAGGCGGTCGCCGGACGCTTCAACCACACCTTCACCTTCAGCGAGCACGACATCGGTGGCATCGCCATCGACCGCCACGGTGAACCGCTACCGGCGTCGACGCTGGCCGCCTGCCAGGCCGCCAATGCGGTGCTGCTGGGCGCGGTCGGCGGCCCGAAGTGGTCCGACCCGAACGCCAAGGTGCGCCCGGAACAGGGCCTGCTGGCGATCCGCAAGGCGCTGGGCCTGTATGCCAACCTGCGCCCGGTGCGTACCCACGAGGCCGCGCTGCACGCCTCGCCGATCAAGGCCGAGCTGCTGCAGGGCGTGGACTTCGTGGTGGTGCGCGAACTGACCGGCGGCATCTACTTCGGCGACAAGACCCGCGATGCCGACAGTGCCAGCGACCTGTGCCGCTACACCGTGGCCGAGATCGAGCGCGTGCTGCGCAGCGCCTTCCGCCTGGCCCAGCAGCGTCGCGGCAAGGTCACCTCGGTGGACAAGGCCAATGTACTGGAAACCTCGCGCCTGTGGCGCGACGTGGCCGCACGCATCGGCCGCGAAGAATTCCCGGACGTGGCGCTGGAGCACCAGCTGGTCGATTCGATGGCCATGCACCTGCTGGCCAAGCCACGCGAGTACGACGTGATCGTCACCGAGAACATGTTCGGCGACATCCTCACCGATGAGGCCTCGATGCTGGCCGGTTCGCTGGGCCTGCTGCCGTCGGCCTCGCTGGGCGAGCCCGGTGCGGTGGGCATTTACGAGCCCATCCACGGTTCGGCCCCGGACATCGCCGGCAAGGGCATCGCCAATCCGTACGCGACAATCTTCAGCGCCGCGATGCTGCTGCGCCATTCGCTGGGGCTGGAAGCCGAAGCGGCCGCGGTGGAAGACGCCGTGCATGCGGTGCTGGATGATGGGGTGTTCACTGCCGACCTGGCCGCCAAGGGCCAGGCCGTCAGCACCGCCGCGGCAACCGACGCGGTGCTGGCGAAGCTGGGCTGATCCATCGGGCAACACCTGTAGAGTCGAGCATGGCACGGCTCTACAGGGGGCCCGTGGCCACTGCCCGACTCCGTGCCAACCAAGGTTGGCACCTACCACAGCGGTAGATCCACGCCATGCGTGGATGATTCGGTTCCCGCGCAGTAGGGCCACGCCATGCATGGCTTTGCTTACTTGGTGGTGTACCCACCATTGACCAGAATCGTCTGCCCGGTCATCCACCAGCCATCGGTCACCAGGAAGCGGATCCACGGCACGATGTCGGCGATGTCGGTCAGCCCGGTGCGGGTGAACGCCGATAGCGCCGCCGCGGTCTTGTGGTAGGCCTGCGCATCGGCGCTCTCGGCCGGATAGAAGAACGGCGTGTCCATCGGACCGGGACCGATCGCGGTCACCGAAATGCCGCGCTCGCCGAACTCCTTCGACGCCGCGCGGGTGAAGTGCTCGACCGGCGCCTTGGTGCCGGCGTAGCTGGAATAGAACGGCGTGTAGGCACCCAGCAGCGAGGTGACCAGGGTGCAGATGCGGCCACCGTCATTGACGTGGCGGCCTGCTTCCTTGAGGAAGAAGAACGCCGCCTTGGCGTTGACCGCGCTCATCTCGTCGTACTCCGCTTCGCTGATGTCCAGCAGCGGCTTCTTGAGTACCTTTCCCACCGTATTGATGGCGATGTCAGGACGGCCGACTGCGGCCACGGCATCGACGAACAAGCGCTCCATCGCTGCCGCCGACGTCAGGTCGCCCTGCAGGGCAACCGCCTTGCTGCCGGCGGCCTGCACCGCGGCTACAGTCGCTTCTGCATCGGCCTGGGTAGCGGCACTGTTGTAGTGGATGACGATGGCTTTGGCGCCCTGTGCGGCGAAGTCGCGGGCGATCAGGCCGCCCAGGTTCTTGGCGCCACCGGCGATCAGCACGGTCTTGCCCTTGAGGGAATGCTCGGTCATGGCTTCGGTCTCGGGAGGGGGCTGCCCGGGGTGGCAACCCTGCCCTGACGACGATATCGTGCAGAAAAAGCGGATAAAGCCCGCCACATTGACTTAACTTTCCAGAGTCAGCGAACAATGGACCGGATCGATCGCTTCCGCATCTTCACCCGGGTCGTGGAGTGCGCGAGCTTCACCCGCGCCGCCGACCAGCTCGGCCTGCCCCGCTCCACTGTCTCGGCAGCCATTGCGGAGCTGGAGCAGCGGCTCGGCACCCGCCTGCTGCAGCGCTCGACCCGGCGGGTGTCCACCACCCACGACGGCGACGTGCTCCATGCCCGCTGCCTGCGCCTGATCGCCGAGGTCGAGGACGCCGAATCGCTGTTCCTCCAGGTCGACGCCCAGCCGTCGGGGCTGCTGAAGATCGACGTACCCAGCCGCATCGGCCGCCGCATCATCGCACCGGCGCTGCCCGACTTCTTCGCCCGCTACCCGCAGGTGGAAGTGGACCTGGGCATGAGCGACCGCGCGGTGAACCTGATCGAGGACGGTTGCGATGCAGTGTTGCGGGTCGGCCAGCTGGGCGACTCCAGCCTGGTGGCGCGCACGCTGGGCCAACTGGACTTTGCCAACGTTGCGGCGCCGGCTTACCTGCGCGAACACGGCGTGCCGCAGCATCCTGCCGACCTGCCGCAGCATCGCGCGGTGAACTACGCGTCGCCGACCACGGCACGGGTGGAACCTTGGGAGTGGCAGGACGGCGGCCAACTGCGCACGCTGCCGATGCCTGGCTGGGTGCGTGTGAACAGCGCCGAGGCATCGATTGCGTGCTGTGTGGCGGGGTTGGGTCTTTTGCAGATTCCGCGCTACGACGTACAGGCCGAGCTGCAATCCGGCGCGCTGGTGGAAGTGATGCCACAGCACGTCGCACAGCCATTGCCGGTCACCCTGCTGCAGCCGCATCGGCAGCACCGTGCGCTGCGCGTGCAGGTGTTCATCGAATGGCTGCTGCCGGTGCTGCGGAGCGGCCTGCAGCTGCAGTAGATCCACGCCATGGGTGAATGCATGCATCCGTGCCAACCAAGGTTGGCACCTACCAGGGCAAAGACCAACCGGCGTGGGTGGGGTCAGAGCCCTTTCCCGGAGGAGAAGGGATCCGACCCCGGTCGGCATCACGCCCCGGATTCATCGGGCTTCACCCGGAACCAGGCCGCGTACAACGCCGGCAGGAACACCAGGGTCAGCACCGTACCGACGATCAGGCCGCCCATGATCGAGATCGCCATCGAGCCGTAGAACGCGCTGCGCGACAGCGGAATCATCGCCAGCACGGCTGCCAGTGCGGTCAGCAC
Source organism: Stenotrophomonas sp. YJH_SMC_32 (assembly GCF_059369975.1). NCBI lineage: Bacteria > Pseudomonadati > Pseudomonadota > Gammaproteobacteria > Lysobacterales > Lysobacteraceae > Stenotrophomonas > Stenotrophomonas sp. YJH_SMC_32. The sequence goes on along the minus strand of NZ_JCAFTE010000001.1, from coordinate 674,549 downwards.
GATCGGGCGGAAACGGCGCACCGTGGCATCGATGATCGAATGCCAGCGGTCATGCCCGGCATCGATGTCCTGCTGGATCTGGTCGATCAGGATCACCGAGTTGCGCATGATCATGCCGGCCAGTGCGATCGTGCCCAGCAGCGCGACGAAGCCGAACGGCGCGCGGAACAGCAGCAGGAACAGCGTCGCGCCGATGATGCCCAGCGGCGCGGTCACCAGCACCATCGCTGCACGCGAGAAGCTGCGCAGCTGCAGCATCAGCAGCGTGGCCACCACCACCAGGAACAGCGGCATGCCGGCCTTGATCGAGTTCTGGCCACGCGCCGAATCCTCCACGGTACCGCCGGTTTCCAGCAGGTAACCACTGGGCAGCTCGGCACGGATGCCGTCCAGTGTGGGCAGGATCTGATGCACCACGTCCAGCGCCTGCATGCCATCACTGATGTCGGCGCGCACGGTCACCGTCGGCAACCGGTTGCGGTGCCAGATGATGCCGTCCTCGAAGCCGTACTCCATCGTCGCCACCTGCGACAGCGTGATGCTGCCACCGTTGGCGGTGGGCATCGACAGGCTGGACAGCAGCTCCAGTTGATTGCGCTCATCGGCCGGCCCGCGCAGCAGCATCTCGATCTGGCGATTGCCCTCGCGATACACGCTTACCGATTGCCCGGCCAACGAACTGGACAGGAACTGGCTGACCTGGGCGCTGCTCACGCCCAGCGCGCGGGCGCGCTCCTGGTCGACCACCAGGCGCACCACCTTGCTCGGCTCGCTCCAGTCCAGGTTGACGTTCATCACGTGCGGGTTCTCCCGCACCTTGGCCTCGACCTGGCGCGCGATCGCCTGCACCTTCTCGATGTGCTCGCCGGAGATGCGCATCTGCACCGGATAGCCGACCGGCGGGCCGTTCTCCAGGCGGGTCACGCGCATCTGCACGTCCGGGAACTTCGGGATCACCTCGTGCAGCAGCCAGTCGCGGGTGCTTTCGCGTGAAGTGATGTCCTTGGCCAGCACCACGAACTGGGCGAAGTTGGTCGCCGGCAGCTGCTGGTCCAGCGGCAGGTAGAAGCGCGGCGAACCGGTGCCCACATAGGACACGTAGTTGGCAATGCCCTCGCGGCTGGACAGCAGCTTCTCAAGCTTCTCGGCCTGGGCCTGGGTCGAGCGCAGCGAGGCGCCCTCGGCCAGCTCGATGTCCACCATCAGTTCCGGCCGGGTCGAGTCCGGGAAGAACTGCTGCGGCACGAAGCGGAACATCATCAGCGAGAACACGAACAGGCCGATGGTCGCCGCGATCACCCACCAGCGATGCCGCAGGCAGGTATCGAGGAAGCGACGGAAACTACGATAGAACGGGCGCTGGTACGGATCGTGGTCGTGCCCGTGCTGCGGCGGCGCGATCAGATTGGCCAGCGCCGGATAGCGGTCGGCCCACTGCTGGCGCTTGGCGTGCCAGCGCGCTGACAGGCTGCCCGGCTTCGGCGGCTGCGGATTGAACAGGTCCGGCAGCATCTTGTCGCCCAGGTAAGGGATGAACAGCACCGCTGCGATCCACGACACCACCAGCGCGATGGTCACCACCTGGAACAGCGAGCGGGTGTATTCACCGGTACTCGATGCCGCAGTGGCAATGGGCAGGAAGCCGGCCGCGGTGATCAGGGTGCCGGTCAGCATCGGGAACGCGGTCGACTCCCAGGCGAAACTGGCGGCGCGCAGGCGGTCGTAGCCCTGCTCCATCTTGGTGGCCATCATCTCCACCGCGATGATCGCATCGTCCACCAGCAGTCCCAGCGCCAGCACCAATGCACCCAGCGAGATCTTGTGCAGGCCGATGTCGAAGTAGTGCATGACAAAGAAGGTCATCGCCAGCACCAGCGGGATGGTCACGCCCACCACCAGGCCGGTGCGCAGGCCCAGCGAGAAGAAGCTGACCAGCAGCACGATCACCACCGCCTCGGTCAGCACCTGCACGAACTCGCCGACCGACTCTTCCACCGATTGCGGCTGGTCGGACACCTTGCGCAGCTGCATGCCGGCCGGCAGGGTCTTCTGCAGGCGTTCGAACTCGGCATCGAGGTTGGCGCCGAGCTTGAGGATGTCACCGCCATCCTTCATCGCCACCGCCAGGCCGATCGCCTCTTCGCCCATGAAGCGCATCTTCGGCGACGCCGGATCGGCGAAGCCACGCTTGACCTCGGCGATGTCGCCCAGGTGCACGGTGCGGTCGCCGGCGCGGATCGGGAACTGGCGGATCGCTTCGATGTCGTTGAACTGGCCGGTCACCCGCAGCTGCACGCGATCGGTGGCGGTCTCGAAGAAGCTGGTGCCGGTCACTGCGTTCTGGTCGGCCAGCGCCTGCTGCACCTGCTGCATCGAGACGCCCAGCGTGGCCAGCCGGGTGTTGGACAGTTCGATCCACACCTTCTCGTCCTGCAGGCCGACCAGGTCGATCTTGCCGACGTCGGGCACCCGCTGCAGTTCCAGCTGGATGCGGTCGGCGTAGTCGCGCATCACCGCGTAGTCGAAGCCCTTGCCGGTCAACGCATAGATGTTGCCGTAGGTGTCGCCGAACTCATCGTTGAAGAAAGGACCGACGATCTCGCGCGGCAGCGTCGGGCGGATGTCGCCCACGCGCTTGCGCACCTGGTACCACAGGTCCGGGATCTGCCTGGAACGCAGGCTGTCGCGCGCCATGAAGATGATCTGCGATTCGCCCGGGCGCGAGTACGAGCGGATGAACTCGTACTCGCCGGTATTCATCAGCGCCTTCTCAAGCGGCTCGGTCACCTGCCGCGAGACCTGCTCGGCGGTCGCCCCCGGCCACAATGTGCGCACCACCATCGCCTTGAAGGTGAACGGCGGGTCCTCGGACTGGCCCAGATGCTTGTACGACCATGCGCCGATCAGCGCGAAAGCCAGCATCGCAAACAGCACCAGCGGGCGGTTGGACAACGCCCACTCGGAAAGATTGAAGCGGCGCACCGGCTTACTCCCTGGCCTTGGCGGCAGCGGCCGGCGTAGCCGGCTTCAGCACGGGACGGTTCTGCCGGTCCACGGCGATCACCGGCTGGCCGGCCCGGAGCAGGTGGCCACCCGCAGCAACTACCCAGTCGCCCCCGCTCACGCCCGACAGTACCGGTACCGTCTCGCTGCCAAACGCACCGGTGGTAACCGTTGCGGCCTTCAGCGTGCTGTTGCCCGGATCGACCACCCATACGCTGGCGGCACCGTTGGCACCACGCTGCAGCGCGCCCAGCGGCAGCTGCAGGGTGCCGTGGCGACCGGCGCTGCTGTAGACGCGTGCACTCTGGCCCAGTTCGACGTCGGCCAGCGCATCGGCGGGCAGGCTGACCCGGGTCGCATAGGTACGTGCCTGCGGATCGGCAGCGGCGGCGATCTCCCGGATCGTGCCCGGCAGGCGCTGGCCGGGGCGGTTCCACAACTCCACCTCGACCGGTTGGCCCACAGCATAGTCGCGGATGGTGGCCTCGGGCAGGTCGATCAGCACTTCGCGGCCACCGTCGGCGGCCAGGTTGAAGATGGTCTGCCCGGCGGACACTACCTGCCCGGCCTCGGCCTCGCGGCTGGCGATCACACCGTCGGCCGGCGCACGCAGCTGTGCGTAGCCGGCCTGGTTGCGGAGCACATCGAGGTTGGCGCGGGCGGCGTTGGCCTGGCCCTGCGCGGCCTTGAACGCGGCGGACTGCTGGTCCAGCTGCGAGCGGCTGACCAGCTGCTGGTCGGCCAGCACCTGGTAACGCTTGAGGTCATCGCGGGCGCGCACCAGATCGGCTTCGGCTGCCGCCAGCTGCGCCTGCGAGGCACGGGCCTGCAGCGCGAAGTCGGCCACGTCCAGCTCGGCCAGCACGTCGCCCTTCTTCACCCGTTGCCCGGCATCGACGTGGCGCTTGACCAGGTTGCCGCCAACGCGGAACGACAGCGGGCTTTCCTGTCGCGCACGCACCGTGCCCGGGAACGCCGCCGGCGCCTGCCCGGCCTGCTCGCCGGGGTGAACCACCAGCACCGGTACGGCCGCCGGTGGCGCCTGTTCCTGCCCCGAACAGGCTGCCAGCGCAGCCATCCACACCATACCGCCCATCCAGCGCACGATCTTCATCGGTCAACGTCCTGAAAACGCAGGGTTGCAACTAAGGGAGGAGCCGCGACTGCCGGCCCAATTTAATAAACCGGCCGGTATAGTATAAATATCGAACCGCTTGGTCTAGTATTGTCGCGATGAGTTCCCACATTTCCCGCAAGCCGTCGGCCAAGCCCGCTGCCAAGGCCGCCGGACCCGGGCGCCCCAAGGACCTCGGCAAGCGCGCGGCGATCCTTGAAGCAGCCAAGGCACTGTTCATCGAACAGGGCTATACCGGCGTGAGCATGGACACCATCGCCGCTCAGGCCGGCGTCTCGAAGCTGACTGTGTACAGCCACTTCGGCGACAAGGAGACGCTGTTCTCCGAGGCGGTGCAGTCAAAGTGCATTGAAATGCTGCCCGACGCGCTGTTCGTAGCCGACGCGGACGGCCCGCTGCGCGACCAGCTGATCGGTATCGGCCTGGCCTTCTTCGAGCTGATCACCTCCGACGCGGCGATCTCGATCCAGCGCATGATGATGGCGCCGGAGACCGACGAACGCCTGCGCGCGCTGTTCTGGAAAGCCGGCCCCGAGCGTACCTGCGAGGCCCTGGCCGATTTCCTGCGTGCCCGCGCCGAACGTGGCGAACTGGATATCCCCGACTGTGCTCTGGCCGGCGAGCAGTTCCTGACCCTGGTCAAGGGCGAAGTGCACATGCATATGATGTGCGGCATGCCACTGTCACCCGTGGAATGCGACCCTCTTGCCCACGTGACCGCCAGCATCGACTTCTTCCTGCGCGCCTACGCGCCGCGAGGGGCCGGAACGGCTGAATAACCAAAACTGAACGAACCGGAGGTCGCGATGACTTCCGGCACTGCGACCCCGGCCCCCGGCAGCTGATGCTCTGGGCGCGCCGCCGGCCTCCGGCACCGGTAAAATGGCCGGCCCACTGCGCTGGATTTGAACCTCATGACGATTGATTACGCCCACGCCCGCGAACTGATGGTGGAACAGCAGATCCGTCCCTGGGACGTGCTGGACATCAAGGTGCTCGACGTCCTGGCCCGCCTGCCGCGCGAGGCCTTTGTCGCCGACGCGCACCGGGCACTGGCCTACGCCGATGTCGAACTGCCGATCGGCCACGGCCAGAAGATGATGAAGCCGGTCATCGAGGGCCGTACCCTGCAGGCACTGGACCTGCAGCCGGGTGACGAAGTGCTGGAAATCGGCACGGGCAGCGGCTTCCTGTCGGCCTGCATCGGCGCGCTGGCGCGCGATGTGCTGAGCCTGGAAATCGACCCGGAGCTGGCCGCCGCTGCGCGTGCCCGCCTGGATGCCTCCGGCCTGGGCACCAACGTCCGCGTGGAAGTGGCCGATGCCCTGTCCTGGCAGACCGAACGCCGCTTTGACGTGATCTGTGTCACTGGTGCGGTCGACGTGGTGCCGTCACAGTTCGCCTCGTGGCTGCGTCCGGGTGGCCGCCTGTTCGTGATCCACGGCCGCTCGCCGGCGATGGAGGCCCTGCTGGTCAAGGCCGACGGCAGCTCCGAGTCCCTGTTCGAGACCGATATCGATTACCTGCGTGGTGCCGCCCCGGCCCCCCAGTTCCACCTCTGAGTCCAAGGAAGCCGCAATGATCCGCCGATCCCTCGCTGTTGCGCTGGCCACTGCCCTGCTGCCGTTGTCCGCCCATGCCGCCGACCTGCTGCAGGTCTACGAAATGGCCCGCAACGGCGATCCGCAGCTGTCGGCCGCCGAATCGACCCGGCTGTACGACAAGGAAGGCGCCGTGCAGGCGCGTGCCGCCCTGCTGCCGCAGATCAACGGCCAGGCCGCGCTGAACCGCACGCGCAGCGAGCCGAACGCCGACGCCAACTCCGGCTCGTTCACCAACAAGCGCCGCACCTACACGATCGACGGCAGCCAGACGCTGTTCAACTGGACCCAGATCAACAACCTGCGCTCGCAGCGTGAGCTGAGCAAGGCGGCGGACTTCACCCTCGAATCGGCCAACGACAACCTGATCGTGCGCACCTCGGCGGCCTACTTCAATGTGCTGGTGGCGATCGAATCGCTGAACGCCGCACAGACCAATGAAGCGGCCGCGAAGAAGCAGTTCGACTTCGCCGACAAGCGCCTGGAAGTGGGCCTGGCGCCGATCACCGACGTGCACGAAGCACGCGCCCAGTACGACCAGGCGCGCGCCAACACCATCATCGCGCAGAACACCCTGGCCGATAACTACCAGGCCCTGACCGAACTGACCGGCCAGCCGGTGACCAACCTGCGTGGCCTGCCGGCGGACTTCCGCCCGGAAGTGCCGGCCAACCGCGGCAACATCGACGAACTGGTGCAGCAGGCTACGACCCAGAATCCGGCGCTGAAGGCGCAGGAGCTGAAGGTCAGTGCCGCTGAAGCCGGCGTGCAGGCTGCCCGTGGTGGTCATTACCCGACCCTGTCGCTGGGCGGCAGCTGGGGCAAGAGCGCCACCTGGGGCGACAGCACCGGTGCCGGCTCGCTGTCGCCGGATGCGCGCACCAACAGCATCGGCCTGACCCTGAGCGTGCCGATCTTCTCCGGTGGTGCCACCCAGTCCGGCGTGCGCCAGGCGCTGGCGCAGCGTGACATCGCCCAGGACGGCTACGAGCAGCAGAAGCGTGCCCTGGATCGCAATACCCGCAATGCCTACCAGACCCTGGTGCAGGGCATCAGCGAAGTGGAAGCCCGCCGCCTGGCGGTGGTCTCGGCGCAGAGCGCGTACGACGCTTCGCAGGTCGGCCTGGAAGTCGGTACCCGTACCGTGCTGGATGTGATCCAGAACCAGCGCATCCTGTTCTCGGCGCAGCTGGACTATGCCCAGGCCCGTTACACCTTCCTGCAGAACCGCCTGCTGCTGAGCCAGTCGCTGGGTGCGCTGGACGTGGCCGAACTGCAGGACGTCAATCGGCTGCTGACCCAGGACGCGGGCAACCCGGCCACGACCACGCACTGAGTCGCCCCCCCTGCAACGAAAAAGCCACCCGCGAGGGTGGCTTTTTTGCAGGTGCTGCATCCACACGCGCGCCCCCCCGGCGTGGCCCCTCGAACCGTCAGCCCGGCCACGCGCGCAGGCGTTCCAACGCCGCAAGCACGCACAGCGCGGCTGCCAAAGGGGCCAGCATCGACATCATCAGCCCGCAGCCGGCTGCGCCTTGCCGGGTGTCATCCCGACGCCGCCGCAGCACCGCCAGGCACAGCGCCGCCATCACCACCAGCGTTGCCGGACCCGGCAGCGCCGGCAAGGTGCCCTGCGGCAGCCCCAGCACCAGCATCACCGCCGGCAGCGCAACCACCATTGCGCTCAGGCCCGTGCGGGATCGTCCCGCCGCGTCAGCTGCGCGGGGCCACAACGATGTGGCCAACCGGACGGCCAGCATCAGCAGCACCAACTGCAGGGCGGCCAGGCCCGCTGCCCCGGCCAGGGGCAACAATGGCAGCATCCACTGCAGCTGGGGGTGCACCTGCAGCGCAACCGCCAGTGGCCGGGTACTGGCAAGCGCGGAAAACTCGACCAGCCCGGCCTGCAATGCTGCCAGCACGATCAGCAGCAGCATCGCCAGCAACGAGACCAGCGCCAGCACCGCCGGCTGCCACATCGCGCCCTGGCGGCGCAGCGCAGGAAAGCCCAGTGCCAGGCCCACGCTGGCAAATATGCCCAGCAGCGGCACCGCAGCCGCCAGCACGCCCCCCAGCCCGAAGCGATATGGTGCGGTCGCCGGAGGCAGCCAGGGAATCCAATGCCCGTAGTGCACGTGACGCGCCGCCAGCGCCAGCAGCAACACCCCCACACCGATCTTCACCGTCAGCAGCGCACAGGCCGCCAGAGCCACACCCCGCGGCGGCAGCAACGCGAGCGCGCTCAACATCAGCAGACCCATGGCCGCCGCTACCTGCACGGGCAGCCAGTCGTTGGCATGGACGCCTCCGGTAGCCAGCACGGCATGTACATGGCGGGCCATGGACTGTGCCGCGCCCGCCGTGGTCGCCGTCAGCTCAAGCAACAGGATCGCGCCCAGAACGATGGCCACCCGTGGCCCCCAGCTGGCGGCCAACAGTCCGTACAGGCCATCGGCCGCCGGCAGTCGCAGCACCAGATCCTGCAGGCAGCACAGCACCAGGCCAGCCCCCAGTGCGGCCAGCAACAGGCTCAGTACGATGGCCGGGCCAGCCTGTGCCGCCGTGTGCTGGCCCACCAGCGCGATCACGCTGCCGCCCACCAGCAGCGTCAGTGCCACCACAGCCAGGTGGTCCATCCCCAAGCGCGCCCCACCGGTGCCGTCCCTGCCCCTGTCGCCGTCCATCGCAAGTTCCCTTGATATCCGCCCAAGCGCGGTCGACAGCAGGCTGGCAGCCTGCGTCGTCCTGCGGAATCGGAATCGGTGCTGCGTGCGCCACGATGTGATGGCAGGCACGCTGCCATCGGCAGGGTCGGTCCAGCAACGACAGAAAAATCGTCGCTAAGCAGAATTGATGAAGTTGATCACGACAACGCAGCGCAGCGCCGCCGACGCCGCGCTGCCGGGATCACTCGCGCGGTGGTGGCAGGTGCGGTGCGACCAGCGCAAGCGTGCGCTGCAGCGCGCCACGGCCATTGCTGACCAACGTGCAGCCCGCACGCGCCATGTCTTCGCGGGCCTGCGCATCTTCAAGCAGATGCTGCAGCAGGTCGCCCACCGCCTGCGCATCTTCGCCGATCAGCAGCGCACCGGCCTCGCGCATGCGCCGGGAGATTTCCGCGAAGTTGTGCAGGTGCGGGCCGGTCACCGCCGCGGTTCCCATCGCAGCGGGCTCCAGCAGGTTGTGGCCACCGATGGCCTGCAGGCTGCCGCCGACGAAGGCGACCTGGGCGCAGGCGTAGAACGGCATCAGCTCGCCGAGGGTGTCGATGACGAACACGTCTGTGGCGGCGTGCGGCCACTGGTCCACGCGGCGGGTCGCCACGCTCCAGCCCTGTTCGCGCGCCAGCGCTTCCACCTTCGGGAAACGTTCGGGATGGCGCGGTGCCCACAGCAGCAGCAGATCCGGATGCTGCTGGCGCAGGCGGCGGTGCAGGTCGATCACCGCCTGCTCTTCGCCATCATGGGTACTGGCGGCGATCCATACCGGGCGCGCGCCCGGCACCCGTGCATGGAACTGTTCGACGAAGCCCTGCACGTCCGGCGTGGTGATGTCGAACTTCAGGTTGCCCAGTGCCTGCACCTGGCCGGGCTCCGCCCCCAGCTGCACGAAGCGCTCGGCATCGTCCTGCGACTGCGCGGCCACGCAGGTGACGGTGCGCAGGGCGCGGCGGATCAATGCGGCCAGCAGCCGGTAGCCGCGCAGCGAACGCGCCGACAACCGGGCATTGAGGATGTAGACCGGAACGCCACGGTCACGGCAGCCGAACAGCATGTTCGGCCACAACTCGGTTTCCAGGATCAGCGCCAGGCTGGGCTGGAAATGGCCGAGGAAGCGGTTGACGCTGCCCGGCACGTCGTACGGCAGGTAGACATGGTCCAGCGCGTCGCCCCAGAGCGCACGCACGCGCTCGGAGCCGGTCGGAGTGATGGTGGTGATGACCCAGCGGATGTCCGGGCGCTGCTGGCGCAGGGCGTTGACCAGCGGCGCGGCGGCATTGACCTCGCCCACCGAGACCGCGTGCAGCCACACCCGTGGCTGGCCGGTCGGCTGCGGATAGGAGGCGTAGCGTTCGTCCCAGCGCCGGAAGTACTCACGGACCCGGAAGCCGCGCCAGACCAGGTGGTACACGGTGATCGGCAGCAGGATGTAGAGCACGACCGAGTACAGGCCGCGCAGGATCCATTCGACAGGGTCTTTACGCATGCGGCAAGGATACGGGAGCCCCCCGGGAAAGACACGCGGCCGCCTTGGTAGAATGGCCCCATGTCAGATGCCTCCACCGCCGTCCGCCCGTCGCTGCGCGATCCGCGCAACTGGCCGATGTTCGCCGCCATGTTCGGCGCCTTCGCCATCGCCCGCCTGCCGTGGATGCTGCAGCGCGCGCTGGGCCGGGGCGTCGGCTGGATCACCTGGCGCCTGCTCGGCAGCCGCCGCCGCGCCGCCGAGGTCAACCTGCAGCTGTGCTTCCCCGAGAAGGACGAAGCGTGGCGGCAGCGCCTGGTGCGCGACAGTTTCGATGCGCTGGGCGTCGGCGTGTTCGAGTGCATCCGCGCCTGGTGGGGCAGCATCGACAGCATCCGCCCGCAGGTACGGATCGAAGGCCTGGAACACCTGCGGCAGATGCAGGCCGAAGGCCGCGGCGTCCTGCTGGTCTCCGGCCACTTCATGACCCTGGAAATGTGCGGCCGCCTGCTGTGCGACTACGTCGATCTTTCCGGCATGTACCGCAAGCACAAGAACCCGGTGTACGAGTGGGCGGTGAAGTTCGGTCGCCTGCGCTATGCCAAGGCGATGTTCGCCAACGAGGACATCCGCGCGACCGTGCGCCACCTGAAGAAGGGCGGCTTCCTCTGGTACGCGCCAGACCAGGACATGCGGGGCAAGGACACCGTGTTCGTGCCGTTCTTCGGCCACACCGCTTCGACCATCACCGCCACCCATCAGCTGGCGCGCATGACCGGCTGTGCGGTGATTCCGTACTTCCACCGGCGCGAAGGCGGAAAGTACCTCCTGAAGATCGGCGCGCCGCTGGAGAACTTCCCCAGCGAGGATGTGGAAGCCGATACCACGCGGGTCAACCAGGCCATCGAAGCGATGGTGCGCGAGGCTCCCGACCAGTACCTGTGGATCCACCGCCGCTTCAAGCGCCAGCCCGGCGGCCGGAGTGATTTCTACAAATAAAGGTGGGGCGGGAGGGTTTCGTCCACGCATGGCGTGAATTTGATGACGCGGAGCATTCTGAAGTAGATCCACGCCATGCGTGGATGCTCTACATCCGGGTGCCGGCACCTACAACGGCCAACGGTACCATGCGTGCGGGTACTCACCCAACGTGCCGGCCAGGCCCGCACGGACCGGATTGGCCAGGATGTACATCGCCTTCTCATGAAGGGATTCATCGCTGCGTACGGCATGATCGTGGTAACCGTGCTGCCACAGCGCCCCTCGTCGCTCCAATCGCCGGTTCAGCAGTCGGCTGCTGCGTGATTTGAGCAGGGCCATACACTCGGCCAGGGTTCCTCCGCGCAGCTCCATCAGCCAGTGCAGATGGTCGGGCATGACCACCCAGGCGAGGCTGTGGCTGAAGCCCTTGCGCTCTACGAAGCGCAGGGTGTCGATAAGGATCGCCACGTTTGCCGCATCGGCGAACAACGGTTCGCGGCCGAGGGTTGCTGTGGTCAATGAATAAACGTTGCCGGATCGGGAATACCGACCGTAGCGAAGTCTGGGGCTGGCCATGCCTCCAGCGTGCGATACGCATGGAAACACCGGTAGAGGTGGTTGACCGGTATTTGCGTCGGGAAAGCTCCATCCACGCATGGCGTGGATCTACCAAAGCACGCTCCGTCTGGTACATGCAGTAGAGCCACGCCATGCGTGGATGGACGATCACACCACCGTCGGCGTGTCGTCCGCGTCCCGCGCCAGCAGGCTGCCGGCGAACAGGGCTGCCAGCAGCACCGTCAGGCCACCCCAGAACGCGGAATAGAACGCCAGGTGCGTATTGAGCGGGAACACCGTAACCGCCAGCGCCAGCATCGCCGGTCGGGCGCGATCACGCGCAGCCGCCGGGGCATAGCGCCAGGCCCGCCAGGCCTGCGCCACCGCCGCCAACCACAGCAGCAGGCCCAGAACGCCGGTCTCGGCAAGGATTTCCAGCACGATCTGGTGGGCGTGCAACGCCGGTTGGCTGCCCCACACGGCGGGACCCTCATCTGACACGCAGGCCGGATACGCATCGCGGAAGCCGCGCGCACCGACACCGTTGACCGGATGCTCCTCGATCATGCACACCGCTGCGGTCCAGATGCGCGCGCGCCCCGAAAGCGCCTCGTCAACGCCCTGCCCGTCTTCGTTCCATGCCTGCGCCGTGCGCGCGACACGCTCGCGCAGCTGCGGCACGCCCGCTGTCAGTGCGGCCGTACCCAGCGCTGCCACCAGGGCCAGCAGCAGCAGCCGCTTCCAGCCGAACTGGCGCACGCCGCTGTAGGCCAGCACCAGCACAAAGGTGATCCACGAGGCGCGCGAACCTGCCAGCAGCAGCACGCACCCCAGTGTTGCAGCGGCCAGCAGCCACCCTGCATTGCCGAAACGCTGCGCCATCGGCAGCAGCAGGAACGGTGACAGGCTGGCCAGCACCTGGCCGAATTTCAGATTGCAGGGCCCAAGCGCGCCACTGAGGCGGTCGGCCAGTGCGGCTTCGTCGGCCGGGCACAACGCGTGGCCACTCACGGCCAGCTTCAGGTGTTCCAGCGACCAGAACCACGGGCTGGTGCCAGCCAGCGCCTGCACCAGCGCGTCCAGCGTCCACACGCCGGTGATCAGCGCCAGGCCACCGAAGGTCAAGCGCCGCCGTTCCGGCGTGGCCACCGCGATCGCCACCAGCCACATGAAGGGCAGGTAGCGCAGTCCGGCGGCCGCCTTGGTCCACGAGGCCGAAGGGTCGATCGCATCGATGGCCGAAAACGCCTGCGGCAGCCAGTAGCCGAGGAACAGGATCGAGGTCAGCGCCCACGCCGCCGTGCTCAACAGGTGCGGGCGGCGCTGCAGCCGGCGCATCACCATGCGCGCGGCAGCATAGACCGCGCCAAGGCCCAGCACGGTTTCGGCAATGCCCGGCAGCGGCCACATCGCCACGTACGCCAGCACCCACCAGGGCGCCCAGCGCCCGGCACGGTCGTCGCGCACGATGGCAGCGGGGTCAGCCGGCGAGATCGGCATAGAGGCGGAGGGTATCGCGCTGCATGGCCTGCAGGGTAAACGGGATGCGGGTCGGCAGGGACGGCGGCTGCGCCAGCAGGGCCAGCGCACGTTCACCCAGCGCGCGCGCGTCGCCGAGCGGCACCGCACCGCTGGGCTGCAGCTGCAGCAGCAGTTCGCCGACGCCACCATGGTCCCAGCCCAGCACCGGGCGACCGACCGACAGCGCCTCGACCACGGTGCGGCCAAAGGCTTCCGGCTTGTCCGACAGCTGCAGCACCAGATCGCTGGCGGCGTAGGCCTGGGCGATGCGGACGGTAGGCGTGCTGATCTGTACGGCCTCGGCCACGCCCAGTGCCGCGGCCTGGCGGCGCAGGTCAGCCACGTAGGCCTCGCGCCCGGGTTCGTCGGTGCCCAGCATCCACAGCTGGGCAGGCACGCCGGCGGCACGCACGTCGGCCAGCAGCTGCAGCGCGTGGGTGTGGCCCTTCAGCCGGGTGCCGCGCCCCGGCAGCAGCAGCAGCGGGCCTTCGACCTGGGCCAGCCACGGGTAGTCGGCCGCCAGCGCCAGCCGCGGGCGGCGGTCGGCGCGCGCCACGCGCGGGAACTGGTTGACGTCGACACCTCTCGGTATGACCCGCAGTTTTTCTTCCGGCACCGTCGGGTAATGGCGTTGCACGTAGGCGCGCACGGTGTTGGACACGCAGATCACGCGTTCGCCACTGGTCATCACCGCGCTGTAGCGGCTGGGCGAGTTCAACCCGTGCACGGTGGTCACCCAATGCGGGCGCTGTGCGGCGGGCATGGCGCGGATCGCGTACAGGCCCAACCAGGCCGGCAGCCGCGAACGGGCATGCACGATGTCCGCACCAACTTCGGCAAACAGCCGGCGCAGGGTCGGCAGATGGCGCAGGGTCAGCAGCGACTTGCGGCCGATATCCAGGGTGAGGTGCTCGGCACCACTGTCCAGCAGCGGCTGCACCAAGCGGCCACCGGCAGACACCACCAGCGCGCGATGGCCGGCGGCAACCAGGGCCGCAGCGATTTCCAGGGTCGAGCGCTCGACACCACCGGAGTGCAGCGCCGGCAGCAACTGCACCACGGTCAATCGGCGCATCGAAGGGGCCGCCGTTTAGTCGGCCAGCACGAACACGGAACCGCAGTACGGGCACTGCGCTTCGCCGTTGGGCTCGTCTTCGATCGGCAGGTACACGCGCGGATGCGAGTTCCACAGCGCCATTTCCGGGGTCGGGCAGCTCAACGGCAGATCGCTGCGGTGCACGGTGTAGCGCTTCTCGGCGTTGGCGGGCGCGGTGGCGGTATGGCTCATGGCGGATTCGGTGAACGGGTTGCGAGGCCCGTGATTCTAGCATCTGGGCCGCAACGACATTGCCCCGCAACGGGCCTTTGCACGCCGCCGCCGATGCCTCGCATCTCCCCACCGCGCGCCGGGCGGCGGCGATTCCGGGGATTTCGCGGTCGTTCCGGCAGGTTCGCTCGCCAGAATCGACTCCAGCGATATTTCCCGCATTTGGATCGAACTAAATGGCACTTGCCAGCGCGCGGCGGCTGTTGCAGGATCGGGCCAGGTCGCACCCCGACCCACCCAATCCAACCCGATCGCATGGCCCGCCCCCACCGGACCGGCATCGCCTCTTCCACTGCCAGCCTGGCGGGCGGAGCGATGCTGTCCGTGGTGTCCGCCGATGCGGGTTCGCCCGCCGCCAGCCCTTCCGGGAGACCCTTGCATGACCCTGTCCGATCCGCGCCGCGCCCTGCTTCCGCTCGCCCTGGCCCTGGCCTGTGCGACCACTGCGATGCCGGCGCGGGCGCAGGGGCTGCAGACCTCGTTCGAACCGGGCGAACCTGTACCGGCGCAGGCCACCGGTGCGCTTCAGGTCACGATCGGCAATGGACCGGCCGCGCCCTACGCCGCCAAGCGCAACGCCGGCTACAGCGGCCTGCATGCGCTGCGCTACAGCAGCGAAGGCGGCAGCGCGCGGCGCGAACTGTTCAAGGCCGACCTGCCCATCGAGGCCGATACCACGCTGTCGTGGCTGGTGCTGCCGGAAATCGTCGGCAAGGACACCGTCGCCTCGACCTATGTATCGCTGGACCTGCTGCTGGACGATGGCAGCCGCGTTTCGGCCGGTGCGGCACGCGACCAGCATGGCGTGGCGATCGGCGCACGCGCGCAGGGCGAATCGAAGACGCTGTACCCGCAACAATGGGCCCGCAAGGCAGTGCGGCTGGGCGACGTGCCCACGCTGAAGGGCCGCCGCGTGGTGGCGATCGAGCTGGAGGTAGCCAGTGCCGAGGGCGCGCCGGTCTCTGGCTGGATTGATGACGTGCGCCTGGATGCCCAACCGCGGCAGCGGCCGCAGCGCGTCTCCGACTGGGTGCTGACCACCCGCGGCACCCAGGCCAACGGCACCTTCTCGCGCGGCAACAATTTCCCGGCCACGGCGGTGCCGCACGGGTTCAACTTCTGGACCCCGGTGACCGACGCCGGCGCACTGAACTGGCTGTACCGCTGGAACGAACAGAACGATGCGCAGAACCGCCCGCAGCTGCAGGCACTGGCACTGAGCCACCAGCCCAGCCCGTGGATGGGCGACCGCCAGACCTTCCAGGTGATGCCCTCGGCCAGCCGTGGCGTGCCGGACGCCGACCGCCGCAAGCGCGCGCTGTCGTTCGACCGCCGTCATGAAAGCGCGCGCCCCTACCGCTACGACGTGCGCTTCGACAATGGCATCGCTGCTGCCATCGCACCGACCGACCATGCCGCGCTGTTCCGCTTCGAGTTCCCCGAGGGCGGCGACGCCAACCTGCTGTTCGACAATGTCGATGCGCGTGGTGGCCTGACCCTGGACACGGCCACGCAGACCCTCAGCGGCTACACCGATACGCGCAGTGGCCTGTCCAACGGCGCCAGCCGCATGTACGTGGTGGCCAGCTTCGACAAGCCGTGGCGCAGCAGCGGCCGCCTCGACACCGGCCGCCCGACCGGTTACATCAAGTTCGATGCTGGCAGCGACCGGCAGGTGACGATGCGCATCGCGACCTCGCTGATCTCGGTGGAACAGGCGCGTCACAACCTGGCGCTGGAAATCTCCGCCGCCGACACGCTGGAAAGCGTGGCGGGCCGTGCGCAGGATGCATGGGACGCGCGCCTGGCCCGCTTCGACATCGGCGATGCCACTGACGACCAGAAGACCACCTTGTATTCCAGCCTGTACCGGCTGTACCTGTATCCCAACTCCGGCCACGAGAATGCCGGCAGCGCGGCCGCGCCTGACTGGCGCTACGCCAACCAGGCCAGCGCCAGCGACGACAACACCGAGGGCAGCGCGAACCGCAGCTTCACCGGCGTGCGCGACGGCAAGGTGTTCGTCAACAACGGCTTCTGGGACACCTTCCGCACCACCTGGCCAGCCTATGCGCTGTTCACGCCCGACGATGCCGGGCAGATGGTGCAGGGTTTCATCGAGCAGTACCGTGCCGGTGGCTGGATCGCACGCTGGTCGTCGCCGGGCTACGCCGACCTGATGGTCGGCACCAGTTCGGACGTGGCCTTCGCCGATGCGTGGCTGAAGGGCATCGGCGGCTTCGATCCGGCCGAGGCCTACGCCGCCGCGCTGAAGAACGCGACCGTGGTCCCCCCCGACCGCCATGTCGGCCGCAAGGGCATGGACCGTTCGACCTTCCGTGGCTACGCCAGCGCGGACGTGCACGAAGGCATGTCGTGGACGATGGAAGGCGCACTGAATGACTTCGGCATCGCCAACATGGCCGACGCTCTGGCCAAGCGCGCGACCACGCCGGCCGCACGCGAGCGCTACAGCACCGAGGCCGACTACTTCCGCCATCGCGCCGCCAGCTACGCGACGATGTTCGATCCGGCCGCCGGCTTCTTCCAGGGCCGCAACGCCGATGGCCAGTGGCGCGTGGACGCCAAGGCCTACGACCCGCGCGTGTGGGGCCACGACTACACCGAATCCAATGGCTGGACCTTCGCCTTCACCGCCGCCCACGATGGCGAAGGACTCGCCGCGCTCTATGGTGGCCGTGACAAGCTGGCAGCGAAGCTGGATGCCTTCTTCTCCACGCCGGAAACCGCCGACCCCGCGTTTGCCGGATCCTACGGCGGCACCATCCACGAGATGACCGAAGCGCGCGATGTGCGCATGGGCATGTACGCACACAGCAACCAGCCGGCGCACCACATCCCATGGATGTACCTGTACGCCGGGCAGCCGTGGAAGACCCAGCAGCACGTGCGCGAGATCCTGTCGCGGCTGTATGTGGGCAGCGAGATCGGCCAGGGCTATCCGGGCGACGAGGACAACGGCGAGACCTCCGCGTGGTACGTGCTGGCTTCGCTGGGCCTGTATCCGCTGCGCATGGGCGCCCCGGAGTACGTGATCGGTTCACCGGCGTTCGAACATGCGAGGGTGGAACTGCAGGGCGGCGCGGTGCTGACCGTGAACGCGGCCAACAACTCACGCGAGAACGTCTACGTGCAGTCGCTGAAGATCAATGGCAAGCCGTGGACGAAGACCTGGGTGCCGCACGAGCTGATCGCCAAGGGCGCGACGCTGGACTTCGTGATGGGGCCGCAGCCGTCGCGCTGGGGCAGCGGCGTGGATGACGTGCCGCGCTCGCTGACCGCGCGGGGCCAGCGCCCGCAGCTGCTGCACGACCTGCTCGGCAGTGGCGCCAAGGCGACGCTGGCCGATGGCCGCGCCCTGCCGGCGCTGGTCGATGACGATGCAGCCACCACCGTCGGCCTGGGCGGCGGCGCAACCATCGCACTGACCGGCCTGGGCGACGGCGCGCCGACCATGTACACGCTCACCAGCGGTGACGGCCGCATCCAGGGCGGCGAATGGACGCTGGAAGCGCGCAGTGGCAACGGCCGCTGGATCGTGCTCGACCAGCGCAGCGGCGAAGCCTTCGAGTCTGCCCGCCAGACCCGACCGTTCCGCATCGCCAAACCCGGTCGTTACAGCGAGTATCGGCTGCGCCTGGCCGCACCGGGCCGGCTGCCGCTGGCGGAGATCGAACTGTTGGCGCCCAGCGCCGTACAATGAGCCCCATGCGCTACCGTCTGCTGCCTCTGGCCCTTGTTGCCCTTTCCTTCTCCAGCTTCGGCCAGACCCAGGCCTTTGATGCGCAGCTGACCCGCGATGGCGTGACGCTGAACTACCAGGACGCCCGTGGCGCCCTGGCCGCGCCGCAGCGAAAGCGGGTTATCGATACGTTCTACTTCGCCTACCTGCGCGAACGTGCGGACTTCCACCCGGCCGCGCCGTCGATGGTGCGCATTGTGATCGACCCGGCCTACACCGGGATCGCCTTTGTCGGTGACAAGGACCAGGCCGCGACGATCACCATCAACCCGGGTTGGCTGGCGCAGCACCCCAACGACATCGACCTGGTCACCCATGAGGCCATGCACATCGTGCAGGGCTATCCGGGCTATGGCGACGCACGGGTGCCGGGTTGGCTGGTGGAAGGCATCGCCGACTACGCACGCGACCGCTACGGCATGGACAATGCCGCTGCGGGCTGGGCACTGCCGAGCAAGGTCGAGAAGGGGCAGAACTTCGACAGCGGCTACCGTGTCACCGGTGCGTTCCTGAAATGGGCCGACGCCGAACATCCGGGCCTGGTGCTGGCACTGGACAAGGCCCTGCGCGACGGCCGCTATGCACCGGCGCTGTGGCAGAAGCACACCGGCAAGGCACTGCCGGCGCTGTGGGCGCAGTACGCCAAGCCGCGTTCCGACGCTCCGCCGCCGGCCCCTGCACGCCGCGGCAAGCGGCGCTGACTGTGCGATCAACTGCGTATAGCCGCGACTGGGTAGAGTCGACTGTTGGTCGACTGACTTTCGTACAGCCCACGAAAACCCCGCGCTTCGCGCGATAGTCGACCAACGGTCGACTCTACCTCGCTGGCGTCTACGCCTCAGCGCGACTGCACGAAACCGGCGTACAGCGCGAACAGCTGCTGGAAGTACCGCCGCGTCACTCGATTGCGCATCACACCCTCGCCGATGGGAAGTTGGTCGGGCCCAGGGTGGGAAGGCCGGTCCGGTCCCTTCCCACGGCCGGGCCGCGTGGGCGTATTGGGCCGCAGCGGCGTTGCAGGGAAATGACCGGGCAGCGTAGCGCGTGTGGCACAGACCGGAGTAGGACCGGCCGCTGGCCGGCTGCCGTCGTGTATCTGAGCACGATTGGGGTTGCCGGCCAGCGGCCGGCACTACCCGTTTCCGCTGCGCGGAAACAAAAACGCGCCCCGTGGGGCGCGTTTCCGCAGCTGTCGCTGGAAAGAAGGCTTATGCCTTCTTTTCCGCTTCCAGCTGCTTCCTGATCTGCGCATCGACCGCCGCAATGGCGGTCATGTTCAGGATCCGGCGCGAGGTCGCGCTGGTGGTCAGGATGTGCACCGGCTTGTTCACGCCCATCAGGATCGGGCCGATCGCCACGCCGTCGGTGAACACCCGCACCAGGTTGTAGGCGATGTTGGCCGCTTCCAGGTTCGGCAGCACGAACAGGTTGGCGCGGCCCTGCAGGGTCGAGCCCGGCAGCAGCTTCTGGCGCAGCGCTTCATCCCATGCGGTGTCGCCCTGCATTTCGCCATCCACGTTCAGGCGCGGGTTGCGCTTGAGCAGCAGCTCGCGCACCTGGCGCATCTTCAGCGCATCCTTCGAATCATGGCTGCCAAAGTTGGAGTGCGACAGCAGCGCCACCTTCGGCTCGATGCCGAACAGCTTCATGCGATAGGCCGCCTGCAGGGTCGCCTCGCACAGCTGCTCGGCGGTCGGGTCTTCCTGCACGTGGGTATCGACGAAGAAGAACACGCCCTGCTGGTTGATCACGCCGGTCATCGCCGAGGTCGAGGTGACCTTCGGCTCCAGCGGCAGCACGCTGCGCACGTAGCCCAGCTTCTTGTGGAAGCGGCCGACGATGCCGGTCAGCATCGCATCGGCCTCGCCACGGGCGACCATCACCGCTGCGATCAGGGTCGGGCGCGAACGCATCAGGTTCTTCGCCGCGGCCACGGTCACGCCACGACGACCGGTCAGGCCGTGGTAGTACTGCCAGTATTCGTTGAAGCGCGGGTCGTCGTTGATGTTGGTGACTTCAACGTTCTCGCCGATCTTCAGGCGCAGGCCCAGGCGCTCGATGCGCGACTCGATCACTTCCGGGCGGCCGATCAGGATCGGATGCGCCAGGCCGTCATCGACCACGTTCTGCACCGCCTGCAGCACCACTTCCTCTTCGCCCTCGGCGTACACCACGCGCTGCTTGTCGCTGCGCGCGCGGTCGTACACCGGCTTCATCATCAGGCTGGTGCGGTAGACGAACTGGGCCAGCTTGTCACGGTAGGCGCCCATGTCCTCGATCGGGCGCGAGGCCACGCCCGAATCCATCGCGGCCTGGGCCACGGCGGCCGACAGTTCCACCAGCAGGCGGCGGTCGAACGGGCGCGGGATCAGGTATTCACGGCCGAAGCTCGGGGTCTCGCCGCCGTAGGCCGAACCCATGTCGGTGGCTGCACGGCGTGCCAGTGCAGCGATGGCACGCACGCAGGCGATCTTCATTTCCTCGTTGATCGCGGTGGCGCCCACGTCCAGCGCACCACGGAACAGGTACGGGAAGCACAGCACGTTGTTGACCTGGTTCGGGTAGTCCGAACGGCCGGTGCCGATGATCGCGTCCGGACGCGCAGCGCGCGCCACCTCCGGCATGATTTCCGGGGTCGGGTTGGCCAGCGCGAAGATCACCGGATCCGGCGCCATGGTCTTGACCATGTCGCCGGTCAGGATGCCCGGTGCCGACAGGCCCAGGAAAATGTCCGCGCCGTCGACGATCTCGGCCAGGGTGCGCTTGTCGGTGTCACGCGCATAGCGCTGCTTTTCCGGGTCCAGGTCGGTACGACCGGTGTGGATCACGCCCTCGCGATCGAAGGCCAGGATGTTCTCCGGCTTCAGGCCCAGCTGCACCAGCATGTTCACGCAGGAAATGCCGGCCGCGCCCATGCCCGTGGTCGCCAGCTTCACTTCCTCGATCTTCTTGCCGGTGATCGCCATCGCGTTGAGCACGGCCGCGCCGACGATGATCGCCGTGCCGTGCTGGTCGTCATGGAACACCGGGATCTTCATGCGCTCGCGCAGCTTGCGCTCGACCACGAAGCATTCCGGCGCCTTGATGTCCTCCAGGTTGATGCCGCCGAAGGTCGGTTCCAGCGAGGCGATGATGTCGACCAGCTTGTCCGGGTCGGTCTCATCCACTTCGATGTCGAACACATCGATGCCGGCGAACTTCTGGAACAGCACGCCCTTGCCTTCCATCACCGGCTTGCCGGCCAGCGCGCCGATGTTGCCCAGGCCCAGCACCGCGGTGCCGTTGGAGATCACCGCCACCAGGTTGCCGCGGGCGGTCAGCTCGCTGGCCTGCTGCGGGTCGGCCTTGATCGCTTCACAGGCGTACGCCACGCCCGGCGAATACGCCAGCGACAGGTCGCGCTGGGTCAGCATGGGCTTGGTAGCGGAAACCTTGATCTTTCCCGGCGGGGACATCCGGTGGTAATCGAGGGCGGCCTGTTTGAAATCTTCGTTGGACATCGATGTGGGTTACATGAATGGGCAGAAGGGACAGGGGATGATACCCCCGTTGGAGCGTCCGGACCTGTCGCTATCCTGTCGCAAGCATGCTGCGACCGCACAATTCCGTGCCGTATGCGACGGTACCGCGATACCAGCTTCGGCGCTGCCCATGACAGCCATGGGACGCCCTGAAACGCCGCGGGGCCGTACCACTGACGTGATCGGCCCCGCGGTACCACACACCTGGATCAGCCCTTGGCCGGCAGCGCCTCGGGCAGCGCATCGACCGGCGGCGGCAGTTCGCTCTCGCGGCCATCCAGCGCCAGCTGCAGGCGGTTGCGGTCCAGCGCGCCTTCCCAGCGCGAGACCACCACGGTGGCCACCGCATTGCCGATGAAATTGGTCAGCGAGCGGCATTCGCTCATGAACCGGTCCACGCCCAGGATCAGCGCCATGCCAGCCACCGGCACCTCCGGCACCACGGCCAGGGTGGCGGCCAGGGTGATGAAACCGGCGCCGGTGACACCCGCCGCGCCCTTGGAGCTGAGCATGGCGACCAGCAGCAGGGCGATCTGGTGGCCCAGGGTCAGTTCGGTGTTGGTGGCCTGGGCGATGAACAGTGCCGCCAGGGTCATGTAGATGTTGGTGCCGTCCAGGTTGAACGAGTAGCCGGTCGGGACCACCAGGCCCACCACCGACTTGCTGCAGCCGGCGCGTTCCATCTTCTCCATCAGCGACGGCAGCGCCGACTCCGACGAGGAGGTGCCGAGCACCAGCAGCAGTTCGGCCTTCAGGTAGCGCGCCAGCTTGAACACCGAGAAGCCGCACAGGCGGCAGACCAGGCCCAGGATCACCGCGACGAACAGGAACGCGGTGAGGTAGAACGAGCCCACCAGCCAGGCCAGGTTGATCAGCGAGCCGACGCCGTACTTGCCGATGGTGAAGGCGATCGCACCGAAGGCACCGATCGGGGCGGCCTTCATCAGGATGTGCACCAGCTTGAACACCGGGGCGACCAGCGCCTCCAGGAAGTTCAGCACCGGCTTGCCCTTGTCGCCCACCATCGCGAGCGCGATGCCGAACAGCACGGCCACGAACAGCACCTGCAGGATGTTGCCATCGACAAAAGCGCTGAGCAGCGTCTTCGGGATGATGTCCATCAGGAAGCCGACCAGGGTCAGGTCATGCGACTTCTCGACGTAGCTGTGCACTGCGGTCTGGTCCAGCTCGGCCGGATTGATGTTCATGCCCGCGCCGGGCTGCACCACGTGCGCCACGATCATGCCGACAATCAGCGCCAGCGTGGAGAAGAACAGGAAGTACGCCATTGCCTTGGCGAACACCCGGCCCACCGTGCGCAGGTGGGTCATGCTGGCGATGCCGGTGACGATGGTGAGGAAGATCACCGGCGCGATGATCATCTTCACCAGGTTGATGAAGGCATCGCCGAGCGGCTTCATCTTCTCGCCGACCAGCGGTTCGTAGTGGCCGAGGATGGCACCCAGGACGATCGCCACGATCACCTGGAAGTACAGCTGGCGATAGATCGGCAACGGCTTTGCAGGCACCGGTGCTGCGGTCGGGATGTGCATGGCGGACTCCGGAAGGGGCGTTTTCAGGCACGTACGGCCCCGGGACTGCACGGGAGCCGTTACCGTGGAAACTGACCGCAGGCCCTGTACTGCACGCACAGGGGGTGCGACCAATGGACGCCTTTGTACGCGCCAGGCACGCCGGCGCAGATAACCTATTGGTACTAGCCCCCCGGTTCAGGTGGCACAGGTGCCTACACTGGCGCCGCACCGCCCAGAAACGGGAAGGCCGGTGGCCCGGGCTGAACGGCTGGGCATGTCCCTGCGAAAGTTTCGGCCCCTGCGGCCGCTGATGTCCTGTCCACACGCAATCTGAGAGAGCCGCACCCAACATGCGCCCGAATCCCACCTTGCTGGCCCTGTCGCTGGCCGCCCTACCCGCCCTCGCTTCGGCTGCGGATTTCGACAACTGGCCGACCAAGTACACCTTCGGCGACGGCACCGAGTTGGCCGCTACCGCCAACATCGCCTACGACTACAACGACTTTTCCTCGGCCAGTGGCCTCGAGGACGACGACGCCGTGCGCCGCAAGGAATTCGGTGCGACGCTGAAGAAGAAGGGCGTGTACGACGCGATGGTCTACTACGACTTCCAGGCCGATACCTGGCTGGACGTGTTCGTGCGCTTCGAGAGCAAGGCCTTCTTCGGCCGTGACGTCGGCCGCTTCCGCTTCGGCTACATGAAGACGCCGGTCGGCCTGGATGCGAACACCTCTTCGCGTGCCGGCAGCTTCCTGGAAACCTCGCTGCCGGTGCAGGCCTTCTACGAAGGCCGCCGTACCGGTGTGGAATGGGTGCTGGAGCGCCCGCAGTACCTGCTGCAGGCAGGCGCCTATGGCGGCAAGGACCTGCAGGGCGACAACCCCGGCACCACCCAGGCGGTGCGTGCGGTGTGGACGCCGGTGAAGGCACCGGGTGACGTTATCCACCTGGGCCTGGCCTACTCGCAGGAGAACCCACGCGGCTACAGCGATGGCCGCGACGTGCACCACGAGGCCAGCGCCCGCCTGCGCGCGCGCCCGGAAGCCGGCCTGACCGACATCCGCTACGTCGATTCCGGCGCGCTGGTCACCGCCGACCAGATCCGCCGCACCGGCCTGGAAGGCATCTGGATCCGCGGCCCGTTCTCGCTGCAGGCCGAAGCGCTGCGCGCCACGGTCACCCGCCATGACGGCAAGCCCGACTTCACCGGCAGCGGCCAGTACGCGATGGCCAGCTGGGTGCTGACCGGCGAATCGCGGCCGTACAACGCCGGTGCGGTGGCCAACATCAAGCCGGCGCACAACTACGGTGCGGTCGAACTGGTGGCGCGTTACAGCCGCCTGGACCTCGACGATGGCGACATCCTCGGTGGCCGCCAGCACGACCTGACGTTGGGTGCGAACTGGTACCTGACCAGCCACTTCAAGTTCCAGGCCAACTACGTGAAGGTCGACGCCAGCCGTCGTGGCGTGCACAGCACGCCGGAGATCTTCGAACTGCGCGCGCAGATGCACTTCTGACCCCTTCCACGTCAGACCCCGGCGGGCGTGCACGCCACGCCCGCCGGCCCTGCGTAGACTGCCGCCATGTACTGGCTCAGCCGCCACCGGATGCTGTTGCTGACGATCCTGGTGATGGTCGGTGGCACCGTGCTGTGCGCGGTCGCCGCTGGCCATTACGCCTGGCGGCGCGCGCTCGGCGACGAAAGCAGCCAGGTGCAACGCCAGCTGCAGCTGTATGGCCAGGGCCTGCAACAGCGCATCGACCGCTTCGGCACCTTGCCGCAGGTCATGGCGCTGGATCCGGATCTGCTGCACGCACTGCGTGTGCCGCCCTCGCCCGGCGAACGGCAGCGACTGAACCTGAAGCTGCAACGTGCCAATGAAGTCACCCGGGCCTCGACCCTGACCCTGGTCGGCCACGATGGTGTGGCGGTGGCGGCCAGCAACTGGGACCAACCGACCAGCAACGTCGGCGAGAACTACAGCTACCGCCCCTACTACCGCCAGGCGCTGGCGCAGGGCCGTGGCCGCTTCTACGGCATCGGCATGACTACCGGCGTGCCCGGCTATTACCTTTCGCAGGCCATCGAGGATGACGGCAAGCGGCTCGGCGTGGTGGTGATCAAGGTCGAGCTGTCCGCGCTGGAACAGGAATGGTTGAGCAGCCCGGACGTGGTGCTGGCCAGCGACGACCATGACGTCGTGTTCCTGTCCAACCGGGACAGCTGGCGCTACCGGCTGCTGCGTCCGCTGCGTGCCGGTGAGCGCCGCGAAATGCTCGATGCACGTCAGTACGCCGACCGTGCCCTGCAGCCCTTGCGTGCACGTACCGAAGACGTGCTGTCCGATGGCGGCCGCATGGTGCGGCTGCTGGAGCCTGCGCTGCCGCAGCCGATGCTGTGGCAAAGCCTGGCGCTGCCCGCCGAGGGCTGGAACCTGCACCTGCTGCACGACGCCGGCGCCGCTACTGCTGCCGGTCGCGCGGCCGCCCTGACCGGCGGTGCCGCGTGGCTGGCCTTGGGCTTCCTGGTGCTGTTCGTGCAGCAGCGCAGGCGCTTGGCCAAGCATCGCCTGCGCAGCCGCCGCGAACTGGAAACCCTGCTCAAGCAGCACGCACAGGAGCTGCGCACCGCACAGGATGGCCTGCTGCAGGCCGCCACCGACGCCGACAGTGGTCTCAGCCGCAGCCTCGAACACCTGCCGCAGGGTGTGGTGGTGATCGACCGCGACCTGCGCCTGGTCGCGTGGAATTCGCGCTATCTGGAACTGTTCCGGTTCCCGGCAGACCTGGTGCGCGTGGGCCGGCCGATCGAGGAACTGTTCCGTTTCAATGCCCGTCGTGGCCTGCTCGGTCCCGGCCCGGTGGACGAGGCCATCGAGCGCCGCCTGAACCACCTGCGCAGTGGCCGCCCGCACATGCGCGAGAGCGAAAAGGACGACGGCACGGTGCTGGAGATCCGCGGCAATCCCCTGCCTGATGGCGGCTTCGTCACCAGCTACGCCGACATCACCAGCTACAAGAATGCTGCGCGCGAACTGCGCTCGCTGGCCGATGCGCTGGAACACCGCATCGCCGAACGCACCCGTGACCTGGACGAGGCGCGGCGCGAGGCCGAGCAGGCCAACCGCTACAAGACCCGCTTCGTCGCCTCGGCGGTGCACGACCTGCTGCAGCCTCTCAACGCTGCGCGCATGTTCGTCTCGGTGCTGCGCGGCAAGCTGGGCGACCCGGTGCAGCAGCAGACTGCCGATCATATCGATGCCGCACTGGCGGCGCAGGACGCGATCCTCAACAGCCTGCTGGATATCTCGCGCCTGGAATCAGGATCGCTGCAGGTCCGCGTGCGCACGTTTGCACTTTCTCCGCTGCTGGAGACCCTGGCGCGCGAGTTCGGCATCGCCGCCCAGACCCGTGGCCTGCAGCTTGACTGGGTGGATACCCGCGCAGTGGTGGTCAGCGACGAAGCCCTGCTGCGGCGGATCCTGCAGAATTTTCTGTCCAACGCGTTGCGCTACACCCCACGTGGGCGCCTGCTGATCGGCTGCCGGCGTGCAGGCGATCAACTGCGCATCGAAGTGCATGACCAGGGCCCGGGCATTCCGGAAAGCCTGCAGGGTGAGATTTTCGAGGAGTTCCGCCGGCTGAATGACGGCGTGGAACAGGAACGTGGCGCCGGCCTGGGCCTGGCCATCGTCGAACGCATCGGCCGCCTGCTCGGCCACCGCATCAGCCTGCGCTCTACACTGGGCAAGGGCAGCGTCTTCGCCGTGAGCGTAGCACTCGGGCGCGCCGACGATGTGATCGCACCTGCCGCAGCGCCGGTCATCGCGAGCGAACCCTCCGACGACAGCCCACTGCGAAAGTGCCGGGTGTGGAGCATCGACGATGATCCCCACGTCTGTGCGGCGACCCGTGCGCTGCTGGAGCGCTGGGGTTGCCAGGTGGAACTTGCCGACGGTCCGCAGGGTGCACTGGAAATCGCCAGTGCATTGAACGTGCCGCAGTTGCTGCTGCTGGACGTGCGCATGGGGCAATGGCACGGACCGAACCTGTATGAAGCGCTGTGCACGCTGTGGAAGGCGCGGCCGCCGGTGATCCTGGTGACCGCCGAGCGTGATGAGGCACTGAAGGCGCATGCCGCCGAGAACGGCTGGGGCTTCCTGCTCAAGCCGGTGCGACCGCCCGCGTTGCGGGCATTGATGACGCAGATGTTGTTGCGGCATCGGGGCTAGGACGGCTCGGCCACGCGGGCGTCGCGTTGCCGGCGCACGCTGGCTTTGCTCCTCGTTGATTCCGTACCGAATTCCCAAACCTCTTCGCGCGACAGCCATGGGCAAGGAGGAAATGGATGCGCCGCGTCATTGCGTAGGGCATGGAGAAAATCCGAGTGGGGAGAGAGCAGTCTCCTGACTGACCGGCGCTGCTGAGGATCAGTAGATTTCAACGTTCGGCTGATCGGCAGATCGTACTGAAGACAGCCACAGCCTACGGCCAAGGATCCAGCATGCCCTGCCATCACCTATCCATCGCCCCCCTCCGATACCTCCATCGAATCACAGCAATGCTCTTCTGCCTGTGCTGCGCGGGATGCATGGCTGACAGCACACCAGATACGGACGTCAGCCTCAGGAGGGCCGCGACAGAAGCAAAGGCTCCTCCAGCCATATCGAATGCGGACGCCTCGCCGAACCCCGGCATTCCGACAGCGGCCACGCATCGCGCAGCATCTTCGCTCGCGCTTCTTCGGTCAGAATCCGCACTCGTGTTCAAGGACGGCATCTCGATCCTGGCCGCCGAGGGCCTCCTGCAGTCAAGCAGAAACATGTCGGATGCGATCAACCGCATGACGCAGGATGCAGCTTCCAGCCCCGAGGCGCAGGACCTGACCCGGCACTATCGATCATCACTTGAACGTGCAATCGGTCAAGAAGGTGTACTTGAACGCTTTTCGTGTGGCCTGAGCATCTGCATCGGTATCGCCCGGACCCGAAGCAGCGCGGATCATGAGGCGTGGGGTCACAGGTTTGCGTCAGATGCATCCTCTCCCACTTACAGCTATGCCGAAGCGTCTGAGCATTCCTGGATGGGATACGAGAACAGGTTCATCTTTTCGATCGACCCGCAGATGAGTTCGATCAGCGGCAACTGACGGGCCAGACTCCATTTTCGCGTTGGCGCAGTTGATTCGAGCAGCTCAGAATGCTCTCACCGAGAGCCAAGTGCCCTGCCCAGGTCAGCCGTCCATCCCTGCCCGCGCGTCGCCTTCCGGTTCCAGCGCCTTCACCAGCACCGCCGCCTGCGTGCGGCTATGGCATTCGAGCTTCTTCAGGATGGCAGTGACGTGCACCTTCACCGTGTTCTCGGCCAGGCCCAGCTCGTAGGCGATCTGCTTGTTGAGCAGGCCATCGGCCAGGCACAGCAGCACGCGGAACTGCTGCGGGGTCAGCTGGGCCAGGCGGCTGGCCAGCAGCGCATCGGCCTCCGAGCGCTCGGCGGCCATTGCCGGGAACCACAGGCCGCCGTCGAGCACCGCCTGCACGGCCTCGCCGATGGTCTCGGCCGGGGCCGACTTCGGGATGAAGCCGGCCGCGCCGAACTGCTGGGCACGGCGGATCACCCGCGGATGGTCGTTGGAGGAGAGGATCACCACCGGAATGTCGGGATGCGAGCCACGCACGTGCAGCAGCGCGGAAAAGCCGTGCGCGCCAGGCATGGTCAGGTCGAGCAGCACCAGGTCCACGTCCGGCTGCGCGTCGAGCGTCTCGGCCAATGCCTCGGCGCTCGCAACCTCGCGCACCTGTGCCAACGGCAGGCTCTGCCGCAAGGACTGCACCACCGCCGAACGCAGCAGCGGGTGGTCATCGGCGATCAGGATGGTGTATTCGCTCATACCGCCATTGTACGGGCAGGTCGCCGCCTCAGCGCCCGGCCGGCTCGACGCTGCTGCGCCAGGCATCGAGAAACTGGCGACGCTTGAGCGCGTCCAGATACACCAGCAGGCCCGGGCCGAGCTGGATCGGACGGCGGCTGCGGCCGGGCGCATCGTCACCGCGTGCGTTGCCGGTCACGATCGGCATCAGCCGCGCTTCGCGCGACAGCACCTGCTGGCCACGCGGCGACAGCAGGTAATCGAGGAAGCGCCGCGCTTCTTCCGGGTGTGGGCCGGTACGCGGGATCACTGCGGTACGCAGCACCACCAGCGTGTAGTCCTCGGGCTCCACAATGCCCAGCGGCGCGCCGGCATCAACGCGCGCCTGCGCGTAGGAGCCAAGCACGTTGTAGACCAGCGACAGCTGGCCACTGGCCACCTGGTCCAGCAGCACGCCAGTACGCTCCTCGCGCACCACGTCGTTGTCGCCGAGCGCGCCCAGCAGCGCGCCGGCAATGCTGCCGCGCTGCGCGTCCTGGGTCGCCAAAAGGTAGCCGACGCTGCTGCGCTCGATGTCATAGGTGCCGACCCTGCCGCGCAGGGGTGCACCTTCAGCACGCAGCCGGTCCAGCAGCTGGCGGCGCGTGTGCGGCACCTTGGCCGAAGGAATCGCGCGGGTGTTGTAGACCATCACCACCGGCTCGTAGCTGATGCCGAACGCCTCGTTGCGCCACTGTGCCCAGGCCGGCAGCGCGGCGGTCTGCGCCGAACGGTGTGGCAGCGCGTGACCGTCATTGACCAGCTTGGTCTGCAGGTCCATGCCGCTGGAGATCAGCAGGTCCGGTGATGCCGGGCCGCCGCGGTCGTGCAGGTACCGCGCGTACAGGTCCTGGGTGATGATGTCCTCGTACACCACCTCGGTGCCGGGGTGCAGGCGCTGGTAGTCGGCGATGACCACCGCGAACACTTCGATGTCGGTGGTGCCGTGGATGCGCAGCTGAGCGGTGGCCGCTCCCTGTGCGGGAAAACGGCGCACATCGCCGGGCGCAGCCAACACCGGCAGGGCCAGCAGCAGCGCAACAGTCGTGGCGAACAAGCGGATCATGGACTGCTCCGGGGCAGGCGGATGGTGGCGACCAGCCCGCCCTGCGGGCGGTTGCTCAGGTCAATGCGGCCGCCATGGCTGTCGACCACGCGCTTGACGATGGCCAGGCCCAGCCCGGCACCACCTGAGGGCGCGCCTTCGCCACGGGCGAAACGCTCGAATACGCGCTCGGCATCGGCCGGGGCGATGCCCGCGCCGTGGTCGGCGATGGTCAGCACGGCCTGCTCGCCTTGCACGGTAAGGGCAATCTGCAAGTCGCCGTCACCGCCGTACTTCAGTGCGTTGTCGACCAGGTTCTTGATCGCCTCGCGCAGCAGCAGCGCATCGCCGTGCACCAATGCCGGTTCGGCGGTCATCGCCAACTGCACGCGCGGCGCCGGACCGGCCTGCGGCAGCGCTTCATGCAGGGCCTGGTGCACGGTCTCGGCCAGGTCCACCGCCGCAAAGCGCTGCAGGTGCGAACGATGGATCACGCTGGCGTCGCTGAGCAGCTGGTTGAGCAGCCGGCTCATATGCGTGGCGTTGCGCTCGATCGCCTGCAGGCTGCGTCGCATGTCCTCCGGATCGTCATCATCCAGCGCCAGCTGTGCCTGTGCGCGCAATGCCGCCAGCGGCGTGCGCATCTGGTGCGCAGCCTCGGCCATGAACGCGCGCAGTGTCTCGTTGCTGCTGGACAGGCGTTCCATGAAGCGGTTCAGCGCCGCCACCATCTGGTCCATCTCGCGCGGAACGCGGGCATCCAGCGGCTTCAGGTCGGACGGCTCCCGTCGCGACAGCTCGCGCTCCACCCGCACCAGCGGCCGGAATGCGCGATGCACGCCGAACGCCACCAGTGCCAGCAGCAGCCCGGACAGCACGCCGATCGCCAGCAACGCGCGATTGACCATGTCCTGCGCGACCGCTTCACGCGCACGCCGGGTCTGGCCGACCTGGACCTGCACCTCGCCCTGCGCCGAGGCAGCGGCGAAGCTGCGGCCGACCACCACGAAGCGCACGGTCTCGCCGCTGTAGGTGGCATCGAACAGCTGCGGCTGGGTACCGGGCCGGCGCGGCGCTGCCGGCAGGTCATCGTAGCCGGTGATCAGCGTGCCGCGGCTGTCGGCCACGCGATAGAACACGCGGTCCTCCGGCGCCATCGCCAGCAGGTCCAGCGCCGCATACGGCAGATCGACCTGCCACTGCCCATCGACCAGCGCCACCGAATCGGCGATGGACAGCGCCGAGGACACCAGCAGGTGATCGTAGGAACGGTTGGCGGCACGCTGGCCGTAATCGCGTGCGGCGAACAGCAGGGCCACCGCGAACACCGCCAGCAGCACGCCGAGATAGAGCAGCAGCGTGCGCCGCAGCGAACCCGGCGCCGCAGTCGCAGCGCGCGCGTCAGCCATCGGCGTCGGCATGGGTATCGCTGGCCTCCAGCAGATAGCCGACACCGCGCACCGTGGTGATGCGCAGCGGTGCGCCCGCCAGCTTCTTTCTCAGGCGGCCAACATACAACTCGATGGCATTCGGGCCCGCTTCGTCATCGAAACCGAACAGGCCGTTGCCGATCTCATCCTTGCCGACCACTTGGCCGAGGCGCCCGACCAGGATCTCCAGCAGGCGGTACTCGCGGTTGGGCAGTTCGATCGGTTCGCCGTCGAGGCTGACCCGGTGCGCAGCGTTGTCGAACTGGAAGCCGCCGATCTGCACCACTTCGCTGGCCTGGCCACGCGCACGCCGCAGCAGCACACGGCAGCGCGCTTCGAACTCGCGGAAATCGAATGGCTTGCCCAGGTAATCGTCGGCACCGACATCCAGCGCCTGCACGCGATCCTCGATGCCATCGCGCGCGGTCAGCATCAGCACCGGCGTGCTGTCACCGCGCTCGCGCATGCCGGCCAGCACGCGCAGGCCATCGAGCTTGGGCAGGCCGATGTCCAGCACCACCAGGTCGAAGCTCTGGTAGCGCAGCACGCTGGCGGCGGCCAGGCCATCGGCCTGCCAATCCACGGCGTGCCCGCTGCGGCGCATCCGGCGGATGATCGCATCGGCCAGATCCGGGTTGTCTTCGACCAGCAGCAGGCGCATGGGCACACGGGTGGGAGGGGAACCGAATGCTACCGCATGCCGCCGCCGCGCTTGCTGGGCACGGCACGGCGAGATCGGCGACACGCTTTTCGCTGCACCGCACAAACCGCTGACAGGACGATGACAGCTTGCCCGACCCAGACTGCGGCCGCGCACCGTCCGGTGCCCACGATTGCCGCGCGCCTGGCGCGCACCTGGGAGGGTTTGTGGAATTCACGTTTGCCTGGCGGCGTCCTGCCGCCATGATGGCGCTGGCTGCCCTGTCGGCGCCGGCCTTCGCTGCCGAAGACGACCGCCCGGTCACCGCCACCCTCGGTGGCCGCCTGCACCTGGACTTCGCCACCTTCGACAACGACAACCGCGGCACCCCGAACAAGGACGACACCGAGATCCGTCGCGCCTGGCTGGACGTGTCCGGCAAATTCTTCGTGGTCGACTACAAGCTGGAAGCCGACTTCTCCGGCGACCGCGTCGAGGCCAAGGATGTCTACCTGGCACGCAGCTTCGGCGAGGCCGGCAAGCTGACCGTCGGCCAGTTCAAGCAGTACTTCTCGCTGGATGACCGTACCAGCTCCAACTACGGCAGCTTCCTGGAGCGCGGCAACGCCGGCACCACGCTGGCGCCGCTGTACCGCCTGGGTGCGTCCTGGCAGGCCAATCCGGGGGATTTCACCTGGGCGGCCAGCCTCTACAGCCTGGAGAGCATCGACGCCTGGCAGGTGAAGGGCCGCGCGGCGGGTGGTCGCGTCACCTGGGCGCCCACGCCCAGCGACGGTGACGTGCTGCACCTGGGCCTCTCGCTGGCCCGCGAGGCCTACGACAACCCGGGGGCCAACGGCGTGCCCGGCCTGCGTATCCGCCCGCGCCCGGCCGGCCACCTGTCCGACAACAGCCGCCTGACCCTGGTCGACTTCTCCGCCGGCCGCGATACCGACGTCAACAAGTGGTCGCTGGAATACGCGCAGGTGCGCGGCCCGTTGTCGTGGCAGGGCGAGTTCAGTGGCGCCACCTTCGATGATGGCGCCCAGCGCGGCGACGTGATGGCGGCCTACGGCATGCTCAGCTGGTTCGTCACCGGCGAAAGCCGTGCCTACGACCGCAAGACCGGCCGCTTCGCACGGGTCAAGGACATCCGCCACAAGGCTGGGGCCTTCGAAGTAGCGCTGCGTTACGACCAGATGTGGGGCGCGCAGCACCTCGATGGCGCGCCGGACCTGCGCCGTGGCAGCACCGAAGCCTGGACGCTGGGTGGCAACTGGTACCTGCGCGACAACCTGCGCTTCATGCTCAACGTGATCGAAAGCCGCAACCGCGACCGCCTGGCCGGGGTCACGGTGGACCGCACGCGCGCGGTCACCGGCCGCCTGCAGTACGACTTCTAAGCCAGCTGTGCCGGGCAAACCACCCGGCCCCCTTCCACTCCCCCACATCCTGTTTCGCAAGGAGTCCGCAGATGATGCTGAGCATCCTCGGCTTTGGCATGGTCATTACATTCATGTACTTGATCATGAGCAAGCGGTTGTCGCCGCTGGTGGCCCTGATCACCATTCCCATCCTGTTCGCGCTGATCGGCGGCTTCGGTGCCGGCATCGACGAGATGATGCTGGAGGGCATCAAGAAGATCGCGCCGACCGGCGTGATGCTGATGTTCGCCATCCTCTACTTCGGGGTGATGATCGACGCCGGCCTGTTCGATCCGCTGGTAAGGGTGATCCTGCGCTTCGTCAAGGGCGACCCGATGAAGATCGTGCTTGGCACTGCCGTGCTGGCGATGCTGATCTCGCTCGATGGCGACGGTTCGACCACCTACATGATCACCGTCTCGGCGATGCTGCCGCTGTACCAGCGGCTTGGCATGAACGCGCTGAACATGACCTGCGTGACCATCCTCGCCGGTGGCGTGATGAACCTGACCCCGTGGGGCGGCCCGACCGCACGCGCCGCCACCGCGCTGCATGTGGACCCGGCCGATGTGTTCGTGCCGCTGATTCCGTCGATGGTGATCGCCTGCGCCGGCGTGTTGCTGCTGGCCTGGTACCTGGGGCTGAAGGAACGCCGCCGCCTCGGCGTGGTGACGCTGCCCAAGGGTGGCAGCTGGATGGACAACAGCGTGTCCGATGACACCAACCCGCTGCCAACCGTCGAGGACGCCGAAGACATCAAGCGGCCGAAGCTGCTGTGGGTGAACCTGGCGCTGACCCTCGCACTGATGACCGCGCTGATCATCGGCGTGCTGCCGATGCCGGTGCTGTTCATGGTCGGCTTCGCCGTGGCCCTGGTGATCAACTACCCGAACCTGGCCGAGCAGCGCCGCCGCGTGGTCAACCATGCCGGCAACGTGCTGTCGGTGGTGTCGCTGATCTTCGCTGCGGGCATCTTCACCGGCATCCTCAACAACACCGGCATGGTCGAGGCGATGTCACACAGCTTCCTGGCGGTGATTCCGGAGTCGTGGGGCCCGTACCTGGCGGTGATCACCGCCGTGGCGTCGATGCCGTTCACCTTCTTCATGTCCAACGACGCGTTCTACTTCGGCGTGCTGCCGATCCTGTCCGAAGCCGCCGGCAACTACGGCATCACCCCGGTGGAAATGGCGCGCGCCTCGCTGGCCGGCCAGCCGGTGCACCTGCTCAGCCCGCTGGTGCCCTCCACCTACCTGCTGGTGGGCCTGGCCAAGGTCGAATTCGCCGACCACCAGAAGTTCACCCTGAAGTGGGCCATCGCCATCTCGATGCTGCTGATGATCGGCAGCCTGCTGTTCGGCCTTTACCCCCTCGCCGCCTGACCCTTTGCCAAGGAGCCTTCTGCAATGACGCTTCGAATCGCTTACGTCACCAGTGGAATGGGCAGTGTCGGCACTGCCATCTGCCAGAGCCTGGCCCGCAGCGGCCACACCGTGGTTGCCGGCTGCGCGCCGAACTCGCCGCGCAAGGCCAACTGGCTGCGCGAGCAGCGCGAACAGGGCTTCGACTTCATCGCCTCCGAAGGCAACGCCACCGACTGGGCCTCGACCAGCGCCGCGTTCGCCAAGGTCCGCGCAGAAGTCGGTGAAGTGGACGTGCTGGTCAACAACTCCGGCGGCAGCCGCGACCTTCTTTTCCGGCAGATGACGGTGGAAGACTGGAACGCGGTGATCGCCTCCAACCTCAATGCGCTGTTCAACCTGACCAAGCAGGTGGTCGATGGCATGGCCACGCGCGGCTGGGGCCGCATCATCAACATCGGTTCGGTCAGCGCCCACAAGGGCCAGATCGGCCAGGTGAACTACGCCACCGCCAAGGCCGCGATGCACGGTTTCAGCCGTGCACTGGCCGCCGAAGTGGCCTCGCGCGGGGTCACCGTCAACACGCTGTCGCCGGGTTACATCGCCAGCCAGGCGATCAGCAGCTTCCCGCCGGATGTACTGGATCGGCTGGCCGCCTCGGTGCCGGTGCGCCGGCTGGGTCGGCCCGAGGAAGTGGCCGGCCTGTGCGCGTGGCTGGCCTCGGATGAAGCCTCGTACGTGACCGGTGCCGACTATCCGGTCAACGGTGGCCTGTACATGGGTTGAGCCCTCCCCCACGGAGTGCGCGGGGCCGGTGAATCTTCGTTCGCGAGGGGGATCCGGCCCCTTTTTCTATCGGGTTGCAGGACACGCACGGGGGCCTGCGTCGTTCGTTGGTTTCTCGTAAAGAAGGTTTCATGTTCCGTTCGCATAGTGGCCATGCACCGCGCACGTGTGCCGGTGACCACCCCCCATGCAACGGACCACCATGCAGACCCGACACCTGACGATCGCCGTGGCGATCGCGCTCTCCGCCGCCACCAGCGCCCATGCCGCCACCGCCGCCGATACCGGCGCCAGCACCGATGCCGCGCTGAGCGCGCAGACGCTGGACACCGTCTCCGTGATCGGCCAGGGCGAGACCCGCCAGGTGCAGCGCATCACCACCGTCGACAAGCAGGTGCTGCCGCCGGGTACCAGTGGCCAGAAGATCCTCGACCGCCTGCCGGGCGTGTCGGTGCAGTCCAACGATGCCTTCGGTGCCAATGAGGAATCGCAGACCATCAGCCTGCGTGGCTTCGACAAGAGCCGCCTCGGCTACACGCTGGACGGCATCCCGCTGGGTGACAACAGCTACGGCAACTACAACGGCCTGAGCATTGCCCGCGCGATCATTGCCGAGAACCTGGCCGGTGCCGAGCTGTCGCAGGGCATCGGTTCGCTGGGCGTGGCTTCGACCAGCAACCTGGGCGGCACCATCCAGTATTTCTCGATGGACCCGTCCGCTGAATTCGGTGGCCGCGCCAGCGTCACCGTCGGCGACAACAACCAGCGCCGTGGCTACCTGCGCGTGGACACCGGCGACCTCAACGGCTTCTCGGCCTATGTGTCCGGCGTGCACCAGGACCAGGACATGTGGGCCGCGCCGTACCAGAACCAGACCACCCGCCAGTTCAACGCCAAGGCCGTGTGGAATATCGGCGACCACCGTTTCGGCGCGTTCGTGGCGACCTCGCGCGCCAGCCAGGCCAACTACGCCTACCTGTCCAAGGACATGCTGGCCCGCGGCCTGGGCTATGACTGGAACATCTACGCACCGGACTGGGACCGCGCCGTCGCTGCTGCGTACTGCGCGCCGGGCACCTACAACAAGGCGCGCTGCAGGTTCAGCGGCGGCGTCAACAGCATCGACGATGCGTACTACCAGAGCCGTGCACTTCGCGACGACAACCTCTATTCGGTCGATGCCGACCTGCGCCTGGGCGAGCAGGGTCGCCTGAAGTTGCTGGCCTACCACCACGACAACCGTGGCCAGGGCCACTGGTGGGCACCGGGCCAGCCGTCCTACCCGGGCACCGACAGGATGCTGCCGATTTCGATCCGCAGCACCAACTACACGATCAACCGCGATGGTGTGACCGCCGCGCTGTCGTGGACGGTGGGCATCCACGAACTGGAGGCCGGCCTGTGGTACGAGCAGAACGACCATAACGTGTCGCGCAACTTCTACT
This sequence comes from Stenotrophomonas sp. YJH_SMC_32, assembly GCF_059369975.1. Lineage (NCBI taxonomy): Bacteria > Pseudomonadati > Pseudomonadota > Gammaproteobacteria > Lysobacterales > Lysobacteraceae > Stenotrophomonas > Stenotrophomonas sp. YJH_SMC_32. The sequence goes on along the minus strand of NZ_JCAFTE010000001.1, from coordinate 637,377 downwards.
ACATCAGCGGCCCGTTCCTGGACGACCTGTACCTGAAGAACCCGGACCGCCTGCTGTTCAACCAGGATTTCGACATCCGCACGCGCCAGTTCTACGTGCAGGACCGCATGCGCTTCCTCGACCAGCGCCTGACCGTGGACGTGGGCATCAAGAGCCCGAACACCCGCATGCGCGCCACCGCCCAGCCGGGCGTGGAAACCAGCATCGCTTCGGGCACGCTGACCGCCAAGAAGTCGGTGCTGCCGCAGGTGGGCCTGGGCTTCAAGCTCAACGCCAACAATGAACTGTTCGCCTCGTACGCCGAGAACATCGCCGCCTTCGTCGGTGGCGGCAGCGGTGGCCCGTTGCAGGTGTCGCCGGAATCGTTCGCAGCCAGCGCCGGGCTGGAACCGGAGAAGTCCAAGAGCCTGGAAGCCGGCTTCCGTACCTTCGGCGAGAAGTACCAGGCCTCGATCGCGGCCTACAACGTGAAGTTCGACAACCGCCTGCTGTCGCTGAACCCGTGTTCCAGCATCGAAGTCGGCACGCGTCCGGAGTGCGTAACGCGCTTCATCAATGTCGGTTCGGTGAAGAGCCACGGCGCGGAACTGACCTTCATCCTCAAGCCGATCGACGGCCTGCAGTGGTACAACGCGCTGTCCTGGAACAAGACCACCTACGAGGATGACTACACCTCGGGCGGCGCGATCGTGCCGGTGGCCGGCAAGATCACGGTGGATACGCCGCAGCGCATGGCCTCCAGCGAGATCAGCTGGAACCGCGATGGCTTCTTCGCCAGCCTGCGTGCCAAGTACACCGGCAAGCGCTACTACACCTACACCAACGACCAGTCGGTGCCGGGGGTGACCACCTTCGACGCCGGTGCAGGCTACGACTTCGGCCCGGGCCTGGGCCTGCGCAACGTTCGGGTGTCGTTGAATGCGACCAACCTGACCAACAAGCGCTACGCCGGCCAGCTGAGCTCGTTCGCACCGACCGATCCGAAGGGCACGCGCTATGCGATCCATGCGAGCGCACCGCGGCAGCTGTTCATGACGGTGGCGGCGGAGTTCTAAATCGAAAGCGTTGCCCCGCGGCGTCTTGATTACCGCTGCGGGGCAGGGCCGGATGGGCCGGCGCAGGACACGCCGTAAACCCATCCATGGGGGCTCGATGGCGCCATCCATGGCGCCAACGGTCCTGCGCCGGCCCATCCGACCCTGCTCGACGGTTTCCCGCGCCACGGTGCGGAGGACAAAGAAGAGCAAGAGCAAAGAGCCGGGCATTGCCCGGCTCTTTGCTTTTCCAGATTTTCAAGCGCAATCCCTTCGGCGCGGTGATGTGCTGCCGCCCGCGCGGGAAACTGTCTGGCGGCGGTGGCGCACCCTGGCCAGGACCGTGAGGCGCATGGATGCGCCGATCGAGCCCCCATGGGTGAGGGCGCTTTGCTTGCGAAGCACTGCTTCGCAAGCGCCCGAACGCCCAGCCGCCAGCGGCTGGGCCGGACCGCGAAGCGGGGTTTACGGCGTGTCCTGGCCAGGGTGCGCCACCGCCGCCCAGCGATATCAATCGAGGCGCCAGCGCATCATCCCGCCAACGCATTTCATTCCGGCGCCAGCTGGTCCATCCGTATCCGGTTGGCAAACAGCGAAAACGCCAGCATGCCGGCCAGCCCATTCGCCCGGCTCACCCAATGCGGCAGCCAGCGCGGTGGCTTCAGCACCCCCGCCTCGAACAACGGTGCGAACGCGATCGCATCGGCCAGGCTCATCTTGCCGGCGAACAACCAGCGGCAGACCTGCAGGCGGTCCTCGGCCAGCATGTGGCGGAAGAAGGTATGCACCGACACCAGGCCGCGCAGGTACACCGTGTCCTTGGTGAAGGCCAGGCCGCCACTCGGCGGCACCCCACGGAACACGCGCTGTGCCGACGCAAAGCTCTCTTCGGCGTTCTGCCCGGCATCGCAGAAGTAGCGGAACACCTCGATGAAGTCGGCGCCTTCGCGGGCCATCGCGATCGCTTCAGTGCGCAGACTGATTCGCTTCAGGCGTTCGATGTCGATGCTGCCGGTGATCTGTTCGGCGAAGGTAGCCAGCCCTTCCTGGGTGGCCGTCACCCGCGGCGAGGACAACGCCAGGCTGGGCAGCACCGGTTGTTCGCGGCCATTCAAGGCGGTCAGCGAATGCACCAGCGCTTCGTGGTGGAACAGCTGCGCGCGGTCGTAGGCACTGAAGCGCGCACTGGTGCGCAGGCGGATGCGGGTCGGTCCGGCAGCGGCCTTGGACACCAGCTCTGGATCGAGCTGCACCTGGATGATGCGCGATTCGAAGAACGCATCCAGGTCATTCTGCAGCTGCAGCTGCAGGGCAATGGCCGAGACCGGCACCTGCTCTTCCGGCGCCAGCAGTTCGTGATCGAGTTCGGCAGCAATCTGGATGAAGTGACGCGCCGCTTCGCGCGTGCTCGGGCCATTGCCTGGCAACGGCTGCTCGGGCGCGCCGAACAACTGAACCGAACAGGTATCGACGGCGGCAGTGCCCAGCCCCTCAAGCAGCTGCGCGGCCAGGTCCCAGCTCTGTGCCGACTGCCGCACGTAGTGGCCCAGCGGATGGCTGTCATCGCAGTCAGCGGCGATCACAGCCAGCGCGCGACGTTCTTCGCTGAAGTCCAGCCGTGGGTAATCCACCTTCGGCAGCACCGGCTGGCCACGTGCCACGCTGTCCAGGAACGGTGCCTGCAGCGTGGCCGGCCAGCTGGTCAGCCCCAGCAGGCGGATGCCTCCCACGGCCTCGACCAGGCGCGCATCGAGCGCTGCATGGTGGGCCACCTCACGGTCCAGCGTCGCGGTCGGTTCCATGGGCGGACTATAGCGCCCTGCCCTTGCTTTGGTAGGTGCCAACCTTGGTTGGCATGCGCCGACGGCGGGCTGCGGACAGATTCGTGCCAACCAAGGTTGGCACCCACCCGAAGCAGGCAGACGCGGGTTCAATACAGGGGTCGGAGCCCATTGCGAGGCAATGGGATCCGACCCCGACACCCATCAGCGCCGGCGCGGCTTTCCGGCCGGGCGGAACTGCTGGCCCTTGCCCTTCCTGCCGCCACGTTCCTGCGCGGTCTCGGCCTGGCGCACCGCCAGCTTGGCGGCAGCGGCAGCCACTTCTTCCTTCAGCTTGAAGTAGTTCAGCAGCCGGCTCTCTTCGATCTCGCCAGCGTCGATCGCTGCGCGGACAGCACAGCCCGGTTCCTGCTGGTGCTTGCAGTCGTTGAAACGGCACTGCGTGGCCAGCGCTTCGATGTCGGCGAAGCCACCTTCGGACAGCGTTTCTTCGCCGGTCGGCTTCAACTCGCGCATGCCGGGGGTGTCGATCAGGCAGGCGCCGGTCGGAAGCGGCATCAACGCGCGATGGGTGGTGGTGTGGCGGCCGCGCGAATCGTTGGCACGCACCGCGTTGGTCTTCATCCGCTGCTCGCCGAGCAGGGTGTTGGTCAGCGTGGATTTGCCGGCACCGGAGGAGCCCACCAGCACCACCGTGCGGCCCGGGCCCAGCCACGGTTGCAGCACCGCCACACTGTCGGCATCCAGGCCGTTGATCGCATGCAACGCGATGCCCTGTATCTCCAGTTCTTCCAGCACCGCCAGCGCATCCTCGCTGTACTCGGTCTGGTCGGCCTTGGTCAGCACCACCACCGGTTCGGCGCCGCCACCGCCGACCAGCAGCAGGTAGCGCTCGATGCGACGCGGATTGAAGTCGGCATCCAGGCCACAAACGATGAACACCGTATCGATGTTCGCTGCGATCACCTGCTGGTGGTAGTGCTCGCCCGCCGCGCCACGCTTGATCGCGGTGCGACGCGGCAGCAGCGCAACGATGCGGATGCCGTCCAGCAGCACCCAGTCGCCCACTGCAGGCCGCTCGTGGCTGGGGAAGCGCGGGCGCTGCCATTCCGGCAGTGACTCCGCTTTGATCGCCGCATCCGGGCCATCGGCCACCACGTAATGGGTCCGGTGCTGCTCGATCACCCGCGCCGGGCGGGCCTGCGGGTGCGCGGCCATCATGGCCTGCCAGTCGGCCTGCTGCGCCGGGCCCGGCCAGGGCCAGCCGATGGTCTGCAGGGCGATGAAATCGGGGGTCTGGGTCATCGCCGCCATTCTACCTGTGACGGCCCCCGGCCAGCCCAGCAATGGCAGGCGCGGAGCCGTTGCCATGCACTGCAGCAATTCCGGTAGGATGGAATCCCCATGCCTTTTGACGGCCCAGCCCCCATGTCCACCCTTTCGCCCAAGCCCCTGGCCATCCGCGAGCGCCTTTCCGAAGTGCGCTACGAGATCCGCGGAGAACTGGCCCGGCGAGCGCGGGAGCTGGAGGCGCAGGGCCGCAAGCTGATCAAGCTCAACATCGGCAACCCGGGCAACTTCGGTTTCCGCGCACCCGAGCACCTGCAGCGCGCGATCGCCGACGACATGGGCCGCACCGACCCGTACACCCACCAGCAGGGCCTGCCGGTGGCGCGTGAAGCCATCGCCGATTACTACGCCCGCCGCGGCGCACCGGATGCACACCCGGACCGCGTGTTCGTCGGCAACGGTGTCAGCGAGCTGATCGACCTGTCGCTGCGCGCACTGCTCAATCCGGGCGATGAGGTGCTGGTGCCGTCGCCGGACTACCCGCTGTGGTCGGCCTCCACCATCCTCAACGATGGCCGACCGGTGTACTACCGCTGCGCCGCCGAAAACGGCTTCCAGCCGGACCCGAGCGAGATCGAGACACTGGTGTCGTCACGCACCCGCGCCATCGTGCTGATCAACCCGAACAACCCCAGCGGCGCCAGCTACCCGCGTGAACTGCTGGAGCGCGTGGTCGAGATCGCACGACGCCACAACCTGCTGTTGCTGGTCGATGAGATCTACGACCAGATCCTGTACGACGATGCGGTGTTCCAGCCGGTCGCGCCGCTGGCCGGCGACCATCCGTGCCTGACCTTCAGCGGCCTGAGCAAGGTGCACCGTGCCTGCGGCTGGCGCGTGGGCTGGGCCCACCTCAGCGGCGACGACGCGCGCCTGGGCGACTTCCGCGCCGCGCTGGACCTGCTGGGCGCGCTGCGCCTGTGCGCCAACGTACCGGGCCAGTACGCCATCGAGGCCGCAGTGAACGGCCCGGACACCATCTCCGAACTGTGCACCCCGGGTGGCCGCCTGTATGAAACCCGCCGTGCGGTGATCGACGCCTGCGAAGCCAGCGAGCACCTGTCGCTGGTCGCGCCGGCCGGTGCGCTGTATGCGTTCCCGGCCGTGGTCGGTGCCGCTGCCAAGGGCTTTGACGACCACAACTTCGCGCTGGACCTGATGAACAACGAAGGCGTGCTGGTGGTACCGGGTTCCAGCTTCAACGTGCCCTACCGCCATCATTTCCGCGTGACCCTGTTGCCGGAAGCCTCGGTGATGCGCGATGTGTTCGCCCGCATCGACCGCGTGCTGGCCCGGCGTGCCGAGGACGCGACCAAGGTCGTGCCGCTGAAGCCGCGCCGTTCGGTGGCCTGAGCGGTGGCGCTGTCCTACCTGGCGCTGGGCGACTCGTACACCGTCGGAGAAGCCGTTGCCGTCGAAGGCCGCTGGCCGCACCAGCTGGCCGCCGCCCTGCGTGCGCAGGATGTGGCGCTGGCCGACCCTCAGACCATCGCCACCACCGGCTGGACCACCGACGAGCTGGACGCCGGCATCGATGCGGCCGCACCCCAGGGTCCGTTCGATTTCGTCAGCCTGCTGATCGGCGTCAACAACCAGTACCGCGGCCGGCCGCTGGACGAGTACCGCGTACAGTTCCAGGCCCTGCTTCAGCGGGCGATCGGCTTTGCCGGGGGCCGCCCCGGGCGTGTGCTGGTGCTGTCCTTCCCCGACTGGGGCGCGACGCCGTTCGGTGCCGGCAGCGGCCGCGACCTGGCCACCATCGAGATCGAGACCGACGAGTTCAACGCAGCGGCCGAGGTGATCAGCACCCAGCAGGACGTGGCCTTCGTCGACATCACCGACATCAGCCGTGACCAGGGTGACAACCCGGCAATGATCGCCGAAGACGGCCTGCACCCGTCGGCGCGGATGTACGCACTGTGGAGCGCGCGCGCGCTGCCGGTCGCCGCACACCTGCTCGGTGGCACGGACTGACACGATGGATGGTACGCCACGGAACGGCCCGCCCCTGCCCTGCACACCGCTGACCGCCCCGCAGGCCCGCGCGATCGCCGAAGCGTTCCGCCCGGCACGGGCCTGGGGCAGCCGCCGCGACTACTACTACACCCGCGGCAAGCTCGGCAGCGACCCGCTGTATGACGGCGTGCTGCAGCATCTGCCCGACGACGGGCAACCCTTACTGGACCTGGGGTGCGGGCTGGGCCTGTTCGCCCACGTGCTGCGCCAGCGCAGCGGCACCCACCCCTACCTCGGCGTGGACGTGGATGCCGGCAAGATCACCCGTGCCCAGCGTGCCGCCGCCGGCCTGCACGCTGTGCGCTTCGACTGCCTGGACGTGCAGGCGCCACTGCCGGCGCAGCCTGGACACGTCCTGTTGCTGGATGTGCTGCAGTACCTGGACGCGGGCCCACAACTGGCATTGCTGCGTGCGGCCAGCGCGCGGGTGGCCGCCGGCGGCCGCCTGCTGCTGCGCACGCCGCTGGCCACCGGCGATGGTCGCGACCGCACCACGCGGGTGGCGGACCGGTTGGCCTGGCTGGTCGGCTGGATGGGCACGCGGCCGCGCCACTACCCCGACCCGCACGTGCTGCAAGCGACACTGGCCGAGGCCGGATTGCAGGTGACGGCGCCGCGTCCCCTGCATGGGCGCACGCCATTCAACAGCTGGTTGCTGGTGGCCGAACGCCCCGCGCTGTAGAGCCGCGCTGCGACGTTTTTCCGGTGCTTCACACCGCCGCCCGAGCATCGGCTCGGGCGCTACAGCAGCGCCCCCTTGTAGAGCCGAGCCCATGCCCGGCTGCTCTACATCACCAGGGCCGGCGTTACGGGACCGGCAGCCGCGCTTTCAGCCCGCGCTCGTCCAGTGCCTTCAGCACGCCCTCAATGATCGCCAGGTTGTGGCCGTGGGCGGCCCCCTCATGCAGCAGCACGATGGCCCCCGGTCGCAGATCCGGCAGCAGGCGGTCGAGCACCCCCTGCGCCGTGCAACCGATGCCGTCGAAGCCGCGCGCGCTCCAGCCGACCCGGACCAGGCCCAGCCGCTGCAGCACCGGCGCCACGAACGGATTGGTCATGCCCACCACCGAGCGGTACCAGCGCACCGGGCGACCGCTTACCGCCTGCAGCGCGTGCTGGCAGCCCTCGATCTCGGCGCGCATCGCCGCCGGGCCCAGCCGCCAGAAGCGCGCCTGCGGATGGCTGTGGCTGTGGTTGCCCAGGTCGTGGCCGCGGCGCAGGATCTCCTGCACCAGTTCCGGCTGCGCCAGCGCGCGCTCGCCCACCAGGAAAAAGGTGGCATGGGCCTGGTGGCGGTCCAGCAGGTCGAGGACGGCACGGGTTTCCGGGCCAGGACCGTCATCAATGGTCAGCCAGACGCTGTTGCCGGCATCCGGCAACCGGCTCAGCACCGGCGCATAGAAGCGACTGTTGGGCAGGAACACCGGCACCAAGAACAGTGCGTGGCTGGCCACCATCAGCGGCACCCCCCAGTGCCAGCCCGCCAGGGCCCAGACCAGGATCACCAGCAGCTGCGACGCCACCAGCCAGGGCAGCCAGCGCCAGGGCCGGGTCGGAATGCGATGCAATGTTCCTGCGTTGCTCATCCCCCATGATGCCATGAGGGGTAGAATCGATGGTTCGAATTCCCGGAACCCCGACGTCCATGTCCCTCGATCCCGCCCTGCGTTCGCGCATCGAATCCATCCTCAACGCCAACCGCGTCGTGCTGTTCATGAAGGGCCAGCCGTCGATGCCGCAGTGCGGTTTCTCGGCCAAGGCCGTGGGCGCCCTGCAGGACCTGGGTGTCGAGTTCGCCCACGTCAACGTGCTGGCCGACCAGGAAATCCGTGAAGGCATCAAGGCCTATGGCGACTGGCCGACCATCCCGCAGCTGTACATCGACGGCGAACTGGTCGGCGGCAGCGACATCGTGCTGCAGATGGCCGCCAGCGGCGAGCTGAGCAGCGTGCTGGGGCTGCCGGCACCGGACCGTACCCCGCCGAGCATCACCGTCACCCCGGCGGCCGTGGAAATGCTCAAGGGCGCGCTGGCCGACGCCCCGGGCGCGGCCCTGCAGCTGACCATCGACGCCGGCTTCCAGCCGAACTTCCAGCTGGCCCCGCACGACGAAGGCGCCATCGCTGCCGAGTCCAATGGCCTGCGCGTGCAGTTCGACCTGGCCAGCGCCCGTCGCGCCAACGGCATCACCATCGACTGGGTGGACGACATCCGCGGCAAGGGCCTGGCCATCGACAATCCGAATGCGCCCAAGCCGGTGCAGGAAATCAGCGTGCGCGATGCCGACGACCTGGTGCGTGCCGGCAACATCACCCTGGTGGACGTGCGCCCGGCCGACGAACGTGAAATCGCCGCCGTGGGCGTACCGTTCAAGACCTTCGACGGCAACGGCCGCGCCGCGCTGGAAGCCCTGCCGAAGGACACCGCACTGGCCTTCATGTGCCACCACGGTGGCCGCAGCGCGCAGGCCGCCGAGCAGTTCCGCGCCCTGGGCTTCACCAAGGTGTTCAACGTGACCGGCGGCATCAACGCCTGGTCGGAAGACGTCGACAACGGCGTGCCGAAGTACTGATTGACGGCGCGGGGTCAGCGCCCTTTCCTGCGGGAAGCGGATCTGGCCCCCGAAAAAAAAGGGGACGGAGGGGATTAAGTCGTTTATGCCACAAACGACTTAATCCCCTCCGCCCCCTTTTTTCAGCCGGCGAATCCGCCTTCGGCCAGGTAGTCCAGTTCCTCCGGCGAGGGAATGCGCCCCAGCACGGCGTTGCGGTGCGGGAAACGGCCGAAGCGGCGGATGATGTCGCGGTGCAGCTCGGCGTACTGCAGGTATTCCTTGTCGCCCAGCACATCGAACATCGCCACCGAACGGTCCTGGTCCAACGGGTCCTCGGAGTGCTCGAACGGCAGGTAGATGAAGGCGCGCAGCTTCGGCACCAGCTGCAGGTCCAGGCCTTCCTCGATGGCGCGCATGGCGTAGTGCCGGGCCAGGCCATCGGTAGCATAGGAATGGGCAGTACCGCGGAAGCAGTTGCGCGGGAACTGGTCCAGCAGCAGCATCAGCGCCAGTGCGCCCTCGGCACTGCCCAGCCAGTGTTCACGCCCACGCGAGGCGGCTGCGAAATGCTCATCCAGGAACAACTGGCGGAACTGCGCGTCGAACGCATCATCGCGGGCGAACCACTTCGCAGGGCCCGCCTCTTTCCAGAATTCCACCACGTGCGCGGCAACGTCCATCACCTACTCCCCAGGGCCGGCGCGCCGCGCCAGGCCATCATCATCATTCGTCGAAGCGCAGGTGGCGGACCGACTTGCCGTTGCGCCGGATAAGCTTAAGCGCCTCGATACCGATCTGGATATGGTTTTCCACGAACTGGGAGCTGACCTTGGCATCGGAGGCCTCGGTCTTGACCCCATCGGGGATCATCGGCTGGTCCGACACCAACAGCAGTGCGCCGCTGGGAATGTGGTTGGCGAAGCCAGCGGCGAACACGGTGGCGGTTTCCATGTCGATGGCCATGCAGCGCATCGCCCGCAGCCGCTCCTTGAACGCCTCGTCGTGCTCCCAGACCCGGCGGTTGGTGGTGTAGACGGTACCGGTCCAGTAGTCGTGGCCGAGATCACGGATCATGGTCGAGACCGCACGCTGCAGCGCGAACGCCGGCAAGGCCGGCACTTCCGGCGGCAGGTAGTCGCCCGAAGTGCCCTCACCGCGGATCGCTGCGATCGGCAGCACCAGGTCACCCAGCTGGTTCTTGCGCTTCAGGCCACCGCACTTGCCCAGGAACAGCACCGCCTTGGGCATCACCGCCGACAGCAGGTCCATGATGATCGCGGCATTGGGGCTGCCCATGCCGAAGTTGATCATGGTGATGCCATCGATGGTGGCGCTGGCCATCGGCCGGTCCAGGCCGATGACCGGGGCGCCGGTCAGCGCGGAGAAGGTGTGCAGGTAGCCGCCGAAATTGGTCAGCAGGATATGCTGGCCGAACTGGTCCAGCGGAACGCCGGTGTAACGCGGCAGCCAGTTGTCGACGATTTCCTGTTTGCTCTTCATGCCCGGTCCGGTTCTGCAGGGGCGCCATTGTAGGCAACGCTGCGCCTGCCCTGCCACACAAAGAGAAGGGGCGGCCCAACGGCCGCCCCTCCTGGTTTCCCTGCGGGAGCCGGTGGCTTAGAAACGCACCGACCAGCGCAGGTTGGCACCGTGGTCGCGGCTTTCGTCGCCGAACTGGCCGCTGTAGCCCAGTTCCAGCTGCTGCTTGGCGGTCAGCCAGGCCGAGAGGCCCAGTTCGGCCACCACCGCGCTGTCGGCGATGGGTGCACCGTTGACCACGAAGCTGTCACCGCCGGTGGCAAAGCCCAGGCGGGCCGACGGGTTGCGGTCGCCGCTGGCGTGGCGGTACGCCACCGCGCCGCGCACGTGCAACCAGCTGTCCTGCTGGAACGAGGCCTTCAGGCCCTTGTCGAAGCGCACGCCGGCCGTGGCCAGGGTGGTGCGCACGTCGTCCACCGAACCCTGCAGGGCCGCAGCACCGCCACGCTCGTTCACGTGCTTGGTGTCCACTTCCACGCGGGCCACCTGCACGTACGGCTCCAGGCCAGCCTCGCGGCCACCGAAGCGGTAGGCCGCTTCGATGAAGGCCTGGCGGGTACGCGCGTCGTAGCGGGCGCTCAGGGTGTCGCTGTAACCGGCGAACGCCAGCTCACGGGTACTGTCCACATCGTGTTCGCTCCATGCCAGGCCGCCACGCAGGCCGAAACCGCCCCAGTTGTGGCTGGCGTAGGCGCCGAAGTGGGTGTTGTCCACCTTCGACCTCGCACGGCGCCCTTCGCCCTGCTTCACGTCGGTGCGGCCGGTACCGGCCAGCACGCCCACCTGCCAGCCGCCGAACTCGCGGTCGGCACCGACCAGCAGGCCGTTGCTGTTGGCTTCGGTGCGGGCGGTGTTGGTGTTGCCGTCCAGCGTGGTGCTGCCGGCCAGGGCCTGCACCCACACACCGCTGGCGTCGCCGCCTTCGGCACCCGGTGCAGCGGCACCGGCACGGCGGGCCAGCGCGGCATCACGCACGTAGCGGCTGCCTTCCAGCAGGGCCGCGCTGGTGGCGGCATGCAGTTCGCCGCTGAGGCTGTCCAGTGCGCTGCCCACCTGTTCCGGGAACAGCATGGTCAGCGGACGCGGCAGGCCCTGGTTGACCGCCAGACCGTCGACGACGGTGGCCACGGCCAACTGGTTGGCGGTGGTGGCCGCGGTAGCCAGCGCGTTGCCGCGGGTCACTTCAATGCGCGCGCCGGCGGCGGAGTAGGCCAGGCCGAACTGCAGGAAGGGCGAGAAGGCGCTGAAATCGGTGCTGGCGAACCGACCGTTCACCCCGCCGTCGGCCTGGATGAAGTTGAACTGCTCGCCCAGGTAGTAGGTGCCCGGTTCCGGCAGCGCCACCAGGGTGCCGCCCAGGGTGGCGGTGCCGGTCACGTGCAGCTGGTCGCTGCGGCTGCCCGGGGCCACCTCGGCCTGGTACACGCCAGTGGCGGTCTGCACATAGTCACCGTTGATGGTGAGCGTGCCGATGGAGTTGCCCGGAGCGATGATGCCGGCCACGGTGGTGTTTCCCAGCTGGCCCACGCCCTTCAGCGTTCCCTTTTCACCCACGAAGGTGCTGCCGCCGGTCTGCACGCCGTTGAAGGACACCACGCCGCCGGTGACGGTCAGGTCCGAGCCGTCCAGCACACCGGTGGCGGTGATGCGGCTGCTGCCGCCCAGGCTGTTCAGCGCTGTGTTCTGCAGGGTGCCGTTCAGCAGGAAGGTTCCGCCGGTCACGTCCACGGCGCTGGTCAGCGTGTTCACGCCGTCCAGTTCCAGCACGCCTTCGCGCACCACCGCGCCGTTGAAGCTGTTGTCGCCGCTCAGGCGCAGCCAGCCGATGCCGCTCTTGGTCAGTTTGCCCGGGCCGCCGATGTCATTGGTCCAGTCGTCCCATGCATCACCTTCCCACACCTTCAGGCCGCCGGCCTTCTGGTTCATCACCACATCGGTGTCCACGCGCAGCGAGCCGTAGCCTTCGACGGCCGCAGCCAGGTTCATCAGGCCCCAGCCGTAGACATCGTCCACGCCTGCAGCACCCAGGTCGGTGGCGGTGGTCAGCAGCACGTCGCGCACCTGCGCGCTGTCCAGGTACGGGAAGCGCTCGAACAGCAGGCCCAGAGCGCCGGTGACGTGCGGGGCGGCCATGGACGTGCCGCTCAGTTCCTCGTAATCGGACGACGGGGTCTGGCTGATGATGTCCACCACCAGGTTGCCATTGTCATCGTAGAAATCACCTTCGATCACCGAATCGGGACCGTACACGGTCGAGTTGATGTTCGAGCCGGGCGCGGCGAGGCACCAGTTCGCCGCCAGGCCACAGCGCATCGAGCGGTTGCTCAGCTCCAGGTCCTGATTGACGTTGACCACGGCCAGCCAGTACGGCTCGACGTCGGCGACGGCGCGCGGCAGCGAGGCATACATGCCGGCAATCGGCGCTTCTTCCGGCGAAGTGTTGGGCGAATCGGTGTTGCCAGCGGCCCATACCTGGATCAGGCCGCTGCTGCGCGAACCTTCGGCCATCGCAGCCAGACTGGCGGCGAACACCGGGTGCGACTGGTACATGTCCAGGTCTTCCGCTGTGGTCGGCTCGTTGGCCAGGCCCCAGCTGTGGTTGATGGCGCGCACACCCTGCTCGTTCATCTGCGCATACAGCTGCGGGTAGATCGAATCGTCGGCCTGGATGGCGGCGATGGTCTGTTCGTCCAGATACAGGGAACCGCCGATATTCACCACCGACAGGTAGGTGGCGCTGTTGGAGAACAGGCGGGCTACGCTCAGGTCGGCGCCGAAGGCAACACCGTGGGTGCCGTGGCCATCACGGTTGGCGGCGATGGTGCCCGACACGTGGGTACCGTGCACGTTGTAGCTCAGGCCTTCGTAGAAGCCATTGCGCTCCAGCAGATCGGCATAGTCCGGGTCGAGCAGCTGGTAGGACACGGCCACCTGGTCACCGTCGCTGGCGAAGCAGGCGTCCGGGCCACTCAGCACTTCGCGCGCGCACAGGCTGCCATCGGCCAGCACGTCGGCCAGATGGATGCTGCGGTGGTCCTTGCCGGCGAACTCGTCGTGGTCCAGGCCGGTGCCGCTGTCGAACACGCCCAGGCGGATGCCGGTGCCGGTCAGTCCGCGTGCGTAGGCCACATCGGCGTTGATCGCCTGCAGGCCCCAGTCGCTGTTGAATTCGGTGGTGCGCCAGCTGGCGGCATCACCCGGCTTGCCCATGATGGGTTCCGGATCGACTTCCACATCGGCGGCGGCGACGGCCAGCGACGGCGAAGCGGTGAGGACCGGTGCGGCAAACGCGGCCTGCAGGCTGCGCTGGAACTGGTAACGCGACAAGGCGTCTGCGTTGCTGTCCTGGGCCAGCGCCGGCAGAGCGGCGGCCATCAGCAGCGAGCCAACAATGGCCGAGGCCAGGGGTGAGGGGAGGATCGAGCGGCGGGAAGCGGTGGAGCGATACGACGGGAAGACAATCATCTGCAGTTACGTCCTTGATTCCTTGAAATATTTCAGGTGCAGCTCCGTCATGGAGCAATGGAAAGCACACCTCACGGCGGGTCAGCGCTCGCTGTCCCACCGGTTGGTAGCGGCAGGTGTCACAAAAAATTAATGCTTCGTTCAGAATTTTTGTATAGGAAAATCCCCACCCCTGCCCCTGCCCAAGGTCACTTGGCAAGTGGTATCGACGACGGATAGCGTCGGCGGATTCACGCGTGGGTTGGGGATCTCTGCATGGCATCGATGGTGTTGCGCGCCGCTCTTGGGCTGGCGCTGGTTTCGTTGAGCACGGCACCGGCGGTGGGCGCCTCGCGCTTCGTCGCCGATCCCTACCCCAGCACCTACCAGGCACACCCCGATGCACCGGTGCTGATCCAGAACGCGACCGTGCTGACCGGCACCGGCCAGCGCCTGGACAACGCCGACGTGCTGCTGCGCGAGGGCCGCATCGTTGCCGTCGGCCGCCAGTTGCAGGCCGATGCTGGTGTCACCCGCATCGATGCGCAGGGCAAGTGGGTCACACCGGGCCTGATCGACGTGCACTCGCACCTGGGCGTGTACCCCAGCCCGGGCGTCGGCGCGCACAGCGACGGCAACGAGATGACCGCGCCGGTCACCGCCAACGTCTGGGCCGAGCACTCGGTGTGGCCGCAGGACCCGGGTTTCGCCACCGCACTGGCCGGCGGCGTGACCAGCATGCAGGTGCTGCCGGGCTCGGCCAACCTGGTCGGTGGTCGTGGTGTGACCCTGAAGAACGTCCCCGCCATCACCTACCAGGCGATGAAGTTCCCCGGCGCGCCGTGGGGGCTGAAAATGGCCTGCGGCGAGAACCCGAAGCGGGTCTACGGCGGAGGCAAGGGCGTCGCTCCGGCCACGCGGATGGGCAACGTTGCCGGTTACCGCGCCGCCTTCATCGATGCCGCCGACTACATCGCCAAGAACAAACCGAAGCCGGCCAAGCGCAAGGGCTGGTTCGGCAGCGACAAGGGCGACAGCGCCGGTGATGCCGGCGGCAAGCGCGATCTCAAGCTGGACACGCTGGCCGGTGCGATCGAGGGCGACATCCGCGTGCATATCCATTGCTACCGCGCCGACGAGATGGCCACCATGCTCGACCTGGCCAAGGAATTCGGCTTCAAGGTGGCCGCCTTCCACCACGGCGTGGAGGCCTACAAGCTGGCCGACCGGCTGGCCGCCGACGGCGTCTGCGGCGCGCTGTGGGCCGACTGGTGGGGCTTCAAGATGGAAGCCTTCGACGGCATTCCGGAGAACATCGCACTGGTCGATCGGCCGAAGAACAGCTGCGCCATCGTCCATTCCGACTCCCCCGAAGGCATCCAGCGCCTGAACCAGGAAGCGGCCAAGGTGATCGCCGCCGCGCGCCGCGCACGCATGCCGGAGATCCCCCCCGAACACGCCATCACCTGGATGACCGCCAACGCCGCCAGGGCGCTGGGGATTGAAGGCCAGACCGGCACCCTGGAGGCCGGCAAGATGGCCGACGTGGTGGTGTGGAACGGCAACCCCTTCAGCTCGTACGCGCTGGCCGAGCAGGTCTTCATCGACGGCCGCCGCCTGTACGACCGCAGCGCACCTGCGGCCACGCCACGTTCCGACTTCCAGCTTGGCCAGGAGGTGCACTGATGGGCGCGTTGAACAAGCGTCGCCGGGCATGGCTCGGCGCTACGGTCATGGTGCTGGCCTGCCTCTCCGCATCCGTGCAGGCGCAGGACCTGCTGGTGCGCAACGCGACCGTACACACGGCCAGCGCGCGCGGCAGCCTGCAGCACGCCGATGTGCTGGTGCAGGGCGGGATCATCCGCGCCGTCGGCAGCGGGCTGTCCGCCCCGGCCGGGGCCAGCGTGGTCGAGGCCGATGGCCGCCCGCTGACACCGGCGCTGTTCGGGGGCATCACCGAGATCGGCATCGAAGAGGTCTCCGGTGAAGCGAGCACGGTCGACAGCACGTTGAAGATCGGCGAACAACCGTTGCGCCCCGAGTTCGATGTCACCCTGGCGTACAACCCGGCCTCGGTGCTGATCCCGGTGGCGCGCCTGGACGGCATCGGCTTCACCGCTCTGGGGGCGGCCACCGGTGGCGGCTTCGTTGCAGGCCAGGGTGGCGTGATGCGGCTGGACGGCAGCGCCGATCCCCTCGGGCCGCGCGCGCTGTTCCTGCGCCTGGGGTCGGCCGCAGTGGAGCTGAGCGGGCATTCGCGTGCGGCGCAATGGATGCTGCTGCAGCAGATGGTGGACGAGGCACGCGGCCAGGTCGCCGCGGACTCGCCGCATGCGCTGCTGACCCCGGCCGGGCGCCGCACGCTGGGCCGCTACCTGGCCGGCCAGGGCCGCATCGTGGTGGAGGTGGACCGCGCGGCGGACATCCGCCAGCTGCTGCGCTGGGCCGCCCGCGAGCAAGTGAAGATCGCCATCGCCGGAGGCACCGAAGCCTGGCAGCTGGCGCCGGAGCTGGCCGCCGCACAGGTACCGGTGTTCGTCGATGTGTTGTCCAACCTGCCGGCCAGCTTCGACCAGATCGGTGCCACGCTGGAAAATGCGGCACGCCTGCAGCGTTCCGGCGTGGCGGTCTCGTTCGTGCAGCGAGGCGACGCCTCGCACAACGCCCGCAAGATGCGCCAGCTGGCCGGCAATGCCGTGGCCAACGGTTTGCCCTGGGCCGACGGCCTGGCCGGCCTGACCCGGGTGCCGGCGCAGGCGTTCGGCGTGGCCGACCAGATCGGCAGCATCGAGCCGGGCAAGCGTGCCGACCTGGTGCTGTGGGAGGGCGACCCGCTGGACGTGGCGCACTATGCCGAACAGGTCTGGCTGGGCGGCCGGGCGATGCCAATGCGCTCGCGCCAGACCGAACTGCGCGACCGCTACCTGCAGCGCAACGCGCAGCCCTGACCTCCAGTTATCCAAGGAAACCCGCATGGCCACCCTGCGCTGGTACTTCGACTTCGTCTCGCCCTATTCCTACCTGCACTGGCAGAAGCTGAAGCAGCTGCCCCAGTTCGCACGGATCCAGACCGTGCCGATCGCCTTCGGTGCCGTGCTGCATCACCTGGGCAACCTCGGGCCGGCCGAGATTCCGGCCAAGCGCCGCTTCATGTACCGCCAGCTGCTGTGGACTGCGCAGGCCGAAGGAACACCGCTGCGGTTCCCGCCGGGCCACCCGTTCAACCCGTTGTCTGCCCTGCGGCTGTGCCTGGCCGCCGGTGGCAGCGTGCAGGCGGTAGACGTGCTGTTCGACTGGATCTGGCGCGACGGCAATGCCGCCGATAGCGCCGAGGCCCTGCGCGAACCGGCTGCGCGGCTGGGGATCGAGGATGTCGCCAGCGCCACCGCGGCCCCCGCGGTCAAGGAGCAGCTGCGGAGGAACACCGAGGCCGCCATTGCTGCCGGCGTGTTCGGCGTACCGACCCTGGCCATCGATGACGAACTGTTCTGGGGCAACGACGCCCATCCGTTGATGGCCGCCGTGCTGGCCGATCCCGCCCTGCTGCAGCAGCCCGAATGGCAGCGCCTGGCCGAACTTCCGGTGGCCGTGCAGCGCAGTCGCTGAACAGGGCCTGGCGCGCTTCCCTCGCGCGCCACGCCAGAATTTGAGATAGATTTCACGTTTCCGAACCTACAACCGCCCTGGAGGGGGAGCCGCGGATGCGCATCGGAATCGTCGTCGACTCGGCCTGCGACCTGCCGCAGGACTTCATTGCCGAGCACAACATCGTGCTGCTGCCGATCACCGTACGAATCGGTGAAGCGGTTCTGGCCGATCATCGCGATGAGCAGGCCACGCTGAGTTTCCTGCATGCACACGTGGCCGAGCACGGTGCCGAGGCGGAGACCATCCCCTTCAGTGTCAACCAGATCCGCGACCTGTTCCTGCAGCAGCTGGTGATCGATTACGACCACGTGTTCTGCATGACCATCACCAAGACCCGCAGCCCGATCCACGACAATGCGCTGCAGGCCAGCTTCGCCATCCTCAACGATTACAAGCCGGTGCGGCAGGCAGCGGGCTACAACTCGCCGTTCGCGCTGCGCGTGCTCGATACCCAGAACCTGTTCGCTGCGCAGGCCGTGACCGCAGTGGAGGCGGTTCGCCTGCGTGACAGTGGTGCCAGCGTGCAGCAGATCCGCGAACGGCTGGAAGAACTGGCCGGCAATGTGCACGGCTACATGATCACCCGCGACCTGTACTACATGCGCGCGCGTGCACGACACAAGGGTGACCGCAGCGTCGGCCTGCTCAGCGCCGCACTGGGCAGCGCGCTGGACATCAAGCCGGTGCTGCACGGCTACCGTGGCCAGACCGGGCCGGTGGCCAAGATCAAGGGCTTCGACAGTGCCGTGCAGAAGCTGTTCGCGGTGGTCAGCCAGCGCGTGCGTGCCGGGCTGATGACGCCGACGGTATGCGTCAGCTACGGCGGTGAGCTGGATGAGCTGCGCAGCCTGCCCGGCTACGCACAGATGAAGGAGGTCTGCGCCGGCCATGGCGTGACCGTGTACGAATCGGTGATGAGCCTGACCGGCATGGTCAATGTCGGCAAGGGCGCGGTCACGGTGGGTTTCGCCGATGGGCCACATCGGTTCGAGTGATGCCCCGACGCGGCGCGAATCTGCACACCGATTCCACCGTGGTTGTGCCAGCCTTGCCGCACTTCAAGGAGAACTTCATGCCTGCGCAGTACCACATCAGCCTGCCCGACCCGTCCAAGGCCCGCGGCAACGACCCTGACCTGTCCTTCCATTCGCAGGGCGCCGCCGGTTTCGCCGAAGAGCTGCAGGACGCCCTGCGCAGCGGCACGCTGTTCGAGCGCTGGAAAGCCAAGCAACCCGACCCGGATGCGGTGGAACCGCAGTGGGGCGTGACCGATCCGGACGCCACCGTGACCGGCGAGCAGAAGGACCTGCGCATCAACCTGGTCGCCACCACCCGTATCGACAGTGACGTGTTCAAGCAGCGCCTGCGCCTGCTGGCCGGCCACCACTGGGAACTGCGCGACGTGCGTTGAGGCACCCGCCCGCCGGGCATGGCCCGGCGCTACCGTGCCCGTGTCGTGATCGACCCGGTGCCGATGACCATGCTCTGGTAGACGCCACCCTTGGTTGGCGCTTGCACAAACGGCTGCCAACCAAGGTTGGCCACTACTGACGCGCCGCCGGACATGGCCCGGCGCTTCCGAGGGCTGCTCCGGTAGATGCCAACCCTGGTTGGCGCTTTCCAACCCGCCGCGCATGTGGCTGGCACACTGTGGGAATGAGAAACAGAGATGCCATCACCCGGCCGGGTACGCGCGGCGAGAAGAAGCTGCGCGATGCCCCACGCCGACTACGCGACCTGCAGCATTGGGCTGACTGCTTCAGTGGTGCATTTCCCTCGCCAGAGGAGTTGGGCAGTCAAGCTCGCTACTGGAACTACAAGGTTCCGACCCGAGCCGGTCTGATCGAAGGCCCGGCCACCACCCTGAGAATCCAGCGTGCCTGCGCCCAATCGCTCATCAGCGCCTGCGCAAATCTGATCCAGTCGCGGCCCGCTTCACAAGCTACTGTGCGGGTAACCTGCTGCATCGCCCAGCCAGGGATGTTCTCCAGCGAGATTTGCCTTTACCTGGACGAAGCGTACTTCCAGGGCCACGTCGCCTCGACAGCGGATGGCCAGGTCACCGCCATCACCTCGCGCAGTCTTTCCGCCGAATGGCAGCTCGTCCTACCCCAAGGCGTTGAGGAGCGAGGTGTGCAGGTCAGCATTCCTCCCACCGACCACGATGACGGTCTGGAACAGGAATACTGGTTCTACGGCGAGGTCGCCGACAGGCGTTGGTGAACGAGGACGCAAGCTCGTTCGGCGCTTCCGGGAGGCGCTGCCAACCAAGGTTGGCAACTACCGAACCGCCGGGTAGTGCCCGCCGCTACCCAGCGCGCGGTACAGCGCCATGCGCACGATCGCAGCCCCGGCCTGACTGTACAGCGCGATGTCCTTGGATGGCCGGAACCCCCAACAGGCTGGTCCTGTAGGACCAGCGGCGAGCTGGATTGGCCTGGCCGAACAGGATGAGGCGGTTTTGCGGCAATGGGCAGCAGCGCGTGACGGGCGGGTCTGCTCAGCAGTCCATCGTTCCGTGCGTGCTGCCCTCGTCGTCCAGCACGTGCGCATGCAGGATCACCTGATTGCGGCCGGCACGCTTGGCGGCATACAGGCCGGCATCGGCGTCTGCCAGCAACTGATCGGCACTGGCCAGCGCCGGCGGATGCAGGTAACCCACGCCGACGCTGATGCTGACCGGGCCTTCCGGCAATGGCAGCGCTTCGACCGCTTCGCGCAGGCGCTCGGCCAGCGCCAGCACGCCCGACAGTGGGCTTCCAGGCACGATGACAGCGAATTCTTCACCGCCATAACGCGCAACGCTGTCACTGCCGCGACCTGCGACGCCCTTCAGCACCCCGGCCACCGCCTGCAGGCAACGATCACCGGCCGGATGGCCGTGCCGGTCGTTGAAGGCCTTGAAGTGGTCAATATCCACCAGCAGCAGGCCCAGCTCGGTGCCGCTGCGCCGCGCGCGATTCCACTCGGAGGTCAGCCGCGCGTCGAACTCGCGGCGATTGGCCACGCCGGTGAGGCCATCCTGCCGCGCCAGTTGATCCAGCGCCGCCTGACGCTCCAGCAGATCGGTCTGCAGCAGGACGCTGCGCAGGCCGAAACCAAGGGTGGCTACGACGAAGCCCGCGACGGCCAACGGCCGCGCATGATCGACCACCAGCGTGCCGACCACCAGCAGCAGCAACGGCAGGATGATCGGACCGGCGGCCTGCACCGTCCTCGCCAGCCGCGGGTGTGCCGTGGTGCCTGTGTCCGGCGCCGTGTCCAGCGCCATGCAGGCGATCAGCAGAAAAGGTACGTCGATCAGCAGGTCGTTGAACGCACCGAATGCATCATCGGAGGTGTAGTGGTTGATGTAGTAGGCCACCAGCAGATAGGCCAGTGCGTACAACGCCAGTGCACGGAAGAACCTGCGCCGTTCGGGCACGTCGCCGGCCAGCCATCGCACCACGGCGAACGCGGCGATACACAGGTTCTGGATGTCGAACATGCGCTGCATGTTGGACATGGCATGGGCGTCGACCTCGACACGGGCGGCGAACGATGCGGTGTGCACGAAGAACAGCACACCCAGCAGCGCCGCCATCGCCGCATCGATCAGGCTGATGCTCGGGCGCTCGCGGCGTGCCCGGGCCAGGATGAACACCAGCGGCACGCCATACAGCACGTACAACAACAGGCTGACGCGTGGGGTGAAGTCAGCCCGGCCGGCGCCCAGCGCATCCACCATGTTGAACGTCATGCCACCGGCCCACAGCAGCAGTGCCATCGCGGTAGAACGCCAGCCCAGAGCGGCGCGGTCACGTTGCGCCCGCACCAGGCACGCGGCGGCGGCCAGCAGCGGTGCGCCGGTCAGGAACAGGAAAGAGCCCACGCCCGCCGGGCTCGGCCAGAACGCCACGGCCAGCCCATGGCAGAGCACGTACAGCAGCGCCAGCACTACCGGCATGCATCCCCCCGATCCGCAAGGCCGTCTGAGCGCACGATAGCGCGCCGGCACGCCACAGCGGCGTGATCCACTGCGGCAAAACGACACTCCGCGTGCATCACCATGGTAGTGCCGGCCGCTGGCCGACAATCCCAGGGAATTGCGGCTGCGGGTTGCCGGCCAGCGGCCGGCACTACCGGAAAGCCCTCAGGCGTGCAGGGCGCGAGCGTGGTGGGCGACGTGCTCGCCGATGAAGCTGGCGATGAAATAGTAGCTGTGGTCGTAGCCCGGCTGCAGGCGCAGGGTCAGCGGATGGCCGGCTGCGGCGCAGGCCTCCTGCAGGCGCTGCGGCTGCAGCTGGGTCTGCAGGAACTCGTCCGCCTCGCCCTGGTCGACCAGCAACGGCAGGCGCTCGCTGGCCGTCGCCAGCAACGCACACGCGTCCCACTGCGCCCAGTCGGCTGGGTTGTCGCCCAGATAAGCCGTGAACGCCTTCTGCCCCCACGGTACGTGGCTGGGCGCGACGATCGGCGAGAACGCCGACACACTGCGGTAGCGCCCCGGGTTGCGCAGCGCGATCACCAGCGCACCATGGCCACCCATCGAGTGGCCGCTGATGCCACGCGCCCCGGTGACCGGGAAGTTCGCCTCGATCAGCGCCGGCAGTTCCTGCGCCACATAGTCATGCATGCGGTAGTGCTTCGCCCACGGTGCACGGGTGGCGTTGAGGTAGAACCCCGCCCCCTTGCCCAGGTCATAGCCCTCGGCATCGGCCACGTCATCACCGCGCGGGCTGGTATCCGGCGCGACGATGATTACGCCGTGCTCGGCTGCATAGCGCTGCGCACCGGCCTTGGTGATGAAATTCTGCTCGGTGCAGGTCAGCCCGCTCAGCCAATACAGCACCGGCAGCTTCTGCGTTTCCGCCTGCGGCGGCAGGTACACGGCGAACTGCATGTCGCAGCCCAGCGTGGTCGAACGATGGCGGTAAACATCCTGCCAACCGCCGAAACAGGCGCGGTGTTCAATAAGTTCCATGGAACTCTCCTGCGTGCCGGCGTCAGCCGTCACGTGTGTTGATCAACTCATCCAGCTGCGACAGCAGGCGCAGCAGCGGTTCGACACCAGGCTGGCCGTCCAGGTTGCGGTACGCTGCGACCGCCACGTCACTGCGCGGTGGCCATTGGCCATCGGCGCGGGCTTCGTGCAGGCGCGGCAGGAACACCTGCGCCAGCCAGTGCTCGAACGGCATTTCATCAATGCCGAAGGGTGAGTCCACTGCGCGCGGCGGACCCACGACGCCTTCGACCCAACCCAGCACGCGCAACGCCTGCTCGATCGGATCAACCAGGGCCGCGCGCGGATCTTCCGCACGCGGCCTGCGCAAGGCATCGAACCAGCCCACGCTGCGGCTCAGTAATGGACCACCGAACGGATCGACTTGCCTTCATGCATCAGGTCGAAGGCATCGTTGATCTTGTCCAGGCCCATGGTGTGGGTGACGAACGGGGCCAGTTCGATGTCGCCCTTCATCGCATCCTCGACCATGCCCGGCAGCTGGCTGCGGCCCTTCACGCCACCGAAGGCGGTGCCCATCCACTTGCGGCCGGTCACCAGCTGGAACGGACGGGTGGAGATCTCCTGGCCCGAACCGGCCACGCCGATCACCACGCTCTGGCCCCAGCCACGGTGCGCGCATTCCAGCGCCGCGCGCATCACGTTGACGTTGCCGATGCACTCGAAGCTGTGGTCCACGCCCCAGGTGGTCATTTCCACGATGACCTGCTGGATCGGCTTGTCGAAATCCTTCGGATTGATGCAGTCGGTGGCACCGAACTCGCGCGCCAGCTCAAACTTGGACGGGTTGGTGTCCACCGCGATGATGCGGCCGGCCTTGGCCTGGCGCGCACCCTGGATCACCGCCAGGCCGATGCCACCCAGGCCGAACACCGCCACGCTGTCGCCTTCCTGCACCTTGGCGGTGTTGTGCACCGCGCCGATGCCGGTGGTGACACCGCAGCCGAGCAGGCAGACGTGTTCCGGGTTGGCGTCCGGATTGATCTTCGCCAGCGAGACTTCGGCCACAACGGTGTATTCGCTGAAGGTCGAGCAGCCCATGTAGTGGTACAGCGGCTCGCCGTTGTAGCTGAAGCGGCTGGTGCCGTCGGGCATCACGCCCTTGCCCTGGGTGGCGCGCACCGACACGCACAGGTTGGTCTTGCCGCTCTTGCAGAACAGGCACTCGCCGCACTCGGCGGTGTACAGCGGAATCACGTGGTCGCCCGGCTTGACGCTGGTCACGCCCTCGCCCACCTCCACCACGATGCCGGCGCCTTCATGGCCCAGCACCACCGGGAACAGGCCTTCCGGATCATCGCCGGACAGGGTGAACGCATCGGTGTGGCAGACACCGGTATGAGTGATCTTCACCAGCACTTCGCCCTTCTTCGGCGGGGCGACGTCGATCTCGACGATCTGCAGCGGCTGGCCGGGACCAAAGGCGACGGCGGCACGGGACTTCATGATGGCTTCTCCAGGGACAGGCAATGACAGGATGGGCGGCGCCATGTTGCGCCGTCGTTTATTTCAGGTACGAGCGGATCAACGCGCTCATGTCGCGCACGCGTTCGGCGCGTTGCTCGTCGGAGGCAGCGGGCTGGCCGAATTCCTCGCGCAGATGGGCCTCCATCACCTCGGACATCAGGCCGTTCACCGCGCCACGGATGGCGGCGATCTGCTGCAGCACCGGCCCGCAGTCGGCGCCGGCTTCCAGCGCGCGGTCAAGCGCATCGCACTGGCCGCGGATGCGGCGCACGCGGGCCAGGACCTTCTTTTTCTCTTCGGGGGAGTGCGGCATGGCGGAGCCACCTCGGAACTATACTGGGGGATAGTATACACAGAATCTTCAAAGTGACGGGAATGGCCCCTTTTGCTTCCGCAAGCGTTGCACTCAATCTATTGATATCAAACACTTACATTTCTTCAGTGTCAGCCACTGCCATCTCGGCCAAGCTCCAGGGTCGGCAGAATCAGGAACCAGGCAATGGGCATTGGCATCCAGCTCGGGCGCATCACCGATGAGATCGGTACCGGGGCATTTCTCTATGCCTTTTTCTCGACCATCGCCGGAAACCTGGAACCGGATGGCTGGGGAAGTCGCTTCCCAATCCTCATGAAGCAGCTATACGCCGGGGGCTTGCTGCAATCAGATGCTGCCGACGCGCTGGCCGAACTGCATATCGTCCGCCGCGAGCTGGCCGAGATTCCGCCGGCCCGTGTCATCTGGTCGTTCGAGGATCGAACCCAGCACCCACCTTGGGGAGACGATATCGCTCCCGATATCGACAGCCTGGCGACCTACTTCGTCACCGCACATGGGCGCGATCTGATCGTGCTTCTGGCTGAGGTGTTTGAAGCACTGCAGGAAGGCGAAGACACGTCCTTCCGGATCGTCAACTATTGATGCCTCGGCTCAATCAAACAGACCTTCTTCCGCCAACCGGGTCAACTCATCCACCACATAGCGCACCTTCGGCCGCAGGTGGCGGGTCGGTGGCCACAGCGCATGGATGTCGATATGCCGCTGCATGTCTGCGTCCAGCACCGAGTGCAGCGCGCCGGATTCCAGATGTCGGCGCACCAGTGAAATGGGCATCTGGCAGATACCCAGCCCGGCGATGGCCGCGTCGATCACCGCGTCACCGTCGTTGAGCTGGTAGGCCGCATTTGGAATGAAGGTTCCTTCCGCATCATCACTGCCGATCCGCCACGCCACCGGCTGGCCGTGGCGGAAGCCGACGATGCTGCGGTGCTGTGCCAGTTCCTCAACGGTGTGCGGGGTGCCATGTGCCTGCAGGTACGCTGGCGATGCACAGGTGACCAGCCGCTGGCGCCCCAGCCGGCGTGCCACCAGATGCTCGGCCTGGTGCAGCCCACCGAAGCGGATCAGCAGGTCGATGCCTTCCTCGACCGGATCGATGAAGTGATCGGTGAAGGTCATCGTCAACTGCAGGTCCGGGTACTCCCGGCACAGCCGCAGCAGCACCGGCAGCACCACCAGCCGCCCGAACGAGGACGGCATGTCGATGCGCAGCCGCCCGCTGGGCAGCCCGGCCGACCCCAGGCAGGCCTCGGCCGCGGAAATCTCTTCCAGAGCCGCCGCGCAGGAGGCGTAGTACGCCTCGCCATCGCTGGTCAGCGCAATGCGCCGCGTGGTGCGATGGAACAGGCGCACGCCCAGTCGCGCTTCGAGCCGCGCGATGGCCTTGCCCACCGCCGAGCGCGAAATGCCCAGCGCATCGGCGGCTTCGGTGAAGCTGCCCGAGCGTGCCGTGGTGACGAAGGTCACCAGGCCATTCAAGGATTCCAGTGGCAACATCTTTACACGCTCCATTGGGGACAAATAGTCCCGCTCAATGGGAAATCGAAGCGCTTTATGCACCCGCATGTCAACGCCATCCTGTGTCCATCGCGCCGCTGGCGCCTCCCCGCACCGAGATGACCGACATGACCGCCGCCCTCTTCCACCCCTTCGACCTGTCAGGCACCGCCCTGCGCAACCGCATCGCGATGGCCCCGATGACCCGTGCCCGCAACCCCGGTTCGGTCGCCAATGAGCTCACCGCGCAGTACTACCGGCAACGTGCCAGCGCCGGCCTGATCATCAGCGAAGGCACGCCGGTCTCGCCGCAGGGCCAGGGTTACATCGACGTGCCGGGTATCTGGTCGGCCGAACAGGTGGCCGGTTGGACGCTGGTCACCGAGGCGGTGCATGCCGCTCAGGGCACGATCTTTGCCCAGCTCTGGCACGTGGGCCGCATGTCGCATTCCTCGCTGCAGCCCGATGGTGGGCAACCGGTCAGCGCCGGCACGCGCCCGGTGGCCAGCGCACCGAAGAACACCTCGTTCGTCTATCTGGAAGACGGCAGCCGCGGCCACGCAGATCCCACCCCGGCACGTACGCTGGCCACCGACGAAATCCCCGGCATCATTGCTGACTTCGCACGGGGCGCCGACAACGCGATCGCCGCCGGCTTCGACGGCATCGAGCTGCATGCCGCCAATGGCTACCTGTTCGAACAGTTCCTCAACCCGCTCATCAACCAGCGCGACGACCGCTACGGCGGCTCACTGCCCAACCGTGCGCGGCTGATCCTGGAGACGGTCGATGCGATGGCCGAACGCATCGGTGCACACCGCATCGGCGTGCGCCTGGCGCCGAACAACCTCACCTTCGACATGCCGTTCTACCCCGACAACGAGGCCACCTATCTGTACCTGGCTGAAGAACTGGGCAAGCGCGGGCTGGCCTACCTGCACCTCAACGACAACCTGCAGCAGGGTGAATCGGTGCTGGGCAGCGCGTTCCTGAAGCAGTTCAAGCAGGCCTACGGTGGCACCGTGATCCTGGCCGGTGGCATGACCCGCGAACGCGCCCTTGAACTGGTCGAAGCGGGCACCATCGACCTGGCCGCGTTCGGCCAGCCCTTCATCGCCAACCCGGATCTGGTCGAACGCCTTCGGCACGACGTCGCGCTGGCCACGCCTGACCGCAGCACCTATTACGGTGGCGGTGAGGCGGGCTACCTCGATTACCCACGCGCACAGTAGATCCACGCCATGCGTGGATGGGGGCATACACTGCCCACCCGCATCCACCGGATCTGATCATGGACACGCCCACCGCAGCGTTCATCGTCAACCTCGACGTCCCCGACCTCGCCGCTGCCGAAGACTTCTACATGCGAGCCTTCGGCCTGCGCATCGGCCGCCGCCTCGGCCCGGACGCCGTGGAACTGCTCGGTGGACCCACGCCGCTGTATCTGCTGCAGAACGAGGCCGGCAGCGCCGCCACCGAGGACGGTGACGTGCGCGACTACGAGCGCCACTGGACGCCGCTGCACCTGGACTGGGTCGTGGATGACATCCAGGCCGCACTGGCCCGTGCGGTTGCGGCCGGGGCCACGCTCGAACAATCCGTGCGCGAACGTCGCTGGGGCAGCATTGCCGTGCTGGACGATCCATTCGGCCACGGCTTCTGCCTGATCCAGTTCAGTGCTGAAGGCTACGACGCGCTGGTCGAATGACCGGCGCGTCGTTCACCATGGCAGTGGCACCGCCTCGCCATTGGCGCGTTCGCCGTAGTACAGCGATGGCAGCAGACGCGAAAGGAAGCTGAACTCCGTATAGCAGTGCTTGAGCAGGCCAAGGCCGACCTCATCGCTGGCATCGCGGTGCGGATCGGCGCTGTCCAGGCCGAGCACAAAGCGGCTGCGCAGCACGCAGCCAAACGGCGTATCGCGCGCCACGTGCAGCATCTGCCCATCGCAGGGATCACCGTTTGCATCCAGGCGCACGTGGTCACCGAAGCCGATGCGCGCGGCGATCACCGCCGACAGGTCACCTGCATCCTGCGCCGCCTGCAGGCGCTCGGGCACCAGCAACGTGCGCGGGTCATGGAACTTCAGGCGTGCCGCCACCGGCGGGATGTCAGCCAGCGATTCCACCGCATGGATGCTGGCGCCGTGGTAGCTGCGCCCTCGCTGCCAGGCCGCGTCCCAGCCGCGGTGCTCGACATGATCGACCGGATGCCACCAGCGGATGTGCTGGGTGGTTTCGAAGAAGGTGAACCACCAGTCCAGCATGCGGCCCTTGCAGCCGTGCAGGTCGGTGCGCACCGCCACCAGCAGGGTGCCGTCTTCGCGACGCTGGATACCCGTCTCCAAGTGCATCGGTGCCGGGTCCAGCAGATCGTGGTGGTCCAGCCAGGCACGGGCGTTCACAGCGGTATCCATGGGGGTCTCCTGCGGTTGGGAGACTCGATAATACGGAAACGCTAAACGTTTCGCAATTGATCGGGTGCGGTAAGATGGGTGCAATGAACAGCACCGCCCTGCCCGATCCAGTCGCCCCCGCCCGCCGCCGTGGACGTCCCGCGCGACCGGAAGCCGAAGTCCGCCACGCCGTGCTGCAGGCCACGCTGGAGCTGCTGCTGGCACAGGGTTACGAGGCCACCACCATCGAAGCGGTGGCGGCGCATGCCGGGGTGGCGAAGAAGACCGTGTACCGCCACGCCAGCAACCGCGAGGAACTGGTCGGGTTGGCGGTGCGCGAATGGACCGATGGCTTCGCGCCGCAGCTGCAGCGCGATGCGCACGACACCGACGAGGTGCTGCCGTTGCTGCAGGACATCCTGCAGGCGGTGTGTGCGCAGGCGCTGTCGGCGCAGGCGGTGCAGGTGTTCCGGCTGCTGGCCACGGACTTTCCCGGCAAGCAGGCGCTGCTGCAGGCCTACCTGGACAACGGCATCGAGCGCGGCCGTGCGCTGCTGGCCGACTGGCTGAAACGGCAGCAGCAGCGTGGGCTGCTGCGTGAGGGGGATTCCGCGCGCATGGCGCGACTGATCCTGGCAATGGCCGTGGCCGAACCGCTGCGCGAGCGCGTGATCGGGGTGGTGGCCGAGGATACGCCGGTGGATGTGCACCTGCGTGAGTGCCTGGCGTTGTTGGCGCGGGTATTGCAGGGGCCGTAGCAGAACCCATCCACGCATGCCTGACAGCGGCGCTGCATCATCTACTGCAACTCACTCCCGCAACATGTCCATGAACGCGCGCAGCGCGCCGGCTATCTGACGCTGCTTCGGAGAACGCGACGCGCCCCGCCTCGTCAATCGAAACTGATGTTGACGTCACCAAGATCTCCGCCTTCGGTTGACAACCCTACACTGACCGTCGTTGTAGTCGAATTGGACCTTCCACCTCCAATACATGAAAGCACATTCATATCAATCTCCACGGCCATCTCAAGGCCTAGGGGCTTCAACTTCCTATCTCCGCTAGACATCCTCGTTCTCCCTTCCGTTCTTCATCAATGGATACAGCAGTTACGGAGAGCGCCGATGAGATTCAGCAAGCAGATTGATGGACCCGATCAGTCCAGTGCAAATATCGGCCAGTGCCAGCCGTCATCCTGCACCATCTGCGAACTGTTGAATTCCCTGCCTTCAACGGGCGCTTCTGTACAGCTGATCGCTGATACAGCGATAGTCCTCCAGGCTCATCAGACCAAGCGCAGTTCGCTCACGCTCGACCGATGCAGGACTATCCAACTTCAGTGGCTCGCCTGTTTCCAGAGACCGTAACTGGGTTCCGAAACGCTGGGGCTTACCGGAAGCGAGAAGCACTCTGTCTGAGAGGAGAGCAAACTTGCTCGCGTCCAGTTCACCTCGCTTCACCAAAGGCTCGAAATTCGCCAACGCTTTTGCTTGCAACGACGGATCATCATCTGCATGCTGAACAAGCAACCAGAGCGCAGCGAGGCCATCCCTCCCCACTTCCCCCACAGATGGGATTGCCACTGAATCACCAAGTTCCTGACGCAGATAGCTCAGGTGTCGCTCCTTCACCGGCATCAATGCAGTTACATCAATAGATCCGGACGCCAATCTCTCATAGAGTCTTTGGTCCTCATCCTGCAACGCCAGCAGCCGCTCCCGCCTAACGTTGTCCGACACTACAGAAGGCCCCACAGACAATGCGGCCCGCTGCTGAGCAACTTGAGCTTCAATGAAAGCCGCCGCCCCGGGGCACGCATGCATCGCCTGACTTAGGTCAACAGCCCAGACAGGGCTGCTGCTGAGCACAAGTACCCACCCCAACAGACCAAACCGCCTCATGCGGCCTCTGCTGCGCTCGTGTCCACACGAGTAATCATGCGGTCGCTTTGCCCGAAACGGCGCACCGCTGAACAAAGTTCAGCGCAACGATCACTGCTTTCGAAAGCAGCAAGATTCGCCACCGACGATGGTACAGCTTCGTACTCCATGGAACCGGCCAAGAGGAACCCCGCCATCTCTCCTAGTAGATTCATCTCGGGAATGTAGTCATCGATGAACAGGAACTGGCCACCAGTATTGATCTCGAAGAAGAACGTGTCCCCCCGGGAATCAACCGCCAAGTCCACACAACCATAGCGCAAATCCAATTTGTCCATCAGCAAACCGATCGCCGCCTGGGTCCGTTCATCCAGCTCATACCGATCCATGACCAACTCACCCGGCCTCACTGAACCCGGCCTCCAATCAAGTGGCGAAACACCATCGTGGCGAACAATTCTCGCGGTGAACATGCGCCGTCCAATCACTGTAACCCGCAGATCGAACACTTTGTCGACCACTGCCTGGTAGATCGCCGGGCAGACTCGAACGCCAGCATCATCAAGCGATCGATCTCGAGGAATGATCACGGGTCCGCATTGCCAGCCTTTCCGCTCCCTATCACTGGACCAGAAGTGTGGGGTGAAGTGCTTCACCAGAACCGCAGGCTGCCTTGTACGAAAGTCTGCGACTTCTACCGGATCGTTCGTGATCAAGGTATCTGGAATGCGAAAGCCGCAAGATAAAGCAACTTCAAGCTGGAGCCCTTTGGTTGAGGCGTCGGTAGGATGCCAGTCACCTATCGTGAGCGAAGATCTCAAACGAAGCGCCGCTGCCAATGAGCCGTGTGCGCTTTTCAGTTCATTGTCCACGAATTTTACGGAAGCCGGATCGAGATCAGCCAAGGGCTGGTACGGTACGGGCCTCCTGAACCACAGCGACTTCACATCGCGAACGGTGTCCCCACCTATCCTTAGAATGGATCCTGAGTCGCCGATCGTATGGACCATGACAGCCTCATCATGCATGCCGATCCCATCCCACAACAGAACGCGCGCACCGGCGCGTTCAAGCGCCCATGCCACGGACACGGCATGGATGTCCTCCGAATTTCCAATGATGACGTGAACCGGTTCCATCATTACAGCTCCTCAGTGTCCCCGCCCCCCCCCCACCATCTGGCAGGGGGAGTGCTTTTACCAAGAACTCAGAAAGCGATTACCAGTCGATACCGACGTTGACTTCCCAGTCGCCGCCGCTGGTAACTTTGCCGCCAGCACTGCCAGTCGATGCCGGAGCAGTCTCCAAGGCACCACCGCCGACATTCATCAACTCTTCGGTGCTCAGTTCGCGTGCCATTTCCAGACCCAGCGGCTTGATCGAAACGTTCTTGTCAGACATGGTCAGTTCCTTTTCTGGTTGCGGTGGTATTGAAATCCCCCCATCCGCAAGGGGAGCACGTCTACACAGGCATCATGCCCGCGAAGATCGTCTTGGTCCGCAGCTAACTCCTGCGGGAAACTCAATTACGCGATCAGCACTCCGAATGGTCTCCGGACGATGCGCAACGATAATTCGAGTAATACGCAGACCAGCGATGGCGCGGTTGACCTCCGCCTCACGATCAACATCGAGGTGACTAGTCGCTTCATCCAGGATCAGCACCCTGGGACGTCGGTACAGCGCGCGCGCGAGCAGAATCCGTTGCTTCTGACCACCGGAAAGCGCCGATCCCATATCCCCTACCAGGCTGCCGTATCCCATCGGCATGCGCACTATGTCCTCGTGAACGGCAGCCAAGCGCGCGGCCTGCTCCACTCGCTCGGGATCTGCCGAATGACTGAAGAATCCGATGTTGTCGGCAATTGAGCCAGCAAACAGCTGATCGTCCTGCATGACCGCACCAACGAAGCTTCGATATTTCTGAAGGCCAATATGCCTGATATCGATCCCACCAAGCAGAACCTGACCATCTTCAGGCTGAATCAAACCAAGCATGATGCGCGCCAGCGTCGACTTGCCGCAACCGGAAGGACCCACCAACGCGACCGACTCCCCCTCCTCGACATAGAGATCAAGCCCGTCGAGAACACGTGGCTCAGCGGGCGCGTAACGGAAACCAACTGATCGCAGTTGTAGCGAAAAATCTGGAATGCTACCGGCGTGCTCAGTGACCAGATCTGCCTCAGGCTCAGAGAGCACTACGTCTGCGACCCGCTCTGCATGCAGACCGAGCATGCGCCATTCCATGATCCGATCAATCAGCTGCGACACGCGCGTCGCGAAGATGTCTGCGTAGGCGACAAACGCAACCAGCATGCCTGTACTGAAGCTGCCGTCCAGAACCTGCGTCGCAGCAATCCAGATGATAAAAATTCTTGACGCCATAATCAGCCATTGGCGTACGGAATTGTAGATCACCCCGATCTTCTGAACCTCGACATCACGATTCGTCGTCGCTACAAGAACATTGGCAAATCTGGAACGCCTTTCGGCGTAACTGCCATTCAACTTGATTGATTGAGCTCCACGCACGGCTTCCATCAGCTCGGACTGCAGTCTTGCGGCTTGAACGACCTGCTCCTCCGTCGCCCGCCTCATCCATCCGAAAATTCCATAGCGCAATAGCAAGTAGATCGCAAAGAAGCCCACAACAACGGCGGTCAACTTGATGCTGTACACCATCAGGATTGCCAGGATTGCGAGCGACATCACTCCATCCAGAATGCCCTCGACAAACTGAGTGGATATAGTCCGCTGAATCGACTGCATAGATGCAAATCTTGACATGACGTCACCGACATGGCGCCTGGAAAACCATGACAACGGCAACTCCAGAAGCTTCCCGAAAACGCGGCCACTCCATTGCAGATTCAAATTGGCGCCAAACCAGACTACCGCCCAGCTCCGCGCGGCAAAGAAGACCACCTGGAACAGCGAAAGCAATATGAATGAAACAAACAGGACCGTCAGCAAGTCCCTATCGGCACTCAGAAGCACCTGATCCACAACCCATTGCGCGTAGAATGGCGCCGCGATCACACAAACTTCAAGAACTAATGCAAGCAGCGCGATGAATCCCAGCGCACGCTTGATTCCCGCAACTCTTCCCACCAGAGCAGCGATGGAAATATGTACGCGATCACTGATCGCCTCGAATGACGTGGATGGCTGAACGTCCAGAGCAATCCCAGTAAAGGACCGCGACGCCTCATCCCATGTCAGTGAACGGACTCCGAAACCTGGATCATGGATGACAATCCCGGATCGTGTGGCCTGCTTGAGGACCACAAAATGGTCAAGATCCCAGTGCAGAATACAGGGCCCCTGCACCCGCTTCAGATCGTTGAGCTCGATGCGCAGTGCTCGGGCGGAAAGATCCAGCGCCGCAGCCATCTCCACAAGTCGGGCAAGATCAACCCCCTTGAGCGATCCAGGGAATTTTCGCCGAAGTGCGAGCATGTCAACGTCATGCCCGTGATAGCGCGCGATCATTGCGATGCATGCAAGACCACATTCGGCTAATTCTGATTGCATGATCTGCGGCAGAACACCTCGTGTTCGACTCAGTAGGCGCAGATCGATAGGCGGCATGACCGTCATCGCGCTTCGCTACCATTTGCCATGCGCTTCTGCATCCCTGCCAGGGGATCAAGCAGCCACGACACGATCTTCCGTCGTTCAATCAGCAGATCTGCTTCGACCTGCATACCAGAGCGCAAGGCGAGATGGCCTCCACCTGCTGCGATGCTCTGGTCATCAAGGGCAACAACCACTTGATAGAGCGGAGCCATCTTCTCACGCTGACCGGGATTGTCAGTGAACACTGCTGACTCGGCCGCACGCAACCCTTTGGTCGAGACTGATTTTATTGTCCCCCACTGCTGTCCGAACTTCTGATATGGGAATGCGGGATAGCGCATGACAACGCGCTGCCCTGCCTGCAGAAGACCTACTGCGCGACTTTCAACGAACAGCCGTGCCTCAAGCGGCGAGCCCGGACGCACAATCTGGAACAAAGGTTGCCCCGCAACAACCGATACGCCATCAGCAATCAACAAATTGACGACCATTCCATCCCGGGCAGCACGAATAACAACTTCGCGCTGCGCTTCGTTCTTGGCCAACTCCTGTTCGAGGCCAATCAATGTCCGCTCGACTTCACTACGATCATTACGACTCTGCTGTGGATACTGTCGAATCTGGCTGTTTACCGTGGCCAGATCCTGGCCAGACTGAAGGCGCTCACGCTGCAACGAGGACAAGCTTGTCTTGGCCTGGACGACAGCAGCTTCCTGCTGTTCCATCTGCATTCCGGATACATACCCTTCCTTCACCAACGGCTTGAACCGTTCTAACCGTGCGCTGGCACTGGCTATAAGGCTTTGCTGCAACTCAATTTCTCTGTCGAACGCAGCAATACGTGAAGAGATATTGCGAGCACGCTGCCGCAACGCTTCCTGCTCCCCTTTCTGAAGCTGGACCTTATCGTCGATTTCTGCCCTAAGGCGCTCATGCTGCTGTTGCAGCTTCCGCCGTACCTCAGCATAGGCGCCGATGCCTCCATCACCACCGACGTCTAATGAAATACGCGCTATTTCCTGCCCGCTTTTCACCGCCTGCCCTTCACGGGCAAGAACATGCGTCACAACGCCTGAAACGCGCGACAGCGCGTTCTGCCCTTCATCCGAGGATGC
This sequence comes from Stenotrophomonas sp. YJH_SMC_32, assembly GCF_059369975.1. Lineage (NCBI taxonomy): Bacteria > Pseudomonadati > Pseudomonadota > Gammaproteobacteria > Lysobacterales > Lysobacteraceae > Stenotrophomonas > Stenotrophomonas sp. YJH_SMC_32. Next base: position 602,736 of record NZ_JCAFTE010000001.1, on the reverse strand, counting down.
AAGCTCACCGCCAACCCTCTCACGCCTGGTGTAGTCCGCAAAAAAAAGGACGGCGACGATGGCGGCAAGAAAAACCACACCAGCAATGGCGATCCATCGAACTGAAGGTGGCGTCGCGACGAGCAGAGCACCTCTCTGCTGCATTCGCTTTGCTGCAATGACTTCGTCCCTGAAAAGCGCCATTCGTACAGTCCATGCCGAAGGTTCGTATGGAGTAGATCAAGACACTCATGGCAAGTCAATACATCTTTTGATATTTGAAAGTGAACAATTTCCAGCAGCGCCGCTTACACCACGCGAGCTATGACGCGCGATGACGTCCATACATCTTGCCTGCTTCGCCCCACTTTGATCGTATGTGGGCTACGTTGCGAGCGATTCCCAACTCCGACAACGAAGGACTTGTTAGCCACTCTGCTTCAGTTCAAGCGGATATTTTCGAGTGACCTTCCGAGTACACGTCCTGGCCAGTACTGGAACCTAACCCTAACCCTCACTCGCAAACACAAACGCGCAGACAGGTGACCCGACCGGAAACGCGCTCGATAGCCGAGAGCGTGCTTGTGAATGCCAAGGTGAATCTGTCTCGGGATTCGCACATTGCATCCCAGCAAGAATCTCCTCCACGCCTTTCACATCACTCCCGCAGCATATCCACGAACGCACGCAGCGCACCAGGCATCTGCCGCTGCTTCGGGTAATACAGCGCGAAGCCGGCGAACGGTTCGCTCCAGTCTTCCAGCACCGCCACCATCTGCCCCGATTCGATGTAGGGCCGTGCGGTGTCTTCCAGCACATAGGCCAGGCCGATGCCATCGAGCACTGCGCCGACCACGGTGCCCTGCTCGCCCAGTGTCAGCCGCCCCGGCACGTCGATTTCCAGCGCCTGCCCAGCACGCTCGAACTGCCACTTGTACAGATGCCCGCTGGCGAAGCGGAAGCGGATGCACTCGTGTGCCGCCAGATCACGCGGATGCTGCGGTGCCGGCCGGCGCCGCAGGTACTCGGGCGAACCGACGATCAAGCCGCGCAGCGGCGGCCCCATCGGCACCGCCACCATGTCCTCGGGCACGAACTCATGCAGGCGCACGCCGGCGTCGTAACCCTCGGCGACGATGTCGACCAGGCCATCGTTCTCGGTCAGCTCCACCCGCACGTCCGGATGGGCGTGCAGGAAGCGCGCCAGCCGCGGCCCCAGCTGGGTCGCCACCGCCGCCCGCGTCGCATTGATCCGCAGCAACCCCGCCGGCGCAGCGCGGAACTGGTTCATCTCTTCCAGCGCGTCATGCACCTGCCCCAGCGCCGGCTGCAGGCGTTCCAGCAGGCGCTGCCCTGCCTCGGTCAGGGCCACGCTGCGGGTGGTGCGATGGAACAGGCCGACCCCCAGCCGTTCCTCCAGTGCGCGGATCGCATAGCTCACCGCCGAGGTCGACAGGGCCAGCTCAGCACCGGCACGGCGGAAACTGCGATGACGGGCAACCGCGGCGAACGCGGCCAGGTGGGTCAGGTTGTCAGTGGCCATGATTGTGCAGTTCCACTTGATGAATCATGCCGATATCCGCGCTTCTTGCCGCTGGGAACGGGGCGTATTGTAAAACGCCTTTCGACAAACCCTGCCAAGGATTCCCCATGTCCCTCGCCCGTGGTTACGCCGCCCATTCACATACCGACCCGCTGATTCCGTACGAGTTCGAACGCCGCGCGGTCGGCCCTGACGATGTGCGCATCGAGATCCTCTACAGCGGCATCTGCCACTCCGACCTGCACCAGGCCCGCGACGACTGGGGTGGCTCGATCTATCCGATGGTGCCGGGCCACGAGATCATCGGCCGCGTCACCGAAGTCGGCAGCAACGTCACCCGCTTCAAGGTCGGCGACCACGCCGGCGTCGGCTGCATGGTCGATTCCTGCCGCCACTGTGATGCCTGCGAGCACGACCTGGAGCAGTACTGCGCCGAAGGCGCGACCTGGACCTACAACGGCCGTGAACGCGAAAGCGGTGCACCGACCTACGGCGGCTATTCCGACCACGTGGTGGTCGAGCAGCGCTTCGTGGTGAAGGTGTCCGACACCCTCGACCTGAAGGCCGCCGCGCCGCTGCTGTGCGCCGGCATCACCACCTGGTCGCCGCTGCGCCATTGGAAAGTCGGCCCGGGCCAGAAGGTCGGCGTGATCGGCCTGGGTGGCCTCGGCCACATGGGCGTGAAGTTCGCCAAGGCGCTCGGTGCGCACGTGGTGATGATCACCACCACGCCTGAAAAGGGTGCCGACGCCAAGCGCCTGGGCGCCGATGAAGTGCTGGTCTCGCGCGACGCCGCGCAGATGAAGGCGCACGCTGGCAGCTTCGACTTCCTGCTCAACACCATCCCGGTCGGCCATGACACCAACCCCTACATGGGCCTGCTCAAGCGCGAGGCCACCATGTGCCTGGTCGGCGTGCTGACCGAGCTGGACCCGCCGCTGACCGGTGGCAGCGTGATCTTCGGCCGCAAGCACCTGACCGGCTCGGCGATCGGCGGCATGGCCGAAACCCAGGAAATGATGGACTTCTGTGCCGAGCACGGCATCGTCAGCGATGTGGAGATGATCGACATCAAGAACGTCAACGAAGCCTGGGAACGCATGGCGAAGAACGATGTGCGCTACCGCTTCGTGATCGACATGGCGACGATGAAGAACGCAGCCTGATCCAAGGCAGGTGTGAAAATGAAAATCCCCGGCAATGCCGGGGTTTTTTTCATCGCGTGCCGACCAAGGTCGGCACCCACCCAACATCATCAATACGCGAACTCGCGGAACACCGGATCGACATCGCCGTGCCAGCGGCCATGGAACAGCGCCAGCTTGCGCTCGGCCGGGGTCAGCCCGGATTCGACGATCTCCTGAAGCACGTCCAGGAACTTGCTCTCGTCCTGGCCATCGGCATTGCGCGCAGCACGGCGCTTGAGGCCTTCCACCGAAATATTCACCGCCTCGCGGGCCAGGTCGCGCACCGTGCCGTTGCGGAACGGCAGATTCATCGCATGCTTCGGTACACCATCGCGCAGCGCATGGCGCTCGGCCAGGGTGAAGTCGCGCACCAGGTCCCAGGCGGCATCCAGTGCGGTGTCGTCGTACAGCAGGCCCACCCAGAACGCCGGCAGCGCACACAGGCGGCTCCACGGGCCACCGTCGGCACCACGCATTTCCAGGTACTTCTTCAGGCGCACTTCCGGGAACGCAGTGGTCATGTGGTCCGACCAGTCGCGCAGCGTCGGCAGCGCGCCCGGCAGCACCGGCAGCCTGGCCTGCATGAAATCACGGAAGCTCTGCCCGCTGGCATCGTGGTAGATGCCATCGCGGTAGGAGAAATACATCGGCACGTCGAGCAGGTAATCGACATAGCGCTCGTAACCGAAGCCGTCCTCGAACACGAAGTCGAGCATGCCGGTGCGATCGACGTCGGTGTCGGTCCAGATGTGCGAGCGATAGCTCAGGTAGCCGTTCGGCTTGCCTTCGGTGAACGGCGAATCGGCAAACAGCGCAGTGGCAATCGGCTGCAGCGCCAGCGACACGCGGAACTTCTTCACCATGTCCGCCTCGGTCGCGTAGTCCAGGTTCACCTGCACCGTGCAGGTGCGGGTCATCATGTCCAGGCCCAGCGAACCGACCTTGGGCATGTACGAACGCATGATCTTGTAGCGGCCCTTGGGCATCCACGGCATCTCGTCGCGCTTCCACTTGGGCTGGAAGCCCATGCCGAGGAAGCCCAACTGCAGTTCGCCAGCCACCTGCGCCACTTCGTTGAGGTGGGTGCCGGTCTCCACGCAGGTCTGGTGGATGGTCTCCAGCGCCGCGCCGGACAGTTCCAGCTGACCGGCCGGCTCCAGCGTCACCGAGGCCCCATCGCGCAGCAGGGCGATGGTGTTGCCGTTCTCCTGCACCGGCTCCCAGCCGAAGCGGACCAGGCCGTTGAGCAGCGCTTCGATGCCACGCTCGCCCTCGAAGGTCGGCGGCCGCAGGTCATCCAGGCGGAATCCGAACTTCTCGTGCTCGGTACCAATGCGCCACTGCGCACGGGGTTTCTCGCCGGAGGCGATCACCTCCACCAGCTGCGAGCGGTCGGTAATGGGGGTATCGGCGACGTGGCTGGGGCTCGACAAGGGGGTGGCTCGCTGGACAGTGGCAGGGGATGTGGGGCCCGGGGCCTTCCATCGCAAGGGCGCACTATAGCGTGGCACCCCGTTGCGTCATGCGACGGTGACGGGTTTCAGCATCCTACCGACGCCCTCTTGACCCTCGTACACTCAACGACATGAGCCGCCATTCACGACATCCCGAACTGCACCGCTCCGAGCGCGTCGGCTGGCTGCGTGCCGCCGTGCTGGGCGCCAATGATGGCATCGTCTCGGTGGCCGGCCTGGTAGTCGGCGTGGCCGCCGGCGGCGCCTCCGCTACCACCATCCTCGCCACCGGCGTGGCCGGCACCGTGGCCGGCGCGATGTCGATGGCCGCCGGCGAGTACGTCTCGGTACAGACCCAGGCCGACACCGAGGACGCAGACCTGGCAATGGAAAAGCGCGAGCTGCGCGAAAATCCGCACAGCGAGCTGGAGGAGCTGGCCGCGATCTACCGCCACCGCGGCCTGGAGCCTGCGCTGGCACGGCAGGTGGCCGAACAGCTCACCGCCCATGATGCGCTGGGTGCCCACGCCCGCGACGAACTGGGCATCACCGATACCCTGCGCGCCCGCCCGCTGCAGGCAGCGCTGGCCTCGGCCGGTGCGTTCACCTGTGGCGCGGCGCTGCCGGTGCTGACCGCCCTGCTCGCGCCGGTCGACAGGGTCGCACTGATGACCACGGCCAGTACCCTGCTCGGCCTGTGCCTGACCGGCGCAGTGGCGGCCAGGGCCGGCGGCGCACCGCCGGTTCGCGGCGCGATCCGGGTGATGTTCTGGGGCGCATTGGCGATGGCCGCGGCGGCCGGCGTCGGTCGCCTGTTCGGTGCCCACGTGTCATGACCGCCATGCTGCCACCGGCCACCGCACTGCTGGCCGAGATGGCCAGCCTGGCCGGCTGCGCACGCGCCGAAGGTTATGCGTGCATCACCGCTCGGCGCGAACATGGCGCCAGCTCGGTGGAGATTCCACAACCACAGTTTGCGATCCTGCTGGAAGGACGCAAGCAGGTGCGTACCGCGCACCAGTCGCTGGAGTTCATGCCCGGCGACATCCTGCTGCTGACCCAGCGCTGCCGCATCGATGTGGTCAACACCCCCGACCCACGCAGTGGCCGCTACCTCAGCGCCATCGTGCCGCTGTGTGCCGAAGTGCTGGCGGCCGCACGCACGCTGTGGAGCGGGGAGCTTCCCGCCGCCGGTCATGCGATGGCGCGGCTGCCGTTGATCGATCATGGCGCGGTGCTGCGCCAGTGGCGGCAATCGCTGCAGGACGGCCGTTACAGCGAAGCGCGGCTGGCCCTGGCCTCGTTGGTACTGACCCTGTGCCGGCAGGGCCACGGCAACCTGCTGCTGCCGCAGGCGCCGAGCCTGGGCGAACAGATCCGCGACCGCATCGCCGCTGAACCCGCTCGCGACTGGCAATCGCGCGATGTGGAAGCGCTGTTCGCGCTGAGCGGCGCGACCTTGCGCCGTCGGCTCGCCGCCGAGGACACCAGCCTGCGCCAGCTGCTCACCGAGGCCCGGCTGGCGCATGGCATGCAGCTGCTCTACACCACCGACCTGCCGCTGAAGACCGTGGCCGCACGCGCGGGCTACCGCTCTGCGGCCAGTTTCAGCAAGCGCTTTGCCGAGCAGTACGGGCTGGCTCCCACAGACATTTGAGGGGGGTCGGCAGGGCTGCGCCCTGCACCCGCTACGAGCCAGAGCAACGGCCGAAGCAACAGCAACAGCGGCTATCCGTGGGACGGCGGAGCGGTGTGGGTGGGCAGGACACGCCGTAAACCCATCCATGGGGGCTCGATGGCGCCATCCATGGCGCCAACGGTCCTGCCCACCCACACCGCCCCACCTCTGACAGATTCCTGCTGCTGTTGGTAGGTGTCGACCTTGGTCGACACGATTTTTCTGTCAGATATCGAAATCGATCTGGGGTCAGATCCGTTTTCCTGCGGAAAACGGATCTGACCCCAAGAGCATCTCCAACAGTTCGCGGAAAACTGTCGAAGGCGGGGTGGGTCCGGTTGCGGGAGTGTCCGCGGCATGGATGCCGCGGCCAAGCCCCCATGGATGGGTTTACGGCGTCTCCCGCAACCGGACCCACCCCGCCATCCCACGGATAGATCGCTGTTGCTGTTGCTGTTGCCTCTGCGGGTGCAGGGCGCAGCCCTGCAGACAACACCCCCTTCCCTGAGCATTCCACGCAGTGGTTTGAGCGCCGTGCGCACGCCAGTCACGGCACGCTAGGCCAACGGAACCGCCCATCATCCACCGAGAACCCTCATGACCCTGCGCCAACTGCCCCTACGCACCGCCCTGCTGCTGGCCCTGTCCGCCCTGCCACTGGCGGCGCTGGCCGAAGCCACCTCGCCCGCGCCCACCCAGCAGGTGCCCGGCGTCTACCACCAGCGCGTCGGTGCGCTGCAGGTCACCGCCCTGTTCGACGGCGTGGTCGCGCTGGGCCGGCAGGAAGTGGTCGACGTGCCGCCGACACTGGTCAGCCGCCTGTTGGAAGGCCGCTACGTACCGGAAGACAAGAAGGGCCTGCAGACCGCAATCAACGCGTTCCTGGTGCGCCAGGGCAACCACCTGACCCTGGTCGATACCGGCACCGCACAGTGCTTCGGCCCCGGCCTGGGCCAGGTGCTGGGCAACCTGCGCGCCTCCGGCGTGGACCCGGCCGAGGTGGACGAGGTGCTGCTGACCCACGCCCATCCGGACCACCTGTGCGGGGTGCTCGATGCGCAGGGCAAGCCGGCCTACCCGAATGCCACGGTGTGGCTGTCCAGGGCCGATGCCGACTACTGGCTCAACCCGGCCAGCGAGGCTTCCGCGCCGAAGGGTGTGCGCTTCGCCTTCCCGCTGGCGCGCAACGCGGTGGCGCCGTACCAGGCCAGTGGCCACCTGCGCACGTTCAACCCCGGCGATGCCCTGCCCGGCGGCGCGGTGGCGATGGACACCCATGGCCATACCCCCGGCCACGTCTCCTACCGGTTCGACAGCCAAGGCCAGTCACTGCTGGTGTGGGGCGACGTGCTGCACTTCCATGCGGTGCAGTTCGCGCACCCGGAGGCCGCGTTCGAGGCCGATTCGGACCGCAAGGCGGCCATCGCCAGCCGTCGCGGGCTGCTGCAGCAGGCCACCGCCAACGGCTGGTGGGTGGCCGGTGCGCACCTGCCGTTCCCGGGCCTGGGCCATGTGCGCAGCGAGAGCCAGGCCTATGCGTGGGTGCCGGCGGAGTATTCGCCGTTGTGAGGGTGTGCCGACCAAGGTCGGCACCCACCCGATCGGGTAGCGCCCGGCTGCCAGCCGGGCGACCGGCAATACCTTATTCCAGCCCCAGCCAGCCGCCGATCACGCCGCGGGCTTCGTCCACGCCGGTGCGGTCCTCGCCGGAGAACACCTGCACGCTGACGCTGTCGCCGTAGGCCGAGTGCAGTTCCTTGCGCACCTTCTGCAGGGTCTGCATCTGCTGGCTGCGGCTGAGCTTGTCGGCCTTGGTCAGCAGGGCGTGCGCCGGCATGCCGCGCTGTACGGCATAGGACAGCATCTGCCGGTCGTAGTCCTTCAGCGGATGACGGATGTCCATCACCACCACCAGCCCCTTCAGGGCCTCGCGGGTGCGGAAGTACTTGTCGATGAAGGCCTGCCAGTGCGCCTGCAGGTCCAGCGGCACCTTGGCGTAGCCGTAACCGGGCAGGTCGACCAGATGCGCCTCCGGGGTGACCTGGAAGAACACCAGCTGCTGGGTACGGCCGGGGGTCTTGGAGACACGCGCCAGGGCGTTCTGGCGGGTCAGCGCGTTGAGCGCACTGGACTTGCCGGCGTTGGAGCGGCCGGCGAAGGCCACTTCGGCCCCTTCGTCGGGCGGCAGCTGCCGCACGTTATGGGCCGAAAGGTGGTAACGGGCGCGTTCGATGAGCAATGACATGTGCCTAGGATCGCATGTTGCGGCGCCGCGCGCCCGTGCCGGCGGCCTTTGCGGGCATTTTGCTGCACTGCTGCGTTGACCGTGCGCGGAAACGGCGTTGATAATCCGGGCGATGCCGGCCGCCACCGCCCGGCCCGGTCCATACGGAGCTTCAGCATGCGCCACGCTCGCGTTCTTGCCGTATCCGCCCTTGCCACTGCTGTAGTCGTTGCCGCTGCTGCGTTCGCGCAGACCACGTTGACCCCGCTGCCCGACAATGGGCCGATCAACACCGCCTCGCTGGAGGTGGATTTCAGCAAGACCCGCTGGGGCGATGCGAAGGCCGGGCAGACCAAGGCGACGGCCTGCGCGGCCTGCCACGGTGCCGACGGCAATTCCACGGTGGAGATGTACCCGTCCATTGCCGGCCAGAGCGAACGCTACGTGGCCCAGCAGATGGCCCTGATCGCCAACGGCCAGCGCAGTTCCGGCGCGGCGGTGGCGATGGTGCCGTTCGTGCAGAACCTCACCCCGCAGGACATGCGTGATATCGGCGCCTACTTCGCCACGCAGAAGGCCAACGCCGGCATCGCCGATGACACGGCGGTCGCCGACGGCCCCTACAAGGGCATGAAGTTCTACGAGATCGGCCAGCAGCTGTACCGCGGCGGCGATGCCAAGCGTGGCCTGCCGGCCTGCATGGCCTGCCATGGCCCCAGCGGTGCCGGCAATCCCGGCCCGGCCTATCCGCATCTCGGTGGCCAGCACGCCAGCTATGTCGCGCGCCGCCTGCAGGAGTACCAGGCCGGCCAGACCAACGAGACCGACAAGGCGCACTTCCAGATCATGGCCACGGTCGCGCAGAAGCTCAGCGAGCAGGAGGTGCAGGCGCTGTCGAGCTACCTGCAGGGCCTGCACAACAAGGCCGACGATGTGGCCACCACGGCCACGCCAACACAACCGGCTGCCGCCCCCTGACCACCACTGGTCGGCCCGGGCCGCGACGCCGGCCCACGGCTGCGGTATGTTTCCTTCACGCCGGCGGCTGCGCCGGCGTTGCTTTTTTCAACGGAGATGCGTGTCGATGAGGTTGATTTCCCGCCTGCTGTTGTCCGTGCTGGTGCTGCTGCCGCTGGCAGCCTGCGCCGCCACCCCCGCCAATGCCCCGCTGGTCGAGGGCAAAGACTACGAGCGCATCGCCCAGCCGGGCCCGTTCCAGCCGCTGGCCGGCAAGATCGAGGTGGTCGAAGTCTTCGGCTACACCTGCCCGCACTGCGCCCATTTCGAACCGCAGCTGGAAGCCTGGGCGGCCAAGCTGCCGGCCGACGTGCGCTTCACCCCGGTCCCGGCGGCCTTCGGCGGTGCCTGGGATGCCTGGGCACTGGCCTACTACGCCGCCGACGAAGTCGGCGTGGCCAAGCGCAGCCATGCCGCCGTGTTCAAGGCCCTTCACGAGCAGGGTTCGCTGCCGATGCAGAACGTCTCCGCCGATGAGCTCGCCACCTTCTACAAGGCCTACGGCGTGACCCCGGACCGCTACATCCAGGCCCTGCGCGGCGATGCCGTGCAGAAGAAGGTCGAGGCCGCGCGCGCGTTCGCCCAGCGCACCAAGATTCCGGGCACCCCGGCCATCATCATCAATGGCCAGTACCTGGTGCGCGGCAACAGCTTCGACGACCAGCTGCGCATTGCCTCGGCGCTGATCGCGCAGGCGCGCGCCGCCCGCGGCCGCTGAACCAACACCCACCACCGACACGGCGTTGTCGCCGCCGCGTGTCATCATTTCCCCTTGGCCGGCGCCTGCCGCCGGCCCCACCTTTCCAGATGCTGGAGACGTTTCCATGAAGATCCGTTACGCCCTCGCCCTCGCAGCGCTGCTGCCGATCCTGGCCGCCTGCAAGGCCGACGACGGCAGCACCAACACCACCGTGGCCCCCGCCGAACCGGCAGCAACCCCGGCCACGACCACCGAACCGGCTGCCGCACCGGCGGCGGGCAGCGAAGGCGCCGCGCCGGCTGCCGCTGAAGGCGAGAAGACTCCGGCCGAAGCAACTCCGGCCGCCGCGCCGACCCCGACCACCGCCGCACTGACCGGCCCGGCTCCGGTGGAAGGTGCCGACTACCAGGTGATCCCGAACGGCCAGCCGTTCCAGCCGGCCGCCGGCAAGATCGAAGTGACCGAGATCTTCGGCTACGTCTGCCCGGCCTGCGCCGCGTTCCAGCCGCTGGTCGGCCCGTGGAAGGCCGGCCTGCCCAGCGACGTGAACTTCGTCTACGTGCCGGCCATGTTCGGCGGCACCTGGGATGACTACGCCCGTGCCTTCTACGCCGCGCAGACCCTGGGCGTGCAGGAGAAGACCCACGAAGCGCTGTACGCCGCCATCCACTCGCAGAAGACCCTGAAGGGCGAGCGCGGCCGTGACTCGGTGGAAGACATCGCCAAGTTCTACGCCGCCTACGGCGTCGATCCGAAGCAGTTCGCGGCCACCATGGGCAGCTTCGCGGTGAACGCCAAGACCAACTCGGCCAAGCAGTTCGCCCAGCGCAGCCAGATCAGCGGCACCCCGTCGATCATCGTCAACGGCAAGTACCTGGTTAAGGGCAAGAGCTTCCCGGACATGCTGCGCATCGCCGACCACCTGATCGCCCGCGAACGCGGCGCGGCCCAGGCTCACTGATCCAAGAGAAGCATTTCCCGGCCGTGAATTCCCCCCGTACACGGACCCTGCGCTTGCTGACGGCCAACATCCAGGCCGGATCAAGTACCCGCCGTTACAGCGACTATGTGACCCGCAGCTGGTCACATGCGCTGCCGGCGGGTCGCAAGCGCAGCAGCCTGGACGCGATCGCCACCCTGGCGCGCGAACATGACATCGTCGGCCTGCAGGAGGCCGACCCGGGCAGCCTGCGCTCAGGCTTCACCAACCAGACCCATTACCTGGCCCAGCGCGCCGGCTTCAACTACTGGAGCCACCAGCCGAACCGGCGCATGGGCGGGGTCGCCTCCAGCGCCAATGGCCTGCTGAGCAAGCTGGAACCGGTGGAAGTGCAGGACCACGCCCTGCCCGGCCGCATCGGCGGGCGCGGCGTGCTGCTGGCCAAGTTCGGCGATGGTGCCGACGGCCTGGCGGTGGCGGTGGCCCATCTGTCATTGGGCGCGGGATCGCGGATGTCGCAGCTGGGCTTCATCGCCGAGCTGCTGTCCGACCACCCCAACGCGGTGCTGATGGGCGACTTCAACTGTCTGGCCGAACGCCCGGAAATGCAGGTGCTGTACCAGAAGACCCGACTGCAACCGCCCGGCTGCATCGTGCCGACCTTCCCCAGCTGGCGCCCCGACCGCGCCATCGACCACATCCTGGTCAGCAGTGGCCTGCAGACCCGCACCGTGGAAGCCGTACCGGCCGCGTTCTCCGATCACCTCGCCCTGGCGATGCAGATCGACGTCCCGGCCGACGCCCTGCGCTGAACCGCCCCCCTGGTAGGTGCGGACCGCTGGTCCGCACGCCGCTCTGGTGGGTGCGGACCGTTGGTCCGCACGCTCTCTGCCGCTACCCGGCCTGGACCACCGGCACCTTCAATCGCCGCGCGGTCATCGTGCTGCCCACCGAAGCCAGCACCGTGCAGCCGATCGCCAGCCACTGCAGCCCGTGCAGGTGTTCGTGCAGCAGCAGCATCGCCCACAGCGCGGCCACCGCCGGCTCCATGCTGATCAGGATGCCGAAGGTCTCCTTTGGCAGGCGCTTGAGCGCCATCATCTCCAGCGACATCGGGATCGCGCTGGAGACCAGCGCCACCAGCAGCCCGGCTGCCAGGATCTCTGGATCGAGCAGCGCGGCACCGGCATGCACCACGCCCACCGGCACCACCACCAGCGAAGCCGCCAGCAGCCCCAGCGACACCGAATGCCCGGCGTGCAGGTGTCCGGCACGCTTGCCGAATACGATGTAAAGCCCCCAACACGCCGCTGCGCCCATCGCATACAGCACGCCGGCCGGATCCAGCGCCGGGCCGCCGCCCAGCGGCAGCAGCAGCAACAACCCCACCACTGCGCAGCCCACCCAGACGAAGTCGATCGGTCGCCGTGATGACAGCATCGCCACCGTCAGCGGCCCGGTGAACTCGATGGCCACCGCGATGCCGAAGGGAATCGTGCGCAGGGCCATGTAGAACAGCAGGTTCATCAGGCCCAGGGTGAGCCCGTAGCGCAGGAGGGTGATCGCATCCGCGCGGCCGGTCTTCCAGCGCCACGGCCGCCAGAACAGCAGCAGCAACAGCGCCGAGAAGCCCACGCGCAGCGCGCTGGTGCCCTGGGCGCCGATCAGCGGGAACAGGTGTTTTGCGTAGGAGGTGCCGATGGCCAGCGAGGTGACCGAGCCAAGCACCGCCAGCGCCGGCAACATCGGCGCGAGTCGTGAGGTCTGCATGGGCAAAGTCTATTGCGCCCGCGCCGAGCACTTGGCTCAATTGACAGCCCGTTCGTGCAACTTCTGCTCACCATGGCTACCGCCCCCGTGCTCGACAGCTTCGACCGCGCCATCCTCGGCCTGCTGCAGCGGGACAACACCCTGCCGCAGCGCGAGATCGCCGAGGCCGTGCACCTGTCCACCCCAGCCGTGCAGCGCCGCATCAAACGCCTGCAGGACAGCGGTGTGATCGCGGCCAACGTGGCGGTAGTCGCCGCAGCCAAGGTCGGGCGACCGCTGACCATCATCGTCGAGGTGCGCGTGGTCAGCGAGCAGCGCGAACGCGTGGCGCCGTTCAAGCGCCGCGTGCAGGACGACCCGGCGGTGCAGCAGTGCTACTCGATCACCGGCGACGGCGATTTCCTGCTGCTGGTGTCGGCCGCGTCGATGGAAGAGTACGAGGCGATCACCGAGCGGCTGTTCGGTGGCGATGACAACATCGAGCGCTTCCGCACCTCGGTTGCACTGGGAACGTTGAAGCGCAGTTTCGAAGTGCCACTGGACCCGGTTCTGTAGCGCGGAGCCATGCTCGACTGCGCTTTGACCGCAAAGCAACAGCCGCCGAGCATGGCTCGGCGCTACAGTCGGAGACCATGAACACATCGCCCTCCCCCGCCCGTCGCCTGCGCCGCTGGCTGCTGCGCGGCCTGTGGCTGGTCATCGCGATCGTTGCCGCCATGGCACTGTGGAACAGCCCATGGGCCGCTGCACCGAAACTGCTGTGGGCACTCTCGCGGATGCCTCCGGCCACCGAGCTTCCGGTGCCGGTGGAAGGTGTGCGGCCCCGCCAGATCGCCGATACCTTCGGCGCCCCACGCGGCCGTGACCGCTCCCACGCCGGCATCGACATCTTCGCCAGGCGCGGTACCCCGGTGCGCAGTGCCACCGCCGGCGTCGTCGTGGATGTCAGCGACCGCGGCCTCGGTGGCCGCCAGGTGTGGGTGATCGGGCCCGGGCGCGAACGCTACTACTACGCGCATCTGGAGGGCTGGGCCGAGGGTCTGTCGCGCGGCCAGGTGGTCCAGGCCGGCGACCTGCTTGGCCACGTCGGCGACAGCGGCAATGCCAAGGGCACGCCGCCGCACCTGCACTGGGGCATCTACGGCGCCGACGGCGCGCGCGATCCACTGCCGCTGCTGCGCTGAACACCATATGCTGCGTCGAGTCCTGCGTGAGCGCCTCCCTCGTTCATGATTTGTAAATAGGAATAGTTCGTATTACCATTTCTTTCGTTTCCGGTGGTGCCAGGACGGCCTGCCCGCCCGTTTCCCACCCGTAGCGCCTCGCCTTCTGGATGCTGGCCGAGCGCGCGTGCTCGTCCAGGACCCCCATGAACCGTTCCGCCTTCCGTACCCCGCAGCCGCAACGGCTGTCCGTTGCCGTGCTCGCCGTTCTCTGCGCCGTGGCCCCGGCCGCCTTCGCCGACACCGCCGCCGATCCGACCACCCTCGACAAGGTGGTGGTCAAGGGCGAACGCGCCGAAGGCTATTCGGTGCGCCGCACCTCGGCCGGCACCCGCTTCGACCTGGCGCCGCGCGAGATCCCTCAGTCGATCAGCATCATCAGCCACCAGCGCATCGAAGATCAGAACCTGGACGACATCATCGACGTGCTGGCCAACACCACCGGCGTGACCAGCACCCAGTCCGACAGCGAGCGCACCGAGTTCTACGCGCGCGGGTTCTACATCGATGCCTACCAGTTCGACGGCCTGCCGACGCAGATGGTGCAGAACTGGAGCTACGGTGATTCCGGCCTGGATCTGGCGCTGTACGACCGCGTGGAAGTGGTGCGTGGTGCCACCGGCCTGCTCAGTGGTGCCGGCAATCCCTCCGCCTCGGTGAACCTGATCCGCAAGCACGCCGACAGCGCCGAACTGGCCGGCAGCGTGTCGGTGAACGTCGGCAGCTGGGGCCGCACCCGCACCACGGTGGATGTGGGCAGCGCACTGAACGCCAGCGGCAGCGTGCGCGGCCGCGTGATCGGCAGCTATCTGGACACCGACGGCCAGATGGACCGCTATAACCAGCGCAAGACGCTGGGCTACGCCGTCATCGACGCCGACCTGACCCCGGACACCCAGCTGAGCGTGGGCTACGACTACCAGCAGAAGCGCGCCAATGGCGCGACCTGGGGTGGCTTCCCGATGCTGTACTCCGATGGCTCGCGCACGGGCTACGACGAATCGTTCAACGCGAGCCCGAAGTGGACCTACTGGGACACTGCCAGCAAACGCGCCTTCGCCACCCTGCAGCACGCCTTCAGCAATGGCTGGAAGTTCAAGGTCGGTGCCACGCACGATGAGACCAAGGCTGACGACAAGCTGTTCTACCCGGCCTACAACGACTGGACCACGGGCGCATCGAACTTCGACAAGACCACCGGCGCGGGCATCTCGCCGTCCGCGGGCTTCTACAACACCGAGCGCAAGGTCACCGGCGTCGATGGCTACGTTGATGGTCCGTTCCAGCTGTTCGGCCGCGAGCACCAGTTCATGGCAGGCCTGAGCTACAACAAGCGCGAGTACGCCAACTACGGCGACTACCAGGTCGGCGGTGCCGGCCAGACTTGGGATCCGTTCGCAAGCTATTTGAACTGGACCGGCAACATCAGCGAGCCGAACTGGAACCCGCTGGCACTGGCCAGCGAGGGCACCATCACCCAGAAGGCCGGCTACGCGGCCGCGCGCCTGTCGCTGGCCGATCCGCTGAAGCTGATCATCGGCGCCCGCTACACCGACTGGAAAAGCGAGGGCGAAGGCGCCGACCGCGCGCACAAGGTCACCACGCCGTACGCCGGGCTGGTGTTCGACATCAACGGCACGTACTCGACCTACGCCAGCTACACCGAAATCTTCCAGCCGCAGACGCTGAAGGACCGCAACGGCAGCTACCTCGATCCGGTCGATGGCAAGAGCTACGAAGTGGGCGTCAAGGGGGCGTGGTTCGACAACCGCCTGAATGCCTCGCTGGCGGTGTTCCGCATCGAACAGGACAACGTCGGCCAGGCCACCGGTGAACCCGTGCAGGGCAGCCAGAACGAGTTCGCCTATCGCGCCGCGCGTGGCACGGTCAGCCGCGGCTTCGAATTCGAGGTGAACGGCGAGCTGGCACCGGGCTGGAATGCCACCTTCGGCGCATCGCGCTACGTGGCCAAGGACATCAACGGCGCCGACATCAACACCAACCTGCCGCAGACCGCACTGAAGCTGTTCACCAGCTACACCCCGCAGTCGCTGCAGGCGTTGACCGTCGGCGGCGGTGCCAACTGGCAGAACCGCATCTATTACGCCGCGCCGGTCGTCGGCCGCTTCGAGCAGGAAGGTTACGCACTGGTCAGTGCCTTCGTGCGCTACCGCATCTCGCCGGAGTTCAGCGTGCAGGCCAACCTCAACAACCTGCTGGACAAGAAGTACTACTCGCAGATCACCGGTTACGGTGCCTACGGCGATGGCCGCAATGGCTCGCTGACGTTCACCTGGGCATTCTGACCAGACGCGGGGTACGACCACCCCGCACCTGTAGCGCCGATCCCATGCCCGGCTCAGAGAATCAGCCGAGCGCGGGCTCGGCGCTACATCCGCAAGGCAGCGCCGGAACTGACCGGCGCTGCCCCCCTCACATCAGAACCGCAGGTCCGCGCGCAGGTACCAGTAACGGCCACGCGGGATGTCGTAGGTCGAGGCGTCATACCCGTTCAACGAGCACGACAGGCAGATCGGCGGATCCTTGTCGAACACATTGTTCAGGCCCGCGGTCAGCTGCAGCCCCTTCATCCAGTCGATCTTGTAGCCCACCTGCATGTCGTGGAAGGTGGTGGCCGAGAGCGTGTTGGTGCCGTCGGCCTGGTTGCTGCACACCGGGAATGCCACGGCATCGCCGCAGTTCTCGGTCAGCTCGGAGATGTGCCGCACCGTCCAGTTCGCACTCCAGCGGTCCATTGTCCAGGCGATGCTGGCGTTGCTGGTCCACTCCGGGATGGAGCTGTCGGCCACTTCCACGCCCGGCTTCTGCGGCTGCTTCTGCCCGGCCGCGCCGGTGGCTTCGTAACGACCGACGAACGTGTTCTTCCAGGCCAGCTTGAACTGGCCGAAGGAGGTCTGCGGCAACGTCCAGAACAGGTCCACGTCCCAGCCGTCGGTCTTGATCGAGCCCAGATTGGTCAGGCGGTTGTTGAAGCTGCTCACCGCACCCGTGCTGGCGCGGGTGATGCCATCGCAGTACACCGGGTCGAGCGTGTCCACGCACAGGTCCAGCTGGGTCTGCGCGTTGATGGCCTGGATCGCACCATCGATGGCGTGGCGGTAGAAGGTCACCTCCACATCGAAGCGCTCCGACCACGACGCGTTGTTGCCGAACCACGGGCTCCACACGAAGCCAGTGCTGAAGCTGCGCGAACGCTCCGGTTCCAGATCACGATTGCCGCCGGTGGTCACCGAGATCTGCGAGTTGGCCTGCTGGAAGCCGGCCGGCACGCCCAGCGCGGCACAATTGGCGGCACTGCCACGTGGCGGCGTACCGCCCAGGCCCACCGAGCATGGATCGAACAGCTGCAGGTCGGCACGTGCGGCCGAGCCGTACAGTTCGCCGATGGACGGTGCGCGGAAACCCTCGGCGTACGTGGTACGCAGCACGAAGTCATCGGTCACCTGCCAGCGCAGGCCGTACTTGGGCGTGAACTCGCCACCGAAGGTGGAGTAGTCCGAATAGCGGCCGGCCAGGCTCAGGTCCAGCTTCTTGCCCAGCGGCGAGTCGGCGAAGATCGGAACGCTCAGCTCCAGGTAGGCCTCGTTGACGTCGTAGGAACCGGAGGTCGGCTGCGACGGTACGCCGTTGTAGTGGCCGATCACGGTCAGCGGATCCGGCTGGTACCAGCCCTTGTACTTGCGGTACTCGTAACCGCTGGCGAACGATACCGGACCCGCCGGCAGGGTAAACAGGTCGCTGGACAGGTTGGCGGTGAACAGGCTCAGCTCGTTCTGGCTGCGGTCGCGCACCACCGGCTGGATCCACTTCAGCATGTCCGGGGTGATCGAACCGACGCCACCGAAGATGTTCAACGGCACGCAGCCCGGGGTTGCCGCGCACACCGCCGGGTCACCCAGGGCCATGTTGACGTTGTAGATGTTGTAGCTGCCGTAGTTGGTCTGTTCGGCCTTGTTCTTGCTGTACATGCCGTTGACGTCCCAGTACCAGCTGCGGTCGGCGGCCTGGAAGTTGCCGACCAGGCCGGTGGCCACGTAGGTGGTGTTGACTTCCTGCTTGAACACGCGCGCACCGCCTTCCACCGGGCGGCGGCCGATCAGGCTCATGTTGTCGCCGGAGACGAGATCGAAGCCGAACGGGTTGTACGGATTCAGGCGCGAGACCACGATGTTGTCGGCCAACGGATTGCCGGTGGCGCCATCGGGGCCGAAGAACAGCGGCTCGGGGCCGGCCTGGTTGGTCGACTCGCGGCGGTTGCCCAGTGCCTTGATGTACCACTGCACGTTGTCGGTGATGTCAAAGCGGAACTGGCCGAACAGGCCCTTGCGCTCGGACGGCGTGAGCACCATGTTGTATTCGGCGAAGTTGAAGCGGTCGGCGCTGGTGAAGCAGTGGTAGTCATCGCTGCGGTTGCAGCCGGCGCTGCCGTCGTAGCGCGGGTTGGGCACGCCACTGTTGGGCACGATGTCCTGCTCTGCACCGGTGTTGGGGTCGACGAAGGCGAAGCGGCCCTGTGGAATGCCGCCGCTGCCGAAGGCCAGGCCGGTGCCCGGAATCGGGAAGCGCGACTGCTCGCGATCCTTGGCGAATACCGGGTCCTGCTTGGTCCAGCTGGCGCCCAGGAACAGGCTGAAGCGATCACCGCTCTTGCCCCACGCCAGGTCCACGCCCTTCTGGGTGCCGTCGCCCTTGCTGTACTCACCATAGTTCAGGGTCACCTGCCCGCCATCGAAGTCGCGGCGGGTGATGATGTTGACCACGCCGGCGATGGCATCGGAGCCGTACAGCGACGACGCGCCGTCTTCCAGCACCTCGATGCGTTCGACGATGGCCAGCGGAATGGTGTTGAGGTCGGTGGCCGCACCGACGCCCGATGCGGACGACTCGTTGACCCAGCGGATGCCGTCAACCAGCACCAGCACGCGCTTGGCACCGAGGTGGCGCAGATCGACCTGCGCCGAGCCGGCACCCACGCCACTGCCATCGGGCGGGAAACCGAAGTTGCCGGACGAGTTGAACTTGGCGTTGAGCGCAGAGCCGGAACCGGTGAGCTGCTGCAGCACTTCGCCGATCGAGGTCAGGCCGGTGCGTTCGATGTCGCCACGGGTCAGGGTCTGGATCGGGACCTGGCCCTCGACTTCAGCGCGCTTGATGCGGGTACCGGTCACTTCCACCGCGTCCAGGTTGGTGGTGGATTGTGCAGCGGCACCCAACGGGGCCAGGGCCATCACGCACAGCGCGACGGCAACCGCCAACGGGCGGTGGTGCAGGTGATTCATTCGCTCTCTCTCCAAAGGAATGTCGGGACATGGACTGCCGCGCTCCCCCCTGCATGGCGGCAGCGTCTCCTTTGTAAACAAGCGGTAAAAATCACGGCGTGACGATCGACACCCTTTCACGCGGAATTGACGCAATTGACGGCCATTTGCGTCAAATGGGGGCCGTTTAGAACCGGACGGTACTGTTCAACGCCCTTCGCTATGGTGCCGGTGGCGACAGCGCGCGCCGAGATCCGCCACAGCTCATCAAGGGGCCTTGTCGATGCCGGCGCTAGTGGCCGGGCGCGTCGACGCGCAGCCATGCTGGCTGACAGCCAGCATGGCTGCGCGCCATATCTTCATAGTCGGTGTCGTCGGCGGTCGCCAGATGCACCGGGGAGCGATGCTGCTGCGGCATCTGCTGCGCCTGCACCAGCGGTGCCAGATTGGGAGTGGCCATCAAGGAAGTGGCGCGCTGTGTCCCGTATCGCATGCCGCGTTCCCCGGCAGGAAGCTCGGCCCCCCGATGGCAGACCGCCCGTTGCCGGACTCACCGCACGAAGGCGATGCGCTCCATGCCAGTCGCCTCGGCCGCAGCCAATATCCTCGCCATGCCTTCGTATTCGGCCGCGGGATCGGTGGCGATGCGAAGCTCCGGCAGGTTGCCGGCATGTTCTCCGGCCTGCGCCTGCAGACGCGGCTGCAGATCGCCGATGGCCATCGGCTGGCCATCCCAGCTCAGCTGGTTCGAGGCATCCAGGCGCAGCTCGATCGGCGGGGGCGGTTCGGGGCGATCGACCACGCGATCAGTGGCCTGTGGCAACTGAATGGCAATCGGCCGGGCCACGATCGGCGCGGTCACGATGAAGATGATCAAGAGCACCAGCATCACATCCACCAGTGGCGTGACGTTGATGTCCGCCAGCGGGCCGCTTCTTCCTGCGCTACTGAACGCCATGTGCCGCTCCCTGCAGCCGGGCCGTTCGCCCAAGGCCGACGTTACGACGCCTGCAACGCCGTGCGGCAGGGCCTGCGCGGATTCATTCAGCTGTCGTTGCCGACGCCGGGCGTGCACGCAATGCGAAACTGAATTCAGCCATTGCCCGCTATGCTGCCCGCTATGACCCGACGCACTTCGACCGCCCTGTCCCTGCTGCCCTTGGCCACCACGCTGCTGATCGGCTGCGCCAATGCCCAGTCCCTCGATGCCCAGAACGCGCAGCTGAAAGCCGCGATCGCAGCCGCCGAACGCGGCCAGTTCGATCCTGGCCAGGCCGCTGCGCTCAGCCGTCACCCGGCCTATGGCTGGCTGGAGTACGCCAACCTGCGCCGCAACATCGATACCGTCGATACCGCGCAGGCGCAGGCCTTCCTCAAGCGCTACGACGGCCAGGCCGTGGCCACCACCTTCCGCAGCGTGTGGCTGCCCTCGCTCGCACGCCGCCAGGACTGGCCGACCCTGCTGGCCAACTGGGCGCCCACCGACAACACCGGCCTGCGCTGTGCGCAGCTGACCGCGCGCCAGGTGACGGGCAAGGTCGATCCGCAGTGGATCAGTGAAGCGCAGGATCTGTGGCGCAAGAACGGCAAGTCGCTGCCGGACGGCTGTGATGCCGTTTTTGCCGTGCTGCAGGCACAGGGTGGCCTGAGCGACGCCCTGCGCTGGGAACGCATCGATGCCGCCGCCGATGCCCAGCAACCGGCGGTGATGCGCAGCGCTGCACGCGGCCTGCCTGCCGCCGACCTGGCGCTGGCGAACAATTACGCCGCCTTTGTCGACAAGCCCAATGCCAGCGCCCTGAACTGGCCACGCAACGAGCGCAGCCGGCGCATCGCCACCGATGGCCTGGCCAAGCTGGCCAAGGCCGACCCCGGCGCCACCGAGCAGCAGCTGCCGCAGTACGCCCAGACGCTCGGCCTGAGTGCCGACCAGCAGGGCCAGGTGCTGTACCAGATCGCGCTGTGGACAGTGGCCTCCTATCTGCCCGATTCGGCACGCCGCCTCAACGCGGTGCCGGAGTCGGCCTATGACGAACGCCTGCACGAGTGGCGCGTGCGCGAAGCGATGTCGCGCGGCGACTGGCCGGCGGCGC
Organism: Stenotrophomonas sp. YJH_SMC_32; assembly: GCF_059369975.1. Classification (NCBI taxonomy): domain Bacteria; kingdom Pseudomonadati; phylum Pseudomonadota; class Gammaproteobacteria; order Lysobacterales; family Lysobacteraceae; genus Stenotrophomonas; species Stenotrophomonas sp. YJH_SMC_32. The sequence continues at coordinate 581,649 of NZ_JCAFTE010000001.1, read as the reverse complement.
TGACCGCCATTCGCAAGATGGGCAGCAAGCAGCGCAGCGACCCGCGCTGGCGCTACTTCGAAGGCCGCATGCTGGAGAAGACCGGCCAGGCCCAGCAGGCGCAGCCGCTGTTCCGCGAGGCCGCGCGCGCGCCGACCTTCCACGGCTTCCTCGCCGCCGACAAGCTGCAGCAGGGCTACACCCTGTGCCCGTGGAAGCCGAACGACAGCGCACAGGCACAGGCGGTGATCGCGCGCGACCCGGCCATCCAGCGCGCGATGGCGCTGTACCAGATCGACCGCGCCGGCTGGGCCGTGGCCGAATGGAACAGCGCGCTGTCGCGCTTCGATGACACCCAGCGCCGCCTCGCCGTGCGCGTGGCGCAGGACAATGGCTGGTTCGACCGCGCCGTGTTCGCGCTCGGCAAGCAGCCGCAGGAACAGCGCCTGTACGACCTGCGCTTCCCGCTGCATCACGACGCCACCATCCGCCGCGAATCGGCACGCAACGCGATCGACCCGGCCTGGGTGGCCGCGGAGATCCGCGCCGAGAGTACCTTCACTCCGCGTGCGCGCTCGCCTGCCAATGCCATGGGCCTGATGCAGGTGCTGCCGGCCACCGGTGCCAGCGTGGCCAAGTCGATCGGCCTGACCGGCTACGGCGGCGCCGACAGCCTGTACGACCCGGACACCAACATTGCCATCGGCACCGCCTACCTGCGCCAGCTGATGAACAAGTACGACGGTCTGCCGTACGTGACCATCGCCGCCTACAACGCCGGCCCGACCCCGACCGCACGCTGGCAGGGCCAGCGCCCGGGCTTCGATCCGGACCTGTGGATCGAGACCATCAGCTACAAGGAAACCCGCGAGTACGTTGCCCGCGTTCTGGCCTTCAGCGTGATCTACGACTGGCGCCTCAATGGTGATGCCCTGCCGCTGAGCGACCGCTTGATGGGGCGCCTGGTGGACAAGCGCAAGAAGTTCAGCTGCGCGGCCGACGCCGAGCAGGGTGGCGATTGATCGCACAGCGTTCGTGCCGGCGGCTGGCCTCGATCGGAATATGCACCGCCTGGGTGCTGCTTCGGGGTGGCGCGGCCTGCCGTGATGGCTCTGTATTAGTAGTGCCGGCCGTGCGATCATTCCCCCATGAAGATCTATCTTGTCGGCGGCGCCGTGCGCGACCGCCTGCTGCAGCGCCCTGCCGGCGACCATGACTGGGTGGTGGTTGGCGCCACGCCCGCGCAGATGGAAGCGCAGGGCTACACTGCGGTTGGTCGTGACTTCCCGGTGTTCCTGCACCCGAACACGGGTGAGGAATACGCACTGGCGCGCACCGAGCGCAAATCCGGCCGCGGCTATCGCGGCTTCGTGGTGGATGCTGATCCGGCCGTAACGCTGGAAGAAGACCTGCAGCGCCGCGACTTCACCATCAACGCGATTGCCTGCGACGAAGACACCGGCACGCTGGTCGATCCCTACGGCGGTGTGCGCGATATCGAGCAACGCGTGCTGCGCCATGTCGGTCCTGCGTTCGTCGAAGATCCGTTGCGCGTGCTGCGCGCGGCCCGGTTCATGGCGCGCTTCGCACCGCTGGGCTTTACCGTCGCCGAAGAGACCATGGCGCTGATGCGCGAGGTCGCCGCCAGTGGCGAGCTGGACGCGCTGGTGCCCGAGCGCGTCTGGCAGGAACTGCGCAAGGCGCTGGTCAGTGAGCGGCCCTCCGCCTTCCTGCGCACGCTGCACGATGCGCATGCCCTGGGCCCGATCCTGCCCGAGCTGGAAGCGCTGTACGGCGTGCCGCAACGTGCCGAGTTCCACCCCGAGGTCGATACCGGCATCCACCAGGAAATGGTCAGCGACATGGCCGCGAAGCTGGCCCCCGGCGATGACCTGGTCGGCTTCGCCGCGCTCACCCACGACCTCGGCAAGGGCCTGACCCCGCCGGAGGAATGGCCGCGCCACATCATGCACGAGCAGCGCGGCATCAAGCCGCTGAAGGCACTGTGTGCGCGGTTGAAGATTCCCGCCGAGCACCAGCAGCTGGCCGAAGCGGTCTGCCGCGAGCACTTGAACGTGCACCGCATCGACGAACTACGCGATGCCACCGTGCTGGAACTGCTGGGCCGCTGTGATGCGCTGCGCCGGCCGGAACGCGTGGCCCGCATCGCGTTGTGCTGCGAGGCCGACAAACGCGGCCGGCTCGGTTTCGAGGATGCCGACTACCCGCAGGGCGAAACGCTCAAGCGCCTGCACCGGGCAGCGCTGTCAGTGCAGGCCAGGGATCTGGATACCACCCATCTGAAGGGCCCGGCCATCGGCGAAGCGCTGGCCAAGGCGCGGGTGAAAGCCATCGCCGCCGCCCGCTGAAGCACCTGGTAGTGCCGGCCGCTCCGCTGGCCGGCACCCCTAAATCGCTGGCTTCAATGCGCCATGCCGCGGGTGATCGCCGCCGCCCGCTGCTTCAGCTGGGCCACGGCATCGGGAATCATCTCCATGCCCACGTCCAGGCCCGGGTTCAGGACCAGGCCGACGCCGTCGCCGATACCGGCCAGCAGCGCGTGCACCGCGATCGGCATGGCATGCGCGAACTGCGGCAGCTGCTCGTGCCACAGGCCGGCACGCTCCGGCGCGGTGAACACCGCGAACATCGGCTCGCCGCTCTCGCTGGTCAGCACCAGCGGCGAGATGCTTTCGTCCCAGGCGCCATCCTCACCAATGGCCTTGTCCAGCAGCACGAACGCCGTCGAAGTCAGCAGGCCGTCGAGGAACTGCGCTGCGGTCAGCGTGCCGTCCTGGGCCTGCAGCAGGCGCACCTCGAGGTCGTTGAGGGGTTCGAACGGGGTGTCGTGGTCCATGGTCGGTTCCGGTACGTGGTTGCAGGCTGCAACTTTAGCAGGCCGGGAGTGAGGCACGGCAGCGTATCGGCAGGGGCACGCGGGGCTTCAGCGGCCGATGAGACTTTCTGCGGGAATGCCCAGGTTGCGGTGAAGCTTCCGGATCATTTCAAGAGTCAGACCGCGCTTGCGATTCAACACCTCATAGACACGGTTGAGCTGGCCGATGGAGGGCACCAGATCCTTCACGGTCAGACCGCCCTGCTCCATGCGGAAGCGGATTGCATCGATGGGATCTGGCGGCTCGATCGGGTAGTGCTTCGCTTCGTAGGCTTCAACCAGCGTTACGAGAATTTCAAATCGATCGCCATCTTCGCTGCCCGGCTCCGGCTCGTTGTCGACATAGGCCGAAATCATGCGCAGCGCGTTTTCGTAGTCGCTTTCCGTACGGATGGGATGGATGTTCATAGAAGCTCCACAGTGTCGGCGTCGATCCGGTCGTACTCGGCGTGGGTGCCAATGAACTTGATGTAGACCACTTGAAACCTGTAACCCACAGCGACGATGAGCCGGTAGCTGTTGCCTTTTATGTTGAACACCACACGACTATTGGCCACGAAACTTGCGCTTGCGTAACGTTGGCGTACGTCATGCGGTGTATCCCAGACGGCGTGCCTCACTTCGTCATACCAGGACCTCAGCGCTGCTTCCGAATCAGGGTGACGTTCCCAGAATCGTTTCAGCGTCGCCAAAGCAACCACTTTCATTCGGATATCCTAGTCCCAATTTGGGATATAAGCAACCGTGTCATCTCCATCAGCGGCCGATGTATCCGTGCCGCCACATCCATCCGGCCACCGCCAGCCCCGCCACCACCACCAGCATCAACGGCAGGCCGAAGCGGTGCCGCCACGGGATCGGCACCCCGCCCAGCTGCTGGTCCATGGTCTCGGTATCCAGCACCCAGCCGTGCTCGCAGCGGGTGCAGGCCAGCTCGTAGCGGCGCTGGTAGGTGAAGCCGAACAGCAGGTCGATGCGCGCCATCCTGTAGCGCAGCTGCGGGGCGAACTCGGTTTCCGTCTGGCAGCGCAGGCAGTGGTGGGCTTCGGTGGGGCCGACGATCAGCACCCGTTCCTGTTGGCCGATCAGGATCATGACCGGGTGCCTTGGCAGGCGGGCTGGGCCAGCAGCCAGGCTTGGGCGGCGGCCACGGTGGCGGCGTCCCCGTCGACGCGCTGGTCGGGCTCGATCTTCAAGCCATCACCACGATCATTGCGGTCCCGCATCACGCTGGTGGTCAGCAGCAGGCGACTGCCATCGGCAAGCGTGTGCACGACATTGCCAGTGGAGACACCCGCAGTAGGCTGACCGAAACTCCGCGTCTGCGGACGACCACGCCACGCCAGCACCGAGGCCTCGCCCGAACTGCCGGTGCGCGGCCCGAACAGCACCGCCACCGGCGCGGCGGGCTGCCGCAGCACATAGCCGGACTGGCCGAAGTCCAGCACCGACTTGCCTGCACGCTGTACAGCGGTCGCGGTCAACGTCCAGCGCTCCGGCCCCTGTGCGGCTTCGAACGCTCCCACATCTTCGTTGTTCACCACCGAGGTGCGCAGCAACGGTGCCATGCCCAGCAGCATCGGCCACATGTTGCCACCGCTGTTGTCACGCAGGTCGACGATCCAGCCACAGCGCATGCCGTCGTCCTTGCTACGGATTACCTGCTGCCACCGCGCGGCGCGCTGGATGTCCTGGCGGAATTTCTCCTGCGGCGTCGCGCCGGGCATAGGGGCATAGCCCTCGATGACCACCCAGCCGATGCGCGCATCCACCGCATCGACGGCCTTGGCCTGGTCCACGGCGGCGGCACCGGCCTGCTGCGCGCGCGCAAGGGATTCACGCTGGCGCTGGGTCGTGGTCCATGCACCATGGTGGCCGGTGCTGAGCGCAATGGCTTCGCGCAGAACGGCCAGCCGTTGCGCGGGGTCGCCCTGCGCCGATTGCAGGCGGATGCGGATGGCGGGCCAGTCCACCCGATCGCGATACAGCGCCTGGCGTTCAAGCAGGCTGAGGATCTCGGCCAGGGCCTCCGGCGAGGGCACCTCGACCGTGCTTGGCGTATCGGCCATGGCGCCGGTCGCCAGCAACACGAACATCAGCGCGCCGATGCGACGCACTCCCTTGCGAACCTGCATGCGACGCTTCCTTGTCGTTGAGTCAGGACCGCAGCATAACCGGGGCATGATCGCTTGCGCCACGCGCGAACTGTCGTATCCGGCCCGGTCGCTGATTGCAGCAAGGCGGCTTGCGTGCAGTCACCACATTGCAACTTTGCCCATGTCATCGCGGCGCACAACGCGCCAAGGTGGCCCCCGTCGGCGCTTCCTGCGCTGACCGGGATTGGCGTCCTGAACGAAGCTTTTCACGAGCGGGCTTGCAACGTCGTTGCCTGCCCGAACAATGCACCGTCCGTCGTTCTGCGGCGGGCGGTGCGTGGGGATCCCCGGATCCGCCGGCGTCATTCCTCGTGAAGAGCTTCACCGGCACGCCAACCCGCACCGCCCGCCACCTTGCATCCCGCAGGTGGCCTTGCCTTGTGAGGTTGCTGCCATGAACACGCCCTACCCCACCTATCCGCGCCTGCAGGCACTGCTCGGTGCTGCATTGCCCGACCTGCAGCTGTCCACTACGGCAGCCGAAGCGCTGGAAGATGCGCTCACCGAAGCCGACGAACAGGCGCCGCAGTCGGCGTTCTTCGCCCGGTTGCGCGGCATCGCACACAGCCACGGAGCCGACGGCCAGGCGTGGCGCGAGCGGCAACTCAGCGAGGCGCGCAGCCGGGACCTGGCCGAGGCAACGCGCTGCCTGGCGGCAGTGTCTGCGTGTGGGGGCGTGTTGCTGGCGGCGCAGTCGGCGCGCGAGATGGATGGTGCGCAGGCGCAGTGTCCACCGCAGGTGGAGGAAGGGCTGCTGCATGCGGTGGTGGTGCTGGCCGATCATGCCGGAGCGTTGGTGGAGCCGGATGCGTGCGCGCCGTTGTCGTAGAGCCGAGCCTACGCTCGGCTGCGCTGTGCTCATGGCGTCGGTGGGATTCGTGCCGACCAAGGTCGGCACCTACCAGAGCAGGTCATGGCGGCGGAAAGCACCGTGCCGACCAAGGTCGACACCCACCAGGGCGGGACATGACATCTACACCGCGCGCTACCAGTCCGCACGCAAGCCAATGTTGCCTTCGATGATGCGGCGCTTCTCGTTGCGGTCGCCACCCAGCTCGCGCGTATAGTCGGCCACGGCGTACGCACTGATGGTGCGGTTGAAGCGCCCGACCACACCCACGCCGGCTTCCAGCGCGCGTGAACGCTGCGAATTGATGATCACGTCGTCGTCGAAGCGGATGCGATCCTCGCCGGAACGACCATGCCAGTAATTCAGCTTGAAATACGGTTGCCAGCCGTTGTCGGCCAGCTGGTAATCGCCGGCCAAACGCAGGCCCACACGGCCGGTCCAGGCGTTGTCGTTGTCGAAGCGCACGCTCGATATTTCATCGCGACGGTCATCCAGCGAAGTGCGTTGCCAGATCACCTGCACCTGCGGTTCCAGCCACCATGCGGACTGCCCGAAGTGCAGCAGCGGCTTGCCAGCCTCCACCGACACACTGGTGCCGTCGCCGCTCAGGCCGAAGCCGAGCCCGCGCGAGGAACGCGCGCGGCCGTCGTAGCGGCTCTGCATCGCCACGGCGTCGATGTAGGCACCGCTGCTGTCGGTGAACGTCCAGTACAGGCCCACGTGCTTGTCGTCCAGGCGGTTCTGGCCCACCTGTACGTTCTCCCAGCCCAGTGCCAGGCCGGTGGTCTTGCCCTGCGCGCGGGTGCGGCCGACGAACACGCCGATCTGGTTGCGGTGGTTGTCCGACGCCGCAGCCCATACGTCGAGGCCGGCCTGCAGGCCCATCACGTCGCCATCAAAGCCGGGCTGTGCATCGCCCTTCCAATGGATCTCGCTGCTCTGCCCCACCAGGCGACCCCAGGCGGTGCGGAATGCGCCCTGGTTGTACAGCAGGCGCTGTTCGCCCTGCCGCTCGTGGAAGGTACCGAGGCTGGCCAGCGAGGTCTCGCGCAGCAGCGGCGGCACCACCGCGTAGGCGGCGGTCTCCACGCGGTACAGCGGTACCACCGCGCCTTCGGCCGGGCGTGCACCCGGCGTCGGCGGTGCACCGGTACCGGGCAATGCACCGCCGGCCACCGGCACGTCCGGCACCGCCGGATCGCTGGGCGGTGCCACCGGCGCCGGTTCCGGCGGCGGCGGCGGTGGTGCGGTCTCGCCTGCGGTCAGGTCCGGATCGATGGCGCCTTCGGGCGGCGGTGGCGGCGCCGGGGCAATGGGGGGCGGGGGTGCCACCGGCGGCGTCAGCGGCGGTGGGGTGGCGCTGCCACCACCGTTGGGTGCCGGCGTCGGGCCGGTCACCAGCGTCGAACGCAGGTACCAGTTCTCGCTGGTGCCGGCACTGACACCGCCCTTGAACAGGAAGTACTCGTAGGCACCGGCCGCGACCGGTGCAAACAGCGAGAACGCGCCCGGCGCGGTGCGGCCACCATTCAAGGCCTGCACCACCAGGATGCCGTCGGCCAGCGTGGCCGCGCCGCTGCCGCCGGCATTGAGTACGCCGATGCCGGTGGTGCCGGTGGCGATACCGCCATCGATCACCAGGCGATCGCTGGGCGAGTTGTCCGCGCCCAGCACGGTACGCAGGTACAGGCCCCCGCCGTCACCACGGTAGTTGCCACGCACGGTGAACACGTCGCCGGCGCCGGTACCGGTCAGGTCGATGCGCCCGGCATTGACCATCTCCACCAGTGCAGCACTGTTGAATGGGCGGATGGCATGGCCGCCACTGCCCGCGTAGACGGTGCTGGTGTCGTCCACCGTGAGCGTACCGGTGCCGGTTGCGCTGTCGCCCAGCACCAGGTCGCCATCGAAGCTCAGCTCCGTGCTGTTGGCCAGGCTGATCGCCTCCCAGTTCTGGAAGCGGCCCACGCCTGCGGTCTTGACGTTGCTCAGGTTGAGCTGGTCGATGCCACTGCCCCCGTCGAACAGCGGCACCGCACCCAGGTTGCCTTGGTTGAGGTTGCTGAGGTTGGCCACGTCGTTGTCTGGGCCCATGTCGATCGCACCGTAGACAATGCCACCGCCGCTCCAGTTGAAGGTGTCATCGCCGGTACTGAGCAGTATCTGCCCGCGCACGGTACCATCGGTGATGGTCACGCTGTCGTTGCCGCCGCTGACGCTGATGTTGCCGCCGATGTAGGCCGTGCCCGAAATGATGATGGTGTCGGTGTCGAAGCCGGTCACCACATTGCCATCCACTGTGCCGCCGGACTGGTCCCACAGGTTCTTGTCCAGCTTCATGTTGACGCGGCCGATGCGGCCACCGGTCATCCACGCCTGGTCGCCATCCTCGAACGCGCCGATGATGCGGCCACCGCTCATGCGGAAGGTATCGATGTTGTCGCCCTGCTGCAGCGCGCCGATCGTGCCGCCACTCATGACGAAATCATCGCGGCCACTGCCCTGCGCCACCACGCCGGTGACGGTGCCGCCGGTGACGGTCATCTGGTCATCGCCGCTACCCTGGTCGATGCTGTCGATGGTGCCATTGCCCAGCAGCAGCACATCGTTGCCATCTCCTTGCAGGACGCCGCCGCTGATGCTGCCGGCCTGCATCTCGAGGCGGTCGTTGCCCGAATCGAACTGTACGCCAGTGCGCCCGCTGATCGTTCCACGGTTGACCAACACGCTGTCGCCGGCGCCAACGAACTGCAGCGCGATGTTGTTGCCGGTGCTGATGCTGCCCGAATTCTCGACACGGCTGCCGCCACCGAGCTGGACCGCCACACCCCCCACCGAACTGATCGTGCCGAGGTTGGACAGCAGGTGCCCGCCGGCCCCGACCAGCGAAATCGCACTGCCACCACCGCTCTGCTGCAACTGGGCACCGCTGGCGACGTTGACGGTGATGCCCGCTTCGCCGCTGGCTGTGATAGGCACCGTCTGCGGATTCGGCGCGTTGGCATCGCAGGTGACCGTCTGGCCGGTGACCGGCGCGACGGTGCTGCAGCCAGCCCAGGCGGCGCTGGCGGTCAACAGCACCATGGACGGGACAGCCAGTGCCTGAAGCACGGAAACGGTGAGGCGGCGCGGACGGAAAGCGCGCGGGACGGCACGGGTCATACAGTTCTCCTGGACAGGGAATCAGGAACTGCAAATGCACACTGCTGCGTGTGCAGTCTGGCGTGATGTGAACCGTTTCGATAGGTGAACTTGCGTGCGGGAAATCACATTTCGGATGTGAAATCGCCGGGCCCTCACGCCAATGTGATGTGGCTGAAATCGTTCATTTTTCCGGCATCCGGAATCACGCGCAAAGCATCCACGCATGGCGTGGATCTACTGATCCTGCATCGCCAATCGATTCAATCGTGGCACCTGGTAGATCCACGCCATGCGTGGATGGCGTTGGCGGATGGGGTCAGATCTTCAGGTAGATCTTCCGCCGGTCCAGCCACCGTGCCACGCCCCACCACAGTGCGACGAACGCCAGCGCCTGCAGCATCGATGCCAGCTCGAGCGCCTGCGGCATCGCGGCGGCCAGCTGCTGCCAGATCCAGCCCCAGGCGCCGGTCGCCATCAGCACCACCGACATCACCGATGCCCCCAGGTACGCAGTGATCGCGTTGACCCCGAAGCGCCGGCCCAGCGCCGGCCATCCCTTCAGGTCTATCAGCACGTGGCCCAGCCACAGCGCCAGCGCGGCCAGGCCACCGGTCCACAGCACGTAACTGGGCGTCCACAGCTGCTTGTTCAACGGCAGCACCCCGGCCAGCAACAGGCCCAGCACGGCGGTCGCCACGCCCAGCCCGGCCAGTGCCGTCGAACGCCCGCTGCGCAGCAGGCCACCGGCCAACAGGCCGAGCACGGTACTGGCCAGCGCCCCCAGCGTGCTCAGCAATCCTTCCGGGTCATGGCCCTGCCCGGTATCGGCGTGCCACTGGTAGATCCACGGTGCGAACAGCGTGGTATCCAGGCGGCTGGCCGGATTGGTCCACTGCGCCAGGTCACCGACGCCCAGCAGCAGCACCGTGTACCCCACCAGCAGTCCAACAAGCATGCCGGCCTGCATGCGCGGCCGTGCATGCACCGCCAGCACGCCCACCAATGCCGCGCACACGGCGATCCGTTGCAGCACTCCCCAGATGCGGAAGTGGTGCGTATGCAGCGCCCACCAGATCAGCAGGTGCAGCAGCACGCCGGCCACCAGGATGCGCAGCGCGCGCTCCAGCACGCCGCGCGCCAACGCGGGTCGCGCCGCCGCATCCCGCGCGCGCGGCGCCACGCTGAAGGCCATCGACACGCCCACCAGGAACAGGAAGAACGGGAACACCAGGTCGGTGGGCGTGCAGCCATGCCATTCCGAATGGCGCAGTGGTGCGAACACCGCACTCCAGTCACCCGGATTGTTGACCAGCAGCATCGCCGCCACGGTGATGCCGCGCAGGGCGTCGATCGAGCCCAGACGGCGTGGCGGCGTACTGTTCATCAGGCGGCCTCGTACTGTCCGGCAATCCAGGTGCCACGTACCTGCAGGGCGTCATCCAGCAGCACCAGGTCGGCCTGGTAGCCCTCGGCGATGTGGCCCAGGCGGTCGTCGACATTGAGGAACTGCGCCGGGTAGGTCGAAGCCATGCGCGCGGCTTCGGCCAGCGGCTGGCCGAGCAGCTGCACGGTGTTGCGCACCGCCGTGGCCATGTCCAGCGCCGAGCCCGCCAGCGAACCGGCGGCATTGCGCACCACGCCGTCGATGGCGGTGATGGTTTCGCCGTACAGCACGTAGCTGGGATCATCCGCACCGACCGGCGGCATCGCATCGGTCACCAGCAGCAGGCGACCGCGCGGCTTGGCCGCCAGCGCCACCCGCAGGCTGGCCGGATGCACATGCACGCCATCGACGATGATGCCGATCCAGCTGTCGCGGTCTTCCAGCGCAGCGCCCACCGCGCCAGGCTCGCGGCCCTGCAGCGGCGACATCGCGTTGTACAGATGGGTGAAGCCACGCACGCCAGCATCCAGGCCGGCGCGGATCTCTTCGTAGGTGCCTGCGGTGTGGCCGGCGGCCACGATCACGCCACGTTCGACCAGCGCGCGGATGGTCTCCAGCGGCACGCGCTCCGGCGCCAGCGTCAGCAGGGTCACCCCGTTGTCCAGCGACGCGGCCAGCGCGATCTCTTCTTCGTCCGGCACGCGGAACTTGCTGGCATCGTGTGTGCCCTTGCGCGTCGGCGCGATGTAGGGCCCTTCGAGATGGATGCCGATCACGCCCGGCACGCCCTGCGCGATCGCCTCGCGCATCGCACCGATGGCTTCGCGCATCACGCCCACGTCATCGCTGATCAGCGTGGGCAGCATCGCGGTGGTACCGAAGCGGCGGTGAGCCTGCGCGATGGTACGCAGCGAGGCAACATCGGGCGTGTTGTTGAACAACGCGCCGCCACCGCCATTGACCTGCACGTCGATGAAGCCGGGCAGCAGCCAGCCGCCGCCCAGGTCCACCTGCTCGGCAGCATGGCCAAGCTGTGGTGCGGCGTCGGGCAACAGAGCGGTGATCTGCCCGTTTTCGATCACCACCGCCAGGTCATCGCGGAAATCATCGCCGGCGAGAATGCGGGCGTTGCGCAGCACCGTTGCCATCACACCGTCTCCGTAACCTTGTTCAGATGCGGCGGCAGATCCGGGTTGAAGCCACGACGCAGCGCCAGCGCATTGATCGCGCGATAGAAGCTCTGCACGGTCAGCAGCGGTGCGCACAGCGGGTGCGGTGCGGCCGCCACCGGCAGGTTGCCGCCGGCCCCGGCCAGCCACACCTGCGCGCCCCGTGCAGAAAATTCCTCGACCACCGCGCGGGTGCCGGCGCCGGTTTCGTCGGGCTGGGCGAAGGCCAGCACCGGGAAGCCGCGGTCGACCAGCGCCATCGGGCCATGCTTCACTTCGGCCGAGCTGTAGGCTTCGGCGTGCAGGCTGCAGGTTTCCTTGAACTTCAGCGCCGCTTCCTGCGCCGCGCCCAAGCCCAGGCCACGGCCGAGCACGAACAGGTTGGTGGCCTCGACCAGGCCTTCGGTCACCGCACTCCAGTCGCACTGCCAGGCTTCACGCATCGCGTCCGGCAGCAGGTCCAGCGCGTTGCGCAGGCTGCTGTCCTGCTTCCAGTAGGCGGCCAGCTGCAGCAGTGCAGCCAGCGAGGCCAGGTAGCTCTTGGTCGCCGCCACGCTCTTTTCGGCACCGGCATGCAGCGGAATGACCGTGTCGGCCAGCTGCGCCAGCGGCGAATCCTCGACGTTGACCAGCGCGATCACGCGTGCGCCAGCGGCCTTGGCCGCCTCGGCGTTGCGCAGCAGGTCCGGGCTCTTGCCCGACTGCGAAATGACGATGAACAGCGCACCGCGCAGCTGCAGCGGTGCGGCATAGACCGACCCCACCGACGGCGAGGCCGACGCAACCACCAGGCCCAGCTGAGTTTCCAGCAGGTACTTGCCGTAGGTGGCGGCATGGTCGGAGCTGCCGCGTGCACAGGTGACCACGAACGGCGGCGGCGCCGCGCGCAGGCTGGCGGCCAGGGTTTCCAGGGTAGCGTGGTTGCGCGAGAACTGGCGGGCAACCACGTCGGCCGCTTCGGCGGCCTCGGCGAACATCAGGGTGGACGTGGGGTCTGACAGCGACATGGCGGGCTCAGGCAGGATCGGAAGGAAGGGGGCGTGCGCCGGCCGGGCGCATCGGCGCGGTCGAGCCGCGCACCACCAGCTGCGGCACGAAGCCCTGGTTGTGCAGCGGTGCCGGCGCATCGTCGTAGGCGTCGCTGCGCAGTTGTGCGATCAGCAGGCGCGCGGCGTGGCGGGCGATGTCCTCGGTGGCCTGCTTGGCGGTGGTCAGCGGTGGCCACGACTGGCGCGAGAACGGGCTGTCCTCGAAACCGGCGATGGACAGGTCGTAGGGCACGTTCATGCCGGCCGACTTGGCGGCGGCCAGCACGCCGGCAGCGATTTCGTCGTTGGAACCGAAGATGGCGGTGGGCGGTTCGCGCAGCGCCAGCAGGCGGCGCGCCCCACGGAAACCATCGTCGAAGGTGTAATCGCCCTGCACCACCAGGTGCTTGTCCACGGTCATGCCGTAGTCCTTCAGCGCCGCTTCGTAGCCGGCGTAGCGTTCGCCCGAGGAGCGGTGCGAGCTGCCGCCCCAGAGGAAACCGATGCGCTGGTGACCGAGCTGGATCAGGTGCTCGGTGATCTCGTAGGCGGCCTCGCGGTCGTCGACGAACACGCAGGCGCCGTCGGCCGGGTCTTCGGTGGCGGCGATGATGCGCACCAGCTTGATGCCACGCGCGGTCAGCGCCTGGATCAGGTCGCGGCGCTCGGACATCGGTGCGGTCAGTACCAGCCCGGCCAGCCGCGAGCGCTGCACCCAGTCGGCCAGTTCATCGGCCAGCAACGGCGAGCTCGAATCACAGGGATGGATCTGCAGGCCGAAACCGGTCTCGCGGCACGCGGCCAGCACGCCGTTCTGCACGCCGATGATGTGGTACGGGTTCGGGTTGTCGTAGACCAGCCCGATCACGAAGGTAGTGCCGCTGCGCAGGTTGCGCGCGGACGGATCGGGCTCGTAGTCGAGCTCGGCGATGGCACGCAGCACCCGCGCACGGGTGGCCTGCATCACCGAGGGCTCATTGTTGATCACCCGCGAGACCGTCTTCAGCGAGACCTTGGCCTTCTCCGCAACGTCCTTGATGGTCGCTCTGCGCATGGGTTTTCCCTGGGGTTGGCTGCCGTCCATCATCGCCGATCAGGCCTTGTCCTGCGGCAGGCCGGCACGATGGCCGATCACCGAGTAGAACAGGATGTACAGGTAGCACGGCACCATCAGCAGCACGAACACCAACTGGAAGTCGATGTGCTGCTTGAGCACGGCGAACAGCTGCGGAATGATCGCGCCGCCGGCGATGCCCATCACCAGCAGGGCCGAGCCGGTCTCGGTGAAGCGGCCCAGGCCGCGGATCGCCAACGGGAAGATGGCCGGCCACATCATGGCGTTGGCAAAGCCCAGCAGCGCCACGAAGGCCACCGAGACGTAGCCGTGCGTAGCCCAGGCGCCCAGGCAGAACACCACGCCCATCACTGCCGAAATGGTCAGGTAGCGCGACTGCGAGACCAGGCCGGGGATCGCCAGCAGGCCGACCACGTAGCCGGCCAACATCGCAGCCAGCGTCAGCGAGGTGAACATCTTGGTCTGGTCCAGCGGCAAGCCGAAACCGTGACCGTAGGTTCCGATCGCATCACCGGCCATGACTTCCACGCCTACGTACACGAACAGGCACAGCACGCCCAGCCACAGATGCGGGAACTGGAAGATGCTGCGGCGCTCGGCCGTTCCCGGTGCACCTGACGGCGTTGCATTGGCTTCGGAGGACTTGATCTCCGGCAGAGGCGAGAACAGCACGGCCACCGCCAGCACCACCAGCAGCGCGGCCATCGCCAGGTACGGCGCATGGATCTTGGCGGCGAATTCGTTGAGCAGCGCGACCTTGGTGACCGCGTCGGCGGCCTGCACCTGCTTGTCCAGATCGCCGATGCCGTGCAGCACCAGGGTGCCGATCAGCACCGGCGCCAGCATGCCGGCGATCTTGTTGCAGATGCCCATCAGCGCGATGCGGCGTGCCGCCGTTTCAATCGGGCCGAGGATCGAGATGTAGGGGTTGATCGCGGTCTGCAGCAGGGCGAGGCCGCTGCCGATCACGAACAGACCGCCGAGCGCGCCCGGGTACCAGCGCTGGGTCGCGAACTCACCGAACAGCGCGGCCCCCCCGGCCATCACCAGCAGGCTCAGGCTCAGGCCCTTCTTCATGCCGGTGCGGCGCAGGATCCAGGACGCCGGCAGGGCCAGGAAGAAATAGGACAGGTAGAACACCATCAGCACCAGGAAGGCACCGACCTCGCTGAGTTCGAAGGCCAACTTGACGAAGGTGATCAGCGGGCCGTTGAGCCAGGTGAAGAAGCCGATCAGGAAGAACAACACGCCAACGATGGCGATGGAGGTGGCCACGTTCGGGCGCGCGCTTGCAGCGGGGACGGCGGACATCAGGAGGGCTCCTGCGGCGACGGCCGCAGAACGCGGCGTCGGAGAGTGGCTGGGAACAACGTTGTCACATTCTTTCGATGGACAACGGCGGTTTGTCAACTTCCATGCACGCCTGCCTGAACCTCGTGCTGCACTGCGCAAGTCCGCCGCGGTACGCCCCGCTGAATGCGCGGCAGGCCTAGAGCCCCGTGCACCAATGGTTCCCACGTGAAACCCGCACTCACACCGTGTAAACGTTTACTGCGCGCCGCATTCGTTGCGACGCAGCAACGAAAGTGTCACGAACTCGTTGACATCGTTGTCAGCGCGGTTACAGACTCCGCCCCAATCGCCGCCCCCGATCCCCGGGCCGGCCCACCTGCAGCAGGAGCCCGCGTGATCGCCAGCCACCCCGCCCCGTCGCATGTCCTGTCCCGCGTCGCGCCCTCGTTCCTGGCCGCCGACGTCGGTGGCACCCATGTGCGCGTGGCCCGGGTCCAGGCCAGCGGTGACGCCGCCCATCCGGTGCAGGTGCTGGAGTACCGCAAGTACCGCAATGCCGACCATGCCGGCCTCAGCGCGATCCTGTCCGACTTCCTGGGCGAAGGCCCGCGGCCCACGCATTGCGTGGTTGCCAGCGCCGGCTATGCCCGCGAAGACGGCACGGTGATCACCGCCAACCTGCCGTGGCCGCTGTCGGCGCGCCAGGTGGAAGCCGAGGTCGGCCTGCAGCGGGTCTACATCGTCAACGATTTCGAAGCGGTGGCCTACGCCGCCGCGCAGGTGGACGCCAGTGGCGTGCTGCACCTGTGCGGGCCGGAGACCGCCGCGCGTGGCCCGACCCTGGTGGTCGGCCCCGGCACCGGCCTCGGTGCAGCGCTGTGGATCCCCACCGCGCACGGCCCGGTGGTCCTGCCCACCGAAGCCGGCCAGCCGACCCTGGCGGCCAGCACCGAACTGGAAATGGCCATCGTCCGCCACATGCAGCGCGACCGCGCGCACGTGTCGATCGAGCATGCGATCTCCGGCCCCGGCCTGATGAACCTGTACCGTGCGGTGTGCGCGCTGCAGGGGCAGGCGCCGACCCTGGCAAGCCCCGACGCAGTCACCGCTGCGGCCATGGCCGATACCGATGCGCATGCGCGCCAGGCGCTGGATGTGTTCTGTGGCCTGCTCGGCAGCACCATCGGCGACATGGCGCTGTTCTACGGCGCCCACGGTGGTGTCTACCTGGCCGGCGGCATCCTGCCGCAGATCCGCGAATACCTGCACGCCAGCACCTTCGTCGAACGCTACCTGCAGAAGGGGCCGATGGGCGAAGCGCTGGCACGCATCCCGGTAAAGGTCGTCGAGCACGGCCAGCTGGGCGTGGTTGGCGCTGCCAGCTGGTACCTGCAGCAGTCGGCCGCCTGACACCGCAACAGGCTTCAACGCAATCGCAGCACGCAGTACGTGGCACGCCAACGCACGGGACTTCGCCGCCGCCCCGCGCATGTCATCGCAACCGTAACCGAACACCGCCGCCGGCACCCAATCGAGTGATGAGGAGAGACATCATGAACACCCGCAAGACCCTGCTTTCGGCCGCCATCGTCAGCTGCATCGCCTTCGGTGCGCACGCGCAGCAGGCGGCCCCGACCGCCACCGATCTGGACACCGTGACCGTTACCGGCATCCGTGGCTCGATGGAGAAGTCGCTGGACACCAAGCGCGAAGCCAATGCGCGCGTGGAAGTGGTCACCGCCGAAGACGTGGGCAAGCTGCCCGCGCACAACGTTGCCGATACCCTGCAGCGCCTGCCCGGCGTGAACATCAGCTCGTCCAGCGCCGACGAAGGTGGCTTCGATGAAGCCGACCGTGTCAGCCTGCGCGGCACCAGCCCGAGCCTGACCCAGACCCTGATCAACGGCCACACCGTCGGCTCGGCCGACTGGTTCGTGCTCAGCCAGGGCAACAACGTCGGCCGCAGCGTCAGCTACTCGCTGCTGCCGTCGGAACTGGTCAGCTCGGTGGAAGTGAACAAGTCCTCGCAGGCCAAGCTGCAGGACGGCGGTACCACCGGTACCGTCAACATCATCACCCGCAAGCCGCTGGAGTTCTCCAAGCCGTTCACCGCGGAAGGCTCGATCGGCATGGTGCGCTCGGACCAGGCCAAGTCGAACGACCCGCAGTACTCGGCACTGTTCAACTACAAGAACGAGGAAGGCACCTTCGGCGTGATGGTGCAGGGCTTCAGCCAGAAGCGCGAGCTGCGCCGTGAAGCACAGGAAATCCCGGGCGGCTTCTTCAAGATCGGCGCAAACGATCCGGTCGCCAAGACCAATCCGGACCTGATCGGCGTCAACGTTCCGGGCCTGCTGGGTTCGACCCTGTTCGAACAGACCCGCGAGCGCAAGGGCGGCCTGGTCTCGCTGCAGTTCAAGCCGAGCGACAGCCTCACCCTCGGCCTCAATGGTTTCAGCTCCGAGCTGAAGGCGAACAACTACAACCGCAACTTCATGATGTTCGGCAACAGCTTCGCCAAGTCGCAGGCGCCGGATCCGGGCTATGTGGTCAAGGACGGCGTGCTGACCAACGCCAACTACAAGGGCGTGCCCGGCACCGACTATGCGGTGTACGACATGATCTACCGCGAGTCGAAGGCCAAGTCGAGCTATGTCACCTTCGATGCCGACTGGCAGATCAGCGACAGCCTGACCGCCAAGTTCCAGGCCGGCAGCACCAAGGGTACCGGCGAGACGCCGCGCCAGTACATCGCCGAGGTCACCCTGGCCAACGGCGGCGGCGCCAGCTGGGCTACCCACGGCAATGGCTCGCCGATCGACTGGAACGTCGGCGGCGACATCTCGCCCAACGGCGTGACCAGCTTCGGCACCTGGGGCAACCAGCAGGTCACCGCTGAAGACAAGGAGAAGTGGGCCACGCTCGATTTCAACCAGTACTTCAACGATGGCGGCGTGCTGAGCTCGATCGACTTCGGCCTGCGTTTCGCCGACCACAAGCGCGAAGCGCTGTCGCCGGAAGGTGCAACCCCGGGTGACATCTGGAGCGCGCTGAAGAACGGCGCGACGGCCAACTATCCCAGCGGCTTTGCCGGTGACATCGGCGGCACCTTCCCGCGCAACCTCTGGTACTTCACCCCGGGCGCGCTGAAGGACGCGGTGACCAACAACTCCACCTGGCTGGCCGGCAATGATGGCCCGACCGGTCGCCACAACTATGGCGCCGAGTGGAAGGTGAAGGAAAAGAACTTCGCCGGCTACGTGCAGGCCAACTTCCGCGGCGACTGGTGGAGCGGCAACGTCGGCCTGCGCTACGTCAACATCAAGCAGGACATCGACACCTACAACGCCGTCAGCAAGGCCGCCGATGCCGATGTCAGCAGCCTGTTCGGCATGTGGGAGCGCCTGGCCTTCCAGAACAAGCGCAACCGCGTATTGCCCAGCGCCAACATCAAGTTCGACCTGGACGACTCGCTGGTGCTGCGCGTCGCCGCCTCGCAGACCCAGACCCTGCCGGACTACTCGGCACTGGGTGCCTCCTCGTACGGTTCGGACCTGAACCGCACCGGCGGCGGTGGCAATCCGAACCTCAAGCCGACCCTGTCGACCAACCTGGACGCCAACCTGGAGTGGTACTTCATGCCGCGCGGCCTGCTGTCGGTGGGCGCGTACCACATGAACCTGAAGGACTACATCGCCTTCGACGTGGTCTCGCGCCAGCTGTACAGCGAACTGACCAACCAGCTTGAGACCTACCAGATCTCCACCCCGATCAATGCCGACGGCAAGGTCACCGGCGTGGAAGTGGCCTACGAACAGCCGATCGGCGAGTACTTCGGCGTCAATGCCAATTACACCTACGCCAACGGCACCACCTCGCACACCTGGTCGGACGGCTCGCACAATCTGCTGGGCACCTCGAAGAACACCTACAACGTGGGTGCCTACTTCGAGAACGAGCGCTTTGGCGCCCGCGTCAGCTATACCCGCCGTTCCTCGTTCCTGATCAGCCTGTCGGGCACCAATCCGTACTACCAGGATGACTTCGGCACGCTGTCGGCGTCGCTGAGCTACAAGGCCACCGACTGGCTGAGCATCACCCTGGATGGCCTGAACCTCAACAACCCGACCTACAAGTACTACCAGACCGCGGCCATCCCGACCTCGTTCTACAGCAACGGTCGCCAGTACTACCTCAACTTCCGCTTCAAGTACTGATCCAGCGGCGGCAACATCGCCGAGTCGTGCACGCACGCCGGGCCTGGGTCATTCCGGGCCCGGCGTTTTTCATGTATAGCGTTCATCGCACCGTTCCAAGGAGTCGTTCCGATGGTCAAGCCTTCCCGCGCCCGGATGCGCAGCGCAGTGCTGCTGGGCAGCCTGCTCGCCCTGTTGCCGGCACTGCCCGCACTCGCCGCTGATCCCACGCCGGCCGCTGAAGCACCGGGTCCGCAGCTGCGTGCCGGCAGCCTGATGCTGATTCCCGCCCCGGCCACGGTGCAGCCCGGCCAGGGTAGCGGCATCACCGTACGCGCCGATACCGCGCTGCAGGCCGAAGGCGAGGCCGCACAGCGGGTCGCCACCCAGTTCGCCGATCTGCTGGCCCGCAGTGGTGGCCCGCGCCTGGCGCTGGCCAAGGGCAAGACGGCGGCCAGGACCGGTGGCATCCGCTTCCAGATCGTGCCCACCTTCCGCGACAGCGGTGAGAGCTACACGCTGGAAAGCACCGCACAGGGCGTGCTGGTGCAGGCCGGCAACGAAACCGGCCTGTTCTATGGCGCGACCACGCTCGCCCAGCTCGCCACCGGCGGCAGCAACGGCGTGCTGCCGGCGGTGCAGATCCAGGACGCGCCGCGCTTCAGCTGGCGCGGCTTCATGCTCGACTCGGCGCGGCACTTCCAGAGCCTGGATGAGATCAAGCGCGTGCTCGATGCGATGGCCGCGCACAAGCTCAATACCTTCCATTGGCACCTCACCGATGACCAGGGCTGGCGCATGGAGATCAAGCGCTACCCGAAGCTGACCGAGGTGGGCAGCTGCCGCCTGCCGGCCGGCGACGGCGGCATCGACCCGGCCAGTGGCCAGCAGCATCCGTACTGCGGCTTCTACACGCAGGAGCAGATCCGCGAAGTGATCGCCTATGCCGCCAGGCTGCATATCCAGGTGATTCCAGAAATCGATGTGCCCGGCCATGCCACCGCGGCGATCGCCGCGTACCCGGAACTGGGTTCGATCAACACCCCGCTGAAGCCGATCAGCGAATGGGGCGTGTTCCCGAACCTGTTCAACGTGGAAGACAGCACCGTCACCTTCCTCGAGAACGTGCTGGAAGAAGTGATCGCGCTGTTCCCGGCCAAGTACGTGCACGTGGGCGGCGACGAGGCGGTCAAGGACCAGTGGGAAGCCTCGAAACAGGTGCAGCAGCGCATGCGTGCACTGGGCATCAAGAATGAAATGGCCATGCAGAGCCACATCATCAAGCGCCTGGAGACGTTCCTGGAGGAACACGACCGGCGCCTGATCGGCTGGGATGAGATCCTCGAAGGTGGGTTGCCGCCACAGGCCACGGTGATGTCGTGGCAGGGCACCGAAGGTGGCCTGGCCGCTGCCAGTGCCGGCCATGACGTGGTCATGTCGCCGGTGGGATACCTGTACCTGGATTACCTGCAGACCGCCTCGCCGAACGAGCCACCGGGTCGCCCGGCCCAGGTCAACCTCGGCAAGCTGTACAACTTCGAGCCGGTGCCGGCCGAGCTGGCGGCCGACAAGCGCCAGCACATTCTCGGCCTGCAGGCCAACATGTTTACCGAGCACACGCGCACCTACGCGCGCCTGCAGCACAACCTGTTCCCGCGCCTGGCCGCCGTGGCCGAGACCGGCTGGAGTACGCCGGAACATCGCGACTTCCGCGATTTCCTCGCGCGCCTGCCCGCGCAGCTGCAGCGCTACCGTGCCTGGGGCCTGGCCTACGCTCAGACCCCGTTCGAAGTGGGCGTGGACTACACCGATGATCGCGCGAAAAACTCCGTGACCCTATCGCTGGCCAATCCGCTGGGTTATGAAGTGCGCTACAGCACCGATGGCCAGCCGGTGACCGCGCAGTCGCCGCTGTACCAGCAGCCGCTGACCGGGACGCTGCCGACCACCGTGCAGGCCGCCGCGTTCTACCAGGGCCAGATGCTGGCCGCGAAGCCGACCATCGCCACGTTCACCGCGCAGTCGCTGCTCAGCCGCCGCAGCGATGCGCTGCTCAGCTGTGTGGGCAACAAGGGGCTGGTGCTGCGCCTGGAAGACGATGGCCCGCGCGAGGGAGCGCGTGCGGTGTTCAACGTCGACATCTTCCAGCCGTGCTGGCGCTGGCCGCAGGCACAGCTGGACGGCATCGGCAGTGTGGAGGTCCGCGCGGGCCGCATTCCGTACTACTTCCAGCTGGCCCACGATGAACCCAAGCGTCGCTTCGAAAAGGCCCGGAGCGCACACGGCGAAATGCTGATCCGCCGCGGTGATTGCACGGGCAAGGTGCTGGCTCAGGTACCGCTGCCGGCCACGCCCGATGCCGATGGCTTCGTGACCCTGCGTGCGGCGCTGCCGAAGGGCACGCAGGGCACGGGTGACCTGTGCATCAACTTCACCGGCGATACGCGCCCGGCGATGTGGGTGCTGGATGAGGTCACGCTGAAGAAGTAACCGCAGGCCTGTCCTGGCGCAATCCATCCACGCATGGCGTGGATCTACTGTAGAGCCGAGCCCATGCTCGGCTGCCTTTCGGGAGGGAGCCGAGCACGGGCTCGGCTCTACAGGAACCTCAGCCCCGCCAGCGCATCAGCAGATCGCGCAACGGGGTCAGCGCCGTGGCCATGCCGGCCAGCACGCCGATCGTGTTGGCAATGGCGTCCATCGGGTCGGCAGTGCGGTTGCTGGTCAGCGCGCCCTGCGCGAACTCGATGCCGACGCCCATCAGCACCAGCCCCACGCCCACCCACAGCAGCGGGCGCCCCGGCCGGAACAGCTGCACCGCGCTGCCGGCCAGGATAAAGTAGGCGAGGAAGTGCTCGCCCTTGTCGCTGTTTTCCGGCAGTGGAATCGGCGGCGGTGGGATCAGGCAGACCACGACCACCAGCAGTACCGCCAGCACCCACAGCACAGTCCACAGCCGCGGCCGCCGCAGCGGCTTGATCAGCGGCAACGCACTGCTCACAAGCGCCAGCTCAGGTCGCCCAGTTCGAACGCCGGCTCGAAATCGACACCACGCTGCAGGCCGATGGCCTGGAAGCGCTCACCCATCTCGGTCGGTAGGGTCAGCTTCTTCACCTGGTCACGCAGCTGGATACGGCCGACCTCATCCGTGCGCTCTTCGGCCAGCAGCAGCACCTGGTCCAGGCCGTTGCCGAGCAGGAAACTGGCCTGGCTGCAGTACCCCGCCAGTTCGAAACCACCGTGCATGCCCGCCTCGGCCATCGCAGTGAAATCCACCGACGCGGTGATGTCCTGCAGGCCCGGCCAACGATGCACGTCGTTGTGCACGTGGTGGCGGTAGAACGCGCGGACCGTACCATCGTCGCGGTCGTGCTGGTAGAACTCGCTGCGGCTGTAACCGTAATCGACAAACAGCATCGCACCACGCTGCAGGCCGCCAGCCACTGCCTGCAGCCAGTACGGCAGCTGCGGCAGCACCTCGGAGCGGTAACCGTCGGCAAAGGGCTTTTCCAGGTAACGCTCGATGTGGCGCACCGCACCGTTGAGCAGGATGTCAGCGGGCTGCGCGCCACGGATGAAGTTGCCTTCGCCATCAAGCTCGACGGTTTCCTCGTAGACCTCGCCGTCCCGGATCAGGAAGCGCGGGGTCGGCAGCGCGTCGATCACCTCGTTGGCGAACACCACGCCCTCCCACTCCTCCTCGAACGGGCGGTCGATCCAGTCCACGCGCGCGGCCAACTCGGCCGGCAGGTTCTGCTGCAGGCGCTGCTGCTGGCGCTCGCGCAGGTCGGCGCTGGGTTCGAGGATGGCGTAGCGCGACGGCAGCGCGTCCAGTTCGGCCAGGCGCAGCAGCACGGCCTCGGCGAATGCGCCGGTACCGCCCCCCAGTTCCAGCATGCGGGCCTGCGCGCCCAGCTGCGCGAACACCGGCGCCAGCGCATTGGCCACGCTGCCGGCGAACAGGCTGCCGAGCTCGGGTGCGGTGGTGAAGTCGCCGCTGCCACCGAACTTGCTGGCGCCGGCGCTGTAGTAGCCCCAGCCGGGGGTGTACAGGCACAGCTCCATGAAGCGCGAGAACGGCATCGCCCCGCCCTGCGCAAGGATTTCGGCACGCAGGGCGGCCGCCAGCTGGTCGCTGTGGGCCAGGGCATCGGCTTCGGGCAGGGGGAAGGTGGGCTGCATGGCGTCTTCGAATGCGGTGACAATGGTGCACAGGATAGCCGAGCCTTGGAGGACCCTCGATGAGCGATACCCACCCCGTGGTCCTGATCACCGGCAGCGCGCGCCGGATCGGTGCGGCCATCGCCCGCCAGTTCCACGCCTGTGGCTGGTCGGTGGTACTGCATGCCAACACCTCCAGCGCCGAACTGCAGCAGGCCGCGTTCGATTTCGACAATGTGCGGCCGGGCAGCGTGCTTGCGCTGCAGGCCGACCTGCGTGACGCCGACGCCCTGCCCGACCTGGTGGAACAGGCCGTTACCCACTTCGGCCGCCTGGACGCGCTGGTCAACAACGCCTCCAACTTCTATGCCACCCCGCTCGGCCAGGTCACGGCCGAGGCGATGGACGAGCTGTATGCGGTCAACGCGCGCGCGCCGCTGCTGCTGTCACAGGCCGCCGCGCCCTACCTGCGCCGCCAGCAGGGCTGCATCGTCAACCTGACCGACCTGCACGGCACCGATCCGATGCGCGACCACATCGCCTACACGATGGCCAAGGCCGCGCTGGAGATGGCCACCCGTTCGTTGGCGCTGGAGCTGGCGCCGAAAGTGCGGGTCAATGCGGTGGCGCCCGGCGCGATCCTGTGGCCCGAACAGGGCAAGGACGATTTCGCCCGCGAGGCGCTGCTGGCGCGCACGCCTTTGGCGCGGATCGGTACGGTCGAGGAGATTGCCGAAGCGGTGTACTGGCTGGTGGCCGAAGCCAGCTTCGTCACCGGCCACACATTGCGCGTGGATGGCGGGCGCACGGTCAGCTGAGAGGCTGCCGGCCAGCGGCCGGCACTGCCGGTAGTGCCGGCCGCTGGCCGGCAACCTCCATCAATCCAGGTCAACCACCTCGAACGCCTCGCCAAACTGCGCGTGCGCGCGCCACAGCGTGGCCAGGTCCAGCCCGCTGACCGGATCGATGAAGTCGGGCGCGATATCGGCCAGCGGCTTCAGCACGAAGGCATGCTTCAGTTCGGGACGGGGAATGCGCAGGTGGCCGGGACCTTCCACCACCAGGTCGCCGTAGAACACCACGTCGATATCCAGGGTCCGGTCGGAGAAGCGCGGCCCGCTGCGGTCGCGGCCGTGCGCGTCTTCCAGCGCATGCAGCCAGTCGTCCAGTTCCTGCAGCGGCAAGTCCGTCTCGATCGCCACCGCGTTGTTGAGGAAGGCCGGGCCGTCGAAGCCGACCGCGGCGGTACGGTAGGCCGGCGAGACCTGCAGCGCGCCGAAGCGCTCGCGCAGGGCCGCCACCGCGGCGTGGAGGTAGCGGCGGGGCTGGACATTGCTGCCCAGGCTCAGGAGCACGGTCGTCATGCGGTTCAGGTGGCAGCGATGGGGGCGTGGACATGCCGTCGTCACGGCGGCCTGCCTACAATCCGGGACGCACATGATAGGGCACCGACATGACCTATTGCGTTGGAATCGAGGTGGACGAGGGCCTGGTCTTCGCTGCCGACACCCGGACCAATGCCTCGCTGGACGATGTACGCGTGCATCGCAAGCTGCACGTGTTCGAATATCCCGGCCAGGCAGCCTACGTGCTGATGGCGGCTGGCAACCTGGCCACCACCCAGTTGCTGGTGTCGCGCCTGGGGCGCGATGCCGACGAACGGCGCTCACCCAACCTGCGCGACATGACTCACCTTTTCGAGGCCGCCGCGTACGTTGGCCAGTTGCTGGTGGACAGCCAGGTGCACAGCAGCCACAGTGAACATGGCCACGATGGGGTCAATACCCAGGCCACGCTGATCTTCGGCGGCCAGATTGCCGGTGAGCGGCCTGGGCTGTACATGATCTACCCGCTCGGCAACGCCATCGCCGCCTCACCGGAGACGCCCTACCTGCAGATCGGTGAATCCAAGTACGGCAAGCCGATCCTCGACCGCATCCTCAGCCCCGCCACGCGCCTGGAGGATGCCGCCCGCACGGCGATCGTCTCGTTGGACTCCACCATCCGTTCCAATCTGTCGGTAGGCCTGCCGATCGACCTGGCGCTGCTGCGCGACGGTGAACTGCGCATCGGCCAGCAACTGCGGCTGGGCGCGGATTCAGCGCTGTACGCCGATATCCACCAGAACTGGTCACGGCGCCTGGAACAGGCGGTGGACGCCCTGCCGCGGTTCCCCTGGGAAACGCTGGACCGGTAGTGCCGGCCGCTGGCCGGCAACCGCAATGATCCCACCGCACGGGGATGCCGGCCAGCGGCCGGCACTACCCTTTGTCAGCCCAGCGCCTCGGCCACTGCGCGGAACACCTGTTGCATCTGCAGCGGCTTGCGCAGTACATGGACGTCCACGCCGGCCGGGAAGGCATCGGCAGGCACCGCCACCGCCGCGTCCTCCAGCACCAGCGCCGGGCCGCGATAGCCCAGCGCAGCCATCTCGCCCAGCAGCTGGCTGGCCGGCAGCAGCTTTGAGCCGGCGTCTGCAATCACCAGCGCCGGCATCGCCTCCTGCTGCATCCAGCGCAGCGCCGCCGGGCCATCGGAGGCCAGCTGCAGCTGATACCCCTGGCTGGACAGCGCGTTGCCGAGCAGCGACAGGCGCGTAGCTTCGCCGTCGACCACCAGGATCGACTGGCCACTGCCCAGGGCCACCAGCTGCTCGATCGGCTCGCTGCCGTCGCTGGCTTCGTGCATCGGCAAGCGCAGCTCGAAGCAGGTGCCCTGCCCCGGCTGGCTGCTGACATGGATGCTGCCGCCGGCGCCTTCGACGATGCGCTTGCAGGAAATCAGACCCAGGCCGGTGCCATCGGCCTTGGTGGTGAAGAACGGATTGAACAGGTGCGACAGCGTGTCCGCATCCATGCCGATGCCTTCGTCGGACACGCAGATCTGCATCCAGTCCACGCCATCGCGCTGCCCGGCATGGCTGGCGGTCAGGCTCAGGCGGCCACCGTTGGGCATCGCCTGGATCGCGTTGAGCGCCAGGTTCAGCATTACCTGCTGCAGTTCGGTGTAGTTGGCGTCGACCACCAGGCCTTCGTCCAGCACCTGCAGTTCCAGGCGCACGGCATCGGGCACGTTGCTGCGCAACAGCAGCGCCACCGCGTCGAACAGGCCGTCGATCTCGATGCGCTCGCTCGGCTTGCGCGAACCACGCACGAACGACAGCATCGACTCGGCCATCTCATGGCCGCGGCGGCCACACTCGGCGATGACGTCGGCCAGGTGGTGCAGCTGCGGATCCTCGGTGCGGGCCTTCAGCAGGTCCGGCATGATCAGCAACGGCTGCAGGATGTTGCGCAGGTCGTGGCTGAGCCCGGCGGCAAGCAGGGACAGGCTTTCCAGGCGCTGCGCACGCATCAGTTCGGTTTCCACGCGTGCGCGCTCGACCGCACTGCGTGCATCGCGGATCGCACGCGCGACCGCCGAAGGCAGGCGCGCAGGCTGGTGCTTGATGATGTAGTCGTTGGCGCCCTTCTGCAGCGCCGCTACCGCATTCTCCTCACCCATCGTGCCGGAGACGAAGATGAAGGGCACCTCCGGTGAGGTCTCGCGCACGATGCGCAGCGCGTCGTCACCGGAGAACCCCGGCATGCTCAGGTCGGACAGCACGATGTCCGGCTGGAACACAGCCAGTGCCTGGCGCAGTTCCGCCTCGCTCTCCACACGCTCGAAGCGGGCCTCCAGGCCCGCGTCGAGCATCTGTTCGGACATCAGCTCGGCATCTTCCGGTGAGTCTTCCACCAGCAGGATGCGCAGCGCCCCCAGGGCGGGACCGGTCAGGGGCATGGGCTCACTCGAGTTCCGGTGCCTGGTTGATCAATGCCCAGAACTTGCCCAGGGTCTGCACCGCGCCGAAGAACTGGTCCACGTCCACCGGCTTGACCACGTAGGCGTTCACGCCCATGTCCCAGCTGCGGGCCAGGTCACTTTCCTCGCGCGAAGACGACAGGATCACCACCGGCAGGCGCTTGAGTTCTTCGTGCTCGCGGATCTGCCGCAGCACTTCCAGGCCATCCATGCGCGGCATCTTGATGTCCAGCAGCAGCACCGCCGGCAAGCCTTCCTCGCGGTTGGCGAAGGCGCCGCGGCGCAGCAGGTAGTCCATCACTTCCACGCCGTCCTCGACGTGCACGATGGGATTGGCCAGACGCGCTTCTTCCAGGGCGTCGATCGCCATTTCGGCATCCGCCGGGCTGTCTTCGGCGAGAAGAATGGTGCGCAGAGTCGTCATGCAGAGGGACCTTGTTTGTCCGCGTCGGTCGCGGGGGGCAGGTAGAAGTGGAAAGCAGCGCCGACGTCCGGTTCGGCCTCGGCCCAGATACGGCCACCATGGCGGGTCAGCACGCGGCGCACGCTGGCCAGGCCGATGCCGGTCCCCGGGTAGTCACTGGCCTTGTGCAGGCGCTGGAACACACCGAACAGCTTGCCGGCGTAGGCCATGTCAAAGCCTGCACCATTGTCGCTGACCGTGAACTGATGGCCGCCGTCGGGCTGCTGCTGGTAGTCAACGCGGATCTTCGCCGGTTCGCGGTTGCCCGAGTACTTCACTGCGTTGCCGAGCAGGTTGAGCCAGACCTGGCGGATCATGTTTTCGTCGCCCACCACGATCGGCAGCGGCGCGATGCTCCACTCCACCTGGTGCGCATGGCCGCCGTTCTCGGCCTCGGCCTCGGCCTGCAGGTTGGAATCGAGCATGGCGCGGGTGTCGGCCACCAGCGACTGCATGTCCACCGCCTGCTGCCGCATCGCCGCGCGGCCAAGTCGCGAGTAGACCAGCAGGTCGTCAATCAACGCTGCCATGCGCCGGGCCGAACTGGAAATCACGTCCAGATAGTGGCGGCTCTTGTCATCAGCCTGGTCGCCGAGGTGGCGCGACAGCTTGTCGGAGAATCCTGCCACGTGGCGCAGCGGTGCACGCAGGTCATGCGAGACCGAATAGCTGAAGGCCTCCAGCTCGCGGTTGACCTCGGACACCTGCGCAACCTTTCCTTCCAGCTGGCGGTTCAGCTCTTCCACGCGCAGCTGCACTGCGCGCTGCATGGTGACGTCGCTGATGGTCAGCAGCACCACCTCGTCATCGCTGTCGGGCAGCGGCATGCGCCGCGCGTTGAGCAGCATGTAGCGCACCATGCCGTCGGCGGTGCGCTGCTCGTGCTCGAAGTCCCACAGTTCGCGACCGCGCGACAGTACGTCGGCCAGGCGCTGCCGGACCACCGGGTCCTGCCATGCGTTGTCGCCAACGTTTTCCAGCAGCAGGCCGTCGGCGCGCTCGTCTTGCAGGCCGTACAGTTCAGCGAATGCTGGATTGTGCAGCTGCACGCGCAGGTCGCGGTCGAGCAGCACGATCGGTTCGCGCACGGTCTGCAGCACCGACGCCGCACGTGCAGCCGAGCGCAGCGATTGCCGCTCCGCATGCAGGCGACGGCCGATCTGCCGCTGCAGCAGCCACAGCACCAGGCCGAGCAGCGCCAGCTGGATCACCAGCGAACTCCACGACACCAGTTCGGTCTGCTTGCGCTGGCGTGCCGCCTGCTCGGCGCGCAGCGCCAGCAGCTTCTGCTCGCTGGCCTGCAGTTCTTCCACCAGCCCGCGGATGGGATAGCGCGTACTCAGGTCCTGCACCAGCTCGCGCTGGTCGCTGTTCGGTTCGGACCTGGCCAACTCGCGGGCAAGTGCCATGCGGCCTTCCAGCATCGATTCGATCCGACCGATGCGGATCAGCTGCTCGGGATTGTCGCGGGTCATCCGGCCCAGTTCGGCCAGGCGCCCGGGAATTTCATCGGCCCGGGCCATGCGTTCGCGCAGGCCGGGGGCATCCACGCCCTTGGACAGGGTCAACGCGGCCGATTCAACATCGCGCACATCGGCCTGCAGTTGCTGCAGTGCCACGCCCACAGCCTGGGTGTGGTTGACCCAGGCCATCGCTTGTTCGCTGTCCTGCTGCAGTTTACGCAGGGTCAACCACGGCACCACGATGATCGCGGCGGCGGCCAGCGCCAAGGCCGGCAACCGCCAGCGGTCCCAGATGTCGTCACTGAAAACCAGCGCCATAGTTCCTCGTCAGCTCTGCCGCGACGCGTTGGCCGGGCCGAACCCGGTTGCGGCGGAACCGGCAATATAGCGCAGGCGGTCACAACTCTGGAATTTCCAGCGCGGTCGGCTGAACGGGTTGGCAATCAGACCTGTAGGGCCAAGCCCATGCTCGGCTGCCTTGGAGTGCCAGCCGAGCATGGCTCGGGTCTACAGGTCAGCGTGCGCCCCACGCGGGGCGCCCAACCGGTTCAGCGCTTGGCGGCAGCGCTGACCTTCAATGCGGCGGCATCGACGCGGGTCACGCCCTTGATGCCCTTGGCGGTGGTGACCGCCTTGTCCTTCTCGGCCTGGGTGGCCACGGTGCCGCTCAGGCTGACCACGCCGTTCACCGTTTCCACCTTGATCTCGGTGCCCGGGACGTTGCTGCTGGTCAGCAGGTCCGCCTTCACCTTGGTGGTGATCCAGCTGTCGGTCACCGGTTCGTTGGAATCATGGCGATCCGCGTGGGTAGCCGGATGTGCGCTGGTGGTCGGCGGGCTCTTCGCGGCCGGGTCCTTGGCGAATGCGGCCGAGGAGGACAGTGCCAGGCCCAGCGTCAGGGCAGAAGCAATCAGCGTGCGAGTGGTATTGCTCATCGTGTCGTTCTCCTTCGGGATGTGCTGCCAGTCTGGACAAGCGCACGTGGAGCAGGCGTGGCGTCGTGGTCATGCCGCCGTGAATCGAAGCGTTTCCAACGGCAACGGTTCAGTTTTGGGCTGTCCGCATCTGTCGTTTACCCTGCCCTTCCCCCCTGCCGGAGCTCTGCCATGCGCCCCGACCTGCACCTGGCCCTGATCGGCTACGGCCTCGCCGGCCGCGTCTTCCATGCGCCGCTGATCCAGCACACGCCCGGCCTGGCCCTGCACAGCATCGTCAGCTCGCAGCGCGACACGTTGCTGCGCACGTTCAGCAACGTACACGTGCGTGCAACGCCACAGGACGTGTTCGACGATCCAGCGGTGGATGCGGTGGTGATCGCCACGCCGAACGAACAGCACGCGCCGCTGGCGATGGCCGCGCTGGCCGCCGGCAAGCACGTGCTGGTCGACAAACCCTTTGCGCTGGATGTGGCCGAAGCGGAAACGGTACTGGCCACGGCACGCGAC
Source organism: Stenotrophomonas sp. YJH_SMC_32 (assembly GCF_059369975.1). Taxonomy (NCBI): domain Bacteria; kingdom Pseudomonadati; phylum Pseudomonadota; class Gammaproteobacteria; order Lysobacterales; family Lysobacteraceae; genus Stenotrophomonas; species Stenotrophomonas sp. YJH_SMC_32. The sequence goes on along the minus strand of NZ_JCAFTE010000001.1, from coordinate 551,143 downwards.
GCCGGCCGCATCGCCACCGTGTTCCAGAACCGGCGCTTCGATGCCGACTTCCTCACGCTGCAGGCGCTGCTGTCCGAAGGCACGCTGGGCGAGGTGGCCGAATGCCATGCGCATTTCGACCGCTACCGGCCGCAGGTGCGCGACCGTTGGCGCGAACAGGACGGGCCAGGCAGTGGCCTGTGGTACGACCTCGGCCCGCACCTGCTGGACCAGATGCTGGTGCTGTTCGGCTGGCCGTACGCCATCGATGCGGATCTGGCCGTGCAGCGCCAAGGTGGCGCCGGCATCGACTACTTCCACGCCGTACTGCACTACCCGCGGCATCGCGCCATCGTGCATGCCGGTTCGCTGGTGGCTGCCCCTGCCCCGCACTTCAGCGTGCATGGCAGCAAGGCCAGCTGGATCAAGTACGGCCTGGATGTGCAGGAGGCCCAGCTGCGCCGCGGCGTAGCGCCGGGTGCGCCCGGATGGGGCATCGATCCCCGGCATGGCGAACTGGTGCACTGTGATGCAGAAGACAATGTTCTGCGCAGCACCGTCGACAACCTGCCCGGCGACTATCGTCGGTTGTATGCGCAGTTCGCAGCGGCGATGCACGGCGACGGCGAAGCGACGGTCAGCCCGATGCAGGCATTGCAGTTGATGCGGCTGCTGCAGGCCGGCATGGACAGCGCGCGCGAAGGGCGGCGGATCGCGTTGGACTGACCAGTAGATCCACGCCATGCGTGGATGACGTGGCAACGATCGGAGACGGCTTTTGTAGAGTCGAGCCATGCTCGACTGGCTGCATGGGGTCAGAACCCTTTCCTACGGAAAGGGATCCGACCCTGATCTGCCCGGGGTCGGATCCCTTCGGCAACGCCGAAGGGCTCTGACCCCACCGCAGTGCTTACGACTTCCTGATGGCGTGGCCGCCGAATTCATTGCGCATCGCCGACAGCAGGCGGTCGGTGAACGAATTCGATTCCCGCGAACGCAGGCGTTCCAGCAGCGACAACGTGATCACCGGTGCCGGCACGTCCAGCGCGATGGCTTCGGCCACGGTCCAGCGGCCTTCGCCGGAATCCTCCACGTATGGCGCGATGCCATCCAGCGACGGATTGCGCTTGAGTGCTTCGGTGCTCAGGTCCAGCAGCCACGAGCGCACCACGCTGCCGTGACGCCACACCTCGGCTACCTGGGCCAGGTCCAGCGCCATCTCCTGCTTGCGCTCCATCAGCGCGAAGCCTTCGGCATAGGCCTGCATCATTCCGTATTCGATGCCGTTGTGGACCATCTTGGTGAAATGGCCGGCGCCGGATGGACCAACACGCGCCCAGCCACGATCTTCAGCCGGTGCCAGCGTGCGCAGCAGCGGTGCGATCTGCTCCACCACCGATGCTTCGCCACCGACCATCAGGCTGTAGCCTTCCTGCAGGCCCCACACGCCGCCGCTGGTGCCACAGTCGACGTAGCCCAGATCGTCCTCCGCCAGCGCCTTGGCGCGACGGATCGAGTCCTGGTAGTTGGAGTTGCCGCCGTCGATGACGATGTCACCCTCAGCCAGGTGCGGGGTCAGCTGTCCCAGCGTCTGGTCGACGGTTTCACCCGCCGGCACCATCAGCCACACCACGCGCGGCACCGGCAGCGCGGCCACGGCGGCGGCCAGCGAATCAACCACCTCCAGGCCGGCCTCTGCAGCACGCTGGCGCGCACTTTCGCCCGGGTCGTAGCCGACCACGCGGTGGCCGCCGCGATGCAGGCGCTGGGCCATGTTGGCGCCCATGCGGCCGAGGCCGATCATTGCAATATCCATTGTTTCACCTTCACTTGGGGTCTAGGGTCAGGCTGCCTGGCCTGCCGGTAGCCGCGCAGTGGCGCAGCTGCGCCTCGCGCCAACGCCGGTAGAGCGTGGTATGCAGATTGTGCACCGCCAGGTCGATCGAAAACGGCGTTCTCGGGTTCCGATCGAGCAGGCGGACGATGTGGTAGCCGATAGGACGTATACCGCGCGGATGCACGTAGATCACGAACTGCTGGTAGAACGGATCGTCCAGCAGCTGATCCATGCGCACCAGAGCCGCGTGGTAGCGCGGTGCCAGGCGCGCGCGCAGCTGTGGATCGCGCTCGAACAGCAGGCGCTCGAAATAGCGCTGGCCGATGCGCGGGATGTCCTGCGCCAGTTTCCAGAGCTCGGCATTGCGCTGGTCGTACCAGGCCAGGCCAGCGTGCAGTGCCAGCGCCTGCGCAGCGCCCTCGCCCACCTCGACCACCACGAAGTTCTCGGCCTGGTTACTCAGGTCGTCCAGCGTGCCTTTGTCGTACACATGTTCGATGAAACCGGGCACGCCCACGAACGCCTGCCGCCCCATCGCCGAGGTGCGCACCGCCTTGCCATCGGCGAAGAAGTCACCCGCATGCGCGCCGAGCAGGATGCTGTCGGTGTCGTGCAGCGCGAGGAAGGTGCCGATCGACAGCTCCTCCGCTGCGAACCCAGTGTCGAACGCAGCATCGCCATACAGCTCGCGCTGGGTGGCCAGCTGTGCGACCTGGCGGCCGACACCGCATTCGGCACGCACGGCACCGCTGTAGAACGCCTGCAGCGCATGGCTGTTGCCCGCGCGGGGCACGAAGCCACGACCGAAACTGCGTGTACGCTGCCAACCCTGTGCCGGTGCGCCCTGCAATCCGAAGCCGATCCATCCCAGCTGCGGGCCGGAGAAGCGGAACGTGGGATTGCCCTGCAATGCCGAAGTCGCGCGCCGCGTGGCCGCCCCCAGCTCAAAGGCATAGGCGCAGACGGTGGCGGGGTCATCCAGCAGCTGCTGCAGCAGTGCCTGCCGAGCGGCAGCGGGCAGCGCCGCCGGCCACCGCACCTGCAGGTCGCCGGCCGCTTGTGAATCAGCCAGCGAGGCACGCGTACATACGGGACCACCGCGCACCTGCGGCGCGGTGAGGGACGCTTCTTCGAAGCGCCACCCCAACCGCTGCAGCAGGCCCTGCGTACAGTCCGGGGATGGCGCTGCCACGACCCACGCGGGCGCCAGCAGCAGGGCTGCAATCAGCCACCTGCCGCGCACTCTCAGCCCTGGTCCGTAACCGCCGGTGCGGGTTCCGGCGCCGCGGCCGGCGATGGCGATGGCGTGCCCGCCGCGGCCGGCAAATACTGCTGCAGGCGCTGGAAGAAGCGACGATAGAACTCGGCATCCGTGACCGTGCTGCTGGCCACCTTCACCAGCGAGTCGTCGTTGCTGCCGAACGGCAGCGACACCGAGCCCAGCGCACCCACACCGACACTGGCCGAGGTCGGACTCTTCTTCAGCGCGTAGCGGTCCTGCACGGCACTGACGAACACCAGCGTCTGGCTGCCGCGCGGGGCGCAGGAGATGCGCAGCACCAGCTGCTCATGGTCATCCTCGCGCGGCTGGAAGTTCTTGTTGCCCTCCACCTGCGCATCATCGGAACGGGCGATGGCATAGCCTTGGCTGAGCAGCGTGCGGCGCGCGGCCTCGCAGGCTTCGCCGGGGCGTCCCTCAACGGTGCGCGAGAAGGTATCGCCGGAATCGAAAGACTCGCGCAGCACGGTGCTGTCGGCGGCGCGGCCACCACAGGCCGAAAGGATCAAGGCGCTGGCGCACGCCACGGCAGCGCTGGAAAGACGGGAGGCCCGCATGGGTACTCCTGCGAGAACGGAAGCACCAAGGGTAGTCCCGCCCCCGTGTGCGGCAGGTCGATATGGCCCCCCACGTTGCTCCCGGTTCATGCACGTAAAAGGGGACGGAGGGGATTAAGTCGTTTGCGGCACTTCACTGGCCCGGGCATGGCCCGGCGCGACCGGGAGTGGGCTTCCCAAACAAGAAGGGGCCGGCAATGCCGGCCCCTGCGAATGTCGCGCGCCGTCTCCGGCTCAGTCCGCCCAACGCCCCGCGCCGGTGGACTGCGGCAGCACCTGGGCCGACAGCGGACGGTCATTGGCCAGCAGGTTCACCGCGTCGGCCAGGATCGAGGCCGACTCGCGCAGCAGCGGGTCCGGACGCTTTTCGGCGGCCTTTTCGCGGGCGGCATCCTTCACGATGTCGCGCTCGTTGCCGGTCAGGCCATCATCACTGCTGTCATCGGCCAGCGGGTCCAAGGCCAGGCCCAGCTCCTTGCGCTGCAGCTGGCGTTCCTTGCGCTGGGCGTCCTGGCGCTCGCGTTCGGCGCGACGGGTGGCCTCGTTGAGCGAGATGTACTTCTTCGCCGCCTCGGTTCGGAACTGCTGCACGTCCTCGTTCCACCACTGGAATTCCTTGTCGGTAGCGATTCGCGCGTCGTGGCGGGCCTCCAGCTTCGGCAGCAGCGGCGCGAAGTTGCCGTACTGGGTGTGCGGCACGGCGGCGATGCGGGTCCACGGCAGGGCGTTATCGTAGGTGCTCTCGCCGAACTCGGTGGCATCGACGCTGGCCGGGAAGGCCAGGTCCGGCACCACGCCCTTGTGCTGGGTGCTGCTGCCGCTGATGCGGAAGAACTGGGCGATGGTCAGCTTGACCTGGCCGAAGCGCTGGGTCTCGCCACTCGGCCAGCGGTCGAGGTCGACGATGTTCTGCACGGTGCCCTTGCCGAAGCTGGTTTCACCGATCACCAGGCCACGACCGTAATCCTGGATCGCACCGGCGAAGATCTCCGAGGCCGAGGCCGAACCGCGGTTGATCAGCACCGCCAGCGGGCCATCCCACGCCACACCCTGGTTGCGGTCGCTGTTGACGGTGACGCGGCCACCGGACTCACGCACCTGCACCACCGGGCCCTGCTCGATGAACAGGCCGGTCAGTTCGATGGCTTCATCCAGCGAACCGCCGCCGTTGTTGCGCAGGTCCAGCACCACGCCGTCCAGCTTGTCGTTCTTGAAACCAGCCAGCAGCTTGGCCACGTCGCGGGTGGCCGAGGCATAGTCGGCGGCGTTGCGGCGGCGGCCTTCGAAATCCTGGTAGAAGGTCGGCAGCTTGATCACACCAATCTTCCGTGCCGGCTCGCCGTTGGCGGCCGGAATGGTCATGGTCTCGCCCTTGGCGGCCTGTTCGGCCAGGCGCACCTTCTGCCGGGTCAGCACCAGGGTGTGGTGCTTGCCATCGGCACCTTCGGCAGCCGGAATGAACTCCAGCTTGACCTGGGTGTCCTTGGCGCCGCGGATCTTGGCCACCACATCGTCGATGCGCCAGCCGATCACGTCCTCGACCTGGCCAGACTTGCCCTGGCCAACGCCGACGATGCGGTCACCCGGCTTCAGCGTGCCGTCCACCGCAGCCGGGCCGCCGGCGATGATCTCGCGGATCACTACCACGTCGTCCTGGCGCTGCAGCTGCGCACCGATGCCTTCCAGCGACAGCGACATCGCCTGGTTGAAGTTCTCGGCCGTGCGCGGGGTGAAGTAATCGGTGTGCGGATCAACCGCGCTGGTGTACGAATTCATGAAGAACTGGAAGACGTCTTCGCCCTTGAGCTCATTGACCGACTTCTCCAGCGTCGCGTAGCGCTTGTCCAGCGTCTTGCGGATATCGTCCGGCTTCTTGCCCGCCAGCTTCAGGCGCAGCCAGTCGTTCTTCACCGACTTGCGCCACAGCTCATCCAGCTCGGCGCTGCTGGCCGCCCACGGCACCTTCTTGCGGTCGTACTCGAAGCGCTCGTCGGTGGTGAAGTCCGGCTCCTGCTTGAGCAGCTTGCGCGCAAAGGCCACACGTTCGCCGACACGCTGCTTGTAGACCGCGAACACCTGGAACGCCGGCTCCAGTTCGCCGCCACGGATTGCCGAGGAGATGTTGGCTTCGAAGGGCGCGAAGCGCGCCACGTCGGCCTGGGTGAAGTACTGCTTGGCGCCGTCCAGCGTCTCCAGATAGCGCTTGAACACGTCCTTGGAGGTGGCCTCGTCCAGCGCACGCGGGCGGTAGGCGTAACGACTGTCGGACAACAGGCCATACACCAGCTTGGAGGTGGTCACCTGATCGGCGGTTGCCGCAGCGGGCAAGGCAGGCGAGTCGGCCTTGGCCGCCAGCGCCAGCGGCGCGACCAGCGCCAGGGCCATCAGGAATGCGGGGGCTTTGAATTTCATTGACGTGCTCGAAGGCGCCTTGCCAAGGGGGAGACTGCAGGGTGTTCAGACACCCCGACAGTGCCGAAAGTTGCCGGGTTTGTCACCCGGCCGCGCTCGGTGGAAAACCAGCCTAGCGGGGCCGGTGTAGCAAATTGTGAATGCATGTAGAGCCGAGCCCATGCTCGGCTGGCCGGCAGCAAGCAGCCGAGCATGGGCTCGGCTCTACCGCAGGCAGAGGTGTGCGGACCAACGGTCCGCACCCACGGGAGAAGCAACTCCCACCCACCGGGAGGGTGTCAGGAAACCCCTGCGCCCTTGGCCTGAACGTCGGCGTGGTACGACGAGCGCACCATCGGGCCGGACGCCACGTGGCTGAAGCCCAGCTCGTAACCGTAGTCTTCCAGTGCCTTGTAGTCGTCGGGGGTCCAGTACTTCAGCACCGGGTGATGGTGCGCGGTCGGCTGCAGGTACTGTCCGATGGTGATCATGTCCACATCGTGCGCGCGCAGGTCACGCATCGTGGCCTTGATCTGTTCGAAGTCTTCGCCCAGGCCCAGCATGATGCCGCTCTTGGTCGGCACGTCCGGGTGCTGCGCCTTGAAGTTCTTCAGCAGGTTCAGCGACCACTGGTAGTCCGCACCCGGGCGCACGTTGCGGTACAGGTCCGGCACGGTCTCGATGTTGTGGTTGAACACATCCGGCGGGTTCTGCGCCAGGATCTCCAGCGCACGTTCCATGCGGCCCTTGCCGCGGAAGTCCGGGGTCAGCACTTCGATGCGGGTACCCGGCGACTTTTCGCGGATGGCGGTGATGCAGTCGACGAAGTGCTGGGCACCGCCGTCGCGCAGGTCATCGCGGTCGACGCTGGTCACCACCACGTACTTCAGGCCCATGTCGGCCACGGTCTGGCCGAGGCTGGCCGGCTCGTTGGCATCCGGCGGCTTCGGGCGGCCATGGGCCACGTCGCAGAACGAGCAGCGCCGGGTGCAGACCTCACCGAGGATCATGAAGGTGGCGGTGCCATGACCGAAGCACTCGTGGATGTTCGGGCAGCTGGCTTCCTCGCATACCGTCACCAGGCGGTTCTCGCGCAGCTTGGCCTTCAGGTTCTGCACGGCATTGCCCGAAGGAATGCGCACGCGGATCCAGGACGGCTTGCGCAGTACCGGCGCGTCGGCGAACTGCACCGGCGAACGGTTGATCTTGTCACCGCCCAGCTGCTTGACCCCGGCCTGCAACGGCGCGGTGGACGGAGAATCGCCCTGCACGATCTGCAGGGGAATGGAACGGGCGGTGGTTTCAGTCATGGCAGTTCCGGGGGGCGGTCAGGCGGCCGCAGAAAGATCGGGCAGTTCGGGCGTGTGCTGCAGCAGCAGGCCAAACTGGCGGGCCAGGTGGTCCAGCAGCACCGGCTTGACGGCCTCCATCCCGGAGGGGCCGCCCAAGTCCAGCACCGAGGTCACCTGCAACCCCTGATAGCCACAGGGATTGATGCGGTGGAAGGGTTCCAGGTCCATGGCCACGTTGAAGGCCAGCCCATGGAAGGTGCAGCCCCGGCGCACGCGGATGCCGAGTGCGGCGATCTTGGCACCACCGACGTAGACGCCCGGGGCGCCCTCGCGGCGTTCGGCGCCGATGTTCCACTCGGCCAGGGTATCGATGAGCGCCTGCTCGATGCGGCACACGTAGTCGCGCACGCCGATACCCAGTCGTGGCAGGCGCAGCAACGGATAGATCACGATCTGGCCGGGACCGTGATAGGTCACCTGGCCGCCGCGGTCCACGTGCAGCACGGGGATGTCGCCCGGCGCCAGCACATGCTCGTCCTTGCCGGCCTGGCCCAGGGTGAACACCGGATCGTGCTCGACCACCCACAGCTCGTCGGCATCGGCGTCGCTGCGCTGGTCGGTGAAGCGCTGCATGGCGCGCCACACCGGTTCATACGGCTGGCGGCCGAGGTCACGGACCAGCGCCGGACGCGGCGAACGCTCCTCCGGGGCGGCTTCGGCCGGGCAGGAGTCGGCTACAGCGTCCACTTCACTTCCGGGTGGTCACGCAGCGCCTGGTGCGCCAGGTCGTACTGTTCGCGGCTCTCGGCCTTGAACACGATGCGGACGGACACGTACTTGCCGTTGGAGGAGTGCTTCCAGCTGATGCGTTCGTTCACCACATCGATGCCGGCGGCCAGCAACAGGCGGGGAAGCTCATGCTCCAGGCCGCGGTTGGCCGGGCCCATGGCGCTGAGCTCGAACTGGCCGGGGAACTGGAAGCCGTGGTCGGGGTTGTCGGACTTGATTTCCATGGCCCCATTATCGGGCCGCAGGGCAACAAACCCAAGAGTATTCATCAACGCCAGGACCGCACCGGCGGTCTGCTGCGTTGCAGGCGGCCCAAAGGGACGGGCCTGAGGCCCAACGGCAGCTGACTGCAATCTCCTGACCATCACCAGCGCGAACATCGTACGGGCGGCCCGCGACCGCCTTCACGCCCGGCCTGCGGCGCGTACGCGGGTAACAAATTGTGCCCGCCGGACAATGTTGTTTTCGGAACAGACAAGTGATCTGGACGTGCTCGTTCCGACGCGCGGGCACGAGTACCGTAGCGTTGCAGAAAACGACTGAAAACCGCCCCCTTCCCCATGAGCATTCCATCCATGCGTAGTGTCGCAGCTCTCGGGCTCGCCGGCCTGCTGGCCTCTGCCCTCCCCCTTGCCGCCCAGGCGGCCGAACAATGTGGCCCGGACGCCATGCGCGACCACCCGCCGCAGGTCAATTTCCGCGTCGACAACGACCTGTTCGGCGGCCGCCACCAGGACCAGGGCTATACCAACGGTGCGCTGTTGACCCTGGTCTCCCCCAATCTGGTCGATTACACCGACGACCCCTGCCTGCCGCGCATGGCGCGCTGGGTGAACCGGTACCTGGAAGGGCTGCATCCGGGCAAGTTCGAACAGCAGAACATGATCTTCAGCATCGGCCAGGGGATCTTCACCCCGACCGATTTCACTCGCAAGGACCTGATCGAGGACGACCGCCCTTACGCCGGCGTGCTGATCGCGAACTTCGGTTTCAATGCGCGCAGCGGCGACCGCCTGCAGACCACCCAGCTGACACTGGGCGTGGTCGGCCCCTGGGCACAGGGCAAGCAGGTGCAGAATGCCGTGCACGACGTGCTGGGCGACGAAAAATTCAAGGGTTGGGACAACCAGCTGCACAACGAACCACTGTTCATGCTGACCCATGAGCGCATGCGCCGCTGGCCGGGCGATGCCAGTGTCAATGCCGACGGTTGGGGCTGGGACGCGATCAGCCACTACGGCGGGTCGATCGGCAACCTGGAAACCAAGGCCAATTTCGGCGGTGAAGTGCGCTTTGGCTGGAAGCTGCCGGACGACTTCGGCAGCACGCCGTTGCGCCCGGCCGGTGAGAACACGGCGCCGACCCGCAGCGGCCGCCCCGGTGGGTGGTCCTGGCACCTGTTCGCGACCTCGGACGCTGCCTGGGTGATCCGCGATATCACCCTGGATGGCAACACCTTCCGCAACAGTCACAGCGTGGACAAGCGCCATGTGGTGGCCTACGGCGGGTACGGCGTGGCGGTGATGTACGGCCGCTGGAAGTTCGCTGCCGCGCGCTACCACAGCACGCGCGAATTCAACGGCCAGCGCGAGGCGCCGGTGTTCGGCAGCTTCACCATCAGTCGTGCGCTGTAGGCGAGGGGCTGATGGTGAAGCGGGTAGGTGCCGACCGTTGGTCGGCACACCGGTTATTGCATCGCTCGCTGTAAGCGAGCGGCTGAGGGTAGTGCCGGCCGCTGGCCGGCTGTTGGCACATCCGGATGGGTTCAAGCGGAGCCGGCCAGCGGCCGGCACTACCCGCATCCGCACGCAACCGGCATCCCGAAACAGAAAAGGCCGGCATTTGCCGGCCTTTTCGTTCACCACGCCGGGGCGTGGATCATTCCGATTCCCACCACATCCAGAAGCTGTCCCACAGGCGCTTGAAGAAGCCGGCCTGCTCAACGGCGGCCACGGCCACCAGCGGCGCTTCGGCGACGACCTTGCCATCCAGGGTGACCTTCACGGTGCCGATCTGCTGGCCGGCGGTGAACGGTGCTTCCAGGGTCTTGGGCACATCGATGCTCGGCTTCAGGTCGTTGTAGCGGCCGCGCGGCACGCTCACCAGCATCGGCTGGGCCACGCCCAGCTGCACCTTGTCGGTGGTGCCCTTCCAGACCTTGTGCTCGGCCACGGCCTTGCCCGGCTCGTACAGGCGGTGGGTCTCGAAGAAGCGGAAGCCCCAGTTCAGCAGGGCCAGGCTGTCATCGGCACGCTGCTTTTCCGACGCACCGCCCAACACCACGGCGATCAGGCGCTGGTCGCCACGCTGCGCCGAACTCATCAGGCAGTAGCCCGCTTCGGAGGTGTGGCCGGTCTTGATGCCGTCCACGCTGCCGTCGCGCCACAACAGCAGGTTGCGGTTCGGTTGCTTGATGTTGCCGACCTGGAATTCCTTGATCTTGTTGTACGCGTAGGTTTCCGGGTAATCACGCACCATCGCGCGGCCCAGCAGCGCCAGGTCGTAGGCGGTGCTGTGGTGGCCTTCGGCGGTCAGGCCGTGGGCGTTGACGAAGTGGGAGTTCTTCATGCCGATCTTGGCGGCGTAGCTGTTCATCAGCGACGCAAAGGCTTCTTCGCTGCCGGCCACGTGCTCGGCCAGGGCGATCGCGGCGTCATTGCCGGACTGGATCGCCATGCCCTTTTCCATGTCTTCCAGGCGTGCGGTCTGGTTGACCGGGAAGCCGCTGTAGCTGCCGTCGGTACCCGCGCCGCCTTCGCGCCAGGCGCGTTCGCTCATCATCACCTGGTCATCCGCACGGACCTTGCCGTTCTTGACCTCGGCGGCGATCACGTAGGACGTCATCACCTTGGTGATGCTGGCCGGGGCCAGCTGCTCGTGGATGTTCTCGCCGGCCAGCACCTGGCCGGTGGCGTAGTCCATCAGCACCCAGGCCTTGGATACGCTCGGCACCGGCGCCGGCGGGGTGGCAACGGTGGCCGGGGCGGCAGCGGCGGCGGGCGCCGGCGTGGCCGGGGTCGGCAGCGGGGTCTGGGCGGAAGCCAGGCCCACCACCAGGGTGGCGGCCAGGGCGGTGGCGGCGGAACGGAAATTCATTGGACAGCAGGCTCCAGGGGACGGCCAGGAATGGAGGGTGGAACGTAGTGGCCATTGTAAGGCCGGGGCAGCATGGGCCGGCAGCACCGGCCCGGGTGGGTCAATCCTTGACGATCTGCGGCGAACCCAGGCCCAGACCGGCAATGCGGCCGACAAGTTCCGCGGCACTGGCATGGTCGCTGGCGGGAACGCGCAGGCGGAACAGGGTGCGGCCACCGGCGGCGATGTCGCTGATGGTCGCGCCGACGATGCCGGCGGCGTTGAGCTGGCCCATTGCGCGGTTGGCATTGTCGCGGCTGGAGAAGCTGGCGACCTGCACCATCACCGCGCCCACTACCTGCTGCGACAGGCTGGGGGCGGTCGGTGTGGCCGGCGTCGTACGCGCCGGCGCCGGCGTGACCGCGCGCGGCGCGGCGCTGGCGACGGCAACCGGTGCCACAGGGGCGCTGCGCGCCGGCGGTGCGCTCGGCGGCAGGCTGCTGACCGCCACGTCCGGCACGGCGCTGGCCACGCCCTGGGTGGTGGCCGGCTGGCCACGCGCAGGCATGGCGTCGGCCGGCAGGCGCTTGACCAGGCGATCAATGTCGCTGTCGGCGGTGGCACGCGCAGCCGTTACCGGGCGCGTACTGGCCGCCGCGACAGCCGTTTCGGCGGCACGGCGCTCGCGGCGCGACGGCTTTTGGGCCAGCAGGTTGCTCTCGCCCGGTTGCAGCGCACGCACTTCCACGTTGCCGGTACCGCGCTGGGTGATGCCCAGCCGCACCGCGGCGGCATAACTGAGGTCGACCACGCGGCCATCATGGAACGGGCCACGGTCGTTGACGCGCACGATCACCGACTCGCCGTTGTCCAGGTTGGTGACGCGGGCGAAGCTGGGCAGCGGCAGCGTCTTGTGCGCGGCGGTGAACTGGTACATGTCGTAGACCTCGCGGTTGGAGGTCAGGCGGCCGTGGAACTTGGCGCCGTAGTACGAGGCCGTACCGCGCTCGACATAGTTGCGGGTGTCGTCGAGCACCTTGTACGACTTGCCCAGCACCACGTACGGCGACTTGTTGCCGATGGCCGAACGCTCTTCGGCGGTCACTTCCGGCTCGGGAATGCAGGCGACGTTGGGAATGTAGTCCGGGGTGCTGTCACGCACGCCTGGCTTGTACAGCCCCCCGGCGGTGTAGTTGCCGCGCGTGTTCGGGTCTTCCTTGGCCGCAGCATAGGGCGAGCCCTCCGGGCAATGCGCCGGGCGCGAACCGCGACCCTGCACCACCGTGCCGCTGGGCTTGCCACCGTGGCCGGTCGTGGCCGGCTTCTTCGGCGCACTGCTGCAGGCAGCCAGCGCGAGGACGATCAAGCTCGGGACCAGCCATCTGATGTTCATGCCGGGGGCAGCTCCTGTCCGGCGATGGCCTGCGACAACTGGAACACGGCCATCGCGTACATCTTCGAGAGGTTGTAGCGGGTGATCGCGTAGTAATTCTGGAAGCCCAGCCAGTACTGCTTGCCGGTGCTGCCCTCAAGCGTGATCGGCGTTGCGGTGGCGCCCGGCTGCACCGCAGCGCTGGGCTGGTAGCCGCGCTGCGCCAGGTCGGCCAGCGACCAGGTCGGCATCCATTCGGTCGGGTTGAACTCCTCGCGACCCGGCGCCAGCGTGGCCGGTACGGCCACCTGGCCACCACGGACCCAGCCGCCCTTCTTCACGAAATAATTGGCGATGGACGAGAACACATCGTCGTAGCTGGTGAACAGGTCGCGACGGCCATCGCCATTACCGTCCACGGCGTAATCGAGATAGCTGGACGGCATGAACTGGCCCATGCCCATCGCACCGGCATAGCTGCCCTTGAGCGTGGTGATGTCCAGCTTTTCCTCACGGCCCAGCTCGAACAGCTTGGCCAGCTCATCGCGGAAGAACAGCTCGCGGCGCACTTCGCGTTCCAGCTTGGCCGGGTCGCCACTGCGCGGGTAGTAGAACGCCAGCGTGTACAGCGCATCGAGCACGCGGTGGTTGCCGGCATTTTTCCCGTAACTGGTCTCCACGCCGATGATCGCCACGATCACTTCGGCCGGCACGCCGGTGCGCTGCTGCACGCGATCCAGTTCGGCACGATGCTGGGCCAGGAACGCGCGGCCGCCATCAATGCGTGCCTTGCTGATGAACATCGGCCGGTATTCGTTCCACGGTTTGACCCGTTCGGCCGGGCGCGACATGGCGGCGATGATCGGCTGGCGCACCTGCGCCTGATCGAGCACGCTGCTGATCTGCTCCGGCTTCAGCCGATAGCGCTTGGCCGTATCGGCAACAAAGCGGGCCCGTGCGACCTCGAACGGCACCGGAGTGAGATCGACCGGCGGCGCTGTAGCAGCGGCCGCTTCGGGCGCGGCTTCGGCCGGGCCGTGGGCCTTGGTGGCGGGCTGGCGCGGCGTACTGCTGGCCTGGGGCGAAGACGGTGGGGACTTCGGCTGGGTCGCGCAGGCGACCAGGCCGAGGGTGAGCATGCAGGCCAGAGTGCGTCGAATCATCGTCGCAGGTTAGCAGGTCATGGATGAATTAAAACCCCTAACACCATGAATCACAACGATTTGCCCGCGTTCAGCGGGAAATGTGAAGACGTCGTGATCGAGCTTCCCCATTCAGATAGAGGTGGCCGGTTGCGTCCCCATCCCCGCAGACGCAACCGGCGACCGGATCCGGTCGGTACCTGCGCGGCTGCCGCTCCCCAGTGGCAGTTCCCCGCGCTCCCTGTACCCGTTGGATCAGTACTGCTCCCGCCCGACGCCCCCTCGCGCTGCATCGATTGACGGCGCGCCGTGCCGAACGGGCCGCCATTGTGCAGGCCGATTACGACAAGTCCATTGATCAAGATCAACGCGGTGTAAAAATGTGAACCAGATAACGTTTTTTGCGGACTTTGGTCGGAGAGCGTGTTGCGTCGCATTGTTGTGAGAACGCTTCCACAACGGGCATTGCGCAGCGCCAGGAAGTCTCCGGCCAACGGCGCAGCCCCTCGTGGGTCGCCGCGAAAAGCAGTTCACGGGTGAGGCCAGGTAGATGGGCTGCGCAGGGGCCGCTGCAAGTACGTCCATGTAAGCTCGGTCGCCGCATCCATGCGGCTCACGCCCCTGCGCAGCCCATCTACCCGGCCACGGACAGGTTCCGTGCGCGTCTACCCACGGAGAAGAAAGAGAAGATCAAAAGCGGGTCGCGGCGCTGCGCTTGCTCATAAGCCGAGCACGGCTCGGCTCTACACAAGGCAATGAAGCGACCCGCCAGGCTGCATTTGCTTTTGCTCTTCTCTTTCTTCTCCGTGGGTAGACGCGCCCGAAAACTATCAGGGGGCGGGCGCGGTGGGTTCGCGGGACCGTTGGCGCCATGGATGGCGCCATCGAGCCCCCAGGGACGGGTTTACGGCGTGTCCCGCGAACCCACCGCACCCGCCCCACACATGAGCCGCGTTGCGCGACCACCCACGAGGGGCTGCGCCGTTGGCTGGAAACGCTATCCCCCGTGCACGGGCCGATGCCCGCGTACCGCCATCACCAGCCCGATGCCGGCCAACAGCGATACCGCCGAGGTCCCGCCATAACTGATCAGCGGCATCGGAATGCCCACCACCGGCAGCAGGCCGGAAATCATTCCGCCGTTCACCAGCACGTAGACGAAGAACGCCAGCCCCAGGCTACCGGCCAGCAATCGCGCGTGCGTGTCGCGCGCGTGCACCGCAATCCACAGGCAACGCCCCACCACGAACAGGTACAGCGCAAACAGCGTCGCCACGCCGATCCAGCCAAACTCTTCGGCCAGCACCGAGAACGCAAAGTCGGTGGTGTACTCGGGCAGGAAATCGAGCGTGGCCTGTGTGCCCTGCCCCCAGCCACGTCCTTGCCAGCCCCCGGAACCGATCGCGATGCGCGATTGCAGGATGTTCCAGCCGGTACCAAGCGGGTCGGCCGCCGGGTCGAGGAAGGTCAGCACACGATCCTTCTGGTATTGCCGCAGCAAGCCGAACCACGCCAGGGGTGCAGCCACTGCCAGCCCTGCCGCCCCGGTCGCCAACCAGCCCCAGTGCAAGCCAGCCAGCAACAACGCGAACACGCCACTGGCAGTGACCAACGTGGCGGTGCCGAGGTTGGGCTGCATGAGGATCAACACCGCCGGCACGCCGATCAGCAGCGCGGCGGTCAATACCGTGCGCGGCGAGGGCGGCAGTGGTTGCCGATGCAGGTACCACGCCATCATCAGCGGCAGGCTGAGCTTGAGCAGCTCGGACGGCTGCAGGTAGAACACGCCGAGGTTCAGCCAGCGCTGCCCGTACTTGCCGGTGCCGATGACGTACACCGCCATCAGCGGCAGCATCGACAGCGCGTAGATCGCAGGGGTCCACGCACGCAATCGCAGCAGCGAAACACGCGACAGCAGCCACATCGCCAACAGCCCACCGCCAAAGCGTGCCGCCTGCCCGGCCACCGGGCCGGACACGCTGTGCAGCACCGCCAGGCCGGCGCCCATCAGGATCAACAACGCGCCCAGCAACGGCAGATCGATCGTGCGCAGCGCCTCACGGCAGCCGCCAAGCAGTCGTTTCCATTTCACGCGGACACGGTAGCAACGGGTGCTTGCGTGAAGCTGTCAGGGTGCTCCTGCTCTCCGTAGCCGAGTTGCGGGGTCAGATCCCTTTTTCCTGTGGAAAAAGGGATCTGACCCCGACGCCGGACTCAACCGTAGCCGCCGTGCACCGGGTTGTGGCTGCGCACCGCCATTACCAGGCCGAAACCGGCCAGCAGCGACACCGCCGAAGTACCACCGTAGCTGATCAGCGGCATCGGCACGCCTACCACCGGCAGCAGGCCGGAAATCATCCCGCCATTCACCAGCACGTAGACGAAGAACGCCAGGCCGGTGGCACCCGCCAGCAGGCGCGAATAGGAATCGCGTGACTGGCTGGCGATCCACAGGCAACGCCCGATCACCACCAGGTACAGCGCCAGCACGGTGGCCACGCCGATCCAGCCGAATTCCTCGCTCAGCACCGAGAACGCGAAGTCGGTGGTCTGCTCGGGAATGAAGTTCAGGTGCGACTGCGAGCCTTCGCCCCAGCCCTTGCCATCGAAGCCGCCGGAACCGATGGCGATCTTCGACTGGATGATGTTCCAGCCGGCGCCAAGCGCGTCCATCTCCGGGTCCAGGAACATCATGATGCGGTCCTTCTGGTACGGCCGCAGCAACCAGAACCACGCCACCGGCGCGACCGCAGCCACGCCGCCCACGCCCAGCCCAACCCACCACCACGGCAGGCCCGCCAGCAGCAGCACGAACACGCCGCTGGCGGCGATCAGCACGCCAGTACCGAAGTCCGGCTGCAGCATCACCAGGCCGGTGGGTACGCCGATGATGATCAAGGCCACGAGCACGGTATTGAAGCGCGGCGGCAGCGGCATCTTGTGCAGGTACCACGCCACCATCATCGGCAGGCTCACCTTCAGCAGCTCGGCCGGCTGCAGGTAGAAGAATTTCAGGTCCAGCCACTGCCGGCCATATTTGCCGGTGCCCAGCACGAACACCGCCAGCAGCGGGATCATCGAGATCGCGTAGATCATCGGCGTGGCCGAGCGGATGCGCAGGATCGGCACCCGCGAGATGCCCCACAGTGCGGCCATGCCCACCGCGAAACGCGCGCCCTGCGCCATCACCAGGCTGTCGCCACCAGCGCTCTTCAGGGTCGCCAGGCCAATCACCATCAGCGCGCCCAGGGCCAGGCACAGCACCCAGTCCAGCGTGCTGAAAAAGCGGCGCAGCATGTCGCCGGCCCAGCGCAGGAATACTCTCATCGTGCAGGCTCCGCAGGGGCCGGGCGCGGCGTGGCTGGCAGCGCGGCGGCCTGCGCACCCGGCTGCGGCGCAGGCGCAGGCGCGGGCTCCGGCGTGGGTGCACCGATCAGCACCGGGTGCTCTCCCACCTGTGCAGCGGCGAGGTCACCGGCCTGGCGCGCGCCCGCGTCCTCGTTGTCGAACGCGGTGGCGCCGATGGCGGTGGTGCCGCGCTCGCTGTCCAGCGGCTGCATGCCTTCGGGCATCTTGCCCAACAGGTAAGCGTCGAACACCTTGCGTGCGATCGGCGCCGCGGCCGAACCACCATAGCCACCACCTTCCACTGCCACCGCAATTGCGATGACCGGGTTGTCCGCCGGCGCAAAGCCGACGAACAGTGCGCGGTGACGCAGATGCATCGGCAGGCTCTTCGGATTCATGGCGGCGGTGCCCTTGCGGCTGATGACCTGTGCGGTACCGGTCTTGCCGGCCATCACGTACGGCGCACCGACGGCCACGCGCCAGCCGCTGCCGCCGGGCCGCATGGTTGCCATCATGCCCTCGCGCACGGCCTGCACGTTGTTGGGATTGGGGCTGACCGGCTTGCTCTCGCCGGGCGGCATCGCCGTCCAGTCGCTGTCGAAGCCTTCGCGCTGCTGGATCACCAGGTGCGGGGTGCGCAGCTGGCCGTCGGCCAGGCCGCTGACGCCGCGCGCCAGCTGCAGCGGGGTGACCTTCCAGTCACCCTGGCCGATGCTGATGTTGACCGTATCGCCGGGATACCAGGCTTCCTTGCGGCTCTTCCGCTTGTAGGCGGGCGACGGCAGGATGCCGCCGATCTCGCCGGTGAGGTCGATGCCGGTCGGCTGGCCGAAGCCGTAGTACTCCATGTAATGGTCGAAGCGCTCGATGCCCAGGTCCAGCGCCAGCTTGTAGTAATAGGTGTTGACCGACTCGGCGATGGACTTGCGCAGATCAGTCCAGCCGTGGCCGCCACGGTGGGCGTCACCCCAGCCGCGCGAGGTGCCCGGCAGGTAGAACATGCCGGTGGAGAGCACCTTGTCTTCCGGGCGGCGCACGCCGGAGTCCAGTCCCGCCAGGCCGATCAGCGGCTTCAGCGTGGAACCGGGAGCGACGCCACCGAGCACCAGGCGGTTGAACTGTGGCCGCGACGGGTTTTCGTTCAAGGCCTTGAAGTCGGCATGGGAAATGCCGTTGACGAACAGGTTGGGGTCGTAGGACGGCAGGCTGACCATCGCCAGCACTTCGCCAGTGCGCGGATCCATCGCCACCGCCGACCCCTCCTGGTCGCCGAACGCGGCCACCATCGCGCGCTGCAGGTCGGCGTCGATCGACAGCCGCAGGTCGGCGCCGGACTGCGCGGCGACGCGGCCGATGGTGCGGATCGCGCGGCCCTGCACGTTGGTCTCGACCTGCTCGTAGCCGACCTTGCCGCGCAGCTGCTGCTCGTAATAGCGTTCCAGGCCGGACTTGCCGATGTGGGTCAGCGCGGCATTGCCTTCGCCGAGGACCTCCAGATCCTTGTCATCAACGCGGCCGACGTAGCCGATGATGTGCGCGAACAGATCGCCATAGGGATAGCGCCGGGTCAGGTAGGGTTCCAGCTCGACCCCCGGGAAACGCCAGCGGTCGACGGCAAAGCGCGCCATCTCCTCGTCGCTCATGCGCAGCTTCAGCGTGACCGGCAGGAACTTGCGGCGCGCCTTGCGCGACCTGTTGAATGCTTCCAGCTCTTCCGGGCTGATGCTGATGATCTTCGCCAGCCCTTCCAGGGTGGCATCCATGTCCTTGACCTTGTCCGGAGTGACGTCCAGGCGGAAGGCCGGCACGTTTTCGGCCAGCAGGCGGCCGTTGCGGTCGTAGATCATGCCGCGCCCTGGCACCACCGGCCGCGGCTTGATGCGGTTGGCTTCCGAGCGCGTGGCGTAGACGTCGTGGTCCAGCACCTGCAGCTTGAAGTACCAGCCGCCCAGGCCCAGCAGGCAGACCAGCACGCCCAGGAAACCCAGCGCCGCACGGCGGCGGAACTGTTCGGCTTCGGCGTGCGGGTTCTTGACCTGGCGGCGCGGGATCATGGCTCAGCGCCCGCGCTTGCCGAAGCGCACCGCGTCCAGCAGCACGAACACCAGCGGCCACAGGCCCATGCCCAGCAGAGGCGCCCACCAGTACGACCAGGGCAACGTTGGCTCATCCACCACGATGTGGACCAGCGCGCTGACGATGCGATCGTTGAACAGCAGGCCGCCAATGGCCAGCATCTGCTGGGACATCGGGAAAAAGCGGATGCGGGCACGGAAGCGCTGCAGGATGAAGGCCAGCATCACCAGCCGCAGTGCCTGTTCGCCCAGCACGCCGCCGTACAGCAGGTCGGCCACCACGCCGCTGGCGAAAGCGATGCCCAGGCCGACGCGCTCGGGGGCTTCGATCACCCAGTACGCCAGCACCAGCGCCAGCCAGTACGGGCGCAGCGGCTGCAGCAGCGCCGGCAGCGGCAGCAGGCCCAGCAGCAGCGCCACCACCAGGCTGGCCGGCAGCACCCACGGGTTGTCGCGCAGGCGGCTCATCGCTGGGCCTCCGGCGTGGTCGGTTGCCGACCAGCGGCCGGCACTACCGTGGATCCAGCTAGGGGAGAGCCCCCCTCTTGTTGAGTGGGGGGCGCCGAAGGCGCGGGGGTAAGGGAGGATGCGGGGGCAACAGTCCTCGTCTGCGACGAGGGCTGTTGCCGGCCAGCGACCGGCGCTACCGGGGAGCTGACCGGAGCTGGCGTCGTTGCCGCTGGCGCGGCTCCCGCAGACACGCTGGCGCCGGTGGCCGGCCCCCCCGGGGCGGTTTCTTCCAGCTGCAGGCGCAGCTCCGGCGGAATGCGGATCGCCGCGCCCGGGCGCAGCAGCAGCACGTCGCGGCCGCGGTCGAGCTGGGCCGCCGGCTTCAGTTCACCGACCAGGAAGGCGTGGGTGTCGTCCGGGCGCAGGCCGGTGATAGTGCCGACCGGGAAGCCGGCCGGGAAGCGCCCGCCGAGGCCGGAGGTGACGATCTCATCGCCCACTTCCACGCCGGCGCTGAGCGGGATGTCGCGCAGTTCCAGCGTGTCGCCGCGGCCATAGACGATCAGGCGCACGCCGTTGCGGGCCACGGTGACCGGCACCGCGTGGTCGGGATCGGTCAGCAGCAGCACGGTGGAGGTGCCACCGGTGACGCTGATCACCTGCCCCATCAAGCCGCCGGCGTCGATCACCGCCTGGCCGACGTGCACGCCCTCGCGGCTGCCTGCGTCGAGCACCAGGCGCTGCTTAACCGGGTCCAGGTCGATGTCCAGGATCGGCGCCAGCTGCACGTCCAGGCCACTGCGCTCGGCCACGTTCAGCAGTTCGCGCAGCTGGGCGTTGTCCAGCGCGGCGGTCTGCAGGCGAGTCAGGCGCGCGTTGGCCAGCAGCAGCTGGTTGCGCAGTTCACGGTTTTCGGTGACCAGCTGGGTATGGCTGGCGGCGGAATCCTTGACCTGGTTGCCGAGCTTGCCGGGCAGGCCAGCCAGTGCCCACACCGGCTGTACCAGGCTGTTGGCCTGCTCGCGCAGGCGTGCCAGCCAGCCAGCCTGGTCATCGAGCACGATCAGGGTGATGGCCAACGCGAGATAGGCCAGCAACCGCAGGGGGCTGGCGGCATCACCGGATCGGGAGGCGACGGGAGGACCGGCGTAGGGCGGCACGGCAACGATTCAACTGGCAGAAGGCGGAAGGGAAACACGCGGGCGCCCCGCCGGTGCCGGCCCGCCATCACGGCGGGCCGCACCCCGGAAGGGCGCGGCGGGCAGGAACGGCCGGGACGGCTTATTCCGGCGCAAAGAACTCGTTGCCGTGCATGTCCACCAGCTCCAGCGCACGACCGCCACCGCGCGCCACGCAGGTCAGCGGGTCGTCGGCCACCTGCACGTGCAGGCCGGTCTCCTCGGAGATCAGGCGGTCCAGGTCGCGCAGCAGGGCGCCACCGCCGGTCAGCACGATGCCGCGCTCGGCGACGTCGGCGCACAGTTCCGGCGGCGTCTGCTCCAGCGCCAGCTTGACCGCGCTGACGATGCCCGACAGCGGTTCGTGCAGGGCCTCGAGCACTTCGTTGGAGCTGATCTTGATCATCTTCGGCACGCCCTCGGCGAGGTTGCGGCCGGAGATTTCCATCTCGATCACTTCCGCCTGCGGGTAGGCGCAGCCCAGCTCGACCTTGATGCGCTCGGCGGTGGCTTCACCGATCAGCATGCCGTGGTTGCGGCGCACGTAGTTGGTGATGGACTCGTCGAAGCGGTCGCCGCCGATGCGGACCGAGGCCGAATAGACGATGCCGTTGAGCGAGATGACCGCCACTTCGGTGGTGCCACCGCCGATGTCGATGACCATCGAGCCACGGGCTTCGGTGACCGGCATGCCGGCGCCGATCGCGGCGGCCATCGGTTCTTCGATCAGGAACACGTCACGGGCACCGGCTTCCTCGGCCGATTCCTTGATCGCGCGGCGCTCGACCTGGGTCGAGCCGGCCGGCACGCAGACCAGGACGCGCGGGCTCGGGCGCAGCACGCGCGACTTGTGCACCTTCTTGATGAAGTGCTTGAGCATCGCCTCGGTATAGGTGAAGTCGGCAATGACGCCGTCCTTCATCGGGCGGATGGTGGTGATGTGGCCCGGGGTACGGCCCAGCATCTGCTTGGCTTCGGCGCCAACGGCTGCCACCGAGCGGGTGCCACCGATGGCACGGTCCTGGCGCACGGCCACGACCGACGGCTCGTTCAGCACGATCCCCTGCCCGCGCACGTAGATGAGGGTGTTGGCCGTGCCCAGGTCGATGGACAGGTCGTTGGAGAACATGCCACGGAGTTTCTTGAACATCTGAGGAAGGAGTCCTGAGGGGTGTCGTGCCCGCCGCGGGATGGCGAAAAAATGGGCAGAAATCGAGGCCGACAAGCCTAGCAACCCGCCTGCCGCCGAGCAAGGAAAAAACTAGCTGAACCCGCGTCTTCACAGGCTTTCGGCCTGATCGGGTCTCACCCGGTTCTGGCCCTGAGCGGCACCAGCGGGTAACCTTTGCGCCGTCGGGCGCCCAAGGGCGCCGTTTGCTTGCCCGCTGAACCGGGCCGGCCCACCCCAAAATTCACCGCATAGGCTTACATCGATGTCCGCTCTGATCTGTGGTTCTCTTGCCTTCGACACCATCATGGTGTTCCCGGACCAGTTCAAGAATCACATCCTGCCGGACAAGGTGCACATCCTGAACGTGTCCTTCCTGGTGCCGCGCATGCGCCGCGAGTTCGGCGGCTGCGCAGGCAACATCGCCTACAACCTGCACCTGCTGGGCGGCCAGCCGATCCCGATGGGCACCGTGGGCTCGGACTTCGGCCCGTACCGCGAATACTTCGAAGGCCTGGGCATCGACCTGTCGCGCGTGCGCGTGATCGATGAGCTGTTCACCCCGCAGGCATTCATCACCACCGACCACGACAACAACCAGATCACCGCCTTCCACCCGGGCGCGATGATGCGTTCCTACGAGAACCACGTGCGTGGGGTGCCGGGCGTCACCCTGGGCCTGGTCGGCCCGGACGGCCGCGAAGGCATGATCCAGAACGCGCAGGAATTCCACGAAGACGGCATCCCGTTCATCTTCGACCCGGGCCAGGCCATGCCGCTGTTCAACGGCCCGGAACTGCGCGCCTTCATCGAGCAGGCCGACTACGTGGTGGTGAACGACTACGAGTCGAACCTGCTGCAGGAGCGCACCGGCTGGGACGAGAAGGAGATCGTCAGCCGGGTCAAGGCCTACATCACCACCCGTGGCCCGAAGGGCGCGGTCATCCACACTCCGGAAAAGAGCTACGACATCCCGCCGGCGCACGAGCGCCGCGTGGTCGACCCGACCGGCTGTGGCGACGCCTTCCGCGCAGGCCTGATCTACGGCATCCAGAAGGGCTACGACTGGCTGACCATCGGCCGCATGGGCAACCTGATGGGCGCACTGAAGGTCGAGCATCCGGGCACGCAGAACCAGCGTTTCACCTTCGATGAGTTCAACGAGCAGTTCAAGCAGCAGTTCGGTTACGCGCTGGGCGCGTAAGCCGAACTGCCCGCACATCTGATCGGTGGGTGTCGACCTTGGTCGACACTGCCGGCCAGCAGCCGGCACTACCGGAACTTCCGACCGACACGTTGCCTGCTCTCTGTAGAGCCGAGCCCATGCTCGGCTTGCGCGCGCCAGCACGATCTGACCGCAGAGCAGCCGAGCGTGGGCTCGGCTCTACACGGTCATGCGGCCTGCCAGGCGGCCAACAGCGCGCTGCAATCGGCGAAATGCCAGTCGGCACGGCCCGGCCAAAGGTTCTCTGGCAGGTTGACCAGCACGGTATGCGTGCCGGCCGCACGGCCGCACTCCAGGTCGTAGGCGTGGTCACCCACCATCACCGCCTGCGCAGGCCCGATGCCCCATCGCCGCAGATGCTGCTGCAGGCCCTCCGGCGAGGGCTTGGGCACCGCTTCATCGCGACCAATGATGTCGGCATCGTCGAACAACGCCCCGACCCCGATCGCCTCCAGCGTCAGCTTCGCCAGCGCATGATCATTGCGGGTCAGGATGCCCAGCCGGCAGCCTGCCGCCGCCAGCGCGCGCAGCAGCTTCACCGCACCCGGCGCGGGCAGCGCGTCCTCGGCCAGCGCGCGTTCGTGATCCAGCAACCACTCACGCTTGGCCTGCGCCGGTGCGTCGGGCAACGCCGCGATATGGTCGAGGATGTCTTCCTCGGCGGCGATCTGCAGCGCGCGGCGGATTGCGGCGAAATCATGCACGGCGACGGTCAGCGTGCCGTCCATGTCGAACACCCAGTGCCGGATCGCGGACAACGCGTGCACCGCGCTGCCCGCCGCACCCGTCACTGCCACCACTGCGGCATGCGGCTGGCGTCGACGCCGCCGGTTTCGAACACCGCCGTGCGGGTGCCGCCGGCCTTGACCGGGAACTCGATGCTGATCGACCTGCCCTTGCGCGCCAGCTTCCACAGTGCCTTCTGGTCGGTGATGAACAGGGCGATGGCCTCATCGGTCTTCGGGCGCCAGGCGGCCATCGACACCGGCTTGCCGTCGTCCACGGTCACTTTCACCGTGCACTGCGGGCAGCGGAAATCACCGGCCTGCAGCACCAGGTAAGCGTGCCGCTTCCACTCCGGGTGATCGCGGAACACCAGCTGCACCGGCTTGGCACCGCTGCCATCCACGTCCACCCGTTCCTTGCTGTAGATCTGCGCCGAAACCTGGTTGCCCTTGTTGCCCACCGGGATCTGGTTGTACTGCCACAGCGCCTGCATGCGGCGCAGGTCGCGCGCGGCATCGCCCTTGGCCTTGACCTCGTCGAAGCCTGCGGCGATGCGCTCGGCGGCGGCGGTGTCCTTGTACTGGTCCAGCAGCGAGGCGCCATGCAGGCGCGCGCGTTCCCAGTCCTGCGCGGCCACGGCCATGTCGTACTGCTTGGCCACGTCTTCGGCCTTAGCCTCCTTCTGCGCCTGCACGGCGGCTGCGGCGGCTTCCTGCGCCTTGCGTTCTTCCTCGGGGTTGCTGCAGGCGGCCAGCGCCAGGGTGCAGGCGGTGAGCAGGATCAGTCGTTTCATGGCGGAGGTCCTTTGCGAGTGCATCCCGATTCTATCGGCAGCGAAAAGCGGATACACCAACGGCGGGTTTCCCCGCCGTTGGTGGTGAAGCAGTGACCGGTTGCCGGCCAGCAGCCGGCCCTACCGCTTACTTGGCTTCAGCCTTGGCCAGCATGTCCTGCACCGAGGCAGTGGTGATCGGGTGGTAGCCCGGCTTGGCCTTTTCGAAGGCCTGCTTGGCCAGCTCCAGTCCCTTCGGGGTCTTCACCAGTTCGGCGTAGATCGGCAGGATCAGCTTGCGACGGCCGACGCGCTCGATGAATGCCGCCGCGCCTTCATTGGCCTGCTCGTAGCCGCTGCGGATCGCCAGCGGGTACCAGCGCATGGCGATCTCGCCATTCGGGGTGCCGGTGAAGTGGAAGGCCTTGTCCAGCGTGGCCAGCTTGTCCAGCGGCTGGGTCGCGCCCAGGCCATCGATGAAGCGCACCCATTCCTGCGTGCTCCAGTCGGCGATGACCTGGCTGCTCGGCACGGTGCCGGCGCTGGCGAAGGCGATGCGCGCGGTATCGACGCTGCTGAAGTTGCGCGACTGCGCCTTGGCCGCGAACGCCGGGATACCCGGCTCGTCCAGCCATGCCTTCAGTTCGGCCTCGGTCACTGCCGACGGATTCTTCGGCAGCAGGTTCTTCTTCATGTAGTCGACGAACTGGTCGGTGTTCGCGCTCTGGAAGGCATGGTCATCGAACCAGCCACGCAGGAACGGATCGAAGGTCTCGCGGCCGAAGCGCTGTTCCAGGAACTCCAGGAACCACGAACCCTTGACGTAGGCCACCTGGCTGAGGGCTTCGTCGGGATCACGCTCGTTCAGCGGCGGCAGCGCCAGCGCCTGGTCGGCCGGGCTCATGTCCTTCACTTCGGCCAGCAGGTCGGTCTGGTCGATCTGCTTCTCCATCTCGGCCATTTCCTTGCCGTACAGAGCTTCGGTGATGCGGCCCTGGACGTAGGTGGTGAAGCCTTCATTGAGCCAGATGTCCTTCCAGCTGGCGTTGGTCACCAGGTTGCCCGACCAGCTGTGCGCCAGTTCGTGGGCGACCAGCGAGACCAGCGACTTGTCGCCGACGATCACGGTCGGGGTGGCGAAGGTCAGGCGCGGGTTCTCCATTCCACCGAACGGGAACGACGGCGGCAGCACCAGCATGTCGTAGCGGCCCCAGCGGTATTCGCCGTACAGCTTCTCGGCGGCACCGATCATCTTCTCGGTGTCTTCGAATTCCTTGGCGGCCTTGTTGACCATGGTCGGCTCGGCCCAGACGCCGGAGCGGCCGGAGATCGGCTCGAACACCAGGTCGCCGGCGGCGATGGCCAGCAGGTAGGACGGAATCGGCTGCGGCATCTTGAAGGTGTAGTCACCATCACGCGCGGCCTTCGGATCGTTGTCGGCGCTCATCAGCACCATCACGTCCGGGCGCGAGACCACGTGCGCGCTGTAGGTGAAGCGCACGCTCGGGGTATCCTGCAGCGGCACCCAGGAACGGGCATGGATGGCCTGCGACTGGCTGAACATGAAGGGCAGCTTCTTGCCCTCGGTCATCGACGGCGCCAGCCACTGCAGGCCCGAGGCGGTCGGTGCGGTGTGGTAGGTCACTTCCACCTTGGCCGGCTGCTCCGCAGCCTCGATGGTCAGCTTGCTGCCGAACACCTTGTCGGCCGGGGCCAGTTCGAACTTCAGCGGGCTGCGCGCGCCGTCGGCGGCAACGGCCTCGACCTTGGACACGGTCAGCTCGCGGGTGTCGAGCACCAGCTGCCTGGCGTCCTTCTGTTTCCATTCCAGGGTGTAGGTGGCGGTACCGCCGATCTGCTTCTGGTCGAAGTCCAGCTTCAGATCCAGCGAGATGTCCTTGATGACGACCTTGTCCGGCTCGGCGTACGAGCTCTCGTCGTGGCTGCGGTTCTCGGCGTTCACGGGGGCGGCAGGGGCCTTTGCGGCAGTCGGGGCGGCGGCGGGCGCGGCCGCCTCCTGGGAGCAGCCGGCGGCCAGGGCCACGGCCAGCGGAAGGAGCATCAGCGGATTACGCATGAATCGGGACCGTTACGGGGATCAAACCCCAATGGTACCTCCCTCGGGCCCGGCAGGCGTTGCGCGGTGCGGGGTAATGGCAGGCACAGCGCCGGTAGTGCCGGCCGCTGGCCGGCAACCCCGTCGCCCGGTGGTTGCCCGCGCAGGTGCCGGCCAGCGGCCGGCACTACCGGAACACCGGGCTTACAGCTTGTAGCCGGAGTGGATCGAGACGATGCCGCCGGTCAGGTTCTTGTAGTGGCAGCGCTCGAAGCCGGCCTGCCCCATCATCGCCTTCAGTTCGTCCTGCGGCGGATGCTTGCGGATGCTCTCGGCCAGGTACTGGTAGCTGTCCGAATCGTTGGCGAACAACTTGCCCAGCCTGGGCAGGATCTTGAACGAGTGGAAGTCGTAGATCGGCTTGAACCAGTCGGCAGTGACTTCGGAGAACTCCAGCACGCGGGCCTGGCCGCCCACCTTCAGCACGCGGTACATCTCGCGCAGGCCGGCGTCCTTGTCGGTCACGTTGCGCAGGCCGAAGGCAATGGTGACCAGGTCGAAGCTGTTGTCCGGGAACGGCAGGGCTTCGGCGTTGCACTGCACGTAGTCCAGGCCAAGCACCAGGCCGCGGTTGGTCAGGCGGTCGCGGCCGACCGACAGCATGCCGGCGTTGATGTCGCCCAGCACCACCGAGCCCTCGGCGCCGACGCGTTCCTTCAGCAGGGCGGCGATGTCGCCGGTGCCGCCGGCCAGATCGAGCACGCGGTCGCCCGGCTTCACCTGCGCGGTCGCCACGTAGTAGCGCTTCCACGCCCGGTGCACGCCCAGGCTCATCAGGTCGTTCATCAGGTCGTAGTTGCGCGCGACCGAGGTGAACACCTGGCCGACCAGCTTCTGCTTGTCCTTGGCGGCGACGTCGCGGAACCCGAAATGGGTGGTACCGGCTTTGTAGGGGGATTCGCTCATGGCCCCGATTATCGCACCGCCGGGGGCCAGCGGCACCCCCTGCCCGTATCATGGCGGGCCACGACTGACCGGAGCCCCCGCATGATCACCACGCCCGACTACCAGGCCCTGCTGCAGACCGCCATCGCCGAAGCCCGCCAGGGCCTGGCCGAGGGCGGCGTGCCGATCGGCGCGGCGCTGTACCACAACGACGGCCGCCTGCTCGGCTGCGGCCACAACCGCCGTGTGCAGGAAGGCGACCCGTCGGTGCACGGCGAAACCGACGCCTTCCGCAAGGCCGGCCGCCAGCGCCGCTACCAGGACACCATCATGGTCACCACCCTGGCCCCGTGCTGGTACTGCTCGGGCCTGGTGCGCCAGTTCAACATCGGCACCGTGGTGGTGGGCGAATCGCGCACGTTCCAGGGCGGCATCGACTGGCTGCGCGAAAACGGCGTCAACGTGATCGACCTCGACAATCAGGAATGCGTGGACCTGCTGGGCGATTTCATCAGCCGTCATCCCGACATCTGGAACGAGGACATCGGCGAATGAGCCACACGCACTCGTCTCTGCAACACATTTAATGAACGCTTCAGCGCCGGTGCGCCCTTGTGCCAGCGGCCTTTGCGGGCAACGGCGTGACCCCGTGCACAGTCAGCCAGGTCACGCGCACACGCTGCGGTAACACCCCACGCGGCTGACACGCCTACGGTGGGGTCACCGGGGCACCCTTTCCCCGGCGGAGCCAGCCATGTGCGCGCACGCCGTACGCCCTACGACAGACCCGATCCTCGATCCGATCCGCGAACGCTTGCAGCAGCAATATGCACTGCACCGGCGCGGCGCGCTGTTCTGGACTGCCTATCAGCACATGCAACTGGAGCTGGTCCGCCGCCACCCGCTCGACCAGGAGCGCCTGTGCAATGCGATGGCCGACATGGCCGAGGACCTCGGTGCGGTCGAGCATGCGCAATTGATCGGCAATCGCCACGCCGGCTCCACATCCCGCTGACGCTGCATGCACCGCCACATACGCCACACTCCGATGAACCCCCACTCCCTTTCCACTCAACCGAACTGGATTGTCATGCACGCTGAAGTCCCCACCATTCCTCCGGTCATCAACGTAGACGCCGAGCTTGACCACTGGCGCCGCCAACATGCCGAAGGCGCACTGCCGCACAACTCGTTCGGCTCGTACGTGCCGTGGATCAAGTTCGCCTGTGATTCGCTGATCACCCAGCCGCGCGCCAGCGAGGCCGAACGTGATGAGATGTTCCAGACCCAGTACGCCCTGCAGATCATGCCGCGGCTGAGCGAAGCCCAGGCCCGTGAGTTCGTCGACCGTTGCTGGCAGCACGTCTACCAGAGCAGCCCGGTGCGCAGCCTGCAGGCGCCACGACTGCAGCGCCTGCGCGCCTGACCGGCGCTGCACGGCGCCTGCACGGGTCACTGCCGATCATCCTCGTCACCTGAGTGGGAACACGACGACGATGAAAGCGCGCAACCTGTTCAATACGATCGCCAAGAAGGCCGCGACAGCCACCGGCTCACCGTGGACCTTCCTGGCCGCGGTAGGGATCGTGGTGATCTGGGGCATCAGTGGTCCGGTGTTCGGTTTCAACGACACCTGGCAGCTGGTGATCAACACCGGCACCACCATCATCACCTTCCTGATGGTGTTCCTGATCCAGCACACGCAGAACGCGGACACCGCCGCGATGCAGATCAAGCTGGACGAGCTGATCCGGGCGACGGCCGAAGCCAACAACGAACTGCTGGATCTGGAAGAACTGGACGAAGCGCGCCTGGAAGAGATCCGTGCCGAGTACGAGCAGATGGCCCGCGAAGCAGGCGATGCGTTGGCGCGCGTTCGCGCCTGCCATGCGGCGCGGCGCGACGATGAAGCGGTGTAGCGGGCCCCGGAATGACAATGCCGGCCAGCGGCCGGCACTACCAACGATCGTCCAGGTAGAGTCGGCCGCTGGCCGGCTTTCTCTCAGCCGCGCTCGTGCCAGCCACCACCCAGCACCTTGTACAGGGTGATGCGGTTGGCCTGCTGGGCCAACTGCGCCTGCAACTGGGTCTGCTGCGCGTTGTAGGCAGTACGTCGTGCGTCCAGCAGGGTCACGAAGCTGTCCAGGCCGGCGTCGTAGCGTGCCTGCGACAGGCGGTTGGCCTGTTCGGCCGCTTCCACCAGGCGCTGCTGTGAACTCACCTGTTCATCCAGGCTGACATTCAACGCCAGCGCATCGGCGGTTTCGCGGAAGCCCACCTGGATCGACTTCTCGTACTGCGCCAGTGCGACATCACGATCAGCGTTGGCGACGGCCAGGTTGGCGCGCAGCTTGCCGCCCTGGAAGATCGGCAGGGTGATCTTCGGCAGGAAACTCCATACGCGAGTGCCGCTGTCGAACAGGCTGGACAATTCGCTGGAGCCACTGCCAATGCTGCCGGTCAGCGAGATGCTCGGGAAGAACGCAGCACGTGCCGCGCCGATGTTGGCATTGGCGGCCAGCAGCTGGTGTTCGGCGGCCATGATGTCCGGGCGCTGCAGCAGCACATCGCTGGGCAGGCCGGCCGGCGGAGGCGCCAGTGCCAGCAACTGCGGTTCGATGCTGTCCGGCAGCAGTGCCGGGTCCAGCTGGCCACCGGCCAGCAGGGCCAGCGCGTTGCGGTCCTGGGCCAGCTGGCCGCGCAGGCGCGCGGCGTCGGTACGCGCGGTTTCCACCAGCGTGCGGGTCTGGGTCAGTTCCAGTGCCGAGCTGCCACCGCGCTCGTGGCGGGCCTCGGCCAGGCGCAGCGAATCCTCGTAGGTCCTCAGCGTGGCCTCGGCAATCTTCAGCCGCTGGGCATCGGCACCGTAGGTCAGCCACGCCGTCGCTGTCTCGGCCACCAGGCTCAGCTGCGCGTTGCGACGATTGGCAGCTACGGCAAAGTACTGCTGCAGTGCCGCTTCGCTCAGGTTGCGCACGCGGCCGAACAGGTCCAGCTCGAACTCGGCCACGCCGACACCGGCGGTGAACTGCTCGGTGACGCCAGCGTCGGTGCCTTGGCGCTGCATCTGGCCGGTGACGGCCACGCCGGGCACGCGGTCGGCGCGCTGTACGCGGTACTGGCCGCGCGCGCGTTCAACGTTGAGCACGGCCACGCGCAGGTCGCGGTTGTTCTGCAGCGACTGCTCGATCACCTGCTGCAGGCGCGCATCGGTGAAGAAGTCGCGCCAGCCGACGGCGGCGACATCGGCCACCTGGCCCTGTACAGCCTCGGCCGGCCACTGCGCCGGAATTGCCGGAGCGACGGCGGTGTTCTTCGGCACCAGAGTGGAGCAGCCGGCCAGCGCGAGCGCGGCGGCAATGGAAAGGAACAGGGATGCACTTTTCATGGGAATGACTTCCATCGGTACTGCCGGATGGCAGGAGGCAGTGCCGGCCGGCGGCCGGCACTACCGTTTCGATCACGTCGTGGATTTGCGCTTGAACACGCGCTGCACCACTACGAAGAACAGCGGTACGAAGAACACGCCGAGCACGGTGCCGACGATCATGCCGCCGAGCACGCCGGTGCCGATCGCCTGCTTGGCGCCGGAGCCGGCACCGGTGGAGATCGCCAGCGGTACCACGCCCATGCCGAAGGCCAGCGAGGTCATCACGATCGGGCGCAGGCGGTCGCGCACCGCATGCATGATCGCCTCGATCAGGCCCGCGCCCTTCTCCAGGTTTTCCTTGGCGAACTCGACGATCAGGATCGCGTTCTTGCTGGTCAGGCCTACCGTGGTCAGCATCGCCACCTGGAAATAGATGTCGCGCTCCAGGCCCTTGAAGGTATTGGCCAGCACTGCGCCGAGGATACCCAGCGGGGCCGCCAGCAGCACCGCCGTCGGCACGCTCCAGCTTTCGTACATCGCGGCCAGGCACAGGAACACGATCATCAGCGACAGCGTGTACAGCAACGGCGTCTGCGAGCCCGCCTGACGTTCCTGGTAGGACATCGCCGTCCACTCGATGCCGAAGCCCGCAGGCAGCTGCTTGGCCAGTTGCTCGATCTCGGCCATGGCATCGCCAGAGGCAATACCCGGGGCCGGTTCGCCCTGGATTTCCATCGCCGACACACCGTTGTAGCGCTCCAGGCGCGGCGAACCGTAATCCCAGTGCTTGGTGGCGAACGCGCTGAACGGCACCATCTCGCCCTTGTCGTTCTTCACGGACCAGAGGTCGAAGTCCTCCGGGACCATGCGGAACGGCTGGTCGGCCTGCACGAACACGCGCTTGACGCGGCCACGATCGACGAAATCGTCGATGTACGAGCTGCCCCAGGCAGCGGCCAGCGTGCCGTTGATCTGGTCGATCGACAGCCCCAGCGAGGTCGCCTTGGCCGCGTCGATGTCGATGCGGAACTGCGGCGTGTCTTCCTGGCCGTTCGGGCGCACGTTGGCCAGCTTCTTGCTGCCGGCTGCCAGGCCGAGCAGCTGGTTGCGCGCGGCCACCAGTGCCTCGTGGCCCTGGCCACTGTTGTCCTTGAGGAAGAAGGTGTAGCCCGAGGCGGTACCCAGTTCCGGAATGGCCGGCGGCGGGAAGGCGAAGATGAAAGCATCCTTGATCTGGCCCAGGGCTGCCATCGCACGACCGGTGATCGGCATCACGCCATTGTTGGCGTCACGCTCGCTCCAGTCCTTCAGCTTGACGAACGCCATGCCGGCGTTCTGGCCCATGCCGGCGAAGCTGAAGCCCTGCACGGAGAACACCGAATCCACCGCATCCTTCTCGTTCTGCAGGAAGTGATTCTCCAATGCCGCGATCGATTCCAGCGTGCGCTCCTGGGTGGCGCCGACCGGGGCCTGCACCAGCGCCATCAGCACGCCCTGGTCTTCGTTGGGCAGGAACGAGCTGGGCAGGCGCACGAACAGCACGCCCATCAGCACGAACAGTGCCGCCACGATGCCCATGAAGCGCCACGGACGATGGATGATGCCGCGCACACCACGCTGGTAACTTTCGCTGGTGCGGTCGAAGCCACGGTTGAAACCGTTGAAGAAGCGACCGGCCAGGCCGCGGTGGGCAACATGATGCTCGCCCTTCTTCAGCGGCTTGAGCATGGTCGCGCACAGTGCCGGGGTCAGCACGATCGCCACCAGTACGGACAACGCCATTGCAGAGACAATCGTGGCCGAGAACTGCCGGTAGATCACGCCGGTGGATCCGCTCATGAAGGCCATCGGCACGAACACCGCCGACAGCACCAGGCCGATACCCACCAGCGCACCGGTGATCTGGCCCATCGACTTGCGGGTCGCTTCAAGCGGCGACAGTCCTTCCTCGGACATGATGCGCTCGACGTTCTCCACCACCACGATGGCATCGTCCACCAGCAGGCCGATCGCCAGCACCATCGCGAACATGGTCAGCATGTTCACCGAGAAGCCCAGCATCGCCAGCACGCCGAAGGTACCCAGCAGCACCACCGGCACGGCGATGGTCGGGATCAGGGTGGCACGGAAGTTCTGCAGGAACAGGTACATCACCACGAACACCAGCACGATCGCTTCGAGCAGGGTCTGCACCACGCCCTTGATCGACACGCGCACGAACGGCGTGGTGTCGTACGGGATCTCGGCCTTCAGCCCGGCCGGGAAGAAGCTCTTCATGTCGTCCAGCGCAGCATCCACGCCGGCAGCGGTATCCAGCGCATTGGCGCCGGTGGCCAGGGTGACCGCCAGGCCGCTGGCCGGCTGGCCGTTGTAGCGGGTGACGAAGTCGTAGGACTCGGCACCCAGTTCGACGCGGGCGACATCCCCCAGGCGCAGCTCGGCACCGTCCTGCGCGCCGCGCACGATGATGTTGCGGAACTGTTCCGGGGTCTGCAGGCGCGACTGCGCGTTGATGGTGGCGTTGAGCTGCTGGCCCTTCACCGACGGCGCACCGCCGAGCTGGCCGATCGCCACCTGGGCATTCTGCGCCTTGATCGCCGCAGTCACTTCCGCGACGGACAGGCCATAGGTATGCAGCTTGTTCGGGTCCAGCCAGATGCGCATGGCGTACTTGCCACCGAATACCTGGATGTTGCCCACGCCCGGCACGCGGCTGAGGCGGTCGACGACATTGGAACCGACGTAGTCGGCGATGTCGTTGGCGTCCATGCTGCCGTTCTCGGACACGAACGCGATGACGTTCAGGAAGCCCGAGCTGGACTTGGCCACGTTGATGCCCTGCCGCTGCACTTCCTGCGGCAGCAGCGGCATGGCCAGCTGCAGCTTGTTCTGCACCTGCACCTGGGCGATGTCCGGGTTGGTGCCGCTCTCGAAGGTCAGGGTGATGGTGGCCTGGCCGTTGGACGAGCTGTTGGAGGAGAAGTAGATCAGGCCATCAAGGCCCTTCATGTTCTGCTCGATGATCTGCGTCACCGAGTCTTCGACCACCTTGGCCGATGCACCCGGGTAAGTGGCGCTGATTTCCACCGCCGGCGGTGCGACGTTGGGGTACATCGAGACCGGCAGCTTGAACAGGGCCAGGCCGCCGGCGAGCATGATGATGATGGCGATCACCCACGCGAAGATGGGTCGATCGATGAAAAAGCGTGCCATGGGGTTCTCCGCTTACTTCGCGTCGCCGGCCGGGGCGGCAGGCTGGGCATCGGCCGCCGGCTTGGCCGGTGCGTCGCCCTTTTCGGTGGCCTTGACTGGCATGCCGGGGCCGATCTTCTGCAGGCCTTCGACGATGACCTTGTCACCGGCCTTCAGGCCGTCCTCGACCAGCCACTTGTCGCCGACCGTGCGACTGACCTTGACCGGGCGCACTTCGACCTTGTTGTCCTTGCCGACCACCATCGCCGTGGTGTCGCCCTTCGGATCGCGGGCGATGCCCTGCATCGGCACCAGCACTGCATCACTGCGCACGCCGCCGCCGATCACCGCACGCACGTACATGCCCGGCATCAGCAGGCCGTCCGGGTTGTCCACCTTCACGCGCAGGCCGAAGCTGCCGGTGGTCGGATCGACGCTGACTTCGGAGAACTCCAGCGTACCCTTGTGCTCGAAGGTGCTGCCGTCTTCCATCAGGATGCTGACCGGCAGGGTCTGGTTGTCCTGCAGGCGGCCGGCGGCCAGTTCGCGGCGCAGCTGCAGCAGCTCGGCCGAAGACTGGGTCAGGTCGACATAGATCGGGTCCAGCTGCTGCACGGTAGCCAGTGCATTGGCCTGGCCGGCGCTGACCAGCGCACCCTGGGTGACGCTGGACTTGCCGATGCGGCCGCTGATCGGCGCGGTGATGCGGGCGTATCCCAGGGTGACGTTGGCCGCATCCAACGATGCCTTCGCGGCGCCGACATCCGCCTCGGCCTGCTTCTGCGCGGCCACGGCATTTTCCAGGTCCTGCTGGCTGACCGCATCGACCTTGGCCAGCTCGGTGATGCGCTTGGCGCTCAGCCGGGCGGCGTTGGCGGTGGCCTCGGCGCGGGCCAGCTGGGCGCGGGCACTGTTGGCCTGGGCGCGGTAGCTGGCGTCTTCGATCTGGTACAGCGGCTCGCCGGCCTTGACCATGCCACCTTCGGTGAACAGGCGCTTGGCAACGATGCCATTGACCTGCGGGCGCACTTCGGCGACCAGGTAGGCGTTGGTACGGCCCGGCAGTTCGCGGGTCAGGCCCACGGTCTCGGACTTCAGCGTGACCACAGTGACGTCACCCGGGCCCTGCTCGGGGGCCTGGGGTTGGCCGCCGCAGGCAGCCACGGTCGCGGCGATCGCCAGCGACAGTGCAAAGGGTCGGATTCGGCTCAGCAACATGACGGAAAGGCTCTTAGGGGAAGGAATCTCAAATCGCGCTGATACAGGCCGAAAGCGCCCGCAGGCAACGCTCACCAGCGGGGAGTGGTAACCGGACCGGCCTGCCACGCACACGACGGGAATGATGGGAGGGAAATATACATACATGCTTGTTTGTTTGTAAACCGGTACAATTCAGCCACGTTTCACCCGCACTCGTACCCACCCATGGCCCGCAAGACCAAAGAGGACACCCAGGCAACCCGGGAAGGCATCCTTGACGCCGCCGAAGCCTGCTTCCATGAACACGGCGTGGCCCGTACCACGCTGGAGATGATCGGTGCCCGCGCCGGCTATACCCGCGGTGCGGTCTACTGGCACTTCAAGAACAAGAGCGAGGTGCTGGCCGCGATCGTCGAACGCGTGCATCTGCCTTTCATGCAGGAGCTGGAGCGCACCTCGACCGACCAGCGCGACACGCCGGTGCACGACCTGCGCGCGGTGATGATCCACTCGTTCATCGAACTGTCCGAGGACGAGCGACTGCGCAAGACCATGGAGATCATGCTGCGCAGCGATGCCTCGGCCGACACCAAGGTGCTGACCGAACTGCAGCAGGCCGGTTTCCGCGATGGACTGGACCGGATGGAACGTGCCCTGCGCCGGGCAAAGGACCTGGGCCAGCTGCGCGAGGGTGCAGACCCGAAGATCGCCGCACGCATGCTGCACGCCACCGTGCTGGGCGTACTGCACGGTGCGATGGTCGAACCGGAACTGATGGACCTCAAGCGCGATGGCATGCTCGCACTGGACATGACCCTGGCCGCCTACGTAAAGGACGGCGTGTTCGTTCCCGGCACCGTGCCCGAGCCGCTGCCCGAGGCATGAGCGGATTCACTGCCGCCACCGCAGCCCCACTGTGAGGACAGACCCATGATCCTGGACAACGTGGTGTGGGGCTTCATCGGCTGCGGCAGCGTCACCGAGAAGAAGAGCGGCCCCGCCCTGGCCAGCACACCGGGCTCACGGGTGGCGGCGGTCATGCGCCGCAATGCCGCATTGGCCGAAGACTATGCGCGGCGCCACGCGGTGCCACGCTGGTACACGGATGCCGACGCGCTGATCGGCGATTCGGACGTGAACGCGGTGTACGTTGCAACACCGCCCTCCACGCACATGCAGTACGCATTGCAGGCGATTGCGGCGGGCAAGCCGGTCTATATCGAGAAACCCATGGCCCTGGACCTCGCCGAATGCGAGCGCATCCTGGAAGCCAGTGCACGCCGTGGCGTGCCCGTGTTCGTCGCCTACTACCGCCGCGCCCTGCCCCGATTCGCGCAGGTGAAGCAGCTGCTGGACAGCGGCGCGATCGGTACACCGCGCAGCGTTCGCGCCACCCTGCATCGGCCGCATTCGGTGAACGCCGCATCGCCGGACTTCTGGCGGACCAATCCCGCAATCTCCGGCGGCGGGCTGTTCGTCGATCTGGGCTCGCACACCCTGGACCTGCTCGATCATCTACTGGGGCCGCTGAGCGATGTGCGCGGCCTGGCCAGTTCATTGGCCGGCGCTTATGCCGCCGAGGACAGCGTTTCGATGTGCTTCCGCACTGGAGCGGGCGCGCACGGCATCGCGCAATGGAGCTTCTGCGCGTTCCGCCGCCAGGATGAGGTCGAGATCACCGGCGACCGCGGCCAGCTGCGCTTTGCGACCTTCGAGGATGTTCCGGTGGTGCTGGAGACCGGAGCCGGTGTGCAGGCCTTCGACATTCCCAACCCGTCGTCGATCCAGCAACCGTTGATTGCCTCTCTCGTGGATGAACTGCGCGGCAACGGGCACTCGCCCTCGGACGGCATCAGCGCCGCCCGCACCAGTGCGGTGATCGATCAGGTACTGCAGGCCTACCGCACGCGGCAATCGCGCTGACCGCCAACGCAAAAAGCCGCCTTTCGGCGGCCTTTTCTGTTGCAGCGGATGGCGTCAGGGCCCTCGCCGTGGCGAGGGATCCGACCGGATCGGGCGTTACAGGATGTAGCGGCTCAGGTCCGGGTCCTGCACCAGCTCACCCAGGTGTGCATCGACGTAGGCGCTGTCGATGGCCAGGGTTTCGCCATCGCGGTCCGGTGCCTCGTAGCTGAGCGAATCCAGCAGGCGCTCCAGCACCGTATGCAGGCGGCGCGCGCCGATGTTTTCCTGGCGCTCGTTCACCTGGAAGGCGATCTCGGCCAGGCGTTCGATGGCATCGGCGGTGAAACTGACCTTGACGCCCTCGGTGGCCAGCAACGCTTCGTACTGCTTGGTCAGCGCAGCCTTCGGCTCGGTCAGGATACGCACGAAATCACCCTTGCTCAGCGCACCCAGTTCGACGCGGATCGGGAAGCGGCCCTGCAGCTCCGGAATGAGGTCGCTGGGCTTGGCCAGGTGGAACGCGCCCGACGCGATGAACAGGATATGGTCGGTCTTGATCGTGCCGTACTTGGTGGACACGTTCGAGCCTTCCACCAGCGGCAGCAGGTCGCGCTGCACGCCTTCGCGGGAGACATCGCCACCGCCCACGTTGTCGCCGCGCTTGGCAACCTTGTCGATCTCGTCGATGAAGACGATGCCGTGCTGCTCGCAGGCCTCGATTGCGGCGGTACGGATGTCATCCTCGTTGACCAGCTTGCCAGCTTCTTCCTCGATCAGCAGCGGGCGCGCAGCCTTGATGGTCAGCGTGCGCTTGTGCGCCTTCGCGCCGCCGCCGAGGTTGGCGAACATCGACTTCAGCTGCTGGCCCATTTCCTCCATGCCCGGCGGGGTCATGATGTCCATGCTGACGTTGGCGGCCAGGTCGAGCTCGATCTCACGCTCGTCCAGCTCACCGTTGCGCAGCATCTTGCGGAACTTGATGCGGGTCTCGTTGTCCTGCGCCGACGGTTCGTTGCGGGCGACTTCAGGATCGAAACCGATGCCGCCGCTACGACGCGGCAGCAGCGCATCGAGGATGCGGTCTTCGGCGCGTTCTTCGGCCTGGGTACGCACGCGCACCTTGGCCTGTTCGCGATAGAGCTTGACCGCGGTGTCGGCCAGGTCGCGGATGATCTGCTCGACGTCCTTGCCGACGTAGCCCACTTCGGTGAAGCGCGTGGCTTCGACCTTCACGAACGGCGCGTTGGCCAACGTAGCCAGGCGGCGCGCGATCTCGGTCTTGCCGACGCCGGTCGGGCCGATCATCAGGATGTTCTTGGGCATCACTTCATTGCGAAGCTCCGGCGCCAGCTGCATGCGGCGCCAGCGATTGCGCAGGGCGATGGCCACGGCACGCTTGGCGTCGTGCTGGCCCACGATATGCCGGTCCAGTTCCTGCACGATCTCGCGCGGGGTCATGGTGGCGGAGGAAACTTCGATCTTCGGCATGGTTGTGCTCACGGATTCATTGTCGGTAGTGCCGGCCGCTGGCCGGCAACCAGGCACGCGTGCGGGGGACATGAGGTTGCCGGCCAGCAGCCGGCACGACCCTCACAGCTCCTCGACCACCACGTTGCGGTTGGTGTAGATGCAGATGTCGCCGGCAATGCCGATCGCTTCACTGGCGATGGTGCGTGCATCCAGCTCGGTGTGCGCCATCAGCGCCCGCGCAGCCGAAAGGGCGTACGAACCACCGGAGCCGATGGCGATGATGCCGTCCTCCGGCTCGATCACATCACCGGTGCCGCTGATGATCAGCGAGGTTTCCTTGTCAGCCACTGCCAGCAGGGCTTCGAGCTTGCCCAGGCGGCGCTCGGTGCGCCAATCCTTGGCCAGCTCGACCGCGGCGCGCTGCAGCTGGCCGTGCTTTTCCAGCTTGGCTTCGAACAGCTCGAACAGGGTGAAGGCATCGGCGGCGGCACCGGCGAAACCGGCCAGCACCTGGCCGTCGCGGCCAAGGCGGCGCACCTTGCGCGCGTTGCCCTTCATCACGGTGTGGCCCAGCGTGACCTGGCCGTCGCCGGCAATGGCCACGTGCTCGCCACGACGGACGCAGACGATGGTGGTGGCGTGGAAAACGTTGGGGTTCTGACTGGGGTCCATGATGCCTCCGGGGTGACAGAACCAGAGGTGGGGACTGCGCTGCGCCCTTCAAGCCACCCGCGACCGGCTGACGCAGGGCCAACGTTCAGCTTTCTCCGCTGCCCTCGGTGCTGCGTCGACGCTTGGCGCGCGGATGCGCAGCGTCATAGACCTTGGCCAGGTGCTGGAAATCGAGGTGGGTATAGATCTGCGTGGTGGCGATGTCGGCATGGCCCAGCAGCTCCTGCACACCACGCAGGTCGCCGGACGATTCCAGGATGTGGCTGGCGAAACTGTGCCGCAGCATGTGCGGGTGCACCTGCTTGAACAGGCCCTGGCGCTGCGCCAGCTGGCGGATGCGGATCTGCACCGCACGCTGGCTGATTGGCCCGTTGCGACCGGGGAACACCGGCGATGCCGGACCACCGCCACTTTCCGCGCGCCACGCCTGCAGTGCTTCGCGTGCCGGCCGCCCGAACGGCACGCGGCGCTGGCGGTTGCCCTTGCCCAGCACGTTGACCAGCCCGCTGTCGAAATCCAGGTCGCGCCAGGTCAGCGCACAGACTTCGCTCAGACGCAGGCCGGAGGAATAGAACAGTTCCAGCAGCGCGCGGTCACGGCGGCCGAGCTCACCTTCCGGCTCCAGCTCGACCAGCTGCACCGCCTCATCGGCGTCGAGGACCTGTGGCAACCGGCGTGGCGCGCGCGGTGCCTTCAGCGTCGCTGCCGGACTGACCTCGATGTGCGCGTGCTTGAGCAGCCAGGCATAGAAGCTGCGGCAGGCCGACAGGCGGCGTTGCAGGCTCTTGGCCGACAGGCCGCGGCGATGCTCGTCGGCGACGAACTGGCGCAACGCATCGGCATCGAGCGCCTCCACCGCTACGCCACGCGGTTCGGCCCAGACCGCTAGCGCGTCCAGGTCGCGGCGGTAGGCGTCAAGCGTATGCGCCGACATCCGCCGCTCCACCTGCAGATGCTGCAGGAAGGCCTGTACCGCGCTCATCGTCGTCCGGTCCTGCTTAGTCGTGGAAGCGCTTCAGGCCAGTGGCCAGGGCGTCGCCCATCATGCGCAGGAACAGCGTACCCATGCCCGGGTAGAAGCGGTTCGGGTCGTGGCTG
Source organism: Stenotrophomonas sp. YJH_SMC_32 (assembly GCF_059369975.1). Classification (NCBI taxonomy): domain Bacteria; kingdom Pseudomonadati; phylum Pseudomonadota; class Gammaproteobacteria; order Lysobacterales; family Lysobacteraceae; genus Stenotrophomonas; species Stenotrophomonas sp. YJH_SMC_32. The sequence goes on along the minus strand of NZ_JCAFTE010000001.1, from coordinate 510,580 downwards.
CCGACTGCGATCAGGCCGACGCCCGGCAACGGCAGCAGCGCGGTGGTCTGCACTTCCTCGCTGCGCACGCCGTACAGGACGGCATTCTTTTCCGGCTGCAGGCGGCCGCAGATCGGCTCGCCGTCGTTCAGGCAATCGCGGAACGGGCCCAGTTGCGGATCATCGGCAGCAATCACCTGCAGCCAGTCGGCCTGTTCCAGCCCGGCCACCGGCGCATGCACCACCAGCCGCACCAGGTCGCCGGCGAAGTCTTCCTGCAGCGATGCGGCCATCGCGCGCAGGGTATCGGCCGCGTTGTCCTGCTTCATCAGTGCCAGGGTCAGCTGGTGCGTGCGCACCGCAAGGCGTTCATTGACCTGGGCGGTGGCGCCCAGATCGGCCAACCGTCGTGCCAGCTCGCGGTTCTTCTCGCGCAGCACTTCCAGCTGGTAGCTGGCCAGCGATGCGGTCGGGCCGTCATCGCGCGGCACCACCAGGGTCAGGGCCAGGTCCGGGAACTGCTTGAGGAAGCCCGGATGTCGCCGCAACCAGGCGGCGACTTCATGGGCCCCGAGCTTGTCGACGGTTTCGGTCATGCCATCCACTCCCCTTCGAAGACGAATGCGGTCGGGCCCGCCATCACCACCGGCTGGCCATCGCCCGGCCACTGGATGCGCAGGTCACCTCCGGGCAGGCTGATGCGCGCATCGCGCTGCAGGCGGCCGCGCTGCATCAGGGTCACGGCGGCGGCGCAGGCGCCACTGCCGCAGGCCAGGGTCTCGCCGACACCGCGCTCGAACACGCGCAGGCGGGCGTGGGCCGGGCTCATCACCTGGGCGAAGCCCACGTTCACCGAGCGCGGGAACGACGCGTGCTGCTGCAGCAGCGAACCCACGCGTTCAACCGGAGCGGCATCGATCAAGCCCACTTCGATCACCGCATGCGGGTTGCCCATCGACACCGCAGCAAAGCGGACGCTCTCGCCCTGCAGCGGCAGCAGGTATTCCTCGCGCGGGTGGGCGAAGCCCATCAGCGGCACGTTGGCCGGCTCGAACGCAGGCACCCCCATGGTCACCGCGAACTGGCCCTCGCCCAGCATCTTCACTTCGTGGCTGGCCAACGGGCTGTCGATGACGAATGCACCGCCCTGCGCACTGCCCTCGCGCACCAGCCAGGCCGCGATGCAGCGCGCGCCGTTGCCGCACTGCTCGGAGTTGGAACCGTCGGCATTCCAGATGCGGTAGGACGCCACCGAGCCTTCCGCGCGCGGTGCTTCGATGGTCAGGATCTGATCGCAGCCGACGCCGGTGTGGCGGTCGGCCAGGCGCGCGGCCAGTTCAGGCGTGGGCGGCGCAGTGCCGTCACGCAGGTCGATCACTACGAAATCATTGCCCGCGCCATGCATCTTGCTGAAGCGCAGCGCCTTGGAACCGGCCTTACTCATTCCCGCCGCCCACCTTCTTCGCAGGCGCAGGCGCCGGTTGGGTGGTCGGTGCAGCCGGGTCCACGGTCGTGGCCGGCGTGCCGCTGCCCTGGGTCTCGGTCGGGGTCGCTTCGGTCGCGGGCTCGGCAACCGGTTCGACGGTTTCTTCCACCGGCACCGGCTTCTGCGGCAGTACCAGCGGGCCCTTGTTGCCGCAGGCGGCGAGGAACAGCAGCGAAGCCGCTGCCAGCGGAATCAGGATGGCGTTTCGATGGGGGGTCTTCATGCCCCGAGTATAGCCACTGGCGGCTGAGCGGTTGGTGCAGGGGATCGGGTTGCCGGCCAGCGGCCGGCACCACCACAAGGGTTCAATCCGCGGGCGGCGGCAGCGGCCGGGTCCACAGCCAGATCGCCACCACGGTCATGCTGCCGATCGAGAACCACTTCACCCAGGCGATCGGCACGCACCACAGCATGATGCCGGCGCATACCGCCATGGTGATCGTGGCCATCCACTTGCCGTAGCGGCTGACTGCACCATGCGCCTGCCAGTTGGCGATGGCCGGGCCAAAGCGTGGATGCTGCAGCAGCCAGGTGTGCAGGCGTTCGGACCCACGTGATGCCGCCCACGCCGAGATCAGGATGAATACGGTGGTCGGAAGGCCCGGCACGAAGATGCCGACGATGCCGGTGCCCAGGCTGACATAGGCCAGCAGCCACCACGCCCAGCGGAAACGCACCACGCGCGGTGGCGTGGCGGTATCGCGGGACGCGGAGGGCTCGGGCAGGCTCATGGCCGCAAGGATAACGGTTCGGGGTGCCCGGCGACGCCCGGCACCCCTTCGCCGTTACGGCTGGGCGATGCCCAGCTGCTGCAGCACGAACGCGTACGACTCGGACAGCTCGCGGTAGCGCTGGAAGCGCCCCGACTTGCCGCCGTGGCCGGCTTCCATGTTGGTGCGGAACAGGATCGGGTAGGGGCCGGTGTTGTGATCACGCAGCTTGGCCACCCACTTGGCCGGCTCCCAGTACTGCACCTGCGAATCCCACAGGCCGGTACCCACGAACAGCGCCGGGTACGCCTGCTGCTTCACATTGTCGTAGGGCGAGTAGGACAGCATGTAGTCGTAATACGGCTTCTGCTCCGGGTTGCCCCACTCATCGTATTCGTTGGTGGTCAGCGGAATGGTCGGGTCGAGCATGGTGGTGACCACGTCGACGAACGGGACCTGCGCCACCATCACCCGGTAATCCTGCGGGGCCTGGTTGGCCACCGCGCCCATCAGCAGGCCACCGGCGCTGCCGCCGGACGCAGCGACGCGATCCTTCGCCGCCCAGCCCTGTGCGACCAGGCCGCGGGTGACGTCGATGAAGTCGTTGAAGGTGTTCTGCTTGTGCAGCAGCTTGCCGTTCTCGTACCAGTCGCGGCCCATTTCCTGGCCACCGCGGATATGGGCAATGGCATACACCACGCCGCGGTCGAGCAGGCTCACCGCGGTCTGGTTGAAGTACGGGTCCATCGACATCCCGTAGCTGCCGTAGGCGTACTGGAACAGCGCGCCCTTGCCGTCCTTCTGGTAGCCCTTGCGGTAGACCAGCGACACCGGCACCTTCACGCCATCGCGCGCGGTGATCCAGACGCGGTCGGTTTCGTACTTCGACGCGTCATAGCCGATCACCGGCTGTACCTTCAGCTGGCGACGCTCGCCGGTGGCGGTGTTCAGTTCGAACACGGTGGTCGGGGTGGTCATCGAGGTGTAGACGTAGCGCAGCCACGGCGTATCGGCTTCGGTGTTGTCGCCCAGGCCCATCGAGTACGCCGGCTCGTCGGCCTTCACGTAGTCGCTGCGGCCGTCCTTGTACAGCAGGCGGATGCGCTCCAGACCCTCGGAACGTTCGGCGATGGCGGTGTAGCTGTCGAACAGCTCGAAGCCTTCGATGAACACCGCATCGTCATGCGCAATCCAGTCCTTCCACTGCGCACGCGAGGTGGCATCGGTCGGTGCGGTGACCAGCTTGAAATTCTTCGCACCGTCGTTGGTGCGGATCACCCAGCGGCCGTCGTAGTGGTCGGCGTCGTACTCGACGTCACGCTGGCGCGGGGCCAGCACGGTGAAGGTGGTCGGATCGCTGGCCGGTGCGTAGCGCTCTTCCGAGGACACGGTGCTGTGCACGCCGATGGTGATGAAGCGATCGTCGCGGGTGCGGCCGATGCCCATGTAGAAGCTGTCGTCCTTCTCTTCGTAGACGACGGTGTCGGCGCTGGCTGGAGTGCCCAGCACGTGCTTCTTCACGCGCACGGTGAGCAGCGTTTCCGGATCGTTCTCGACATACAGCACGGTGCGGTTGTCGTCGGCCCAGACCAGGTCGCCGGAGCTGCCGGTGATCACATCGGGCAGCACCTTGCCGGTGGTCAGATCCTTGAAGCGGATCGTGTACTGGCGGCGGCCGACATCATCATCGGCCCAGGCCAGCAACTGGTTGTCCTGGCTGACCTCCATCGAGCCGACGCTGAAGTAGCCCTTGCCGGCAGCCATCGTATTGACGTCCAGCAGGATTTCCTCGGCGGCCTCCATGCCGCCCTTGCGGCGTGCGTGGATTGGGTAGTCCTGGCCGGTCTCGAAACGGCTGTAGTACCAGTAGCCACGCTCGCGCGCAGGCACGCTGGAATCGTCCTGCTTGATGCGGCCGACGATCTCCTTGTACAGGGTGTCTTCCAGTGGCTTCAGCGGTGCCAGCAGCTGGTCGGCGTAGGCATTCTCGGCCTGCAGGTAGGCCAGCATGTCCTTGTTCTCGCGCTTGTCGTCGCGCAGCCAGTAATAGTCATCGTTGCGGGTCGCGCCGAACGGCGCCTCGACCACGTGCGGATGCCTGGCGGCGTCCGGCGGAACGGGCGGAGTGGCGGCGGTAGCAGTCGTGGTCATCAGGCTGGCGAGCAACAGGCAGAGGGTGGACTTCATGAAGTAGGGTTCCTGGCGCATCAATGCAATGGTCTTCGGCGGGGTCAGATCCCTTTTCCCGAAAAGCGATCTGACCCCAATCCCCGCAATGCGGCAACCCTGCGGATCGTCATGGGTCGTGCCGGCCGGCGTACCATGGGCACATGAGTACCCTGCCCCACACGCCGGGCTACAGCCGGCGCAGCCATGAAATCGCCCCGTTCCATGTGATGTCCCTGCTGGCCCGCGCGCAGGCGCTGGAACAGGCCGGCCACGATGTGATCCACCTGGAAATCGGCGAACCGGACTTCACTACGGCCGAACCGGTCGTGCGGGCCGGCCAGGCCGCACTGGCCGCCGGCCATACCCGCTACACCGCCGCACGTGGCCTGCCGGCCCTGCGCCAGGCGATCAGCGGTTTCTATCGCAGCCACTACGGTCTGGACATCGATCCTGAGCGCATCCTGGTCACCCCGGGTGGGTCCGGTGCGCTGCTGCTGGCCAGCAGCCTGCTGGTCGATCCCGGCCGCCACTGGCTGCTGGCCGACCCCGGCTACCCCTGCAACCGCCACTTCCTGCGCCTGGTGGAAGGCGGTGCGCAACTGGTACCGGTCGGGCCGGAGACCACCTATCAGCTGACCCCGTCGCTGGTGGAACAGCACTGGAATGCCGACAGCGTCGGCGCGCTGGTCGCCTCGCCGGCCAACCCGACCGGCACCGTGCTTTCCGCCGCCGAGCTGGCGGCATTGTCGAAGACCCTGCACGCGCGCGGTGGTCACCTGGTGGTGGACGAGATCTACCACGGTCTGACTTATGGCCTGGATGCGCCCAGCGTGCTGCAGGTGGATGACAGCGCGTTCGTGCTGAACAGCTTCTCCAAGTATTTCGGCATGACCGGCTGGCGGCTGGGCTGGCTTGTGGCGCCGCCGTCAGCAGTACCGGATCTGGAGAAGCTGGCGCAGAACCTGTACATCAGCGCCTCGAGCATCGCCCAGCATGCCGCCCTCGCCTGTTTCAGCGAGGAATCGATGGCGATCTTCGAACAGCGCCGCGACGCGTTCCGCCAGCGTCGCGACTTCCTGCTGCCCGCACTGCGTGAGCTGGGCTTCCGTATCGAAGTCGAGCCACAGGGCGCGTTCTACCTGTACGCCGACGTCAGCGCGTTCACCGACGACGCGCAGGCATTCTGCGCGCATTTCCTGGAAACCGAGCACGTGGCGTTCACCCCGGGCCTGGATTTCGGCTTCCATCGTGCCAACCAGCACGTGCGCCTGGCCTATACCCAGGAGGTACCGCGATTGCAGGAGGCGGTGGCGCGGATTGCGCGCGGATTGAAGCGTTGGCAGGGACCACGTTGACGGTAGTGCCGGCCGTTGGCCCTACCGGATAAGGAAAAACGCCGCCCTGGGGCGGCGTTTTCCGTTCTGCTTACTTGCCGCCCAACCGCTCCCACAGGAAGCTGTAGGCCAGTGCCGACATGTGCGCGGCCTGCGCGTTGTTGGCGGCGCCGCCGTGACCCCCTTCGATGTTCTCGTAGTAGGTCACGTCCTTGCCGGCGTCGATCATCTTCGCCGCCATCTTGCGGGCATGGCCCGGGTGCACGCGGTCGTCGCGGGTCGAGGTGGTGAACAGCACCGGCGGGTAGTTCTTCTTCGCGTTGAACAGGTGGTACGGCGAGAAGGTCTTGATGAACTCCCAGTCACTGGTATCCGGGTTGCCGTACTCGGCCATCCACGAGGCACCCGCCAACAGGTGGCTGTAGCGCTTCATGTCCAGCAACGGCACCTGCACCACCACCGCACCGAACAGCTCCGGGTACTGGGTCAGCATGTTGCCGGTCAGCAGGCCACCGTTGCTGCCGCCCTGCACGCCCAGGTGCTTGGCGCTGGTGATCTTGCGCTTGACCAGGTCCCGCGCCACCGCGGCCATGTCTTCGTAGGCCTTGTGGCGGTTCTGCTTCAGCGCCGCCTGGTGCCAGCGCGGGCCGTACTCGCCGCCACCACGGATGTTGGCCACCACGTACACGCCGCCCTTCTCCAGCCAGGCGCGGCCCATGCCACCGGAATAGCTCGGGGTCAGCGAGATCTCGAAGCCACCGTAGCCGTACAGCAGCGTCGGATTGGAGCCATCGAGCTTCATCGCCCTGTCGTGCACCACGAAGTACGGCACGCGGGTGCCGTCCTTGCTGGTGGCGAAGTGCTGCTCGATCACCTTGCCCTTGGCGTCGAAGAAGGCCGGCATGGTCTTCAGTGTTTCCGGGGCCTGGCCGATCTCGGCCAGCGCCAGCGTGGTCGGGGTCAGGTAGTCGGTGGCGGTCAGCCACACCGCGTCGCTGTCATTGCTGTCCACTGCAGCCACGCCCAGTGTGCCGAAGGCCGGGGCGCCGACGAAGCGGCTCGTCTGCCAGCCGTTGGCGCCCGGGGTCAGCACCGACAGGCGGTTCTTGACGTCGTCCAGCACGTTCAGCACCAGGTGGCTTTTGGTCCAGGTGGCGCTGGCCAGCGAGGTGGTCGCGGTCGGGGTGAACAGCACCTCGAAGTCGCGCTTGCCGGCCAGGAAGTCGTCCAGCTTCGTCGCCAGCAGCGAACCGGACGCATAGGTCTTGCCGCCCACGGTCCACGGATCGCGCAGTTCCAGGGTCAGCCACTGCTTGTGCAGGCCCTTCTCGGCCGAGTTCGGCGCGTCGATCTTGGTCAGCGTGCCGTCGTCGCCACGCAGGTAGAGCTCGTTGTTGTAGAACGCCAGCGTGCGGCTGACCAGGTTGCGCTCGAAGCCCGGGGTGTCATCGTGCATCGCCGCGATGTACATGTCTTCCGGCTTGCCTTCGTACACCGTCGTGGCCGAGGCCATCGGCGTGCCGCGCTTCCACAGCTTGGCCACGCGCGGATAGCCGGACGTGGTCATCGTGCCGGCACCGAAATCGGTGTAGACGAACACGGTGTCGCGATCGACCCAGTTGAGGCCCCCCTTCGACTCCGGGCGGAAGAAGCCGTCCTTGATCCAGGTCTTGTTGGCCAGGTCGAACTCGCGGGTGACGTCGGCGTCGGCGCCGCCGCGCGACAGCGCGATCAGGCAACGGCTGTAGTCCGGGCGCAGGCAATCGGCGCCGTGCCAGACCCAGTTCTCACCCTCGGCCTTGTTCAGTGCATCCAGGTCGAGCACGGTCTCCCACTGCGGCGACGCCTTGCGGTACTCGGCCAGCGTGGTGCGCCGCCACAGGCCGCGCTCGTGCTGCTGGTCCTTCCAGAAGTTGTAGTAGTAGTCGCCGATCTTCTGCACGCCCGGAATCTTGGCATCGGAGTCGAGCACCTCGCGGATGCGGGTCTCCATCTGCTTGAAGGCCGGGGTCTGCGCCAGGCGCGCCTCGGACTTGGCATTCTGTTCCTTGACCCAGGACAGCGGCTTGTCGCCGGTGACGTCCTCCAGCCAGGCGTAGCGGTCGGTATCCTCAGCGGCCACGGCGGTCCCCACCGAGGCAGCGGTCATCATGCCGGCCAACAGGCAGGCGGAAGCGAGTCGTGACATTGCAGCTCCAGGCAGTCATAAGCCGTGGAACGCTAGCACGGAATGCCGCGGCCTCCCCCGTGTCGAAGGTCAGGCCGTGGCCGCCGGGCCGCGCCGGCGACGCGCCTGTCCACCGGTACGCCGCACCTTTGCCGGCCCCGACAGGCGCGGCAGCGGGAAGCGCAGCAGCGCCCACCAGGCCGCGAGCGGCATGCCGATCAGCCACATCGGCAGCCAGCCCAACCACGCGCTGCTGCCACGTGCCGCTGGCCAGACCAGTACCAGCGCCAGTCCGGCCAGCGCCAGTTGCCGCACGCCACGCAGCAGGCGCGGGTCGGCGCGTTCGATGATGCGTTCAGTTGCAGGGTGACGGACGGAACGTGTGTTCATGGGCCTTCTCCGGTAGACAATGCAACACAGCTTGGGCAAGCCCCTTCTCACAGATTGCGACACCATTGACGGATCGCGCACGCTCAGTCGACCATGCTCAGGCAAAGCCCTCCTGAGCCCGCTCCCGCATGACTTCGATCCGCCCGCTCTGCGCCGTGTTGCTGGCCCTGTCCCTGGCGGGCCCCGCCATGGCGGTCGGTGAGCCGCCATCACCCCGTGCCAGCGTCCCGCGCGCCGATCCGGATGCCCCGATCGACCTCAAGCGCTTCATGGGCACCTGGTACGTGATCGGCCGCGTGCCGAACTTCATCGAACGCGGGCACGTCGCCAGCGTCAACGAGTACGAGTTGCGCGACGAGCACAAGGTCGGCATCACCTACCGCTACCGCGACGGCTTCGGCGAACCCCTGCAGGAGATCCGTGCACGCGCCAGCGTCGACCCGGACAGCGGCAACCACGGCTGGCGCACCTGGTTCTACCGCGTGGTGCCGACCCACTCCCGGGTGCTGGACGTCGCCCCGGATTATTCGTGGGCACTGATCGGCTACCCGGGCCGCGAGATGGCCTGGATCTTCTCGCGCACGCCGGACATGGACAAAGCGCTGTACAAGGAGCTGGCCGAGCGCCTGCGCGACGAGTACGGCGTGAACACCGACAAGCTCAAGCGCGTGCCGCAGCATCCGGAACAGGTCGGCAAGCTGGGCTACGAAGTACCGAACGCGCGTTGACCGCACGTGGAATTGCCGGCCAGCGGCCGGCACTACCGTTTCCAGGCATTGGGGTAGAGCCGGCCGCTGGCCGGCTACCAGCAGGCGTAGCGGTTACTTGCGGCTGTAATGCGCGACCAGGCGGTCGCCGAGCATCTGCAGCAGCTGCACCAGGACCAGCAACACCACCACGGTGACCAGGGCCACGTCGGTGCGGTTGCGCTGGTAGCCTTCGCGCAGCGCCAGGTCGCCCAGGCCGCCGGAACCGATCGCGCCGCCCATGGCGGTGAAGCCGACCAGGGCAACGGTGGTGACCGTGGCGGCGGCAATCAGGCCCGGCCGCGCTTCGGGCAGCAGCACCCGGGTGACCAGCTGCCAGGTCGTCGCGCCCATCGACTGCGCGGCCTCGACCACGCCGCGGTCCACTTCGCGCAGCGCGGTCTCGACCAGGCGCGCATAGAACGGCGCGGCACCGATCACCAGCGCCGGCAGCGTGCCAAGCACGCCGATCGACTGGCCCATCAGCCACAGCGAGACCGGAATCAGCACCACCATCAGGATGATGAAGGGCACCGAACGCAGCAGGTTCACCACGATCGCCAGTACGCCATAGGCAAACGGCCGGCGCTTCATCTGCGGCGCACCGAACACGTACAGCAGCACGCCCATCGGCAGGCCGATGGCCAGGGTCAGCGGCAGCGAGCCGGCCATCATCAGCAGCGTCTCGATGGTGGCCTTGCCGATATCCACCCACTTATCCGCATCCAGGTGGCGGAAGAAGCCTTCAGCAGTAGCGACGATCATCGACGAAGTTCCTCAACGTGCACGCCGGCGGCCACGAACGCGGCCTGCGCGGCGGACTGGTCGCCGCCCACCAGGGCGACCACCAGCTGGCCATACGGGGTGTCCTTGATCCGGTCGATGCGGCCGGACAGGATGTTGTAGTCGACCCCGGTCTGCCGCGCGACACTGCCGAGCAGGGGTTCGTAGGTGTCGCCACCGAGGAAGGTCAGGCGCACGATACGGCCGCCAACGGCATCGAAATCACGGTGCAGCGCCCCCTCGTCCACATGCTCCGACTCACTGACGAAACGGCGGGTGGTCGGATGCTGCGGGTGCAGGAACACCCGGGTGACCGGACCGGTTTCGACCATCTGGCCGGCATCGAGCACCGCAACGCGGTCGCAGACACGGCGGATCACGTCCATCTCGTGGGTGATCAGCACAATGGTCAGGCCGAGCTCGCGATTGATCTTTGACAGCAGCGACAGCACCGAAGCGGTGGTCTGCGGATCGAGCGCACTGGTGGCCTCGTCGCACAGCAGGATCTGTGGACGGGTCGCCAGGGCGCGGGCGATACCGACGCGCTGCTTCTGGCCACCGGACAGCTGCGCCGGATACTTCTGCGCATGCGCTTCCAGGCCCACGGTCTGCAGCAGCTCGGCCACGCGCGCGTCGATTTCCGTCTTCGGCGTGCCGGCCAGTTCCAGCGGAAAGGCGACATTGCCCGCCACCGTGCGCGACGACAGCAGATTGAAATGCTGGAAGATCATGCCGATGCGCCGGCGCAGCGCGCGCAGGCCGTCCGCGTCCAGCGCGGTGACATCCTCACCACCAATCAGCAGCCGGCCACCGCTGGGTTCTTCCAGGCGGTTGATCATGCGGATCAGGGTCGACTTGCCGGCGCCGGAATGGCCGATGATGCCGAAAACCTCACCGGCCTCGATGGTCAGGTCCAACGGTTGCAGCGCGCTGATCTCGCGGCCGGCAACGGCATAGGATTTGTGCAGGCGCTGGAACTCGATCACGGGCGTGGCTCACCGGCTGGGTGACGGAAGGGGGCGTGCAGCCTACCAGCGCAGGCGGTCGCGCGCCCGCGCCATGGGCCAGAATGTTATTCCTTTTGGTTCTAACGTACCTGCTCCGGCGCGGGTTCCGGGGTCGGATCCCCGCAGGGGCTCTGACCCCGCTTCCCGGCCAAACCGGTTCAGGGATGATCCAGCGGCTTCGGTGGTTCCTGCCGGTTGACCCGCTCGCGGTGCAGCAGGTAAAGCCCCGAAGCCACGATGATCGCCGCGCCCACCCAGGTATAGCCATCGGGCAGCTGGCCCCAGAAGGCCAGGTCCCAACCGATCACCCAGACCAGCCCGCTGTACTCCAACGGCGCGATCATCGAGGCCTCGCCCAGCTGGAAGGCCCTGGTCAGGGCGATCTGGCCCAGCGCCCCGGCCAGGCCCATGCCACCGATCAGCGGCGCATGTGCCAGCTGCAGCGGCACCCAGCCGGGTAGGGCCAGCAGGCCGGCACCGATGGCCATGATCACCAGGAACCAGACCACCATCGACTGCGAGGTATCGGTGCGGGTCAGCAGGCTGACCGTGATCGCCGCAATGGCATAGGCGGTGGCCGCGGCCAGCACCATCAGCCCCGGCACCGAGATGAAGCCATCGACGCCCGGCCGCAGCACCACCAGCACGCCGACCAGGCCAATCCCGATGGCGACCCAGCGCCGTGGCCCGACCCGCTCGCCCAGCAGCGGCACCGACAATGCGGCGATCAGCAGCGGGGCCACGAAATAGATGGTGTAGGCAGTGGACAACGGCAGGTCGCGCAGGGCGAACACGAAGCAGCCGATCATCGCCATGCCCAGCGCACCACGCAGCAGGTGCAGCCCCCAGCGGCGCGGCACCAGCGAACGCGGCCCGGCGCTGGCCAGCACCCAGACCAGCACGAACGGCAACGAGGCCGCGCCGCGCAGGAAGGTTACTTCCAGGGTGGGGTAGCTGGCCGACAGCTGCTTCATGCCAGCATCCATCAGCGAGAAGCAGGCGACCGCAGCGACCATCCAGGCCACCGCGCGAGAGGGGGAGCGTTGCACGTTCATGGCCCATTATCGCCCGGTCGTCGCATTCTGTAGAGCTCGGCCGCTCTTCAAAAAGCAGCCGAGCGTGGGCTCGGTTCTACAAACGGCGGGCATGGGGCCCTCGCGATAGAATGGCTGCCACTGAATCCTGCGGAGCATCGCCCATGCCTTCCTTCGACGTCGTGTCCGAAGTCGACACCCACGAACTGACCAACGCCATCGACCAGGCCAACCGCGAACTGGCCACCCGCTTCGATTTCAAGGGCGTGGATGCCAAGTTCGAACGCGATGGCGATGTGATCAACCAGTTCGCGCCGACCGAATTCCAGCTCAAGCAGATGAACGACATCCTGCGTGCACGCCTGGCCGCGCGCGGCATCGACGTGCTCAGCCTGGAGTTCGGCGACATCGAGACCAACCTGGCCCAGGCCCGGCAGAAGATCACCGTCAAGCAGGGCATCGAGCAGAAGATCGCCAAGAAGATCGCCGCTGCGCTGAAGGAAGCCAAGCTGAAGGTTGAAAGCCAGATCAATGGCGACAAGCTGCGCGTGCAGGGCAAGAAGCGCGACGACCTGCAGGACGCCATCGCCGTGCTCAAGGCCGGCAAGTTCGAGTTGCCGCTGCAGTTCAACAATTTCCGCGATTGATCTGGCCGCCGGGCATGGCCCGGCGCCGGCACCTGCTGTACGACGGCGCGTTGCCAGCGACGCGCCTACAATGTCCGCCCCGCCAGCCGACGTGTCCGCCATGACCGACGCCCAACTGCCCACCGAGGACCCGATCGCCGCCACCCGCCTGTGGCTGGAACGCATCGTCATCGGCCTGAACCTGTGCCCGTTCGCCAAGGCGGTCTACGTGAAGGACCAGGTCCGCATCGTGCTCAGCGATGCGACCACGACGGAAGCCCTGGTTGAGCAGCTGGCCGAGGAACTGGTCCTGCTGCGTGATACGCCGGCCGAGCAGATCGATACCACGCTGATCGTGCATCCGCAGGTGCTGACCGATTTCCTCGACTACAACGACTTCCTCGACAACGCCGACGCGGCGATCGAGGCGCTGGACCTGCAGGGCATCCTGCAGGTGGCCAGCTTCCACCCCGACTACCAGTTCGACGGCGTGGCCGCAGACGACGCCAGCAACTACACCAATCGCGCGCCCTTCCCCACCCTGCACCTGCTGCGCGAAGACAGCGTGGCGCGCGCGGTGGACGTCTATCCGGATCCGGACGTGATCGTCGAGCGCAACATCCAGACCCTGGACCGCATCGGCGTGGACGGCTGGCATCGCCGCCTGCGTGGCGAAGACCTGTCGTGAGCACGGTACCGCCGATTGCCGCTTGGCCGGCCGCGCCGCTGTCGGGCAAGGTGGTGCTGGTCACCGGCGGTGCCAACGGCATCGGCCGTGGCATCGCGCAGGCCGTGCTCGGCGCCGGTGGCCGCGTGCTGATCGGCGACCTCGACATGGAGGCCGGCGAGGCGTGCCTGGCGGAATGGCAGCGTGGTGAGGATGCCGTGTTCCAGCGCCTGGATATCACCGACGAAGCCAGCGTGCGCGCCTTCATCGCCGTGGCCCTGCAGCGTTTCGGCCGCATCGACGGGCTGGTCAACAACGCGGGGATTGCCAGCCCGCACGGCACGCTGCTGCAGGACATGGACTGGGACGAGTGGCAGCGCCGGCTGTCTTCGCTGCACGGCGCGTTCCTGTGCAGCAAGCATGCGTTGCCGGCACTGACCGCCAGCGCCGCCGGTGCGATCATCAACATCGCCTCGACCCGCGCCTGGCAATCCGAAGCACACAGCGAAGCCTATGCCGCAGCCAAGGGCGGGCTGGTGGGCTTCACCCATGCGCTGGCGATCAGCAGCGGCCCGGCGGTGCGGGTGAACAGCATCAGTCCCGGCTGGATCGGCACCTGCGAGTGGCAGGCACCCTCACGGCGACACGCACCGGAGTATTCGGCCACCGACCATGCGCAACACCCGGTCGGCCGCGTCGGCCAGCCGGAGGACATCGGTGCGTTGGCCGTTTACCTGCTGTCATCACTGTCCGGTTTCAGCACCGGCCAGGATTTCATCGTCGACGGCGGCATGACCCGGAAGATGATCTACGCCGAATGACCCGCCACCGGTAGTGCCGGCCGCTGGCCGGCATTCCGGTAGATCCACGCCATGCGTGGATGGCAGTGAAGTGCCAACCAAGGTTGGCACCCACCACCATGGATTACGCCATGCCCGAGTGGCGAAGCAGCGCATCGATCTGCGGAGCACGGCCGCGGAAGGCCTTGAAGTTGTCCGCCGCCGGGCGGCTGCCACCGCGCGACAGGATCTCATCACGGAAGCGTGCACCGGTTTCAGCCAGTGCCTGCGGCGCTTCCTCGAAAGCGGCATAGGCGTCGGCGCTGAGTACCTCGGCCCACTTGTAGCTGTAGTAACCCGCGGCGTAACCGCCCGCAAAGATGTGGCTGAACTGGTGCGGGAAGCGGTTCCAGGCCGGCGGGTGGTTCACCGCCACTTCCGCGCGCACGCGGTCCAACAGTGCCAGCACGCTGTCCTGCGCTGGTTCGAACTGGCTGTGCAGCAGCATGTCGAACAGGCCGAACTCCAGCTGGCGGACGGTGGCCATGCCGCTGTGGAAGTTGCGCGCGGCCAGCATGCGCTCGTACAGCGCGCGCGGCAGCGGCTCGCCGCTGTCCACGTGCGCGGTCATCGCCTGCAAGTGATCCCATTCCCAGCAGAAGTTCTCCATGAACTGGCTGGGCAGCTCCACCGCATCCCATTCCACGCCGTTGATGCCGGCGACGCCCAGTTCGCCGATGCGGGTCAGCAGCTGGTGCAGGCCGTGGCCCATCTCATGGAACAGCGTGGTCACTTCGTTGTGGCTGAAGGTGGCCGGCTTGCCGTTGGCACCGCGGCCGAAGTTGCACACCAGGTAGACCAGCGGCGTCTGCACGCTGCCGTCGGTGCGCACGCGACGGTTGCGGCAATCATCCATCCACGCCCCGCCGCGCTTGCCCTCGCGGGCGTACAGGTCCAGGTAGAACTGGCCAACCAGCGCACCCTGCGCATCGACCAACCGGAAGAAGCGCACATCCTCGTGCCACACCGGCGCGCTGTCCTCCTGCACGCGCAGGCCGTACAGCTGCTCGATCACCGAGAACAGGCCGCCCAGTACCTTCGGCTCGGTGAAATACTGCTTCACCTCCTGCTCGGAATAGCTGTAACGCGCCTGCTTCAGGCGGTCGGCGGCGAAGGCCAGGTCCCAGGCCTGCAGGCTGTCGATGCCGAGCTGTTCGCGCGCGAACTGCTCCAGCTCGGCGCGGTCCCTGGCGGCGAACGGCTTGGCGCGCGCGGCCAGGTCACGCAGGAAACCGAGCACTTCGGCCGGGTCCTGCGCCATCTTGGTCGCCACCGAGTAATGGCCGTACGAATCGAAGCCGAGCAACGCAGCCAGTTCGGCGCGCAGGGCAAGGATGCGGTCGATGTTGCCGCTGTTGTCCAGTGCGTCATCGCCGAATTCGGACGCACGCTGGGCGCTGGCGCGGTACAGGATCTCGCGCAGGTCGCGGTCCTCGCCCCAGGTCTGCACCGGCAGGTAGCACGGCATCTGCAGGGTCAGTTTCCAGCCGGCCTTGCCGTCCTTCTGTGCTGCGGCATGCGCGGCGGCCTTCACGTCTTCCGGCAGGCCCTTCAGCCGCGCTTCGTCTTCGATGATCAGCGACCAGGCATCGGTAGCGTCGAGCACGTTCTGCGAGAACTTCGCCGACAGCGCCGACAGTTCTTCCTTGATCGCAGCAAAACGCTGCTGCGCCTCGGGCGCCAGCTCGGCGCCGCCCAGGCGGAAGTCGCGCAGGGTGTTGTCCAGCACCTTGCGCTGGGCTTCATCGAAATGCGCCGCCTCCGGGCTGGCGGCCAGCGCCTGGTACTGGCGGTAAAGCGCCAGGTTCTGCCCCAGCACACTGGCGAAGCGGGTCACCCGCGGCAGGTTGCTGTTGTAGGCCTCGCGCAGCTCCGGGGTGTTGACCACGCCCTGCAGGTGGCCGACCAGGCCCCAGGCGCGCCACAGGCGCTCGGTGGCATCGTCCAGCGGGGTCACGAAGGTCTGCCAGGTGACCGGCTGCACCTGCTCGGCTGCGCTGACGGCGGCTTCGGCCTCGGCCAGCAGCACATCCAGCGCCGGCGCCACGTGCTCGGGGCGGATCGCCTCGAAGCGCGGCAGGCCGGAAAAATCGAGCAGGGGGTTGGCAACGGTCACGGCAGGTCTCCAGGGTACGGGCCCGGCAGGCGGGCAGCCCGGTAGATATGGCGCTGCCAGGCATCGCTGACAAGGGGGCACGGCATTCACATCGGCCTTACGCGCGCCCCCCGAAGCTCTGGGTGCGGGGGAGTCCGCAGCGGCACGTACCGAACGAGGCCCCACATGGAAGGTCTGGCTGCAGTTGCATCCGCCTCACCGGCGCGGTCGCTGGCACTGTCTGCCAGCGCGGCCGAACTGGCCTGGATCGCCGCGCTGTGCGATGCCGGCGACGACGCCCCGCGCCACCTGCAGCAATTGCAGGCGGTGCTGCAGCAGGGCGGCACGTTCAATGAAAGCCAGGAGTGGTACCCGTTCGAAGTAGTCGAGCGCGGCGCCAGCCAGCTGCAGCTGGGCCATGAGCGCGAGTTCGTGATCTGCGTGTTGCTGTGGTTGCAGGCATTGGCCCAGGGCCGCGCCAGCATCCTGGATCCCACCCTGCACCTGGATGACCGTGCGATGGACATCGAGGCGTTGCCTGATGCGCTTCGCGACGCGGTGCTCGATGCCTTCACCGCGGCGGGATATTGAGACGCCCCGGCGACCGGGTGGAGTCGACTTTCGCGCGCAGCGCGGGATTTTCGCGACCTGAACGTAGAGCAGTCGACTAACAGTCGACTCTACCAATCGACGCACGCCTCTGCGGTGCCCCCTGGCATCGCCGGCATGGCCCGGCGAGAGCGTCGTCCATGCTACAGCGCTTCCAGGCTGCACCACGGCAGCTCGGGCAACCCCTGCCCGGCCACCGCCGCGGCCAGCTGTGCATCGGCGCCGTCGACATCGATGCCCTGGCGCAGGTACCACGCCGGGTCGTAATAGCTCTGCGCGTAGCGTTCGCCGCTGTCGCACAGGATGCTGACGATGCTGCCCTGGTGGCCCGCCTCGCGCATCCATTGCGCGGCCTGCAGCACGCCGATGAAGTTGGTGCCGGTGGAGCCACCGACGCGGCGGCCGAGCTGGCGGCTGACATGGCGCATCGCGGCCAGGCTCAGCGCGTCGGGTACCTTGACCATCGCATCGACGCTGGTCGGGATGAAGCTCGGCTCCACCCGTGGCCGGCCGATGCCCTCCACGCGCGAACCACCACTGCAGGTCAGGTCGCGCCAGTCCTGTCCACCGGCCACAGCGGCCCGGTAGCCGTCGAAGAACACCGACACTTCCGGGTCCGCGCACAGGATGCGGGTATCGTGGCGGCGGTAGCTGACATAGCGGCCCAGGGTGGCGGCGGTACCGCCGGTGCCGGGGCTGCACACGATCCATTCCGGAACCGGGCTGGGCTCTTCGGCCATCTGCTTGAAGATGGACTCGGCGATGTTGTTGTTGGCACGCCAGTCGGTCGCGCGCTCAGCGTAGGTGAATTGGTCCATGAAGTGGCCACCGGTTTCACGGGCCAGCTTTTCCGAATCACAGTTGAGGTCGCAGGCACGTTCGACCAGGTGGCAGCGGCCACCGTGGAACTCGATCGCGGCGATCTTCTCCGGCGAGGTGGTGGCCGGGATCACCGCAATGAACGGCAGGCCGAGCAGGCGCGCGAAATAGGCTTCGGACACCGCCGTCGAGCCGCTGGACGCTTCGATCACCGGCCGCCCTTCGCGCAGCCAGCCATTGGCCAGCGCATACAGGAACAGCGAGCGCGCCAGCCGGTGCTTGAGGCTGCCGGTGGGATGGCTCGACTCATCCTTCAGGTACACATCGATGCCCTCGAACCCGGGCAGCGCCAGCGGGATCAGGTGGGTATCGGCGGAGCGGTTGAAATCGGCTTCAATCTTGCGGATGGCGGCGGCCACCCATTCACGCTGCGACATGGCGGGCAATCGTTGTCAGGACGGAACGGTGCGATCCGGCCATTGTACGTCGCGGTACCGTCAGGTGCTGGCCGGTAGAATGCCCCCATCCGGCCGGCAACGGCCCTGTCTGAAGGACCTCCCCCATGACCATTCCCGCCCTGCGCGATGTCCCCGGCGTCGCCGCCCAGGCCCCGGCCGAAACCACCGGCTTCGTGTTCAACCACACCATGCTGCGGGTGAAGGACATCACCGCCTCGCTGGACTTCTACACCCGCGTGCTCGGCTACCAGCTGATCGACAAGCGCGACTTCCCGGAGGCCCAGTTCAGCCTGTACTTCCTGGCCTACGTCCCTGCCGGCGTGGTGGTACCGGAAGACGACAGCCAGCGCCGCGTGTGGATGGCCGGCCTGCCGGGCGTGCTGGAACTGACCCATAACCACGGCACCGAAACCCAGGACGGTGCGGTCTATCACGACGGCAACAGCGACCCGCGCGGCTTCGGCCACATCTGCGTGTCGGTGCCGGACATCGAGGCGGCCTGCCGGCGCTTCGAGGACCTCGGGGTCACCTTCCAGAAGCGACTTACCGACGGCCGCATGAAGAACCTGGCCTTCATCAAGGACCCGGACGGCTACTGGGTCGAGATCATCGCCAACGTCTGACCCCGAAAAGGGGACGGAGGGGATTAAGCCGTTTCTGGCACTATTGTGCTGGAAGCGACTTAATCCCCTCCGTCCCCTTTTTCTGTGAGGTTCGTATGGAAACGATGGAACTGCACCGTGGCCGCCTGATCGACCACATCCAGCTGGTGGTGCGTGACCTGCCCGCCAGCCGCCGCTTCTACCAGGCAGTGTTCGACACGATCGGCATCCCACTGGGCGGCGAAGGGCCAGACTTCTTCTGGGCCGACGAGCTGTTCATTTCCAGTGCCAGCAGCCGTGCCGCCGCCGGCCAGCTGACCGGCCGCCACCATCTCGCCTTCCAGGCCCGCGACAGCGCCACCGTTGATGCCTTCCACACTGCCGCGATCGCCGCCGGCGGTACCGACAATGGCGCGCCAGGCGAACGCCCCTACCACCCGGGCTACTACGGCGCCTTCGTGCTCGACCCCGATGGCAACAACATCGAAGTGGTCTATCACGGGCCGGCGAACTACAGCGCCGATTCGGTGAAGGTCACGTTCTGATATCACCGGCGCCGTGAACGAAGAAGCCGGGCAATGCCCGGCTTCTCTGCTTCCAGCGCTGCGGCCCTCAGTGGGCGGCCATGTAGATGTCCTGCAGCACCGCCTTTTCCAGTTCCAGCTCGCCCAGCAGGTTCTTCACGATATCGCCCAGGCTGAGGATGCCGACCAGGCGAGTGCCTTCGGTGACCATCAGATGACGGCGCCGCGAGTACGTCATCAATGACATGGCCTGTTTCAGCGTGGCGTCCGGCGCAATGCCCTCCAGACCGGTGGACGGCAGGCTGGAAATCACCCGGCGGCCGGCCTGCGGGCCGTCGTCGGCCAGGGTGCGCACGATGTCCTTCTCGGAAATGATGCCGACCGGGGCATCGTCCTTCATCACCACCAGCGCAGCGATCCTGTTCGCGCTCATCTTGTGGGCGGCGGCACCGATCGTGTCTTCGGCATCGATGGTGATGACAGCTTCTTTCTTGGATTGCAGGAGTTCGCGGACGTTCATTCTTGTTTCCTGGTGCAGGTCACTGAAGTCAAAAAAGTGTGCTCTTCCGATACGCCCCCTCCCCGGGAACAGACCTTTCAGCGCACGTCTGGCGCACCCGTCTGCCGCTTGGAATCACTCGACAGACGATGTGCTGCAACGCGAACGAGGCGGGTTCAATCGCTCAACCCTAACCTCGGCCAGATCGATTCTACGACTGCGACCCTCGGTCACTACCGGCATCGATAGGACAGTTCGTCGTGGGAACCAACTGACGATCCAGAGAATGGCACCGTGGCTGAAACCGCCGCTGAATACAGGCGGCTTCGCGCATTAAAGAATGATTGCCTGCTGCCGACGACGGACAGAACGCCCGGAGGCTGTCCCACTTCGTACTGCGTCCGGCACAAACGAAAGGGGCCTCGCAGGCCCCTTTCGCATGCAGCATCCCACAGCTCCGGGAATGCCTTACTCCACCGTCACGCTCTTGGCCAGGTTGCGCGGCTTGTCCACGTCGGTGCCGCGTGCCAGCGCGGTGTGGTAGGCCAGCAGCTGCACCGGGATGGTGTGCACGATCGGGCTGAGCACGCCCGCATGGCGCGGCGTGCGGATCACATGTACGCCTTCGGACTCATTGAAGTTGCTGTCCTGGTCGGCGAACACGAACAGCTCGCCACCACGCGCACGCACTTCCTGCATGTTCGACTTCACCTTCTCCAGCAGGCTGTCGTTCGGCGCGATCACCACCACCGGCATGTCCTCGTCCACCAGCGCCAGCGGACCATGCTTCAGCTCACCGGCCGGGTAGGCCTCGGCGTGGATGTAGGAGATTTCCTTGAGCTTGAGCGCGCCTTCCAGCGCGATCGGGTAATGCAGGCCGCGGCCCAGGAACAATGCGCTGCTCTTGCGCGCGAAACGCTCGGCCCAGGCGGCGATCTGTGGCTCCATGTTCAACGCGTGCTGCACGCTGCCCGGCAGGAAGCGCAGCTGCTCCAGGTAGTCCGCTTCCTGCGCCGCGTCGATGCGGCCATGCAGCTTGCCCAGCACCATGGTCAACTGGAACAGTGCGGCCAGCTGGGTGGTGAAGGCCTTGGTCGAGGCCACGCCGATCTCGGCGCCGGCGCGGGTGTAGCAGACCAGTTCGCTGGCGCGCGGAATCGCACTTTCCGGCACGTTGCAGATCGACAGCGTGTGCTTGTGGCCCAGCGATTTGGCGTACTTCAGCGCTTCCATCGTATCCAGCGTTTCGCCGGACTGCGAGATGGTCACGATCAGATGCTTGGGGTTCGCGTAGGCCGCGCGATAGCGGTACTCGCTGGCGATTTCCACGCTGCACGGCAGGCCGGCGATGGCCTCGATCCAGTAGCGCGCGGTCAGGCCCGAGTAGTAGCTGGTGCCGCAGGCGATGATCTGCACGCCTTCGATGCCCGACAGCACCGCTTCGGCGTTCTTGCCGAACAGCCCGGCCGGGAAACCACCGGCATCGATCGCCGCCTCGATGGTGTCGCCCAGCGCGCGCGGCTGCTCGTGGATTTCCTTCTGCATGAAGTGGCGGTACGGGCCCAGCTCCAGCGATGCCAGCGACACGTCGGACAGGTGCACATCGCGCTCGACCGGCTGGTCGTGCTCGTCGAAGATGCGCACGCCATCACGCCGGATCTCGGCGGTGTCGCCCTCTTCCAGGAAGATCACCTTGCGCGTGGCCGAGATCACGGCCGAGACGTCGGAGGCGACGAAGTTCTCTCCCTCGCCCAGGCCGACCAGCAGCGGGCAGCCCATGCGCGCGCAGACGAAGCGCTCCGGCTCGGCGCGGCTGACCACGGCCAGCGCGTAGGCACCGGTCAGCTCCTTCACCGTGTGCTGCAGCGCCACCAGCAGGTCGTCGCCGCCCTTCAGATGATGGTGGATCAGGTGCGCGATGACCTCGGTGTCGGTCTGCGATTCAAACGTGTAGCCCAGCGCGCGCAGCTTCTCGCGCTGCTCTTCGTGGTTCTCGATGATGCCGTTGTGCACCAGCGCCACACCGTGGCTGATGTGCGGATGTGCATTGGCCTCGGTGACACCGCCGTGGGTGGCCCAGCGGGTGTGGCCGATGCCCAGCACCGCATTGAAGCCCTCGGCCTCGGCCGCCGTGGCCATTTCCGACACTCGACCGGTACGACGGACGCGACGGACTTCGGGGCGCTCGGCGTGGTCGATCACTGCGATGCCCGAGGAGTCGTAACCACGGTACTCGAGCCGCTTCAGGCCTTCGATCAGTACCGGCACCACATCGCGATCAGCGATTGCACCCACGATTCCACACATGTCACGCGATTCCTTGGAGACGATCGGCGCATTCTAGCCCGCCTGCCTGGCTTCCCCCTCCTGTCCGCTTAATGAAAGTGTCCGGAAAGGTGTCCGCGGACACCCGGACACTCCCCCGAAATCCCCAACCCCTTGACCTGAAAGGAAATAAGGTTGGCACGCTACGTGCTTGGTATTGGCTACCACCGTCAGGCACGCACCCGATGATCCGCGACACTTCCGCACAGGACCAGATCGTTTCCTCCGCCCCGGCCGGCACCACCCGCGCCAGCTGGCATCGCTACCGCTGGCCGGCGCTGGGCGCCATTGCGCTGCTCGCCGGCATCGGCTGGGCGGTCCATGCCTGGTCCAATGCCAGCCGCTCCTTCGACAGCAGCCGCGTGCGCATCGCCGAGGTGAAGCGGGGCGACCTGGTCCGTGACATCGCCGCCGACGGCCGCGTGATCGCCGCCAACAGCCCGATCCTGTACGCGATCTCGGCCGGTACCGTGGACCTGAAGGTCGTCGCCGGTGACGTGGTCAAGAAGGGCCAGGAGCTGGCGATCATCGACAGCCCGGAACTGCGCAGCAAGCTGGCCCAGGAACAGGCAACGCTGGCCGGCCTGGAAGCCGAGGCCAGCCGCGCCGCGCTGGACGCGACCCTGGCCCGTGCCAAGTCACGCAAGGAAACCGACCAGGCCACCATCGAACGCCAGGCCGCCGACCGCGACCTGCAGCGCTACCAGCGCGGCTACGACGGCGGTGCGGTGCCGCAGATCGACCTGGCCAAGGCGAAGGACTCACTGAAGAAGGCCGACATCACCCTGGCCAACGCCACCACCGACGCGCGCCTGCAGAGCCAGGGCGCCGACCTGGATGCCCGCAACAAGCGCCTGCTGGCCGACCGCCAGAAGGCCGTGGTGGCCGAAGTGCAACGCCAGGTCGATGCACTGACCCTGCGGGCCCCGTTCGATGGCCAGGTCGGCCAGGTCCAGGCGGTGCAGTCCACCAACCTGGCCGCCAACGCGCCGGTGCTGGGCGTGGTCGACCTGTCCAAGTTCGAGGTCGAGATCAAGGTGCCGGAGAGCTTCGCCCGCGACCTGGCGATCGGCATGCCGGCCCAGCTGACCGGCGGCAACGGCCAGCCGTTCCCGGGCGAGATCAGCGCGGTATCACCGGAAGTCGTCAACGGCGAGGTCAACGCCCGCGTGCGCTTCGCCAGCGCGCAGCCGGAAGGCCTGCGCCAGAGCCAGCGGATGTCGGTGCGCGTGCTGCTCGATACCCGCAAGAACGTGCTGAAGGTCGAGCGCGGCCCGTTCGTCGAACAGGGCAACGGCATGGCCTACGTGATGGATGGCCGCACCGCCGTGCGCCGCCCGGTGGAACTGGGCGTCAGCAGCCTGGGCGAAGTGGAAATCAAGTCGGGTGTGCAGCCGGGCGACCGCATCGTGGTCTCCGGCAGCGACCTGTTCAAGGACGCCGAACGCGTCTCCGTCAACTGATACCTGAATCCTGGAGAGAGGACACCCCATGTACATGCTCGAAATGCGTTCGGTCGCCAAGGTCTTCCGCACCGAACAGGTGGAAACCCACGCGTTGCGCTCCCTGGAACTGCAGGTCAAGGAAGGCGAGTTCGTCGCCGTCACCGGCCCGTCCGGTTCCGGCAAGACCACCTTCCTCAACATCGCCGGCCTGCTGGAAACCTTCACCAGCGGCACCTACATGCTCGACGGCCAGGACGTGAGCACGCTGGGCGATGATGCGCGCAGCCGCCTGCGCAACCAGAAGATCGGCTTCATCTTCCAGGGCTTCAACCTGATCCCCGACCTCAACCTGTTCGACAACGTCGACGTGCCGCTGCGCTATCGGAAGATGAGCGCCAACGAACGCCGCGAACGCATCGAGAAGGCGCTGACCCAGGTCGGCCTGGGCTCGCGCATGAAGCACTACCCGAATGAGCTGTCCGGCGGTCAGCAGCAGCGTGCGGCGATCGCGCGTGCACTGGCCGGCAGCCCGCGCCTGCTGCTGGCCGACGAACCGACCGGCAACCTGGATACGCAGATGGCGCGCGGCGTGATGGAACTGCTGGAGGAGATCAACGCTGCCGGCACCACCATCGTGATGGTCACCCACGATCCGGAACTGGCCGCGCGCGCGCAGCGCAACGTGCACATCGTCGACGGCCAGGTCACCGACCTGGTGCGCGAGCCGGTGCTGGCCACGCCGCGCCACATCGTCGCCGTCAACGAGTGAGGGCATTCCCATGTTCGCCTACTACGCCCGATTGGCGGTACGCAGTTTCCGCCGCAACAAGGTCCTGACTGCGCTGATGGTGGTGGCCATCGCCCTCGGCATCGGTGCCTCGATGACCACCCTGACCGTGTTCCACGTGCTGTCCGGCGACCCGATCCCCGGCAAGAGTGACCGGCTGTTCTATGTGCAGCTCGATGCCGCGACCGGCGCCTATGTCGCGGGCGAGGAGCCGGAAACACAGTTGACCCGCTTCGACGGTGAAGCCCTGCTGCGCGAAGCCAAGGGCGAGCGCCAGGCGCTGATGAGCGGCGGCGGCGGCACCATCGAACCGGACAACAGCACCCTCAAGCCCTTCAGCATCGACACCCGCTGGACCTCGGCCGATTTCTTCCCGATGTTCGAGGTGCCCATGCAGTACGGCCGCCCGTGGACGCGCGAGGACGACGAAGGCCGCGCACGCGTGGTGGTCATCTCCAAGGCGCTCAACGACAAGCTTTACCAGGGCGCCAACAGCGTAGGCCGCGACCTGCGCATGGAAGGCCAGAGCTACCGCATCGTCGGCGTGATGAAGGAGTGGAGCCCGGAGCCGCACTTCTACGACCTGACCACCGGCAGCTACGGCAAGAACGAGGACCTGCTGCTGCCGATTTCCACGTCCTTCGACCTGAAACTGGGCAGCAACGGCAACATGAACTGCTTCGGCGAAAATCCCGACGGCAACAGCTACTCGCTCAATGCGCCGTGCGCGTGGCTGCAGTACTGGGTGGAGATGGACCCGGCCAAGGCCGCCGACTACCGCCGCTACCTGGAGAACTATTCGAGCCAGCAGCGCCAGGCCGGCCGCTTCAAGCACCCGCCGAACGTGCGCCTACGCACCGTGATGGAATGGCTGGACTTCAACGGCGCGGTGCCCAGCGATGTGCGCCTGCAGCTGTGGCTGGCACTGGGTTTCCTGGGGGTCTGCCTGGTCAACACGGTGGGCCTGCTGCTGGCCAAGTTCCTGCGCCGCAGTGGTGAGATCGGCGTGCGCCGCGCACTCGGTGCCAGCCGTGGCCAGATCTTCCTGCAGTGCCTGGTGGAAGCCGGCGCGGTCGGCGTCGTCGGGGGCGTGCTGGGCATCGGCCTGGCCCTGCTGGGCCTGTTCGCGGTGCGCCAGCAACCGGTGGAGTACGCAAAGCTGGCCCACCTGGACGGCAACATGCTGCTGCTTGCGCTGGGCTTGACCCTGTTCGCCAGCCTTGCCGCCGGTTTCCTGCCTGCCTGGCGCGCCATGCAGGTCACTCCGGCCATCCAGCTCAAGTCGCAGTAAGCACCCGAACGAGGACTCCCATGGACATCCGCCCCATCCTCAGCACGCTGCGCCGGCACAAGACTGCCGCTGCCCTGATCGTGCTGGAAGTCGCACTGACCTGCGCCATCGTCTGCAACGCGCTGTTCCTGGTCAGCCAGCGCGTGGAGAAGATCAGCATGCCCAGCGGCATCGCCGAGAACGAACTGGTGATGCTCCGCGTCAGCGGCATCGGCAAGCAGACCGATGCCATGGCCCGCACCCGTGAGGACCTGGCGTCATTGCGTGCGCTTCCCGGCGTCAGCAACGTCACCATCATCAACCAGGTGCCTTTCCGCAACGGCTCGTCCAGCAGCAGCATCTCGCGGGAGATCGACCAGGAACGGCCGACCACCAACGCCTCGATGTACACCCTGTCCGAGAACGGGCTGGCCACGATGGGCATCAACCTGATCGCCGGCCGCGATTTCCTGCCCGGTGAGTACCAGAACTTCGAAGACGCCAGCAAGGGGGGCGCCAAGGAAAACGCCATCCCGGTCATCCTCACCCAGGCCACCGCCGCCAAGATGGAACCCAACGGCAGCGCGCTGGGCAAGACCTACTACATGGGCAAGCAGCCGCTGCATGTGGTCGGCATCGTCGACACGCTGAGCACGCCCAACGGCTGGAATGACAACTGGACGAACTCCATGCTGCTGCCCATGCGGCGCACCTTCGACGAGGGTGGCACCTATGTGCTGCGCACTTCGCCGGAACGCCGCCAGGAGGTGCTTGATGCGGGGGCTGCTGTACTGGAGCGCAATGACCCCAACCGGCTGATGCGCGACAAGCTGACCTATGAAGACCAGCGCAAGGACTTCTTCAAGAACGACCGCGCGATGGTTGGCCTGCTGATCACCGTCAGCGTCTCGCTGCTGGTGGTGACCGCACTGGGCATCATCGGCCTGGCCAGCTTCTGGGTGCAGCAGCGCAGCAAGCAGATCGGCATCCGCCGCGCACTCGGTGCCACCCGCGGCCAGATCCTGCGCTACTTCCAGACCGAGAACTTCCTGCTGGCCTCGCTGGGCATCGTGCTGGGCATGCTGGCGGCCTACGCGATCAACCTGGCACTGATGAACCTCTACGAGCTGCCACGCATGCCCCTGTACTACCTGCCGCTGGGCGCGCTTCTGCTGTGGGTGCTGGGCCAGATCGCGGTGTTCGGGCCGGCCCGGCGCGCGGCAGCGGTCCCGCCCGCAGTCGCCACGCGGGGCGCGTGAGGTGCGTGCCTGCCGAATGCTGTTGATGGCACTGCTGCCACTGCCGGCGCTGGCCGGCGGTGGCAGCTCGCAGACGCTGGAATGGCGCCAGGATGATGCCCGCCTGGCGCTCCGTTCGACCGAGGGCCAGGTACGGGTGGAAGCCGTGCGTCCGGAAGCCCGCTTCGGCGTGCGCAGCGGCGACCGCATCCTGCGCTTGGACGATACGGCCGTGCGGCGGATCGAGCATCTTGCCGATGCACTGCGGCATTCCAGTGCCCCGACTGCGTACCTGTTGCTGCGCCGCGACAAACGCGAGCTCACCGTCCCGGTGGACGCCACTTCGTGGCGGCTGGCGCTGGCCGCTCCGCCACCGCCGGCACCACCGCCTCCACCAGCGCGGCGCTGAAACCAGCCCGCCCTCGTCGCCACGGCTTTGGCTATGCTTGATGGGTGGCGCCGGGCTCTCCCGGCGTATGGATACGAACACGGCTCCATCGGCGCCGCCCATCCCTTTCTGCAGAACTGCTTGATGCCTTCGATCCTGATCATCGACGACAACGCCAGCGTGGGCACCGCGCTGGACGTGCTGTTCTCCCTGCATGACATCGACACCCTGCAGGCGCAGACCCCGGCTGAAGGGCTGGCCCTGCTCGAGTCGCAGCCGGTCGACCTGGTGATCCAGGACATGAATTTCAGCGAGGACACCACCTCCGGCGAAGAAGGCGAAGACCTGTTCGCACAGATCCGCGCACGCCACCCGGACCTGCCGGTGATCCTGCTCACCGCCTGGACCCACCTGAGCAGTGCGGTGGACCTGGTCAAGGCCGGTGCCGCCGACTACCTGGCCAAGCCCTGGGACGACCGCAAGCTGCTGACCACGGTCAACAACCTGCTCGAGCTGTCCGAGGCGCGGCGCGAGCTGGACCGCCGCCGCAGCCGTGAGCTGCGCCAGCGCAATGCGCTGGAAGAAAAGTACGAGCTGTGTGGTGCGGTCTTCGCCGATCCGGCCAGCGAGCGCGTCATTGCCCTGGCCTGCCAGGTCGCGCGCTCCGACCTGCCGGTGCTGATCACCGGTCCCAATGGTGCCGGCAAGGAGAAGATCGCGCAGATCATCCAGGCCAACTCGCTGGTGGCCAAGGGCCCGTTCATCACGGTCAACTGCGGCGCCCTGCCCTCGGAACTGATCGAGGCCGAACTGTTCGGTGCCGAAGCCGGCGCATATACCGGCGCCAACAAGGCACGCGAGGGCAAGTTCGAAGCCGCCGACGGCGGCACGCTGTTCCTGGATGAGATCGGCAACCTGTCGCTGGGCGGCCAGATGAAGCTCCTGCGTGTGCTGGAAACAGGGCGCTTCGAGCGTCTTGGCTCCAATCGCGAGCGCCAGGTCAAAGTCCGCGTGGTCAGCGCGACCAATGCCGACCTGCCGGCGATGATCCGCGACGGCACCTTCCGCGAAGACCTGTACTACCGCCTCAATACGGTGGAACTGGTACTGCCACCATTGGCCGAGCGCCCGGGCGACATCGTGCCCCTGGCCGAGCGCTTCCTGACCGCCGGCAAGCCACTTTCCAGCGCCGCCACCGCGGCCTTGCAACGGCATCCCTGGCCCGGCAACGTGCGCGAACTGCGCAACGTGATCCAGCGGGCCGAGCTGCTGGCGACCGGCAACCGCATCGAAGTGGCCGACCTGAACCTGCCGCGTGCCGCACCTGCACCGCGACCGGCAGCCAGTGCCGGCAATGATCCTGACCGTGCGCGCATCGAGGATGTGCTGGCGCGCAACCACGGCGTCATCGCCCAGGCCGCCGCCGAACTCGGCCTGAGCCGCCAGGCACTGTACCGGCGCATGGACCGGCACGGCATCCCACGCGAATGAAACGGCGCTCGTTCACCTTCCGCCTGTTCCTGCGCCTGCTGCCGGTGCTGGCGCTGGCCGCCGCGTTGCCGTGGCTGCTGGCCTACTGGATGGACCATGGCTGGGTGGTGACCACGGTGTCGGCGCTGATCCTGCTGTCGCTGATGTGGTGGACCCTGCGCCGTGCAACCGCGCCGGTACGTTCATTGATGCGCGCCTTGGCCGGCACCACCAGCAGCTACCGCGACGGTGAGTACAACTTCGGTGTGTACTGGCCAGGCAACGACGAACTGGGTGACCTGGTGCAGGCGCACCGCGAACTGGGCGACGTGCTGCGCGAGCAGCGGCAAGGCCTGGTGCAGCGCGAACTGCTGCTGGACACCATGGTACAGAACACCCCGGTGGCGATGCTGCTGATTGCTTCCGGCGGCGATGGCATCGCCCGCGTGGTGTTCTCCAACCTGGCCGCGCGCAAGCTGCTGCATGGCGGCTGGAAGCTGGAAGGCCAGCGCCTGGAAGAGGTGCTGGAACAGGTGCCGGTGGAGCTGCGCGATGCCATCGCCCGTGGCGGCGACAGCCTGTTCGCGGTGCGTGCGGAAGGCGAAGACGGCGATGAGGACGACGAACAGGTCTATCACCTCTCACGCCGATCTTTCCAGCTCAACGGCCGCCCGCACGACCTGCTGCTGGTACGCCTGCTCACCGCCGAACTGCGCCGCCAGGAAGTGCAGACGTGGAAGAAGGTGATCCGGGTGATCAGCCACGAGCTCAACAACTCGCTGGCGCCGATCGCCTCGCTGGCCCATTCCGGCGGCGTGCTGGTACAGCGCGAGCGCTTCGATCGGCTGCCGGAGATCTTCACCACCATCGAAGACCGCGCGCGCCACCTGGAAGGCTTCATCCGTGGCTATGCGCGCTTCGCCAAGCTGCCGCAACCGCAACTGCAGACCGTGCACTGGGCGCCCTTCCTGTCCAGCCTGCGCCAGCAGATTCCGTTCGGCATGGAACGTGAACCGGACGAGGAACTGAGCAGCCGGATCGACATCGCGCAGTTCGGGCAGGCGCTGTTGAACCTGCTGAAGAACGCGCATGAAGCCTGTGCCGAAGCCGATCCGCCCAATGATGACGTGCAGGTGCAGCTGACGCGGTTGCCGCAATGGCTGCGCCTGGATGTGCTGGACCGTGGCAAGGGCATGAACGAGCAGGTGCTGCAGAACGCGCTGATGCCGTTCTATTCGACCAAGCGCAACGGTACCGGGTTGGGACTGGCACTGACCCGCGAGATCGTGGAGGCACACGGTGGGCGGGTGTCGCTGCAGAACCGCGGTGATGGCGGGCTGTGCGTGTCGATCCTGTTGCCGGTGGGGTGAGCGGGCCAATCGGGTAGATCCACGCCATGCGTGGATGTGCCGACCAAGGTCGACACCTACCAGACCCGCCGCATCGCCACCCGCAGGTGCATCGGAAACCCGAGCGCAGCCTCTTCGGCCATGACGGCGCGCAGGCCATCGTTCCACTCCGCCTCCGGCACTTCAACGAACCCTTCGCTGGCGTAGAAGGCTGCATTCCACGGCACATCGCTCAAGGTGGTCAGCACCGCTGCAGCAAAGCCAGTGGCCCTGGCCTGCGCCAAGGCATGCCGCAGCAATGCACGGCCATGGCCACGACGCGCGTGCGCTGGATCCACATCCATCTGCAGGACATGGAACTCGCCTGCCAGGTCGCCGGCCAGCAGGTAGCCGGCAACACCGCCGGCGGCGCCATCCACCACCCACAGCTGCCCACGCTCAAGGCCTTCCTGCAGCGTCGGCAGGTCCAGGCCGTGGCTGGCAAACACCGGATAGGCCTCGTGACCCCTCAGCAGTTCGCCGGCACGTTGTTCGATCGCCGGCAGCACACCCAGCTCATCGGTGCGCGGAACCCGTGGCTCAGGACTTCTTGACCGGGCGCTTCCAGCCATCGATGGTTTCCTGTCGTGCACGTGCCAGCGTCAGCTTGCCGTCCGGCGCGGTGCGGGTGATGACCGACCCGGCAGCGATGGTCGCGCCCTCGCCGATGGTGATCGGTGCCACCAGCGAGCTGTTGGAGCCGATGAAGGCGTTGTCGCCGATGGTGGTGGTCGACTTGTTCACGCCATCGTAGTTGCAGGTGATGGTGCCGGCACCGATGTTCACCCTGCTGCCGATCACCGCGTCACCCAGGTAGGTGAGATGGTTGGCCTTGCTGCCGACGCCGAGGGTGACCTTCTTGGTTTCGACGAAGTTGCCGACGTGTACGCCATCGGCCAGCACGGTACCCGGCCGCAAGCGTGCGAACGGGCCGATCTGCGCGGCACCTTCGGTCACCACGCCTTCCAGGTCGCAATGCGCGCGCACTTCGGTGCCGGGCCCCAGGTTGACGTCCTTCAGCCGGTTGAACGGGCCTACGGTAACGCCGTCACCGAGCACGACGTTGCCTTCAAGAACAACGTCGACATCGATCAGTACATCGCTGCCCACGGTGACGGTGCCACGGATATCCAGTCGTGCCGGGTCACGCACGCGCGCGCCCTGAGCGCACAGTGCACGCACCGCACGGCGCTGCCAGGCGCGCTCCAGCTGCGACAGCTGCCATGGATCATTCGCCCCCTCGGCCTCCTGTGCATCGGCGACCAGGGCCATCTCGGCCGGGGTGTACTCATGCGCGGCGAACGCGAACACATCGGTAAGGTAGTACTCGCCCTGCGCATTGCTGTTGGACAGCTGCGACAACCAGCGGCGCAGCGCGGTCGACTCTGCGGCGATGATGCCGGTGTTGATCGTGCGCACGCGCAGCTGGTCGTCGGTGGCGTCCTTCTGCTCGACGATGGAGCCCACCTTGCCCTCTGCATCGCGCAGCACCCGGCCGTACCCGGTCGGGTCATCGACATCGGCCACCAGCACTGCCAGCCGGCCCGGCTGCGCCAGCAGGTCGCGCAGGGTCTGCGCGCGGATCAGCGGCACATCGCCGTACAACACCAGCACCTGCGCAGCGTCGGGAACCTGCGGCATTGCCTGCGCCACTGCGTGGCCGGTACCGAGCTGCTGGACCTGTTCGGCCCACTGCAGGTCGGGCTGGCCGGCGAAGTACTGACGCACCGCCTCGCCACCATGGCCGTAAACCACGTGGATGGCCGCCGGCTGCAGCTCGCGGGCCGTATCGATCACGTGCGCCAGCATCGGCTGGCCGGCGATCGGCTGCAGCACCTTCGGCAGCACCGACTTCATGCGCTTGCCGGCGCCGGCGGCGAGGATGATGACGTGCAGGGCTTGGGTCATGGGAGCAGCAGTCCGTAGTTCGTTGCCGGTGATTCTAGAGCGTGGGCCGTTAACATGGGCATCCCTCCTCCTCTTCCGGCCTGCCGATGAGCCTCGTCCGCCAGGGAAGCGCCTACCTCGTCATCGGGCTCGTGCAGCTGCTGGTGGACTGGCTGGTGTTCGTGCTCGCCACCGCGCTGGGCATGCCGGTGGCACCGGCCAACATCACCGGGCGCCTGGCCGGCATGCTGCTGGGCTTCTGGCTCAACGGCCGCTACACCTTTGCCGAAGCCGGCAGCCATCGGCTGGGCTGGAAGCGTTTTGCCCGCTTCTTCGTGCTCTGGCTGCTGATGACCGCGGCAAGCACGCTGCTGGTGAGCCTGGTCGATCACGCCCTCGGGCTGCAGTACACCTGGCTGGCCAAGCCGCTGGTGGAAGGCGGGCTGGCCTGCGTGTCGTTCCTGCTGATGCGCTATGTGGTGTATCGCTGATACGAGGCGGGATCCGGATCGGCATGCAAGTCGGGGCTGCCCCGCCAGACAAACAAAAACGCCGGCACAGGGCCGGCGTTCTCGTGGATGCAGCGCGAACCTCAGTGCTTGAGATTCTTGCGCAGGCGTTCCAGTGCCTGCAGCTGGACGACGGCTTCAGCCAGCTTCTGCTGGGCTTCGGCCACTTCCATCGCTTCGCCGCGGTTGGCCAGGATGCGTTCGGCTTCTTCCTTGGCCTTGCGGACCGAGGCTTCGTCGATGTCCTGCGCGCGGATCGCGGTGTCGGCCAGCACGGTCACCACCTGCGGCTGCACTTCCAGGATACCGCCGGAGATGGCGAAATCCAGCTGCTCGCCGTTCGGCGTGGTGACCACCACCTTGCCCGGCTTCAGGCGGGTGATCAGCGGCGCGTGCTTGGGCGCGATGCCCAGTTCACCCAGCTCACCGGTGGCCACGACCAGGGTCGCTTCGCCACGGAAGATTTCCTGCTCGGCGCTGACGATGTCGCAACGGATCGTGCTCATGCAAATCTCTTCGCTGTTCGCGGCGGCGCAATGCCACCGTGGGGGTCCACCGGCGCGGGCGGTTGCCCGGCGCCGGCGTCAGGTCGGGCAGGATCGCTCCCGCCCGTCCCGGATCAGGCCTTCTCGGCCATCTTCTTGGCCTTCTCGACCGCTTCTTCGATGCCGCCGACCATGTAGAACGCCTGCTCCGGCAGGTGGTCGTACTCGCCATCGACGATGGCCTTGAAGCCACGGATGGTGTCCTTCAGCGGCACGTACTTGCCCGGCGAACCGGTGAACACTTCGGCCACGTGGAACGGCTGGCTGAAGAAGCGCTCGATCTTACGGGCGCGCGACACGGCCTGCTTGTCCTCTTCGGACAGTTCGTCCATGCCCAGGATCGCGATGATGTCCTTCAGTTCCTTGTACTTCTGCAGGGTCTGCTGGACGCGCTGGGCGGTGTCGTAGTGCTCGTGGCCGATCACCAGCGGATCCATCTGGCGGCTGGTGGAGTCCAGCGGATCGACGGCCGGGTAGATACCCAGCGAGGCGATCGAACGCGACAGGGTGACGGTCGAGTCCAGGTGGGCGAAGGTGGTCGCCGGCGACGGGTCGGTCAGGTCGTCCGCGGGAACGTAGACGGCCTGGATCGAGGTGATCGAGCCGTTCTTGGTCGAGGTGATGCGCTCCTGCAGGACGCCCATTTCCTCGGCCAGGGTCGGCTGGTAACCCACCGCGGACGGCATACGGCCCAGCAGTGCCGACACTTCGGTACCGGCCAGGGTGTAGCGGTAGATGTTGTCGACGAACAACAGGACGTCCTTGCCCTTGCCGTTTTCGTCCTTCTCGTCGCGGAAGTACTCGGCCATGGTCAGGCCGGTCAGCGCGACGCGCAGGCGGTTGCCCGGCGGCTCGTTCATCTGGCCGTACACCATCGCCACCTTGTCCAGGACGTTGGAGTCCTTCATTTCGTGGTAGAAGTCGTTGCCCTCACGGGTACGCTCACCCACGCCGGCGAACACGGACAGGCCGCTGTGCGCCTTGGCGATGTTGTTGATCAGCTCCATCATGTTGACGGTCTTGCCGACGCCGGCGCCGCCGAACAGGCCGACCTTGCCGCCCTTGGCGAACGGGCACATCAGGTCGATGACCTTGATGCCGGTTTCCAGCAGCTCGGTGGCCGGGGACTGGTCTTCATACGACGGCGCAGCGCGGTGGATTTCCCAGTTGTCGCTGGCAGCGACCGGGCCGGCTTCGTCGATCGGACGGCCC
The DNA here is from genome assembly GCF_059369975.1 of Stenotrophomonas sp. YJH_SMC_32. Classification (NCBI taxonomy): domain Bacteria; kingdom Pseudomonadati; phylum Pseudomonadota; class Gammaproteobacteria; order Lysobacterales; family Lysobacteraceae; genus Stenotrophomonas; species Stenotrophomonas sp. YJH_SMC_32. The sequence continues at coordinate 476,573 of NZ_JCAFTE010000001.1, read as the reverse complement.
AGCACGTCCATGATGCGGCCCAGGGTGCCGGCGCCGACCGGCACCGAGATGCCGCGGCCGGTGTTGACGGCAACCAGGTTGCGCTTCAGGCCGTCGGTGGAACCGAGGGCGATGGTACGCACCACGCCGTCGCCCAGCTGCTGCTGGACTTCGAGGGTGATCTCGGTGTTTTCGACCTTCAGTGCGTCGTACACCTTCGGCACCGATTCACGCGGGAATTCGACGTCGACGACCGCGCCGATGATCTGAACGATCTTGCCCTGACTCATTGCTGCATCCTCTAATGTGTGCTTTGAACGAACGCGGTCAGACTGCTGCCGCGCCGCCGACGATTTCGGAGATTTCCTGGGTGATCGCTGCCTGGCGCGCCTTGTTGTAGACGAGCTGCAGGGTGCCGATCAGCTTGTTGGCGTTGTCGCTCGCCGCCTTCATCGCGACCATGCGTGCGGCATGCTCGGAGGCGACGTTTTCCAGCAGTGCCTGGTACACCAGCGACTCGATGTAACGCGTCATCACGTGCTCGAGCACGGTCGCGGCATCGGGTTCGTACAGGTAATCCCAGTCGTGGTGAGCGACCTGCTTCTCGGCTGGCGGCAGCGGCAGCAGCTGATCGAAGCTGGCCTTCTGCACCATGGTGTTCACGAAGCGGTTATAGACCAGGTACACGCGGTCGATCTTGCCTTCGGTGAAGGCGTCGAGCATGACCTTGATCACACCGATCAGCGATTCCAGCTTCGGCACGTCGCCGATGTGGGTCACGCTGCCGACCATGTTGACCTTCACGCGGCGGAAGAAGGTCGATGCCTTCTGGCCGATGGTCACCAGGTCCACTTCGGCACCCTTGTCCTGCCATGCCTTGGCTTCGCCCAGCATCTTGCGGAACAGGTTGTTGTTCAGGCCGCCGGCCAGACCGCGATCGGAGGAGATCACGATGAAACCGACCCGCTTGACCTGCTCGCGCTCGACCAGGAACGGATGCTGGTAGTCGGTGCTGGCCTGGGCCAGGTGACCGATCACCTGCTTCATCGCCTGCGCGTACGGACGCGAGGTCTTCATCCGATCCTGCGCCTTGCGGATCTTGGAGGCCGAGACCATTTCCAGGGCGCGCGTCACCTTGCGGGTGTTCTGCACGCTCTTGATCTTGGTTTTGATTTCGCGTCCGCTTGCCATCTCTTGTTTCCCGTGGCGCGGGGCTGATGCCCCGCGTTGTTCAACCGTTTGTCATCTGGTCCAGCGGAGCCTGGGGCTCCGCTCTACAGGACCGCGATTACCAGCTGCCGGTGGTCTTGAACTCGGCGATGCCCTTCTTGAAGGCACCTTCGATGTCGTTGTCCCAACCGCCGGTAGCGTTGACCTTGCTGATCAGCTCGCCCTGGGTATTGGCGAAGTGGGCGTGCAGGCCTTCTTCGAACGCCAGCAGCTTGTTGACCGGCACGTCATCGAGGTAGCCCTCGTTGACGGCGTAGATCGACAGCGCCTGGTTGGCGATCGACATGGGCGCGTACTGCTTCTGCTTCATCAGCTCGGTGACGCGCTGGCCACGCTCCAGCTGCTTGCGGGTCGCTTCGTCCAGGTCCGAGGCGAACTGCGCGAACGCAGCCAGCTCACGGTACTGGGCCAGCGAGATACGGATACCGCCCGACAGCTTCTTGATGATCTTGGTCTGGGCCGAGCCACCGACGCGCGACACCGAGATACCGGCGTTCACGGCCGGGCGGATGCCGGCGTTGAACAGGTCGGTTTCCAGGAAGATCTGGCCGTCGGTGATCGAGATCACGTTGGTCGGAACGAAGGCGGACACGTCGCCGGCCTGGGTTTCGATGATCGGCAGCGCGGTCAGCGAGCCGGTCTTGCCGGTGACCTTGCCTTCGGTGAACTTCTCGACGTATTCCTCGGACACGCGGGCAGCGCGTTCCAGCAGGCGCGAGTGCAGGTAGAACACGTCACCCGGGTAGGCTTCGCGGCCCGGCGGACGCTTCAGCAGCAGGGAGATCTGGCGGTAGGCGACGGCCTGCTTGGACAGATCGTCATACACGATCAGCGCGTCTTCGCCGCGGTCCATGAAGTACTCACCCATGGTGCAGCCCGAGTAGGCGCTGATGTACTGCATGGCAGCCGATTCGGAAGCGGTCGCGGCCACCACGATGGTGTGGGCCAGCGCGCCGTTCTCTTCCAGCTTGCGCACGATGTTGGCGATGGTCGACGCCTTCTGGCCGATCGCAACGTACACGCACTTGATGCCGGTGCCCTTCTGGTTGATCACCGCATCGATCGCCATGGCGGTCTTGCCGGTCTGGCGGTCACCGATGATCAGCTCGCGCTGGCCACGGCCGATCGGGATCATCGAGTCGACCGACTTGTAACCGGTCTGCACCGGCTGGTCGACCGACTTGCGCCAGATCACGCCCGGAGCAACGCGCTCCACCGGAGCGGTCAGGTCGGTGCCCAGCGGGCCCTTGCCGTCGATCGGCTCGCCCAGCGCGTTCACGACGCGGCCCAGCAGTTCCGGACCGACCGGCACTTCCAGGATGCGACCGGTGGTCTTGGCGACGTCGCCTTCGCGCAGGTGCTCGTAGTCACCCAGGACCACGGCGCCGACCGAGTCGCGCTCCAGGTTCAGGGCCAGGGCGAAGGTGTTGTTCGGCAGTTCGATCATTTCGCCCTGCATCACGTCGGCCAGACCGAAGATGCGCACGATGCCGTCGGACACGCTGGTCACGGTGCCTTCGTTGCGCGATTCCGCGGCCAGCTTGACCTTCTCGATGCGGTTCTTGATCAGTTCGCTGATTTCGGAGGGGTTGAGCGTGGTTGCCATCGTCAAGTCCTAGTGCCGGCAGCGGGGCCGGACGTTAAATGAATTCAGTTAGCGAGCGCGGTCTGCAGACGGGCCAGCTTGCCCTTCAGCGAACCATCGATGACCACGTCGCCGGCGTCGATCACGGCGCCGCCGATCAGCGAAGCATCGACCGCAGTGGTCACGTCGACCTCGCGGTTGAAGCGCTTGCGCAGCGCGACCTTGATCGCGTCCAGCTCGCCGGCCGACAGCTCGGCAGCCGAGGTGACGGTGGCCTTGACCACGTGCTCGGCTTCGGCGCGCAGGGCGTCGAACATGCCGGAGATTTCCGGCAGCAGCGGCAGGCGATGCGATTCGGCCAGGATGGCCAGGAAGCGCGAGTAGGTCTCGCCGTGGGACACCGGCGCCAGCAGGGCGACGGCGTCGTCACGACCCAGCTCCGGGTTGGCGAGCAGGGCCGCCACGCGCGGGTCGGCGGCGACGTGGGCGGAGAACGCCAGGGCGTCCGACCACGGCGCGAACGCGCCTTCGTCGCGCGCGGTCGCGAACGCGGCGCGGGCGTACGGGCGGGCAAGCGTGAGGGCCTGGCTCATCCTTAGATCTCCGAGGCCAGCTCGTCGAGCAGCGCCTTGTGGGCGTTGGCGTCGATTTCGCGCTTGAGCAGCTTTTCGGCACCGGTCACGGCCAGCGCGGACACCTGCTTGCGCAGATCTTCACGGGCACGGTTGGCGGCGGCGTCGATTTCAGCCTGGGCCAGTTCCTTCTGACGGGTGGCTTCGGTGATCGCTTCGTTGCGGGCAGCATCAACGATCTGGTTGGCACGCGCATGGGCCTGATCGATGATCTCGTTGGCCTTGGTGCGGGCTTCCTTCAGCGCTTCGTTGACCTTCTCCTGCGCCTGGGCCAGATCTTTCTGGCTGCGGTCGGCAGCAGCGAGGCCTTCAGCAATCTTCTGCTGGCGCTCTTCGATCGCGTTCATCAGCGGCGGCCAGATCTTGGTCGCGATGATCCAGATCAGACCAGCGAAGGCCAGCGCCTGCGCAAGAAGGGTGAAATTGATATTCATGGTTAGCTCGATCGCTGGTTTCGGGGTGGACGCGCCGCCGAAGCGGCACATCCGGCCTTCATCCGAAACCGGGTGCATCAGCACCCGGTCGTCTCAAACCGCTGTATCAGCCGGCCAGAGCCTTGGTGACGGCGCCAGCGAAGGCAGCCGACAGCGGGTTGGCGAAGGCCAGCAGCAGGCCAACGGCGACCGAGATGATGAACGCGGCGTCGATCAGGCCGGCGGTGATGAACATGCGGACCTGCAGGACCGGGATCAGTTCCGGCTGGCGGGCGGCCGACTCCAGGAACTTACCAGCCATGATGGCCAGACCCAGACCGGCGCCCAGCGCGGCCAGGCCGATCATGATGCCGACGGCAAGGGCGGTGGAGCTCTGAATCTGCGCGAAGTTGGTCAGGACGGCGAAGTACATGGTTATCTCCAGGAACTTAAGTTGCTAAGGGTGATGAAACGGATGAAGGTTGAAACGCGTTGAAGCTTGAAACTCAGTGAGCGTCTTCCGACAGGCTCAGGTACACGATCGACAGCATCATGAAGATGAAGGCCTGCAGCGGGATCACCAGCAGGTGGAACAGCATCCAGCCGAGGCCGAACACACCACCGGCAATGGCACCGAAGAAACCGGCACCACCCAGCACCCAGATCAGCAGGAACACGATTTCGCCGCCGAACATGTTGCCGAACAGTCGCATCGCCAGCGAGATCGGCTTGCTCAGCCACTCGACGATGTTGAGGATCAGGTTGAACGGCATCATCCACTTGCCGAACGGCGCCGTCAGGAATTCCTTGATGAAGCCGCCCAGGCCCTTCGACTTCAGTGCGAAGAACAGCATCAGGAAGAACACGCTGATGGCCATGCCCAGGGTGGCATTGACGTCAGCGGTCGGCACCGGCTTCCAGTAGTGCACGCCCGCCCATTCCAGCGGCTTGGCGATGAAATCGGCCGGGATCATCTTCAGCAGATTCATCAGCAGAATCCAGAAGAAGATGGTGATGGCGATCGGCGTGACCAGCTTGCTCTTGCCGTGGTAGGTGTCCTTGGCCTGGCGGTCGACGAACTCCAGGCAGATCTCGACGAAGGTCTGCCACTTGCCCGGCACGCCGGCGGTGGCCTTGCGGGTGCCCAGCCAGAACGCGACAACGATCACCAGGCCCATCAGGACCGCGGTGAGGAAGGTATCGACGTGGATATGCCAGAACATACCCTCACCCTTGCCGACCGGCGCGGTCAGGTTGTGCAGGTGATGCTGGATGTAGCTGGTAGGGGTTAGAGCCTCGCCCGCCATGTGTCCGGAACCTTCAGTTAATTGAATTCTGTCAACGCCTGGCCATCGCCAGGACCTGGAACATCAAGCCGACGGCGATACCGGCCAACAGCGCCAATGCAGGCAGCTTGAAGACCAGGAACCCCACCAGCAGGACGCCGAAAACCACGACCCACTTGGCCACGATCGCAATGATCAGGCGAGCCATCGCCGATCCTGCGGCCACCGCACCGCCCCCCAGCGCCATCCTTGCCGCCACCCAGCCACCGGCCGAAATGGCCACACCGGACGCCAGCGCGCCGAGGGCATATTTCGGACCGACCAGCAGGAAGGCCAGGGCCAGGACAGCGACCGCGGCCAGCGGGTAGACCGCGGCGCGCAGCATCAGTCGCCGACCCGCATCAACGGAGTTCAGCACAGGACGTCCCGCGTGGTTGCAAGTGGAAGGCTGAGGCGGCTACAGCAGGGGGGCCTCATCGAGCCGCCAAATTATAGCAATGGGACAATTTGCGAGACAACCGCTGCCTGTTCATCCCGGGAAGCCGCAAGTTGCGGTAACGGTTACATTTTTGCGTACCACCCGGGGGACAATGACGTCCGCATGATGCTGCACCGCAGTATTGAACTTTGGTCGCAGGCGAGGAACTTTCGCCGGATGCGCGGGTCCGATCTTTCGACCTGCCTGCAGCATCCTCGTCGGCTCCACCCCGCAGGTCCCACGATGGCCCCGAAGCCCGTCTCCGGGGCCATCTTTTTGCATCGTCGCGACAGCACTGAACCGTGCACATGCCGTGGACCATACGTTCACGGATGGTGGACGGGCCTGTCCGGCACAGTGGTCTTCATTCTGATGAACCACTGCAAGGACTCTTCGATGCGCCCCGTACCCACCCTGCTCGCTCTCTCCCTGATCGCCGCCGGCGCCTCGTTCGCCACCGCTGCCCACGCCGCCGAAGGCGACGACCGCTTTGCCCTGCGCCTGGGTGCGATGAACATCGACTCGGACAACACGCTCCGCGGCAAGACCAATGTCGCCGGGCAGGACATCGGTTTCTCCGAGGACTTCAAGCTGGGTGGCAAGGAGTGGGAGCCGCGCATTGACGGCATGTTCCGCATCAGCAACCGCCAGCGCCTGCTGTTCAACTATTTCAAGTACGACAAGGACCGCCGCGAGACCCTCGGCCAGGACATCTCCTTCGGTGACGTCAACGTGCCGTCCGGCAGCTTCGTCAAGGGCGAACTGAAGTACCAGGTGGCCAGCCTGGTCTATGACTACTCGGTGGTGGACACCGATACGTTCGACCTCGGCCTGCAGCTGGGTGCCGAGTACGCCAAGGTCAGCACCAAGGCCTACGCCGACCTCGGCACCGTGTACGAAGGCCAGTTCCTCAACGAGAAGACCGACGGCGTGGCGCCGGTGGTCGGTGCGCGATTGAGCTTCACCCCGTCCGAGAAGTGGATGATCACCCTGCAGGGCCAGTACCTCAACACGCGCTGGGGCAGCTTCGATGACTACAAGGGCGATCTGAGCCGCGCCAACGCCATCGTCGATTACCGCTTCACCAGGAACTTCGGTGTGTTCGCCGGCTACGACTGGTTCAAGCTCGATGCGGACAAGAAGGGCAGCGACGGCACCATCGGCCTGAAGCAGGAGTTCAAGGGCCCGGTGGCCGGCGTCAGCTTCGTGTTCTGACACCCGCCCCTTCCACGGCACTCTCTCTCCTGGCGCGGCCTCCGGAACATCGGGGCCGCGCTTTTTTGATTGCACGGTCAAGCAGAAGCGGGTTGGTCGAGCGCGGGGGGCAGAGGGGCTTGCGTGCGAATGTCCCCCGGCGCCGGCCTGCGGCCGTCACCTCCTCCTTTACTTCGCACGCAAGCCCCTCTGCCCCCCGCGTGTCAGGCATCCAGGCGGCCCAGGCAGTGGCTCTGGACTGTCCGCAAGCCGAGCCGCAGCGCCGGTGGCCGGCGTTTGGACAAAGTAAAGGAGGAGGCGACCGCCGCAGGCGGACGACGGGGGACATTTGTCCAGACGCCTGCCACCTGCGCTGCGGCCCAGACCTTCGCGGTGGCAGTTGCCGTAGACGCAGGCGTGGTCGAGCGCTGGAGGGAGCGGGGGCTGGCTGCGAATGTCCCCCGGCGCCGGCCTGCGGCCGTCACCTCCTCCTTTACTTCGCACCCAGCCCCCGCTCCCTCCGCGTGTCAGGCATCCAGGCGGCCCAGGCAGTGGCTCTCGACTACCCGCGCTGCGGCCCGAACGCTCGCAATGAGAGTGATCGAGGCTCAACAAAAAAACCCCGGCAAATGCCGGGGCTTTTCATTTGGAACGGCGCAGGCGCCTTACTTCTTCTTCGGCATGTACAGATCGGTGATCGTGCCGTCGTAGATTTCCGAGGCCATCGCCACCGATTCGCTCAGTGTCGGGTGCGCATGGATGGTGTGGCCGATGTCTTCGGCTTCGGCACCCATCTCGATCGCCAGGCCGATCTCGGCCAGCAGGTCACCGGCATGCACGCCGACGATCGCGCCGCCGATGATGCGGTGGGTCTCCTCATCGAAGATCAGCTTGGTGAAGCCCTCGGTGCGACCGATGCCGATCGCGCGGCCGCTGGCGGCCCACGGGAACTTGGCCACGCCGACCTTCAGGCCCTTGGCCTTGGCTTCGGTCTCGGTCACGCCCACCCAGGCGATTTCCGGGTTGGTGTAGGCCACCGACGGAATCACACGGGCGACCCATTCCTTCTTGTGGCCAGCAGCCACTTCAGCAGCCAGCTTGCCTTCGTGCGTTGCCTTGTGCGCCAGCATCGGGTTGCCGACGATGTCGCCGATGGCAAAGATGTGCGGCACGTTGGTGCGCATCTGGCGATCAACCGGGATGAAGCCACGCTCGGTGACCTGCACACCGGCCTTCTCGGCATCGATCTTCTTGCCGTTCGGCGAACGCCCGACGGCCACCAGAACACGGTCGAAAGTGCCCTGCGCCAGCGCCGGTGCCTGGCCTTCCTCGGCCGCCTCGAAGGTCACGGTGATGCCCTTGGCATCGGCGGTGACGCCCGAGGCCTTGGTCTTCAGGTGCACTTCGATGCCCTGCTTCTTCAGGCGGTCGGCCAGCGGCTTGACCAGGTCCTTGTCGGCGCCCGGCATCAGCTGGTCCATGAACTCGACCACGGTGACCTTGCTGCCCAGTGCGCTGTACACAGTGGCCATTTCCAGGCCGATGATGCCGCCGCCGACGACCAGCAGCGAGCCCGGCACTTCGGCCAGCTCCAGCGCGTCGGTGGAATCCATCACGCGCTTGTCGTCCCACGGGAAGTTCGGCAGCTTCACCGCCTGCGAACCAGCGGCAATGATGCACTTCTGGAAGCGCAGCAGCTGGGTGCTGCCGTCTGCGGCGGTGATCTCCAGTTCGTTGGCCGAGAGGAACCTGCCGACGCCCTGCACGTTGCGGACCTTGCGCTGCTTGGCCATGCCGGCCAGGCCCTTGGTCAGCTGGTTGACGACCTTTTCCTTGTACTGGCGCAGCTTGTCCAGGGTGATGGTCGGCTTGCCGAACTCGACGCCGAAATCGCCGGCGTGGGCCACTTCGTCGATCACCGCGGCAGCGTGCAGCAGCGCCTTGGACGGAATGCAACCGACGTTGAGGCAGACGCCGCCGAGGCTGGCGTAGCGCTCGACCAGCACCGTATCCAGGCCGACGTCGGCGGCGCGGAAGGCGGCGGTGTAGCCGCCCGGGCCGGAGCCCAGCACGACCATTTCGCACTCGATGTCGGCCGGCTTGCCACTGGACAGCGCCGGCTTCGGTGCAACCGGCTCGGCCGGGGCGCGGTGCGAGGGGGTCACCGGCGGCTTGCTGGCCGGAGCGGCCGCAGCCGGAGCCGGCGCAGCGGCCTTGGCCGGGGCATCGGCGGCGCCTTCAGCGTCCAGCACCACGACCACGGCGCCTTCGGACAGGGTATCGCCCAGCTTGACCTTGATCTCCTTGACCACGCCGGCCGCCGAGGACGGCACTTCCAGGGTGGCCTTGTCCGACTCCAGGGTCACCAGGCCCTGGTCCTTCTTCACCGTGTCGCCGACGGCGACCAACACTTCGATCACCGGAACATCGCTGTAATCGCCGATGTCGGGAACCTTGACTTCAATCGTGGCCATGGTGGTTTTCCTTGTGCCCGGCCGGCATGGCCGGCGGGCTGTCACTGCATCTGTTCACGCGGCCGCGCCAGGGGCAGCGGCCGCACGGTGGGGGCAAAGCGATGCCTTACAGCAGCACGCGGCGCATGTCGGCCAGCACCTGCGACAGGTACGTGGTGAAGCGTGCGGCCAGGGCGCCGTCGATGACGCGGTGGTCGTAGCTCAGCGACAGCGGCAGCATCAACTTCGGCGCGAACTCCTTGCCATTCCAGACCGGCTGGATGGAGGACTTGGACACGCCCAGGATGGCCACTTCCGGTGCATTGACGATCGGAGTGAACGCGGTGCCGCCAATGCCGCCCAGCGAGCTGATCGAGAAGCAGCCGCCGCTCATGTCGGCCGGGCCCAGCTTGCCGTCGCGCGCCTTCTTGGCCAGCTCGCCGGTTTCCTGCGCGATCTGCACCACGCCCTTCTTGTCCACATCGCGGATGACCGGCACGACCAGGCCGTTCGGCGTATCGGCGGCAAAACCGATGTGGAAGTACTTCTTCAGGGTCAGGTTTTCACCGCTGGCGTCGAGCGAGGCGTTGAATTCCGGGAACTTCTTCAGCGCCGCGGCGCTGGCCTTGATCAGGAAGGCGAGCATGGTCAGCTTGATGCCGGCCTTCTCGTTTTCCTTGTTCAGCGCCACGCGCAGGCCTTCCAGGTCGGTGATGTCGGCCTGTTCGAACTGGGTGACGTGCGGGATCATCGCCCAGTTGCGGGCCAGGTTCGCGCCGGAGATCTTCTTGATGCGCGACAGCGGCTGGACTTCGGTCTCGCCGAACTTGCTGAAGTCGACCTTCGGCCACGGCAGCAGGTTCAGGCCACCACCGGCGGCGACGGCGCCACCGGCAGCTGCTGGCACACCACCACTGAGTGCGGCCTTGACGAACTTCTGCACGTCAGCCTTGGTGATGCGGCCCCCCTTCTCGGTGCCGTTGATCTGCAGCAGGTCCACGCCCAGCTCGCGGGCGAACACGCGCACCGCCGGGGTGGCGTACGGCACCTTGGCCGGCAGCACGCCATCGGCGTTGAACTGTACCGGCGGGCTGGACGGGGTGCCGGCCGAGGCAATCTCACGGGCCGCCAGCTTGTCCGGCTGCGCCGGCACAGCGACCGGCTCGACCTTGGTGGCGGTTTCGGCGGCGGCCGGGGCAGCAGCAGCGGCGGCCTTGCTCGGGGCCGGCGCGGCAGCGCCTTCGGCATCAATGATGGCAACCACGTCGCCCTGCGACAGGTTGTCGCCCACCTTGACCTTGATCTCCTTGACCACACCGGTCACTGACGACGGCACCTCCATCGTGGCCTTGTCGCTTTCCAGCGTGACCAGGCCCTGGTCCTTCTTGACCGTGTCGCCGACGGCGACCAGCACTTCGATGACCGGGATGCCGGCGTAGTCGCCGATGTCCGGCACCAGCGCTTCCACTGCGCCACCGCTGGCGGCCGGAGCGGCCGGAGCGGCCGCCGCAGCGGCGGCCGGGGCCGGCGCGCTCTGGGTGGCGGCAGCCGGGGCAGCGGACTTGGCCGGTGCCGGTGCGGCGGCGGCCGGCGCGGCGGCTTCGCCTTCGGCCACTTCGATCAGCGCCACGACCTTGCCTTCGGACAGGCTGTCGCCCACCTTGACCTTCAGTTCCTTGACCACGCCTGCCACCGAGGACGGCACTTCCATCGTCGCCTTGTCGCTTTCCAGCGTCACCAGGCCCTGGTCCTTCTTGACCGTGTCGCCGACGGCGACAAGCACCTCGATTACCGGGATATCGCTGTAGTCACCGATATCGGGGACAAGTGCTTCCTTGATTTCGGCCATGGGGATAACTCCGGCAATCTGGTGTAGGGAAACGTCTATTGTGCGGCCAGCGGGGTCCAGCGCCAACCGTTACAGGTGTTTTCAGTACGCACGCAGCCGGGACAGGCTGTTGCCCACGGGTCCCGGCCGCGACCAGTCGGTAGCGTATTGTCCGTACGATGTCCGCTTCATGTCGCCAGTGCGTCTGCAACCGGCTGCCAGGCCTGGCGCAGGCGCGGCAACGACCACGCCGCATTGGCCGGGCTGGTCGAGGGCAATGCAACCACCTGTGGCGGGGCCTCCAGCCGCGGCAGCACCCAGCGCTGGAACGCCTGCCACGATGCACCGCCATTGCAGCCGATCAGCGTCAGCTCAGGCAACGTGGCGATCAGTTCCGGCAGTGCATTGGCCACTTCCGTGCCACGCACGATGTCCGCGTCCAGGCTGCCTCGGCGCTCGCAGCGACCGATCACATCCCACAGACCGATGCCCGCGGCATTCAATGCCTGCAGCCGCGCGGCGTAGGCCAGATCCGCCTCGAAACCACAGATGTCGGCCATCAGCGGCCAGAAGCGGTTGCGCGGATGGGCGTAATAGCGCTGCTCCTGCAGGGACGCCACGCCCGGCATCGAGCCCAGCAGCAGCACCCTGCACTCCACGTTCACCTGCGCTTGCAGGCCAATGCACAACGTTGCTGTGCTCACATCTTCTCCAACTGCATGAATGTCCCCGAGCGCCAGAAACCCCATGAATACAGGCGTTCCGTACCCGTCGCTGAACAAGGAAAACTATTTTTTAACGTGCGTCGGATTCGATTCATGTTGGGGCGACTACGGTGTGCTCGCCCCGCAACCGGGGGCCCAAAACAAGAAACATTAGGAGATACCCCCATGCGCTCCATCCGTATCCTGAGTCTCGCCCTGCTGACCTCCGCCGCCTTCGCGCCGGCCGCTTTCGCCCAGGACAGCAGCAGCACCGACACCGCGTCGGGCAAGCATTTTGCCGTTGTTGGCGGCATCTCGCTGCTGGAACCGAAGAACGACCCGATCTCCGGCGTGAAGAAGACCGATGGTGGCCCGGCGCCGACCGTCAGCTTCAGCTACTACATCAACGACAACTGGGCCGTTGAACTGTGGGGCGCCGCTGACAAGTTCGACAACAAGTTCAAGGGCCCGAACAACGCCCGCCTCGGCTCGGTCGAGCAGCAGCCGGTCGCGCTGAGCGGCCAGTACCACTTCGGCCAGGCTGACAACGTGTTCCGTCCGTTCGTGGGCGTCGGCTACTACCAGTCGAGCTTCAGCAACGAGAAGCTGGGCAACGGCGCTGACACCGACATCCGCTTCAAGGATGCCAAGGGCGTGATCGGCACCGTCGGCGTCGACATGAACATCAACTCCACCTGGTTCGCCCGTGCTGACGCCCGCTACATGCGCGCCCGCCCGGACATCAAGGTTGGCGGCGAGAAGATCGGCGAAGCCAAGATGGATCCGTGGACCGTCGGCTTCGGCATCGGCGCCCGCTTCTGATCCAGGCTGCACCTGCTTCACTGATGCAACGCGACGGGCCCTTCGGGGCCCGTCGTCGTTTCCGTCACCGGCGTTCTGTAGAGTCGAGCCCATGCTCGACTGCCTTTTTGTAGAGTCGAGCCAAGCCCCCTATCCCGAGTCGAGCGGCGGGCTCCGCGCGCATTGCGATGCGTTACGTTCAATGGCGCCCACGGTCAATGGTGGCGCGGCTCGGCTCTACAGACACAGGACGCGGAGACACGATGGACGACGTCGACCTGCTGGTGATCGGTGGCGGCATCAACGGTGCCGGCATCGCCCGTGACGCCAGCGGCCGCGGCCTGCGCGTGCTGCTGTGCGAGCAGCACGACCTTGCCGCGCATACTTCCAGCGCCAGCAGCAAGCTGATCCACGGCGGCCTGCGCTACCTGGAACAGGGCGAGCTCGGGCTGGTGCGCAAGGCGCTGGGCGAACGCGAGGTGGTACGCCGGCAGGCGCCCCATCTGGTCCATCCATTGCGCTTCGTGCTGCCGTGGGAACCCCATCTGCGCCCACGCTGGATGCTACGCGCGGGACTGTGGCTGTATGACCACCTGGGCCGTCGCAGCCCGGCATTTCCCGCCTCGCGCGCCCTGGACCTTCAGCGCGATCCGCTCGGCCCCTGGCTTTCCCCGGATCTGCGGCAGGCCTTCAGCTACGCCGACGCGCAGGTCGATGACGCGCGACTGGTGCTGCTCAACGCCCTGGATGCCGCGCAGCGGGGCGCACAGGTGCGTGTGCGCAGCCGCTGCATCGACCTGCAGCCCTTGCAGGGCCGGTGGCAGGCGGTGCTGGAATCCGCTGATGGCCAGCAGCAGGTGACCGCGCGCGCCGTCGCCAATGCGGCAGGGCCGTGGGCCGGCGGCCTGCTGGAACGGATGGAGGCACGCAGTGGCGGCCCCGCGCTGCGGCTGGTACAAGGCAGCCACATCGTCCTGCGCCGGCCCTGGCCCGATGACAGCGCGTGCCTGCTGCAGCAACCCGATGGACGCGTGGTGTTCCTGCTGCCCTTCGCCCACGACCACCTGCTGGTTGGCACCACCGACACCGACTATCGCGGCGACCCGGCGCGCTGCGGCGTGCTGCCTTCAGAGGTGGCGTACCTGTGCGAAGCGGCCAACCGCTACCTGCATGAACCCATCGCGCCGGAAGATGTGGTCTGGCAGTTCGCCGGTGTCCGCCCGCTGCTGGCTGATCCCGATCCGCGCGCGGCAAGACTCAGCCGCGATTACCGCCTGCAGCTGCAGGTGGACCCGGCACCGGCGCTGCATGTGCTGGGCGGCAAGCTGACCACCTACCGGGTCCTGGCCGAGGAAGCGCTGGAGCTGCTGCGGTCCGCCCTGCCGCAGATGGGAGCGGCGTGGACAGCAAACGGAGACCCGCTGCCAGGCAGCGACTGGGGCGACGCCGCGCAGGCGGGCGCGCATCTGCAGGTATCGGCACCCTGGTTGCCCGCAGGTATCGCGCGACGCTGGGCCGGGGCCTATGGCAGTCGCAGCGCGGAACTGCTGCAGGGTGTACGGGGCCTGCACGATCTTGGCGAGGCGTTTGGCGGCGGCCTGCATGCCCGGGAAGTGGCCTTTCTGCGCGAGCAAGAGTGGGCGCGCACTGCCGAGGACGTGCTGTGGCGAAGGAGCAAGCTGGGGTTGCGGCTGGACGCTGCGCAGGTGACACGGCTGCAGGCGTGGATCGAACACTCCACTCTGTAGAGCCGAGCCATGCTCGGCTGCGTTGTGCAAATGCAGCCGAGCATGGCTCGGCTCTACAGAGAGAAAGGTAAGTTACCCTGACTGCTCTACCGGAGACGCTGCATGACGCCCCGCTACGTGCTGGCCATCGACCAGGGCACCACCAGTTCGCGCGCGATCCTGTTCGACCGTGCCGGCGACATCATCGGCAGCGCGCAACGCGAGTTCGCGCAGATCTTCCCGCAACCCGGCTGGGTCGAGCATGACCCGCGCGAGATCCTCACCAGCGTCTATGCCACGCTGACCGAACTGCTCAGTCGCGGGCAGATCGACCCGCGCCATATCGCCGCACTGGGCATCACCAACCAGCGCGAAACCACCGTGGTCTGGGACCGTGCCACCGGCCAGCCGATCCACAACGCCATCGTCTGGCAATCGCGGCAGAGCCACGCCATCTGTGAACGACTGAAGTCCGAAGGCCATGAAGCGCTGATCCGCGAGCGGACCGGCCTGCTGATCGATGCCTATTTTTCTGCGACCAAGGTGCGCTGGATCCTCGACCACGTGGAAGGTGCGCAGCAGCGCGCCGAACGTGGCGAGCTGCTGTTTGGCACCATCGACAGCTGGCTGGTGTGGAACCTCAGCGGCGGCCAGGCGCATGTGACCGACTACAGCAACGCGGCGCGCACGCTGTTGTTCAACATCCACACGCTGGACTGGGATGACGATCTGCTGGACCTGCTCGACATCCCGCGCGCGATGCTGCCGCAGGTGCGCGACTCCAGTGCGGTATACGCACACACCCGGCCGCAGTTCTTCTTCGACCACCCGATCCCGATCGCCGGCATCGCCGGTGACCAGCAGGCGGCACTGTTCGGCCAGGCCTGTTTCCAGCCGGGCATGGTCAAGAACACCTATGGCACCGGTTGCTTCATGTTGATGCATACCGGTGCGCAGGCGGTGCGGTCGCGCAACGGCCTGCTGACCACCATTGCCTGGGGCCTGGACGGGCGCGTGGAGTATGCGCTGGAAGGGTCGATATTCATCGCCGGCTCGGTGGTGCAGTGGCTGCGCGACGGACTGCGCATGATCGAACGCGCCAGCGACAGCCAGGCACTGGCCGCGCAGGTGCCCGACAGCGGCGGCGCCTATCTGGTGCCGGCGTTTGTCGGCCTGGGTGCGCCCTATTGGCGCAGTGATGTGCGCGGTGCGATGTTTGGCTTGACCCGTGGCACGGGCAAGGCGCATTTCGTGCGCGCCGCGCTGGAAGCGATGGCCTACCAGACCCGCGACGTGCTCGATGCCATGCAGTCCGATGCGGGCATCGCACTGACCGAGCTGCGCGCTGATGGCGGTGCGATCGGCAACGACTTCCTGGCCGGCTTCCAGGCAGACATCCTCGGTGTGCCGCTGCTGCGGCCGCGGTTGACCGAAACCACCGCGCTCGGTGCGGCCTATCTGGCCGGCCTGGCCGTCGGGTTCTGGTCAAGCCGCGAACAGATCGCTGCACAGTGGGGCCTGGACCGGCGCTTCGAGCCACAGATGGAGGTGTCGCGGCGCGAGAAGCTGTATGCGGGATGGCAGCAGGCGGTTGCCGCCACCCTCGCCTTCCACGTCGATTGAAACTGCAATGCCCTGCCCTGCTGCGGCACGTGGAGTGACACGGAAGAGCCGAGCGATGCTCGGCTGCCGTTGGTGAAATGCCGGAAACAGCAGAGCCGAGCGTGGGCTCGGCTCTACAGGGCAGGCAGTGTCGACCAAGGTCGACACCCACCATTCAAATCAACAGATCAGCCGCAATCAGAACGCCGGCAGCACCGCGCCCTTGTACTTGCTCTCGATGAAGGCCTTCACCTGCGGGCTGGTCAGGGCCTTGGCCAGCTTCTGCACACGGGCGTCGTCCTTGTTGTCCGGGCGCGCGACCAGGAAGTTCACGTACGGCGAATCCTTGCTCTCGATCGCCAGCGCATCCTTGGTCGGGTTGAGGCCGGCGTCCAGCGCATAGTTGGTGTTGATCAGGGCCAGATCGACCTGGTCCAGCACGCGCGGCAGCATCGCCGAGTCCAGCTCGCGGAACTTCAGGTTCTTCGGGTTGGCGGTGATGTCACGCTGGGTCGACAGCGCGTTGGCCGGGTCCTTCAGCTCGATCACGCCGGCCTTGTGCAGCAGGATCAGCGCGCGGCTGTTGTTGCTCGGATCGTTCGGGATCACCACGTCGGCACCGTCGCGCAGCTCGGCCAGCGACTTGACCTTGCGCGAGTACGCACCGAACGGCTCGATGTGCACGCCGATCACCTTCACCAGGTCGGTCTTGCGGTCGCGGTTGTAGGCATCCAGGTACGGCTCGGTCTGGAAGTAGTTGGCGTCCACCTGCTTCTGCACCAGCTGGTCGTTGGGCTGCACGTAGTCGTTGAATACGCGCACGTCCAGGTCCACGCCCTCCTGCTTGAGGATCGGCTTGACCACCTCAAGGATCTCGGCATGCGGCACGGCCGTGGCGGCCACCACCAGCTTCTGCGAGGGCTCGCCGGACTTGCCGCAGGCGGCCAGGGCCAGCGCAGCGGCGAGCAGGGACAGCAACAGGGTCTTCTTCATGGGGGACGGGGTTCTCGGGGGGGAGTGTCAGGATTTTTCGTAGTTGCTCAGGGCCAGCTCAAGCAGCGCCTTGGCCTGCTCGCGCAGCATGATCGGCTCGATGATCTCGGCATCCGAACCATAGTGCAGCACGTCCATCAGCAACTCTCGCGAGACGCTGTACGGCACCTTCAGTTCGTAGCGGCCATCGGCCAGGAAACGACCCTGCTGCTTGGAATGCCAGTGCTCGTCGGCCACCCAGCGCGCAGCCTTGGCGCTGAACAGGATGGTCGCCCAGCCCTTCGGCGCACCCGAAAAAATGCCATAGCTGGCGCCGAGCTGCTCGTCCAGCTCGCTGTCGGCGACATCGCGGGCGGCACTGTCGATTACCCGTGCCTTGTGGATGCGGTCCACCGCGAAACTGCGCAGCGCCTCGCGGTCATGGTCCCAGGCATCCAGGTACCAGTTGTCGCGATAATGGGTCAGGCGCTGCGGCGAGACGGTGCGCTTGGTCGGCTCGTCGGTGGAGCGGGCGCGGTACTCGAACGCCAGCTGACGGCGCTCCAGCACCGCCGAGGCCACGCTGCGGAAGCTGCCTTCATCGAACTTGCGGCCACGGTGCGGAATCACCCGCACGCGGTCGACCGGCCAGCTGGAGACACCGGCCTGGGCTGCCAACAGGCTCTCGATGCGCTGCTGCAGCGGGGCCAGCACCGACGACAGCACGCCACCGCCGGTGCGCGCCAGCAGGTGCTGCGAGGCCAGCAGGGCATGCAGCTCCTCCGAGCTGAGCCAAAGGCCGGGCAGCTCGAAGCGATCGCTCTCGTCGGCCTGGTAGCGGAAGCCGGCCTCGCCGTCGCCCTCGATCGGTGCCATCAGCGCATCGCGCAGGAAGGCCAGGTCGCGGTAGACGGTGGCACGGGAACAACCGAGCTTGTCCTGCAGGGTCGCCACCGTCACCGGATAGCGCGCGGACTTGAGCAGACGATGCAGGGCGGTGATGCGTTCGTATCGGTCCATACCCCCGATTATGTCCGAGTCGCGGGTCTTGTGTGGGACGTTTGGGCTATCGTGGTCGCCCCCACCCCATGGAATGCCCGATGCGCCGGTTGCCTGCCCTGTCCCTGCTGGCCTGCCTGCTGCTGGCCGCCTGCGATCGCGCGCCGGCGCCGGCGGGCACCGAGGCCCCGGTACCTGCCGCCGATCCGGCACAGGCGGTGCTGGGCGCCAGCCAGCGTTTCGCCGCCCTGCGCAGCTTCCACGCCGAACTGGAAGTGCTGGGCGCGCCGCAGCGGATACGCAGCGCAATGGACTTCGTTGCACCCGACCGTTTCCGGGTGGAGACCCCGGCCGGGCCGCAGACCATCATCGGCGACACCCTGTTCCTGCAGGCCGACGGTGCGATCCGCCAGGTGCCGGCCCCGCCCGGCCTGCTCGAGCAGTGGCGCAACCCGCTGCCGGCCGACGCCCTGCCCGCCGACCTGAAGGCCGAAGATCTCGGCAGCCAGGCGCTGGACGGGGTCGAGACCCGTCACTACCGGCTGCGCGGCAACCAGCCCGGCGAACGCCTGGAGTACTGGGTGGATGCCCAGGGCCTGCCACGCCAGATCGTGCGCAGCGGCAGCAGCAATGGCCGCAGCTTCCAGCTGCGCCTGCGCTATTCGCGCTTCAACGACCCCGCATTGCGTGTCGATCTGCCCTGAATAGGCGATCGCGGCAACGTTCGCTGAAGCACGCTTTGGATCGATTCGGACCGCCATCACGCTTCCAGTATCATCACCGGCTGTTAACCGTTCCGGAGAAGCCTCGATGTCCCTGCGCGTGTCCCTGCTGATCCCCCTGCTGCTGTGTGCGCCGCTCGCATACGCGCAGGATGCCTCCGAACTGGCGGCGATGTCCTCGCCGTGGAGCGGCAGCGGCGGCGAGCTCGGCTTTGCCTCGGCACGCGGCAACAGCAGCACCGAGAGCTTCAACGGCCGCCTGCGCCTGCGCTACACCGACGGCGACTGGGTGCACAGCATGGACCTGTTCGGCCTGCGCTCCAGCTCCAAGGTGACCGAGACCAACGACGACGGCACCACCACCCGCCGCAGCAACACCACTGCCAACCGCTACACCGGCAGTGCGGGCAGCGCGCTGCAGCTGGGCGAGCACCGCCAGCTGACGGCCACGGTGCGTACCGAGCGCGACGACTTCGCCACCTACGACCGCCAGAGCTCGTTCGGTCTGGGTTACGGCACCCGCCTGTGGAACACCGAGCGCTTCTATTTCGACGCGCAGATCGGCCCCGGCGTGCGCCGTACCCACAGCACCGAGGATGACCGCACCCGTACCGGCATGATCGGCCGCGGCCAGTTCGACCTGAAATACTCGCTGACCGACAACACCGACCTGGTGAACACGCTGCTGGTCGAATCCGGTTCGTACAACACCTTCGGCCAGAACGACTTCGGCGTCTCGGTGAGCATGAACGAGCACCTGGCGCTGAAGGCCGGCTGGCAGGCGCGTTACAACAGCGACGTCGCTGTCGACAAGCGCAAGACCGATACGCTGACCACGATGAACGTGGTCTACAAGTTCAAATAAGAAACGGGCGCCAAGGCGCCCGTTCTTCATTTCGGTAGTGCCTCAGACGTTCAGCAGTTCGCCAGCACCACCGTCCAGCAGCAGCTTCGCCACCCGCTGGCCCAGCGCTTCCGGATCACGGGCCGGGCCCACCGCTTCGGCACGCACGGCGCGGCCATCACTGGCGCTGCCGACCAGGCCCTGCAGGTGCAGGTCGTCGCCCTGCCACTGCGCGATCGCCGCCACCGGCACGTGGCAGCTGCCATGCAGCGCGCGGTTCATGGCCCGCTCGGCTTCCACGCAGGCGCGCGTGGCGGCGTCATCAAGCGTGGCGAACAGCGCCATCAGGCGCGTGTTGCCTCCGTCGCACTCTACCGCCACCGCGCCCTGCGCTGGCGCCGGCAGCCACTGCGGCGGTTGCAGGCGCGCGACGATGCGCTCGCCCAGGCCCAGGCGCTCGAGGCCGGCCACCGCCAGCACGATGGCGTCGTAGCCGCCGTTGTCGAGCTTGGCCAGGCGGGTGTTAACGTTGCCACGCAGGTCCAGCAGCTCCAGGTCCGGGCGCAGCGCGCGCAGCTGGGCCTGGCGGCGCAGCGACGAGGTGCCGACCCGCGCGCCGATCGGCAGCGCGTCCAGCGAGGCGTACAGGTTGGAGACGAAACCATCGGCCGGGTCGTGCCGGGTCAGCATCGCCGGCAGCGCGAAGGGCGCGTCCAGTTCCATCGGCACATCCTTCAGCGAGTGCACGGCGCAGTCGGCCTCACCCCGCAGCATGGCCAGCTCCAGTTCCTTCAGGAACAGGCCCTTGCCACCGATGGCGGCCAGCGAGCGGTCCAGCACCTCGTCACCGCGGGTGGTCATCGGCACCAGTTCCACGTGCAGGCCGGGGTGGGCCTGGCGCAGGCGGTCGGCGACGTGTTCGCTCTGCCAGAGGGCGAGCGGGCTCTTGCGGGTAGCGATGCGGACAGTTTCCATACGGTCATTATCGCGCCTTCGGCGCGGATACGGCCAACGGCGGAGCCCCTCGTGGCTGGCTGGGGGGCGTGAAAGCAACAGCCGTGCTTGGCCGGGCGGGATGGACTGCGCAGGGGCCGCTGCAAGTACGTCCATGTAAGCTCGGTCGCCGCATCCATGCGGCTCACGCCCCTGCGCAGCCCATCCCGCCCGGCCTCTGACAGTTTCCGTGTGCGCCAGCCACGGAAGATCAAAAAAAAAGAGTGCAGAAACAAAGGCAACAGCCGGCGGCTTCCGGGGTCAGATCCCTTTTCCGCAGGAAAAGGGATCTGACCCCTCTTCCCCCCTCGATAACAACAATGCCTTTGCCGTCCGTCACCGGGAAATTCGCGAGGGTGAGGCGGGATGGGCGGGCGGGACCGTTGGCGCCATGGATGGCGCCATCGAGCCCCCATGGATGGGTTTACGGCGTGTCCCGCCCGCCCATCCCGCCTCACCCAACACGCAACAACACAGAGCCGACAACCCGCTGTTGCTGTTGCTGTTGCTGTTGATTTCACAGCAGTCGCGGCCGCAGGCCGCGCGGACCACTCACAGATGCCGCAGTTCCTGCTTCAGCGTCGCCACGCACCGGCGGCTGACTTCCAGCGGCTGCTTGCCATGCCGCAACACCGCCTGCACCTGCCCGCCCGAGCCTCGACGCAGCTCCACCAGCTCGTGGCGTGCCACCAGGCAGTTGCGATGGATGCGGATGAAACGGCTGGCGAACTCTTCTTCCAGCGACTTCAGCGATTCCTCGATCAGGTCCTCGCCGCGCGCGTGGTGCACCACCACGTACTTCTCCTCGGCCTGCAGGTAGTGGATATCGTCCAGCGGAATCAGGCGCAGGCTGCCGCGCAGGCGTGCGCACAGCACGCTGCGTGCCTGCTGCCCGCTGTGCTCCTGCGGCCGGCCATCGCGGCCGGCCAGGAACGTGCGCGCACGTGCGATCGCCGCCGCCAACCGTTCGGCACGCACTGGCTTCATCAGGTAGTCGATCGCTGCAGCCTCGAACGCCGACAGCGCATGCGCATCGTAGGCGGTGCAGAACACCACCGCAGGCCGAGGTTCGAAGCTGGCGAGGTGGCGGGCCGCTTCCAGGCCATCCAGCCCGGGCATCGCGATATCCAGCAGGACCAGGTCCGGCTGCAGCTCCGCGCACGCGTGCAGGGCCTGCTCACCGTTGCCGGCCTCGGCCACCACGTCCACGCCGTCCTGTGCCGCCAACAGGCTGCGCAGGCGCTCGCGCGCCAGCGGTTCGTCGTCGGCGATGACTACCCTCACGATCGTTCCCTCACTGGATCGGCACTGTCACCTGGCAGGCATAGTAGCCCTCGCTCCAGCCAGCCGTCATCCGCGCGGTGCTGCCGAAGCGCCAGGCCAGCCGATGGCCGATGCTGTGCTGGGCATGGCCGGCGCCGCGTGCCAGCGCCAGCCCCGGCGCCTGCGGATCGGGTGCCGGGTTGCGTACGCGGATCTGCAGTTCATTGCCCTCGCGCGCCAGCTGCAGTTCGATGGTGCCGCCGTCGGGCAGGCGCGAGATGCCATGCAGCACGGCATTTTCCACCAGCGGCTGCAGTACCAGCCTTGGCAAGGGCAGGTCCCATGGCAGCGGCTCGTCGCGCTGCCAACGCACCTGCAGGCGTTCACCCAGGCGCAGCGATTCGATCGACAGGTAGCGCTCGGCCAGCTCGCATTCGTCGCGAAGGGTGGAATCGCCCTCGCCCGCCCCCAGCGCGGCACGGAACAGATCGGACAGGTCCAGCACCGCGCGCTCGGCGACTGCCGGGTCACGATGCAGCAGGCTGGCGATCAGGTTCATGCTGTTGAACAGGAAATGCGGGCGGATACGCGCCTGCAGCGCGTCGGCCTGCGCGCGCGCGTTGGCCTGCACCTGCGCGGCCCAGCGATCGCTTACGTAGAAGTAGCGCAGCGCCAGCGCGGCGATCAGCGCCGTGGTTGCCGCGCTGCCGAGGGTGAAACGCCAGAAGCTGATGCCACTGGCGAAGTTGTCGCCCAGCACCGCGTACAGCGCGTGCACGATGCCGGCGCAGACCACCGCGATCAGGGTGGCCAGCACGGTCGCCGCAATGGCGCCCATCACCGGCGGCAGCCGCGACAGGGTCGGCCGCAGCAGGCACAGGCTGGCGGTCACCGCCAGCGCCAGCCACAGCGCGAATCCGCTGGCCGACAGCAGTTCGCCGAAGGTCCAGTGACGGCTGCCGTCCGGCGCCAGCGCCAGTACCACCACCACCAGCTCGGCCAGGCCGAGCATCGCCGCCAGCCGTGGCAGGCGGCACAGTTCCGGCATCCACGGCGGTGTGCTGGCCGGCGACATGGCTCAGGCGGCGCCCAGGCGTTCCTGCAGCCAGTCACCCAGTGCCTGGATCTCCTCGGCACAGACCTGGTGGGCCATCGGGTAACTGTGCCACGCCACATCCAGGCCCAGCGTACGCAATGCCTGCGCGCTGTGCGCGGCGACGGCCTGCGGGATCACCGGGTCGCCACTGCCATGGGCCATGAACACCGGCACCTGCACCGCGCCGTCAACACGCGTGGCGCTGTCGGCTTCGGGCAGATAGGTGGACAGCGCGATCAGGCCGGCCAGCGGCGCGGTACGCGAGAGCGCGGCCGTCAGGATGATCGCCCCACCCTGCGAGAAGCCTGCCAGGAAGATCTTCTCCGGCGCGATGCCGCGCTCGATCTCGCGCGCGATCAGTGCGTCCAGCTGCACCACCGATTCCTGCACGCCGGCCATGTCGGCGCGCGAACGGAAGTCCATGCCCACGATGTCGTACCAGCCGCGCATCGGCACGCCGTTGTTGATCGTGATCGGCCGCACGGGTGCGTGCGGGAACACGAAGCGCAGCGCCGGCCAGTGCGGCCGCACCAGTTCCGGCACGATCGGCGCGAAATCATGGCCGTCGGCGCCGAGGCCGTGCAACCAGATCACCGACCACTGCGGCGAGGCGCCGGTTTCCTGTTCCACCGTTTGCAGCATGATGCGGCTCCTTCAAGTTCGAGCCGCATTATGCCGCTGGCGCGGGGCAATCAGTACAGCGGCGGTTGCTCGGCCGCTTCCCGCCGCAGCTGCGCGGCGCGTACCAGCACCGGTGGCGGGATGTTCTCTTCGGGGATATCGAGCAGGCCGAGGCGATGCAGGAAAGCACCGGGGCCGCGCGAGGAGGTCAGCGCCACCACCGGAACGGCCAGAACCATGCCGATCACCACCGGCGCCATCCAGGCCGCCAGCGACGGCGATACCGCCCAGGCCAGCACGCCCATGAAGGCGCCGAACACACCCAGGCCACCGTAGCCACGGATCAACGCCATCCATGAGATGCCGCCGTCGTCACGCTGCTGCGCGTCCCAGCCGGAATCGCGCCCGGACAACACTTCGGCCACGCCGCGTGACTGCACGTACATCACCACCGGCGCCATCAGCGCGGCGAGCACGGTTTCCACCAGCATCGATACGAAGGCACGGATCGGACCGCCACAACCGCGGCGGTCGACCGGGTCCAGCAGCATTGCCAGGTAGCCGAGCACCTTGGGCAGCAGCAGCACCGCCATGGTGGCGGCGAACAGGCGCACCACCTGCTCTTCATCCTGTGCGCGCCAGTACACGCTGGGCGACAGGTGCAGCAGGGCGTTGAAATCGATGCCTTCCTGGAACAGCGGGATGGCGATGCCGATCAGCATCAGCATCGCCCACATCGGTGCGGTGAAATAGTGGCCGATGCCGATCAGCATGTGCGTGCGGCTGATCCAGTGCAGCCCGCGGCTGCCGACCACCTTGCCATGCTGCAGGTTGCCCTGGCACCAGCGACGGTCGCGCACCAGCAGGTCGGTCAGCGTCGGCGGGCCTTCCTCGTAACTGCCACCGAGGTAGGGCACCATGTGCGCGGCCCAGCCGCCACGACGCATCAGCGCCGCTTCGACGAAATCGTGGCTGAGCACGTGGCCGCCGAACGGCTTGCGCCCCGGCAGCGCCGGCAGGCCGGCGTGGTCGGCGAAGGCGCGGGTGCGAATGATGGCGTTGTGGCCCCAGTAGTTGCTCTCGGCGCCGTGCCACCAGGCCACGCCGCGGGCGATCACCGGCCCGTACACGCGGCCACCGAACTGCTGCATGCGCGCGAACAGGGTGCGGCCGCCGATCACCGACGGCAGGGTCTGGATCAGTCCGACGTCGGCGTTGTGTTCCATGCCGGCCACCAGGCGCACGATGCTGTCGCCGGTCATCAGGCTGTCGGCGTCAAGGATCAGCATCTGCGGGTAGGCACCGCCGAAGCGGCGGACCCAGTCGGCGATGTTGCCGGCCTTGCGCCCGCTGTTGTCACCACGGCGACGATAGAACAGGCGCGTCTGCCCCTCCGGCACACGCTCGCGCAGCTCGGCGAACACCTGTTCCTCGGCAGCGGCGATGTCCTCGCGGCGGGTGTCGCTGAGCACGAAGAAGTCGAAGCGGTCGAGCTGGCCGGTGGCCGCCACCGACTCGTAGATCGCCTGCAGGCCCGCCTGCAGGCGGCGCGGGTCTTCGTTGTAGGTCGGCATCAACAGCGCAGTACGGCTGTGCACGGCCGGCAACGGCTTGTCCGGGTCGATGCCGAGCCGATAGCCCCGGTCGAACACAGCGGTCAGGAAGCCGGCCAAGGCGCTGGCAAAGGAGAGCGCGATCCAGGCAAACAGGCCGACGAACAGCACCAGCAGGCAGGCTTCGAGCACGCTGATGCCATTGGCCGACAGCACCCGCCACATCATCCGCGTAGCCACGGCGGTCATGCCGAGCGTGCCACCAAACAGGTACAGCCGGCGCAGGCCGATCAGGCGCGGCGAGGTGCGGTGCCGCCGGACCTTCAGTGCGCCTTCGCGCAGGGTCTGTTCGGGCATCGGCAATGGCGATTCAGCGGGTAGCAGCGCCCAGCCGGCATCGAGCCGGGGCGTTCCTGCTTCCGCATGGATGGTCTGCACCCCCATCGTCGCTTACTCCGCGCCGTCGGCACGGCCGGCCATCCCGGCCGGGCTGCATGCACCAAGGTTCCCGGCGCGCTTTCCCGGCGCCCGCACTTGTCCTGGCTGTGTCGGCCTCACGCCGCACAGTCGATGTCTGTCACTACCGGAACCCACACGATCTCCAACGGGGCGGAATCGAAAATGCGGCCCAGTCTAGGGCCCAGAATGTAAGCCGGGTGCGAAGGTCTACACCGGGATTTGTCCCCATTCAGCAAATAGCAGGCGATCACGCCAGGGCGTGGCCAGATGTCACTGCATCGCCCCCGGTACTGGATCGTAACAAACGCGAACGGTTATCATTTAATCAACCAGGCAGGTCACCGTCTTCCGCGCGGCCGCGACCCACCCAGCTGCGCCGGTCCAGACCGCGCACCCGACGACCCACGGAAGGGGGGGCTGCCTGCTGTCTGCCTGCGCCTGCTGCTTCCACCGGGTCACCCCACCTCCCATGGAAGCCGTCATGTCCCTGTCGTCCCGTTCCCGTTCCGCGCGCCTGCCGCGCACCCGCCTGGCCACCGTCTGCCTGCTGGCCCTGCCCGGCCTGGCCGCCGCAGAGGCCGCCGCCGATGCCTCCACCAAGGACCTGGATACCGTGGTGGTCACGGCTTCAGGCAGCCAGCAGTGGATCAAGGATGCCCCGGCCAGCATCAGCGTGATCAGTCGTGAGGACATCGAGCGCCAGCCGGTACCGGACCTGGCCGCCCTGCTCAGCCGCGTACCGGGCGTGACCGGCGGCCTCAGCGCCGTCGGCGAGCAGTCCAAGATCAAGCTGCGTGGCATGCCGTCCAACTACACGCTGGTGCTGGTGGACGGCAAGCGCATGGGCAGCTCGGCCTCGACCAACTATCGCCCCGACCTCGGCCGCCAGGACCTGAACTGGATCTCGCCGGACCAGATCGAGCGCATCGAAGTGGTGCGCGGGCCGATGTCGTCGCTGTATGGCTCCGATGCGATGGGCGGGGTGATCAACATCATCACCCGGCGCATCGGCGACGAATGGAACGGCAGCGCCACCCACAGCTACACCCGCCCGGCTGACGGCAAGCGCGGCGATACCCAGCAGATCGGCGCCACGTTCTCCGGGCCGCTGGGCGAACGCTTCGGCCTGCGCATCGGTGCCAACAGCATGCGCCGCGATTCGGACCGCTCCAACGGCGGTGTCTCCGGCAATGCCTACGCGGGCGAAAAGGACCGCAATGTCGATGCGCTGCTGCAGTGGAAGCTGAGCGACGCACAGGAACTGTCGCTGGAAGCCGGGCACGGCGTGCAGCAGGCCTTCATCGATGCGTCGCTGGAAAAGCAGGACGAAGGTGCCTGGGGTGCCAGTGAGCTCAAGCGCAGCTCGCTGGCGCTCAACCACAATGGCAAGTGGCGCTTCGGCAATTCGAAGATCAGTGCGTACTGGACCGAGTACAGGAACGACATCGGTGCTGCCGGCCGTTCCGAAGCCACCGATACGATCATCGAGGGCAGGCTGACCACGCCGTTCACCCTCGGCCTTGAACACCAGTTCGCCGTAGGCGGCCAATGGAAGCGGCAGGAGCTGACCAACACCGACACCATCGGCCGCGCGCCGATCGACTATGCCGGCAACGCGGTCAGCGGCTCCACTCTGGACGTGGACACCTGGGCGCTGTTTGCCGAGGACGAGCTGAAACTGCACCGCACCCTGGCCCTGACCGTGGGCGCGCGCCTGGACCATCACGAGCAGTTTGGCGGCCACGTCAGCCCGCGTGCGTACCTGGTCTGGCACCCTGCCGAACAGTGGACGATCCGCGGTGGCGTCTCCAAGGGCTTCCGTGCGCCCAGCCTGACCGAGAACTCGGCCAGTGCCGCTACCCAGTCCGGGGGCCGCGGCTGCACCTCGCTGATTCCGCTGGGCTACACCCGTGGCGGGTGCTACATGGCCGGCAACCCGGACCTGGATCCGGAGACCAGCACCAACCGCGAGATCGGCATCAGCTTCGACAATGACCTGATCGATGTCGGCGTGACCTATTTCCACACCGACTTCCGGAACAAGATCGAGTACGCACCGCTGGGCCGGTTCAACGGCATCTGGTGGACGCGCATGAACAACGTACAGCGCGCGCGCACCCGCGGCATGGAAGGCAACCTCAACGTCCGCTTCGGCGAGCAGTGGCGCTGGCGCACCTCGGCGACCTGGATGAAGGAAGCCAGGAACCTGACCACCGGCCGCAACCTGATCGATACGCCGGAGTTCTCCGGCTATTCGTCGCTGGACTGGGCGCCCAGCACGGTGTTTTCCGGCAGCCTGTCGGCGCAGTACACCGGCAGGCAGACCGGCACCGCCACGACCTTCCTCAAGGCCTATACGCTGTATGACCTGACCGCGGCATGGAACGTCAACGAAGTGCTGACCCTGCGCGGTGGCGTCAGCAACCTGGCCGACAAGAAGCTGTATGCGGAAGGCTCCACCGACTACTTCGTCGCCGGGCGCAGCTACTTCCTGAGCATGACCGCGCGGTTCTGACCGGCGGCACGCGCCGTGATCGCGCTGGCGACATGCCAGCGCGATCGACGGTGTTGCGGGTTACTCGCTTTCCAGCGCGGCCGCTGCCGCATCCCGCGTGGCGGCCGTGCGCGCACGGTCCATCGCCACCGCCAGTTGCTGGCGTGCGAGCAGTTGTTGTGCCTGCACCACTTCAGGTGTCGGCAGGAGCACCGGTCCCGGTGCGTTTTCCGGTGTAGCAGGTGTGGTCATGCAACCTCCATGGACATCCCGCCGCCGCACGGGTTCAGCCGGTGCGGCAGCGGAACTGCGCACCCTATCCTAAAAACAAGGCGGGCGGGTGACGGCGCGGCGCTTGGCCGCAGGCGCGCGAACAAGCCAAGCGTCACATTCTTGACGCTAGCCCTTGGATCCTGAATAGGACTTGTCCTATCATGAAAACGTTTTCTCACAGGGATGTATCCCAATGAATACCACTGACCTGTCCCAGTTCAGCCCGAAGTGGCAGTTCCGCTTCAACTTCTTCCGCCAGCACGGCGCCCCCAAGAACCCCGGCTTCAAGCAGGCCTGGAAGGCACTGTCCTTTGGTGACCGCCTGAAGATCAACCTGAACTTCTTCGCGTTGTTCTTCGGTGCCATCTACCTGCTGATTCTCGGCATGTGGCGCAAGGCACTGGTGGTGATCGGCATCAACATCGCGCTGGCCATCGTCACCATGTTCCTGCCGGATGTCGTCGGGCGCATGCTGTTCATCGCCATGAACCTGCTGGTCGCCTCCAGCACCAACTACAGCTACTACCTGGAGAAGGTGGAAGGACGCGCCAGCTGGAACCCGTTTGAAGGAATGTTCTGAGCCATCAGACCTGCGCAGGATGCGCGGCAAGGATGCAACCGACGCCCGGCACCCGCCGGGCGTCTTCGTTTCCGGCATCAGGCCGCGCGGCGGGCCATGCCCTCCGGCTCGGCCTGCAGGCGGAAGCGCGACACCGCCACCGCCAGCTGCTCGGCCTGCTCCTCCATCGCACGGGCGGCGGCACTGGCTTCCTCCACCAGCGCGGCGTTCTGCTGAGTGGTTTCGTCCATCTGCACTACGGTCTGGTTGACCTGCTCGATGCCGGCCGACTGTTCGCGCGACGCGGCCGAGATCTCGGCCATGATTTCGTTGACCCGGCCGACCTGACCGACGATGTCCTGCATGGTGCGCCCCGCACCGTGCACCAGCTGCGCACCGGCACCGACCTGGGCCACCGAGGCGTCGATCAGCTCCTTGATCTCCTTTGCAGCACCCGCCGAGCGCTGCGCCAGCGCCCGCACTTCACTGGCCACCACTGCGAAGCCACGGCCCTGTTCACCGGCGCGCGCAGCTTCCACTGCCGCGTTCAGCGCCAGGATGTTGGTCTGGAACGCGATGCCATCGATCACCGAGATGATCTCGGCGATACGCTGCGAAGACGCCTCGATCTGCTCCATGGTGTGCACCACCTGGCTGACCACCTGGCCGCCTTCGCTGGCCACGCCCGCTGCGGAACCGGCCAGCGTGTTTGCCTGCAGCGCATGGTCGGCATTCTGGCGCACGGTGGAGGTCAGTTCTTCCATCGACGCGGCGGTTTCTTCCAGGTTGGCGGCCTGCTGTTCGGTGCGGCGCGACAGGTCGCTGTTGCCAGCGGCGATCTCACCGGCGGCCAGGCGGATGCTGGCCGCCGACTGCTGGATCTGGCCGACGATCTGGATCAGCTGCTGCACGGTGCTGTTGGCATCGTCGCGCATCACCGCAAACACGCCGTGGAAGTCGCCCTGCATGCGGGCACTGAGGTCACCGGCGGCGATCGCGCGCAGCAGCGTCGACAGTGCCGCCAGGTTGTGGTCGCTGACCTGCATCATTGTGTTCAGCGTCTCCACCATGCGGCGGAAATCATGGTCGAAGCGCAGTGCATCACCGCGCACGGCGAAGTCACCGGCGGCGGCGGCGGCGGCCAGCTGCTGGATCTGCTCGTTGATCGCAGCCAGGTTGCGCTTGGTGGTCGCCATTGCGGCAGTGAACGCCGCCTTCTCGCCCGGCAGCGCTTCCATGTCCACGCTGAGGTCGCCAACGGCATAGCGCTGCATCACTTCAACCAGGCGCTGGGTGACCGCATTGCTGGAGGCCACCAGCTGGTTGCTGTCGGCCACCATGCGGCCGTACTCGCCCGGGAAGGCCGCAGCATCCATGCGATAGCTGAGTTCACCGGCATCGTGGCGGCGCGCCATTTCGGCCTGCGCAGCCATCACCGACTGCAACTGCCCACGCATGCCCTGCATCGCGTCCAGCAGGCGCCCCACTTCGTCGTTGCTGCGCGCCGGCAGCGTGCTGTCCAGCTTGCCGGCGGCGACATCACCGGCCACGCGCACCGCTTCGGCCAACGGGCGGATCGCCAAGCGGCGCAGCAGCACGTAGACACCGGCGCTGAGGGTCAGCGCGGCGATCACGCCGACCAGCAGGGTCAGCCACAGCAGCTGGCGTGCCTCAGACACGATCACCGCATGCGGCATCACCACGCCCAGCGCGAAGCGTTGCGGGGCGTCGCCCACGCGCAGCGGCACATACACGCGTACATTGCCGGCCGCATCGGGGCTGAAGGCCTCGAACGGACGGTCGGCGGCGATGTCGGCCAGCATGGTGCGGGTCAGGGCATCGTTGCGCGGCTTGCCGATCTCGGCGGCATTGGCCGAGGCCAGCACCACGCCCTTCGGCGACAGCAGTTCGACGCGGCCAGCCCCCATCGGCTTCAGCGTTGCCAGGTGCTTCTGCAGCGCTGCCAGCGAGAAGTCGACGGTGAATACACCGAGGAACCTGTCGTGCTCGATGATCGGCGTGCTCAGGGTGCTCATGAGCACCTTCTGGCCGGCGATGTCATAGGCGTAAGGTTCGCTGACCTTGGGCAGCTTGTCGCGGCTGGGCACCATGTACCAGTCACCGGAACCGCTGGCAGTCTCGGTGTAGTCCGTCATCACCGATTGCTGCGGTTTGCCGTCTTGCCAGGCCCAGTAGCTCATGTAGCGGCCGGTGGCATCGTGTGCTTCGGTATTGACGAACTCCGCATCCTTGCCGTCAAAGGCATCGGCCTCCCACATGGTGCTCTTGCCCAGCCATTGAGGATGAGCACGCAGCTGTTCGCCGAGCACCGCCGCCAGGCTGGCGCGGTCGGGTATGTCACCACGGGCACGCTGGGCCAGCACGGCCTCGACCATGGCGTCATTGCTGGCGAAAGCGGTGCCCAGATCAGCCGCCACCTGGCGCGCCTCGGCGTTGGCCTCGCTGGTCATGGTCTGGCGCGAGGCGCTGATCAGACTGGCGCTGGCCTGTCGGTAGATCAGGAAGGCGGTCAGGCCGAAGCACAGCAGCGCGATCACGGCAGTGCCCAGCATCAACTTGTGGGCGATGCTGCCCGGGCGTTGGGCAGTGGCAGAGCGGGAAGAAGACATGGGAGGGTCCGCAAGCAGTTCAGGACGACCGGCACCACGAGGGCACCGCGCAGGCGCGCGATCCGTCGCGCAGGCCACCGGCAGCCGGGGCGCGCCCGGCGCTGGAAGCGCACTGGGTTAGCGGCCGCCCGCCAACGAGGTTGAGGCGGGCGGCCTGCACATTCCTGAATCCGCTCAGGCTCGGCTCAGCGCCCCCCTCGCGATGCCCTCACTCGGCCACGCGGTCCTTGATCCACTGTGCCCGCGGCAGTACCTCGATGCTGCCGACGGCATACTGCTGCAGCACGTCGTCCGGCCCGAAGCACGGCTGCCAGCCCAGCTCGCTGCGCAGGCGGGCACTGTCGTAGACACGGTCGATGCTCAATGGCAGCGGCCAACCACGGCGTTCGAACTCGGCCAGCAGCTGCGGCGCGCGACGGGCCAGCACGCTGCGCGGGTGCGTGGCCAGCTCCAGGCAGTCCTCGCGCCGGAACGGCGTCGGCGCACAGGCGAGGTAGCGCGCGAACGGGGCGCCTTCGTCGAGCAGCAGTGCAGCATGTGCGCTGGCCACATCGCGGGCGTCGATGCCGCGATGCAGGCGGAACATCGCCATCCGTTCGGGCGGTTCCGGGAAACACCGGCCCATGCGCAGCACGCGAACGCTGAAGCCCGGCGTGGCGGCGGCTTCGGCCAGGGTCTCTGCCTGCAGCTTGGTACGGTGGTAGATCGTGCGCGGCAGCGGCTCGGTGTCTTCGTCGATCCAACGGCAGCCACCGGCCACCACGGCATGGCCATACAACGCAGTGGTGCTGGTCAGCACGAAGCGCCGTGCTCCTGCTTCGCGTGCAGCCTGCAGCAGGTGTGCGGTGGCCTCCACGTTGATCTGCTGGAACACCGCATCCGGCACCAGGCCGACATGCGGGGCATGCAGGGCCGCGGTATGGATGACTGCATCCATGCCCTGCACCGCGCGCGCGACGGCCTGCCGATCGCTAACATCGGCAATGATGCGCGTGGTGGCAAACGGACTGCGGTCCAGCCCCACCACTTCGTGGGCGGCCGCCAACGCACCGAAGATCGCGCGCCCGATGCGGCCGGAACTGCCGGTCAACAGAATCTTCATTGAGTCCATTCACTCGAAGCGCCCGGGAACTACCGGGATGCTTCGATTCTAGGCATGCAATCGCGCATCCGCGATAGGACAGCCATGCAATCGTGCGTTCATCTTGACGACTTCGCAGGCGCCAGCAGTTGCCGCGCGATGAACAGCGGATCGTCGCCGCCGGCCACATCAGGCCTCACGCCATTACGTTCCCAGTTTCCACCGGTACGCAGATTGATGGGTTGCCGGTCGGGAATACTGATCTGATAGCCATCGGGCAGCAGCACAGGATCACCAAACATATGCGCGGCACCGCCACTGCGCGTGCCGACAATCCGCGCGCGGCCCAGTGCCTGCAGCGAATAGGCGACGAACTCGGCCGCCGAACCGGTGCGGCGGTCGATCAGCACCACCAGCGGTTTCAGGTACGCAGGCAGGCTGGCAGGCGGCAGCGGTACCGGCGTGCGCCGGCCGCGCTGGTCCAGCTGCTGCACCGCGTCGATCTTCGCGTCCAGCAGCGTGCGTACCAGCAGGTCGGCACTTGCATCGTCGCCGCCCCCGTTCTGGCGCAGATCCAGCACCAGGCCATCGGTGTCGGCCAGCAGGGAAAGGGCCGCAGCGAACTTCGGGCGCGCCAGATCCAGCGGATAGAAGGTACTCAGGCGCAGGTAGCCAATGTTGCCCTCCATCACCCGCACCTCGCGCACGCCGGCACCATTGCTGCGGGCATCGGCGCGCCAGGCCATCAACCAATCGTCCTGGCCGGCCGCTGCGTCCACGCGTTCAACGTGGAAGTGGCCATCGAACATGTCCAGGTCCTGGTTCAGGCGTGCGCTGAACGCAACCGGATCCGAACAGCTGTCCGCATAGCGCTGCTGCACCGACCAGGTGCGCAGGGCATCGGCGATACGGGCGCCGGCCGCCTCGTCAAGGTACTGCGCCTGCACGGCGGTGGCCGCCGCGCGCAGCACTCCGTCCTGCGCCGGGCAGGCCGCTGCCAGCAACGCAGCGAGCATCCAGGACACGGCCATCAACCACCTCCGCGTTGAAGATATATAAGCGCTTATATATCATCCTGGTCATGGATCTCCAACACGCCACGCTCGGCACATTGCTGCGCGCCCTGCTCGACCAGCTGGACCCGGCGGTCGAGCACGCCTACCGGGACCTGCAACTGGACTACCGGCCCCGCTACACGCCGGTGCTGCGCACGCTGATGGCGCAGGGCCCCTGCCGGATCAAGGACCTGGCATCGGCCTGCGGGCTCAGCCATTCGGCGCTCAGCCAGACCGCGGCGGCGATGGTGCGTGATGGTTGGCTGCACGCGTCCAGCGGCGACGACGGACGTGAACGCATCCTGCAGTTGAGCCCCCGCGCACAGCGCGCGATGCCTGCGCTGCAGGCGCAGTGGCAGGCCACTGCCGTAGCGGCGCGCAGCCTCGATGCCGATCTCGGGCAGCCGCTGGAGCAGGTACTGCGCGACGCCCTTGCAGCGCTCGCACAGCGGCCCTTCGCGCAGCGGCTGCAGGACGCCCGCCGGCCCTGAAGCCTTCTGCTCTGCTGCCATTTCGATTTCGCTGAGGAAGGTCCAGCCGCCGTTGCCCAGGCGCAGCTCCAGCGTGCGCACTGCGCGGCCGGCTGTCCGGCCTAGGTGAAGGGTGCAGTTCGTCCTGGCCACGCAGGGCGGCGCGGGCAGCAGCGTACCTGCGCCGTGAAAAGCAGTACGGTGCGGCGTGAAGGCAGCCGCACCGATGCGGACACTCCGTTAGCCGGGCACCGGCAAGGATGAGCTTCCCTTCCATGCAACGGGAGCCTTCCCATGGCCGGCCAGCACCACGGCACTTCCCATCGTGGCTTCGCCTCGATGGACCAGGACAAGCAGCGCGTGATCGCCGCAAAGGGAGGACGCGCCGCGCATGCGTCCGGCAATGCACATGAGTTCAGCCCGGCCGAGGCACGCGTGGCCGGCCGCAAGGGCGGCGAGGCGATCAGCCGCAACCGCCAGCACATGGCAGCGATCGGCCGCGAAGGCGGGCACGCTCGCCACGCCAATGCACGGCAGCAGCGGCAAGCGGCCGAAGCGACGCCAACGAGGGACGGTCCACAACGCCAGCAGGGCTGACCGCGGCGCGTTCAGGCGCGCCTGTGCTACCGGAGCAGCCCGAATGCCGCGAGCAGGGCCAGCACGCCGTTAGACGGTCATCGTCCCGCGCGCACCGTCAGGCGTGGCTGAGGCACCATCCACCGCTCAGGCGTGGGCGAGGATGTTCAACAGCCGACCGAACGGATCGCGGACGAAGAAGCGCCGCACGCCCCAGGGTTCGTCGGCCGGGCCATATTCCAGCGCGATGCCGGCCGCGCGCATGCGCTGCAGCACGTCCTGCAGATTGTCCACTTCGATCGACAGGTCCGGCACCGGCGTGCCCGAGCCTCCTTCACTGGCGAAGCTGACCTGGGCCAGCGCACTGCTCTGCCCGCCATGGGTGACGATCCAGCCATGGTCCATCACCACCGGCATGCCGAGCAGCTCGCCATAGAACGCAGCGGCACGTGAGGGATCGGACGTGGCGATGTTGGCGACGACACGCTTGACGGCCATGTTCCACTCCACCAGGAAGAATGTGTCGAGACTGCCCGACCTTGCGCACGAACAGAAGAGCCCCGCCACGGACGAGGCCCGTCTTCAGCCGAGCATGGCTGGGCTTACACCGCGCCGCAGCGCTCCATGACACATCGATCGTATTCGTACTGGCATTCCATGGCATCACCACCACCGGACACACATGCCTGGTAAGCCTTCCAGCAGGGCAGATCGCAGGGCTGGACCGGTCCGGCCACGGCCACCGAGCCGCTGCAGGCCAACGCGAACACAACACCGGCGATCACTTTCCTGAAAGTACGCATCGACATCGCTCCTTGATAAGCCTGGTGAGCCCAGGCCGGGCCACCTTAGCGCTGCACACGGGACGCTGGGTGAAGGCCGATGCCGCTCGACTCAGCGGTGCAGCAACCCCAGCACACGCAGCTGTCCGGCCAGCTCATCAATGTTGCGCCACGGCAGGATCGGCGAATTGCCGCGCTCGTCCGGCGGGTTGTCCGGCAGCGCATCGGACCAGCCACCGGCCCCCACCAGCGGCAGCAGCGGCCGCTTGTGCAGCCAGGCCAGGCAAACCTCCGAGATCGTACCGGCGCGCCCGCCGATCACGATGCAGGCATCACCGGCCAGGGCCATGATCAGGTTGCGCGCATCGCCCATGCCACAGGGCACCACCACCGTGGCGGGCCAATCGGCTGCCGGCATGC
This sequence comes from Stenotrophomonas sp. YJH_SMC_32, assembly GCF_059369975.1. Taxonomy (NCBI): domain Bacteria; kingdom Pseudomonadati; phylum Pseudomonadota; class Gammaproteobacteria; order Lysobacterales; family Lysobacteraceae; genus Stenotrophomonas; species Stenotrophomonas sp. YJH_SMC_32. Next base: position 440,799 of record NZ_JCAFTE010000001.1, on the reverse strand, counting down.
CGCTTTCCGGGATCACGCTGAGCACCTGGCCACCGGCGGCTACTGCCTGCTCGGCAGCTACCCGCGTAGCGGCACTGCCACAGCCGCTGACCAGCGTGATGCCCTGCACGGCCAGGAAACGCCCTGCTTCAGCTGCGCGCTCGAACGCGTCGCTGCCAGGATCGGCACTACCCAATATCGCCAACTGTGGTTTACGCAATGCGTTACGCATGGACGGCTCCAAGGCCTCGGCAAGAAAGGTCGCGGTGCCCGGCCCGGCGGACCCACGTCGTGCACCGATCACAGAACATTAACACGTTCATAAAAATCCCTTCACATTACTGGGGGATATCGCCATGCCTTTGCGTTAACGGCCTTGATGTCCGTCAACCAAGGAAGTTGTCCGATGAATCACCCGCTGTACGGCCGTTCGTCCCGCTCCCTGTCGCACCGCCCGCTGGCGCTTGCCGTCGCCAGCTCGCTGCTGCTGGCCGCTGCACTGCCGGCCATGGCCAGCGAATCACTCGAGGCCTGGCAGCAGCAGCGCCAGATGCAGGCTGCATGGGCACAGCCTGCTGCCAACGCTGCACCCGCAGCGACGGCCGCTGCACCTGCCGCCAGCAGCACCGCCGTTCTTGGCAACCCGGGCGATCCGGCCAGCTGGCGCAGCGATGAGTTCAACGCCGATTGGGGCCTGGGTGCGATGGGCGCGGACTACGCCTATGCACGCGGCCTGACCGGCAAGGGTGTGCGCCTGGCGCTGTTCGACTCGGGGTCCGCACTGGCGCATCCGGAGTTTGCAGGACGCCATACCTCCAGCATCACCATCGGTGCCGACTGCGCGATGCCGGGTGTGGTCGCGGGGACCGGTGCCTGCGGGCAGACCCGCGGCGAACAGCCCGGCTACAACTACTATGGCCTCGGTGCCGGCGTTCCGGCCGCACTCGCGGCACGCCTGATCGCGGCCGGCCAGCCCTATGGCTTCAGCTACGCCGACCACGGAACGCATGTGCTTGGCACCATCGGCGCAAACCGCAATGGCACCGGCATGCATGGCGTGGCCTTTGGTGCGGATCTCACCGCCGCCCGCGTGTTCGGCGACACCTACTATGAGTGGCGCCTGGACCCGGACAACTACTATCGCCCGCGCGCGGTGTACCGCACCGATCCGGATGACGCCGCCACGCTGGACATGTATGCACAGATCCAGGCGCAGGGCGTGCGTGCCATCAACCACAGCTGGGGCATCTCCACGCGCAACATGACCGCCGCCGCGCTGGACCAGCAGTACGCCAACATCGGTGCCGACTATGGCGTGTACGGCAGCATCTACGCCAGCAATGGCGATACACCGGGCTCCACCCTCATCCAGGTCTGGTCGGCTGGCAACGGCAGCGGCGCCGTCGCCGGCATCACGGCCGCGATGCCGCGCTGGAAGCCCGAACTGGAACCGTACTGGCTGGCCGTGGCCAACGTCCGCCGGCCCAACGCCGCTGCGGGCGAAACGGACTACGTGATCGATGGAAGTTCCAGCATCTGTGGCGTTGCCGCCAACTGGTGCATCTCGGCACCCGGCACCGACATCGTCAGCACCATCGTTTCCGGGGATATCCAGGGCCGCATCGAAAACACCTCCGCCTACGTGCGGCTGATCATCGACAGCGAGAACACCCAGTATGTCTATGGCACCAAGACGGGCACATCGATGGCGGCGCCGCACATCACCGGCGCGCTCGGCCTGCTGATGGAGCGCTTCCCCTATCTGGACAACGCCCAGGTCCGCGACGTGCTGCTGACCACCGCACGCGACCTGGGTGCAGCGGGCATCGATCCGATCTACGGCTGGGGCATGGTGGATCTGAAGAAGGCCATCGAAGGCTATGGCTCGCTGCGCGTGGACACCAACGTGGTGATGAACCAGAAAGCCGGCGGCCTGAAAGTCTGGGAAGGCGATGCCTGGGACAACTGGACCAACGACATCGGTGGCCCTGGCAAGCTGACCAAATCCGGTATCGGCTGGCTGCGCCTGAGCGGCAACAACAGCTTCAACGGCGCGGTACTGCAGGACGGTACGCTGGAATTGAACGGCACCAACACCCTCACCTCGGCAGTCGAAGTACAGGGTGGCCAGTTGCTGCTCAACGGCAGCCTGGTCTCCACCGCACTGACCACTACCGGTGGCGTGAGCACGGTCAGCGCCAGCGGCGTGCTGAACAACAGCAACCTGGTGATCAACGGCGGCGTGGTGTCCTTCAACGGCACGCAGACCGGCGGCACCACCACGGTCGGCGCCAATGGCCTGCTGAAGGGCGTCGGCACGCTCGGCAATACCCGCGTGGACGGCATCATCGCGCCGGGCAACTCGATCGGCACGCTGACCATCAACGGCAACTACGTGCAGGGCGCCACTGGCGTCTATGCCGCCGAGCTGGCCCCGGGTGGCCGCAGTGACCAGTTGCACGTGACCGGCACCGCCACCCTTGGCGGCACGCTGGTCGCGCTGCCGGAGCCGGGCGTGTACTACCTCGGCGAGCAGTTCAACTTCCTGCGTGCCGACGGAGGCGTCAACGGCCAGTTCGCCAAGACCGACTTCAGCGCGTTTTCCCCGTTCCTGCAGTTCAGCCTGGCCTACGGTACCAACGGCACGCGCATCGACGTCGCCCGTGGCGCTTCACTGACCACGGCTGCCAACACGCCCAACCAGCGTGCAGTGGCAGCGGCCGCCGACCTGCTGCCGATCGCCCAGGGCCTGCCCAAACCACTGACGCAGCTGTTCCCGCAGCAGGTCGGAGGCGTGCTCGACGGCCTCAGCGGCGAGCTGCATCCGGCCACGGCCATCGCCCTGGTTGAGGGCAGCCGCTACGTGCGCGATGCCGCGTTGTCACGCCGTGCCGGCGCCGCCGCACCCGGTAGCGACGTGGGTGACGCGACGGGTGCATGGGTGCAGGCCATCGGTGGCAACAGCAAGCTGGACGGTGACGTCAACACTGCCCGCACCGAAGCCAACAGCAACGGCCTGCTGGTCGGCATCGATCGCGAGTTCTCCGGCTGGCAGGTCGGCGTGTTGGCCGGCACCGGCCGCACCGACGTGAAGCAGCAGGAGCGTCGCGCCAAGTCGAAGATCGACAACACCCACTTCGGTGCCTACGCCAGCCACAACTGGGGCGGTTTCGGCCTGCGCGGTGGTGTGGCGTGGAGCAAGCACGAGGTGAAGAGTACGCGTGATGTCGCCTTCGCAGGCTTCAGCGACAGCCTGAGCGCGCGCTACGACGCCCGCACCCGCCAAGCCTTCATCGAAGCCGGCTACCGCTTCGGTGGCCCGGAAGCCGGGCTGGAGCCCTACCTGCAGGTCGCACGTGTCGAAGTGGACCTCAAGCGCGTCAACGAACGCGGTGGAGCAGCGGCACTGCAGGGCAAGGTGGACGATACCGGAACCACGATTGCCACTGCCGGCCTGCGCTTCGACAAGGGACTGAAGGCTTCGTTCCAGCAGGAGAGCTGGCTGCACCTGCGCGGTGGCGTCGGCTATCGCCGCGCTTCCGGTGATCGCAGCCAGGTCGCCAACCTGGCCTTCGCCAACGGAAGCACGACGTTTGCGGTCAACGGCGCGCCGATCGCCGACAACGCGGTGGTGGCCGAACTGGGCCTGTCGGCCTGGCTGACCGAGCGCCAGCAGCTGGAACTGGGCTACAGCGGCCAGTACGGCAGTGAAAGCCGCGACCACAGTGCGAATGTGCGCTGGTCGGTGCGCTTCTAGTTCCCGTCACGTGTTCTCATGAAGGATTGGGGCGGCCTGATGGCCGCCCTTTTTTTATCACCGGCCGAGGCTAGCGGCAGCCGCGCAACATCGCCGCGGCGACCAGGCTGGCCACTGGCAGCAACAGCCCATAGGCCACCAGCGGCCATACCGTATCGCCCGGCAGCAGCACCGTAGCCAGTGTTCCGAAGCAGGCCACGATCAGGCTCTGCATCGCGTAGTAGAGCGCCACCGCCATACCCGACGCATCGGCAAACTCACTCAACGCGCCGTTGGCAGCCACCGAAACCACCATCACCAGCCCCACCGCGATGCCCCACATGGGCAGCACGACGCTGGCGAATGACAGTGGCAACTCCGCAGCGAGCGCCATCAACAACACACCCGCCACCATCACGCACAGGCCACGCACGAATGTGCCAGGCACCGCCCAGCGCGCGATGAACGTCTTCGCCATGCGCGACATGAGTATCATCACTAGTGCCACCGTCGCGAACGCCAGGCTGAAGGTGATCTGGGAGTACTGCATGCGCTCGACCAGCACGCGCGGTGCGATCGAGAAGAACACGAAGAACGTGCCCATCGCGGCACTGAATCCCAGCGTGTAGACCCAGAAGGCACCACTGCGAAGAATTTTCTGCAGTGCCGGTCCAGCGTCCCTGCGCCCTGCGGGTCGGGTTTCCTGCCACAGGCGTTGCGCACGCAGGCCGGCGACCAGGCCAAGCACACCCAGCAGCACGAAGATCGCACGCCAGCCCGCTGCCGCAGCCACCAGTGCACCCAGCATCGGCCCCAGTGCCGGCACGAAGGCCAGCATCGAAGCGAACAGTCCATACAAGGACGCCCCCTGCGGTGTATCCGCGTATACGTCGCGGACGGTGGCAAACGTCGCTACCAGCGCTGCCGACGCGCCAATCGCCTGCACTGTGCGCCAGGCCAGGAAGAACCCGCTATTGCTGGACAGCGCCAGCGCAAACGAGGCAACGGTGAACAGCAGCGCCCCCAGCAACAGCACCGGGCGGCGCCCGATCCGGTCGGACAACGGGCCGAACAGCAGTTGGCCGACGCCGAGCACCAGCAGGTAGATGCTCAGCGTCAATTGCACCCGCGCAGGCGATGTTCCCAACGCGCCGGGCATCAAGGGCACTACAGGTAGATAGATATCCATGGCCAGCGAGGCCAGGAGGTCGAACGGCGCCATCAGCGCAATGGCCGATGGCAGGGTATGGGCCCAACGCGGGGCCTGTCGATTGAACATGGGGAGTCTCCGCCCAGAGTGAGTCCGGCGGTGATCCATCCACTTCGCATGCATCGCAGGGATGTTCACCGCAACAACGTCTGCGTCGTTGTTGCGGCGCAGCGAACTGTCTGCGGACCGTTCCCGTTGTTCATGGTGCTCATTGTTGGCAGTGCGGAACCGGCAAGAGTGTAGCAGCGACCGATTCAGGGTGGCCGGGGCAGCGGTGCCGCCCCGGCCGCGGCGTCCCTGGGGAGTGGGACGCCGCTGATCGTCAGGCCGCCTTCATCGCATGCTTGCGCGCGCGCATCACGTTGTGGCATTCCTGCACTTCCGGCAACAGCTGGGTGACTTCCTGGCGTACCGCCGGCGGCAGCTCGTTGTCCTTCAGCACGTCCTTGAACGCGCCCAGCAGGCGGTCCTCCGACTCTTCCAGCTCGGCCACATAGCCATAGTTGGTGTCACCGAAGGCTGCACGCACCTTGCCGTAGAACTGCTGCATCGAACCCACCACGGTGCCATGCTCGGCCGGCTTGCCGCCGCTGGCAGCCACCGAACCACTCAGCGCCGCGACGATGCGGCCCTTGACGCCGGCGATGCGGGTGAACAAGGCCGACAGCTCGGCATCCTTCACCTTGGTCGCCGCTTCTTCATAGAACGACTTGCCGTCACGAGCGATCTCGATCAGGTCGTTGAGGCGATGTTCGATGGTGGACTGGGTGCTCATGGCGTTGCTCCTGTATCTTCGTTTCAGGGGAGAAAAGCAGCTTCGACTGCGCTGCCTGCGTATCCACTGTGGACATGCTCGTGTGGTTCCCGGGTGAGCAGCGATTGATACGCACATCACGTCACCCAACCCGCACTGACTGCTTCACGCCACAGTGGCGCGTGGATCACATCGAGCGAGCCCGGGCAGGCTCACCAAGGTACGAAAAGGATGATCAGCACGATCACCAGGACCGCGGCGAGCGCTCCCATCAGCACGTTTCTCTGGCGCCAACTGGGTTTCGGTTTTCCGGGAGTATTCATGCCTGCTACCTGTCTCTGCGGTTGACCCCGGCAGACTGATGGATCGGCGACGGTGCGTGCGTGCAGGACACGTGCAGGCGACGTGCAGAGCACCGACACCCATGTCGATTTCCGGCACACTCGCTCGTCAGATCATCAAAGCCCTCCTTGATTGCGGACCCCATGCCTCCCATCCTCACCGCCTTCGCCACCTCCCCCGACCGTGGCCAGGGCCTGGCCCGTGACATGCGCGTGCGCTGGGCACTGGAGGAACTGTCGGTAGCCTATGACGTACAACTGCTCACCTTCACCGAGATGAAGCAGCCCGTACACCTAGCACGCAATCCGTTCGGGCAGATTCCCACCTGGCAGGAGGGCGACCGGACCCTGTTCGAATCCGGCGCCATCGTCCTGCATCTGGCCGAACAGCACCCCGGCCTGCTGCCGCGCGATCCGGACGCCCGCATGCGCGCGATCATGTGGATGTTCGCTGCGCTGAACACGGTGGAACCCCCCATCGTTGAGCGCTCCATGGCCTGGGTGCTGGAGCGCGAGCAGCCGTGGTACGCACAGCGGCTGCCGCTGCTGGATGAGCGGGTTCGGGCGCGACTGGCGCAACTGTCGACATGGCTGGCCAAGGCGCCGTGGCTGGACGGCGATTTCAGCGTGGGCGACCTGATGATGGTCTCGGTGCTGCTGCGCCTGAAGAGCAGCGGGCTGCTCGACGAGTATCCGACGGTGGCCGCCTATGTGGCCCGCGCGACGCAGCGGCCCGCCTACCAGCGCGCCTTCGCCGCGCAGCTGGCGGTATTCCAGAACGCCTAGCGCTGCGCCCCGCGCGGGGTCTTCAGCGTAACTTCCGCCGGCAGGCGGCCTGCACCAGCATCAGCTGCGCCACCAGGATCAGCATTGCGCAGCCTGACAGCAGCCACGGGTCGATGTACCACTGCCCATTGAAACTGAAGTCGCCTGCGGAAATGCGTTTCCAACCGTTGAAGTGCTGCATCGCTGCCACCACGAACGCGAAGCCACCCGCGGTGTACGACAACCAGGGCACGATGAGGCTCCCCGGGCGCGCGAACAGCGTCAGCAGGCCGAGCACGCCGATGACCGTGCGCTGCACGCGGCAGTACGGGCAGACATAGGCCATCCCGCTCCATTCCACCGCCCAGGCCAGCAGGCTGACCAACATGCCCGCCACTGCGGCGGCGTGCAGGACTTTCGGCGTGATCGTCATGCCACTCTCGTGTGCCATCCCGTGCTCCTTGGTTGAAAGACCCGGGCAGGGTAGCAGTGCTGCAGCGTCATCCCTTCTTGATGACGGTCCGCTTGCCGATGGTGCTGGTCTTGCCAGCGGTCGGCCTGGCCAAGCCAGGAATCAGGAAATCGGTGACCTTGTGGCCCATCGACACCTTGGACGCCAACCAGCGCGGCATGCGCCCGCGACCGGTCCAGGTCAGGCGCTTGTATTCCGGGTCGCGATACTTGGGCGCGACTTTGCCGGATTTACGGCGGACGGCTTTTCGGGCGGGCGCAGGTGTTTCCGAGGCTTGGCCGCCAAAGAGTTCTTCAAGGGTGTAGCCGGCTTCGGCGGCGGCGGCCTTCAGCATCCGCCGCACCGCACTGGCCGGACGGCGGCTGGAAATCAGCTGTTTCCGCTGTTCAGCGGCAACCACCAGGGCACCCAGCTCGCGAAGGCTGAGCGATTCAATATCGATCGTCATGCGGGAAAGGTCTACTGCAGCGCGGCAGCTGTCAAGGCGCCCTGCCCGGCGCGTAGACGCGGGCTTCACCGCCGGTGGGCTCCGATCGCCTGCGTCGGCCATCTCCGAGGACCTCGACGTGAGCACTTCATCGCATTCGCTCGCCTACCTGCTTGCACGCATCCTGCTGATGGCCCTGTTCCTGGTCTCCGGGCTGGGCAAGCTCGGCGATCTCAGTGGTACCCAGGGCTACATGGAGGCAATGGGAGTTCCCGGCATCCTGCTCTGGCCGACCATCGCCTTCGAAATCGGCAGCGGCCTGTGCATCCTGCTCGGCTTCCAGACCCGGCTGGTGGCGGTCGTGCTCGCAGGCTTCAGCCTGGTCACCGCTTTCATCTTCCACCACAACTTCGCCGATCAGACCCAGCAGATCATGTTCCTGAAGAACCTGGGCCTCGCCGGCGGCTTCCTGCTGCTGGCGTGCACCGGGGCGGGACGTTACAGCATCGATGGGCGTGGGCGGCGCGGATGAGCGCGCGGCATGCCGCCATCACCCCTGGCCCATGGGCGCGACGCGCCGCAGGCGCAGGTTGCGCCATGTCGGCTGGGAGCCGCGAAAATCCACCGCTTCGCCATCGCTGGTGAACAACAATCCTGGCTCCACCTCAGCAACCAGGCGGATGCCATCGATGTACAGCCAGCCGTGTCGTTGCTCCAGCACAACGAACATCGATGGTTTGCCCCATTGGTCAACGCGATAGCGTCCCAGCCAGGGTTGCCAATGGGGCGCCTGCGGCCCGGTGGGCCCATCGATGGGATCGTTCTGGTCCAGGCCATCCTCGCCGTTGCTGCATTCCAGGTACGCCGGCAGCATGTCCGTCGCCGCATGGTAACGGTACGTCGCAACCTCTCCATCGGTGTCCACAGTGAAAAGTTGATCGCCGTCGATGGCCGCAAAGCGGGTACCCTCGGCGTGCGCCCCTCGATGCAGTTGCAGCTCCCCGTTTCCGGCAACCCCGATCTTCGCCTTGCCGCTGCGCCCGATCCAGCTTCCCGCCATCTGCTGCATCTGGTCCTGGTTCAACCTGATCGGCGCCAGGCTTGATAGGGGCACACGCGGCTGACGGGGCCCGAAACGCGCCGACAACAGCTGATCGAGCAGACGCTCGCCGATGCCGTACCCCGCAGACGTCGCGCGATTGAACATCGCGGCAAATCCAGCGTTTGCCTGCCTGCAGTAGGTGAACACGCACCCGAATCCGAAGCCCCCGCCGCGGTGGTGCAGCAGCCGCACCGGTGTACTGCCGTAGAGGCGTTCGCTGCGCATGACACCGAGCCCGTAGTCGCCGCCCAGGCCGAAACCATGCATCTCGTCCCAGAGACGGGGCTCAAGCAGTTGCTGCGCACCGGATCGGCCGCCACCGAGCAGGAAGCCAAGATACTTCGCCATGTCGGCGGCACTGGTCCACACGCCTCCCGACACCACCAGCGGCGTCACCGGCGGTACCTGCGTATGGCCTTCCTGGGTTCCCAGTGCCCGCACCTTGCTTGCCAGGTAGACCGACGCATCGGCCGTACTGTCGTGCATTCCCAGCGGCTCGAAGATCCGGCGCTGCAGCCAGGCCGGATAGCTGATGCCCGCAACCTGCTCAAGGACATGACCGGCAAGGTCGAAGCCCAGGTTGGAGTAGCGATAGCGCGTACCCACCGGAAAGCGCAGCCATGTCTGCGAGATGCTGCGGACGTGCGCATCAAAGCCCGGCGACGCCGGTTCGTAGTTGTTGCCCAGGGGCGCCTCGTGCGTGAATCCCGCGCGATTGGCAAGCAGCAGGCGCAGGCTGATGCGCTCCTGTGGAGCATGCTCGAAGCGGCTGCGCACCGTGAACGACGGCAGATAGCGGGTAATGGGCGCGTCCAGATCAAGGATGCCGTCCTGCACGGCCAACAGCACCGCCACCGCCGCGAAGTTCTTCGAGGTGGACTGGATGCTGAACATCGTGCTGGCGTCTACGGGCACGCTGCCCTGGCCTGATACGTGACCGAAGCCTTCAGTCCAGCGCACCTGCCCGCCTTCGACCAGGCAGACGGCAGCGGCACCGATGCCGCTGCCGTCCATGGCCGAGCGGATCACGCCGCGTTCCGCGTCGATCAGGCTCGCGGTGGTGACGCTTGGCCGCGCTGGGGTGGCAACACCGGTGGGAATGAGCGTGGCCGCCGGAACAGCCGCGGCATTGGCCAGGAAGGTGCGACGACTGAGCGTAACAGGCATCAGATCACTCCACTTCAGGATGCGCCATCTTCCCGCCAGCAGAAATGGCAGGGCATGTGTCATTCGGCACAGAGTGCGGTGATCGATGGCGCTGCGCCTTCGCTGGCTGAGCAGGCCTCAGCCCGGAGGGTCCGGCAAGCGGATTCCCTGCGCCGAAACAAAGGCGCGGGACTCGCTCCAATAGGCCTGTGGCGGTTCCCGCAGCTCTGGTCGCGCCCAGTAGTCGTTGCCATGCAATGCGCTCATCACATGGCACCAGCCCTCACGCGGATCGTGAACCTGAAATCGCCCGCGATGATGGCGCGGATGATACGCGTAGTGACCAAGCGCCTCCTGGCGCGCTTCATCCGGCGAACGACCCGCCTGATGGACCAGCGTCCATGCACGCATGTGGCGTGCATGCGCGAGCGCGCCCAGGTACTCGTCCTCATCCAGCAGTGGCACCTGCTCACCACGGGCCAGGCACAGTGCGTCCGATTCGGCTTCGTAGTCCAGCGACGGCTCCGCCAGTTCCGGGTGCTGCTGCCAATACCTTTCGCCCTTCATGTGCAGCATCGCCCAGTGCCAGGGCTCGTCGTGGAAGATCAGCGCGTGTTCGTATTCGCGGCCGGGGCTCTGGTCGGGATAGCGCTTCCGTGCCTGTTCGAGCGCCTGCGCCTCGGGCACCTGGCCATAGTGAACCAGGCACCAGGCGAACAGGTGCCGGCTGTCTTCGATTTCGGTGGTGAAGTCTTCCACCGGTGTATCGGTGTTGGGCATGGTCGATCCCTGTGTGCGGATCAGATGGTACCGACGCTGCAGGGCGCGCGGGGCGCGGGGGCAATGAGATCTGCAACAGGTCGTGCGAGGTCGCGTGGGGGCCCATCACGATTCGAATCTGGAATCGACGGATTATGGGGCCTCCACAGCGCTTCCACGCGCCTCCACAGACCTTCCAGCCGTAAACCACGCGGCTGATTCCCAGGCCCCGCGACCATCTTCGCTCATCTTTGTGCACCTCCTTCCGCTGACATAAGGTCGCCGAGCGGTCGCCAATGGGCGCAATGAAGGGAATGCTCGGAGAGAACGGACTGGCCACCTTGCCGATCGGCCAACGGGCCTCGGATCCAGCGTCGCATGGTGTGGGCTGCCCGGATGTGCGGAAGCTCGCCGGCGGTGGGCCCAGGTTCCGCTACAGATACACCAAGGCCAACGGTCAACGCGATCGCGTCGCGGCCGCACCAGGAGGGAGGGCGCAACCTTCGCGATGAGATCGCAACTGCGGCGGCCGCCGTCGGGCTAGCGAGAGAACAAGCCAATTGCTACCGCGGCACGGAATGGCCATTTTGCCACTCATGCGCTCGCCTTCCGAGGAAGGGTATTTGTCGCTTTACGTCCACCGATGCGTGACTGAGAACACGCAAGAGCAAAGCGTAGCCCGCTGCAACGAATTTCTGGTTGAAAGTGAATATCACCCCGCAATATGAAATCCCGGGAATCGAGAGGCAGGGGATCAGCGCCGAAATCAGCTATCACCACGGCCCGAGGTCAGTCCATCGCAAAGCTCCGCGACGACAAGGGAAAAGGAATCAAGTGAAGATCAGTAGAATTCTCATATATGGAATGTTCGTCATCGGCGTAGTCGCAACCATTTCCTGGTTGGCCTGCAGACCATCCGATGTCAGAAAGCAAAGGAGATGAGGTTCCTCTCAGTGAAAAAAGCACTTCGTCAACGGATATCGCATCTGAATCAAGCATTCATCAATCCTTGCGTTCGCCACACCAATCCATCGAATCAACAGTGGCTTTGGGTGGCAAGGCATTTCTGCTCAAGATCGAAACACCTCACTACGAAGGCGACGCCTCGGAATACATTGACAGGCGCATCGCGGCTGCACGGGCCGGCGATGCCCAGTCGAGCTATGAGATCCATAACCGCATTGCCAGTTGCAAGCGGGCGCTTAACTCAGGTGATGCCGATGAGTACAAGGCCTACGCATCAGTGGAAATCGGCCAGGAGATTGGCCACTGCCAAGGGCTGATAGGGCGAACGGAACTCGGAGATGAGAATTGGCTCTCTCTTGCTGCCGCCCAAGGGTCGGTCGAAGCGAGACTGATTTTCGCCAAAGACCCGAAAGCCATCATTGGAAACTTGACTGAAGCGCTCAAGGATCCGGAACGGATAGCCAATTATCGAAGGGATGCGATTGATTATCTAAATGAGTCGGTATCACAGGGAAGCGTCGACTCGATTGAAGCCCTTGCTGACATCCATGACCGAGGGATCATTGCCGACAAATCCCCTGAAAAGAGCCTTGCATACTGGCTCGCATATCAGCGCGCGCACCCCAATAGCCAATCAGCGGCATCCATTGCGAGACTCTCCAAACTGTTGCAGCCCAACCAGATAGAGCGATCCAACGAGATGTCTGAGGCCATATACAGATCCTGCTGCTTGTAACCCAACAGAAGTTTCCTACTCACCCAACATGGCGCACGATGAAAGCAGTGATTTCGAAGAAATGCTTGATTGCAACCTCCCTGGTTGTCGCGATTGCTTCCTCTTGCCCACCCATAGCTCGCCCCTTCCAACTAAACGAATAATCTAACACTGCGCGAAATCTCCCAAAATCGCTATCCAGTGGGGGTTCCGACCCGTGCATCACAAGACGTTGTGCTAGATTCGGGACAGTGTTCCTGGCGCGAGAGGTACCTTCATGGATGCATGGCTCGACAAATGCGCTACTTCATCAAGGCGCGGAGATCGGAGTCACCTCCGGCTTGCAGCGTATCGCTGCCTCTCAATAGCCGTTTCAGCGTTGATACTGTCAGCGTGTTCGAGCGGTGCCTCACCAACCCCATCGCATAAATCTAATCAAAGACAGTCCGTCAAATCAGGGAGTGAAATTGGTATGGAGCGATTCAAGAACGACATCGAGCGCCTGTCTAGTGTACGTTTTGATGATGTCGACGCGTTAAATGAACAGCTCCACACGCATCTGGGAGAGCCGACACGCCAGGACGTGATTGACGAACGGATCGCAGAACACGGAATGTTGGGCGACCTTGAGGTCCGGAACATCAGGCTGAGAAGTGCTGCTGACGATCCTGCGCTCGCGAACCTGATCTTTGAGATCGCACCACCAAGCATTGCGCTCGAGGAAATCATCTGGGAAAACTCGACCAAACATCCATCTCGGCCTGACGCGCCTGGCTCTCGCCCTTACTGGTCTGCGCAGGTGAACGATGCAAAGGTCGTGCTCGGACTCGATTCCGATAACGTGACGCTGACCTACATATCGATCAGTCAGCGCTGATCCCTGTTATTGCGAAGGAGCCGGAGCATGGAGCGTACTGAAGAATCTGGACTGCCGCAGCCGCAGGAGGGAGGCCGCCCAGGAGCCACACGGCGTCCTGCATCGCCATTGGACGACCCCTCCTTGGCGCCGCTTCTAGCAAAATCCCCAACACTTCAGGCGGGCCTCACCCAGGCGAGGCGTGAAGGTATCGTTATCCAATGGGGGGCAGCCGGTGAAGGCACTTATCTTATACCCGGCGTCAAGATCGTTATTGACGAGAATGCGATTGGGCAAGGCTCAAGGATCGCAAGTTCTCTTGCTCACGAAGTTGGGCACCATCTCTTCACCGAACCCGAAAATCGAACTTCTAAGCAAGCCTATGTGAACAGCGAGCTGCGAGGAGAAGCCGCCGCGACTCTCAGCAATGTCCAGGTCCAGCGTGAGATCGTTGCAGCTGGCGGTCCAGATATTGGCGTTTCCGGCACAGGTAATCGTCCACAACAATACGGAACCATTGCGGCGGAACTCCAGGCCGGACGGATCAACCGTAACCAAGCACTTGGGCAGATCGCTGAGGTGTTCAAGACAGAGGCTCCGTCTGTTGGTCCTCATGCGACATACGAACTCTACTATGGCGACTACTACGACCGGGAAATAGCACCCACGCAACGGCGGCGTAGGCCAGATCCAGAATTTGACGCCGAGCGCATTGCGGTTGCGGAAAGAGTCGGTTCGGACAGCGACGACTCGCCCTCACGGCAGCGAGCATCCTCCTCAGCCCCTGAACTCGGCGATGCTGACCGCTCTCTCTACATGCAGATTAGGGCAGGTGTGGAACGCCTGGACGCAGAGCATGGGAAACCCTGGGACGAGTCGAGTCAGCGCATGTCTGCAAGCTTGCTGGTACTGGCGAAGGAGCAGAGCCTTTCACGGGTTGACCATGTTGTCTTGAACAATCCGACAGAGAACCTAGCTCGAGGTGAGAGGGTCTTCATCGTCGAGGGAGCAATGGACGATCCCGCCCATCGTCGAGGCCATATGAATACGATGGATGCGCTTCGCGCACCGGAGGCGGAATCGCTCCATCGCGCTGATGCGTTGAGCCAATCACAAGCAGCGAGCCTTGAACAACAACCGGCACAGCAGGCGCATACGCAAGACGGGCCATCGTTCTCGAGATAAAGCCGTCACTGTGCTATCGGCGCCATTCATTCCACCGCCTTGGCCCACAAGTGAGCGCCCACGCTGCAGCTCGGGCGCTCTCGAATCATCATGCGGTCGCCTCCAGTTCGAAGGGTTCGAAGCGGATCACGTCCTGGCCCAGCCACTCGTTAATAGCTGCCATGCGCGTCTGCAGCGGCGCCAGTTCCATCGCCGCCCACACGCCTGCCGCGTCGCGGATCGACCCAAACCCGCCACTGTTCTGCGGCACGATACCCAGAAGCTGCGGTGGCACCCGGAGCACCGCCAACATGTCATCGCGGGTCACACTCTTGATCCCGGTGAACTCATCTCGGACCGCCACCTCACTGACCGGGGTCACCTGCAAGCCGTCCTTCTTCCCATTGGGCGAGTGCACGAACAGGTTCTTGAAATTGCCCGGCCCGCGCGACTGCCGCAGCGCGTCGCGCAACGCGTCCACGTCCAAGCCCTCGGGTTGGGGGTCGGTCATGTAGAGAATGTAGCCGGCGTGCGAACCGTTGTTGTAATACTTCCGGCGGAACAGCGTGGCCGACTCGTTCAGCAGCGCGGCCTGTACGGCTGGCATCCACTCCGGCAGGCCGTAGATCTCCTGATCAGCATCTGCCTCTCGCAGCTGGAACACCTCACCGGCGGGAAACTCATGCTCTACCCGTGCGGCACGCACCGGGAAGAACTCACCGGGCTGCACGCCACGGCGCACGTACTGCCCCAGCGGCACAGCCAGACTGTGCACGGCTCCTGACATGGGCCGGCGACGCTCGACCTACCCCATGCCGAAGGTGGTGTAGTCCAGCGCCAGCTGCGAGAACGCCTCACGGCTCAGCAGCCGGTGCGGTCGGAACGTGCGCACCAGCATGTTGCGTTTGAATGTCAGGCCGCTGTGCAGGTACGGGTTGGAGCGCGTTGTGCGCGACAGCCCTTGCAGATCCACCGGTGGCTCGAAGTAGCGGCCATTGCGCCAGCATTCGAGGTAGTCGAGGAAGCCGCGTGATTCCAGCACAGGGCTGGCCTCGCCAAAGGTGAAGGCTTCGATACTCACCGGCGGCGCGGCGATGGCGCTCTGGTCGGTGTCGGTCATCAGAAAATCTCCATGGTGCCGCGCGCAGCCCGTCCGCCTTCCAGCGGCTCGCTCTGCAGCGCGTGCGTGAGTGCCCAAGCCAAGTCAGCATGGCCGGTGGTACGCGAGCGCCCGGCGGTGTAGGTCACCTGGCGCCCGCTCGGGGTGATGGTTTTCTGGATCGCCAGCAGCGATTGCGTGAGGTCGGTCCAGCCGGCGTCGTATTCCAGCCGTTCGTCATTGATTACGTCGTAGGCTTTCAGCACCAGCCGCGTTTTCACCTCGGGCGAGTAGTTGAAGACAGTCACACCGGGGAAGAACTGGCGCACCAGCTGAGCAACGCCGGTGCCCATGCCGGTCGCATCCACGCCGATGTAGGTCACCCAATAGCGTTTGGTGATCTGCTCGATGAACGCCGCCTGGTCTTTGAACTCCATGCCCTTGAACTGGTGGCGTTCCAGCACGCGGAACTTGCCCCCAGGCACCAGCGGCGGGGCCACAACCACGATGCCCGCGCTGTCGCCGGTCTCAGCCGGGTCGTAGCCGATCCACACGGCGCGGTCGCCGTAGGGCCGGACGGCAAACGGCTTGTAATCGACCTGGCAGGGCTGCAGCATCGTGAGCGGGAACACACTGGCGCTGTCGTCCACGAACTCGCACATCAGCAGGTTGGCGAACTCCTCGGCGCTGTAGTCACGGCGCAGTTCCTCGATATCGAACAGGTCACAGCCACGGTCCGCCGCGTCCAGCACGGTCACGATCTGGCGCCAGATGGCGTCCTCGCAGGGCCTGCCACCCATCAGGCGCGCATGGCTCACGTCCAACACCGAGGGCAACCGTGGCGACAAGCAGGATGCGGCCGGGCACAATCGCCCACCACTACGGGCCGCTACGACCACGACTTGCCAGTCGTGAAACCACCTCGCAAGCGTTGAGTTTTCCCGCGAATTTTCCCACCGGCACAAAAAAGGCACTCGGGCGTAAGCCTAAGTGCCTGTTTTTTTATGGTGGGCCCACCAGGATTCGAACCTGGAACCAAGGGATTATGAGTCCCCTGCTCTAACCGTTGAGCTATAGGCCCTGCGCAGCGCCACAGTGTAGTGGAGGCCACGCTCGATCGGCTACCCGGCAGCAGCAAGAGCCTCAGCAACACGCCCCAACCGCTTCTCCGCCAAGTCCGCGAACCACATCTGCCGCCGCAGATGTGCCTGGAACAGCGCCACCGTCCTTCTGGCCTCTTCCAGTGCCTTGTGGTTGCCGCCGTCAAAGCCCTCGACCAGTTCCGCACCAGACAGCGTCAGCAACGCATACGTCGTGCGGCGGGCAAACCCCAGCCGATCTTCACGCTCATCCTGCATCACCTCATCCCAATCAAGCAGCGACGGAAAATCAGTCTGCCGGGAATCAGACAGATCGTGCTCCACATCATTCATGGCCTCACTCCAAATGCATGACGAATCAGTGCAGCGGGCCGTATGTGATGTACGTGACCTGCTGCGCGCTTGCATCAGCGCCGATGGAGACCGGCCTGCCTACGCGATGTGTTGAGCATCTGCACGGTCAGCGTGCGGCTACCGCAGGAAGTAATCAAATGGCAGACGTGACATCGTCAGGATCCGACCGGCATGGCCGGGACGACCAAAGAAAAACCCCGCACCAGGCGGGGTTTCTCTCAACGCTTCAACAGCCGCTGGCTATCAATCGATATCCAGGAAGCTGCGCAGCTGCTCCGAACGGCTCGGGTGACGCAGCTTGCGCAGGGCCTTCGCTTCGATCTGGCGGATGCGCTCGCGGGTCACGTCGAACTGCTTGCCGACCTCTTCCAGCGTGTGGTCGGTGTTCATGTCGATGCCGAAGCGCATGCGCAGCACCTTGGCTTCCCTCGGGGTGAGGCCGGCCAGCACGTCGCGAACGGTTTCGGACAAGTTGATGTTGGTGGTGTTCTCGATCGGGGACTCCACGTTGGTGTCCTCGATGAAGTCGCCCAGATGGGAATCCTCGTCGTCGCCGATCGGGGTTTCCATCGAGATCGGCTCCTTGGCGATCTTCATCACCTTGCGGATCTTGTCTTCCGGCATGTCCATTTCCTTGGCCAGCTCCTCCGGCGTAGCCTCGCGGCCGTACTGCTGGAGCATCTGGCGGGAAATGCGGTTCAACTTGTTGATCGTCTCGATCATGTGCACCGGGATACGGATGGTGCGCGCCTGGTCGGCGATCGAGCGGGTGATCGCCTGGCGGATCCACCAGGTGGCGTAGGTCGAGAACTTGTAGCCGCGGCGGTACTCGAACTTGTCCACGGCCTTCATCAGGCCGATGTTGCCTTCCTGGATCAGGTCGAGGAACTGCAGGCCACGGTTGGTGTACTTCTTGGCAATCGAGATCACCAGGCGCAGGTTGGCCTCGACCATTTCCTTCTTGGCCTTGCGCGCCTTGGCTTCACCGTAGGCCATGGCACGGCTGATTTCCTTCAGCTCTTCCAGGTCCAGCTGGGTCAGCTTCTCGATGTCGATCGTCGCCTGCTGTTCGGCGATGATCTGGTCCTTCACTTCGCGCAGGGCCGACGACCACTTCTGCTTGCGCTTCAGTGCGTCTTCCACCCACTCCAGGTTGGTCTGGTTGCCTTCCCAGGAACGGATGAAGTCCTTGCGCGGCATGCGCGCGGTGACGGTGGCCAGGTTCAGCACACGGCGCTCATGCGACTTGATGTCGGCCATGGTGTCGCGCAGCTGCTTGGTCAGCACGTCGGTCAGCGGCAGCGGCAGCTTCAGGGTGACGAACACCGCCGACATCTCTTCGCGCAGGCGCGGCAGGTTCTTCTTGTCGCCCTTGGTTGCGGCCTTCTTGAAAGCGTTGAAGGCATCGCTCAGTGCCTGCATGCGCGCGGCGACTTCCTCCGGATCCGGACCGGTCGGTGCGGCTTCTTCATCGCCACCGTCGACATCGTCGTCCTCGTCCTCGTCGCCTTCGGCGTCCGCATCGGCGCTGTCATCGGCAACGACCGCCGGCGGTGCCGGCTCTTCGTCGACCAGGTCGTTGAAGCCGACGATCACTTCGGCCAGGCGCTTCTTGCCTTCCTTGTGGGCTTCGTAGTCGTTCAGCAGCGACTCGACCGAAACCGGGAACTGGCCCAGGGCCGCCTGGACCTGCGAAAGGCCTTCCTCGATGCGCTTGGCGATGGCGATTTCGCCTTCGCGGGTCAGCAGCTCGACGGTGCCCATTTCGCGCATGTACATGCGCACCGGGTCGGTGGTACGGCCACCTTCGGTGTCGAGCGCGCTCAGCGCGGCGGCAGCTTCTTCAGCCGCGGTGTCATCGACTTCGCGGTTGCCGGTGTTGCCATCGTTGAGAAGCAGGGTTTCCACATCCGGCGCAACTTCATGGACATCAATGCCCATGCCGTTGATCATGCCGATGATGTCTTCGATCTGTTCCGGGTCGACCATGTCGTCCGGCAGATGGTCATTGACTTCGGCGTAGGTCAGGTAGCCCTGTTCCAGGCCCTTGCTGATCAGTTGCTTGATTTCGGATTGGGCAGGACGTTCGTTGGCCATGTAGTGCTCGCGCCACCGGCTAGGGAGAAATAGGGAACGTAGCATTATACCAGCCCGGGGCCCCGCCTGCCGGGCGGTGGTCCCGCAGGCTCAGGGCCTGAGAAGGAAGGTCACGGGACCGTCATTGACCAGGCTGACGACCATATGGGCACCAAATCGGCCCGTTTCCACCCCGGGCGCGTGATTTTCACGGCAGATCTCGACAAATCGATTGAACCCGCGTTCAGCCTCGTCCGGCGGTGCCGCGGTCGTGAAACTGGGGCGCATGCCCGAACGGGTATCGGCGGCCAGGGTGAACTGGCTGACCAGCAGCAGGCCGCCGCCGGTGTCGCGCAGCGACCGGTTCATCTTCCCGGCCTCGTCGGCGAACACCCGGTAGCCCAGCAGGCGCTCGGCCATCCGTCGCAGCTGGGCCTCGGTATCGCCCGGTTCCATGCCGACCAGGGCCAGCAGGCCGGGGCCGATCTGCCCCACCACTTCCTGGTCGACATGGACGGCGGCCTGGCTGACGCGCTGGATCAGGACGAGCATCGTGGGCTTCCAATGAACAGGGCCGGCCACGATAGCAGCGCCCTTGGCTAAACTGGCGCCGATGAATCCGCAACGCAAAGCCCGGCTGGTCTACCGCGCCACCACCCTGTTCGCCCGCCTGCCCTGGCCAGTGTTGCGGGCGTTCGCGCATGCCCTGGCGTGGACGTGGGTCCGTCTCAACGCTCGCGAGAGCCGCGTCACCCGGCGCAACCTGGAACTGGCCTACCCGGAACTGGACGGTCCGGCGCGCGACCGCCTGCACCGCGAGCTGCTGCGCTCCACCGCCCTGCAGGCCATCGAGACGCTGCGGCTGTGGAGCCAGAGGCCGGCCGACAACCTGCGCCTGCACCTGAAGCAGCGCCACGGCGAATCCCTGTACGACGCGGCGCTGGCCAGCGGCAAGGGCGTGATCGTGGCCGCACCCCACTTCGGCAACTGGGAGCTGCTGAACCAGTGGCTGGCCTCGCGCGGGCACATCGCCATCGTCTACAAGCCACCGGAGGACGAGGCCAGCGACGCCTTCCTGCAGCTGGTGCGGGGCGGCCAGAACGTGCAGCAGGTACGCGCCGAGGGCCCCGCCGTGCGCCAGCTGTTCAAGGTGCTCAAGGACGGCGGTGCCACCGGCATCCTGCCCGACCAGCAACCCAAGGCCGGCGACGGCGTGTTCGTGCCGTTCTTCGGCGTGCAGGCACTGACCATGACCCTGGTCAACCGGCTGGCCGAGCGCACCGGCGCCACCGTGCTGTATGGCTGGTGCGAGCGCGTCGGGCCGGACATGGAATTCGCCCTGCACATCGAGCCGACCGATCCCGCCGTGGCCGACCCGGACCCGCAGGTGGCGGCCACCGCGCTCAACGCCGGCATCGAGCGCATCGCCCGCCGCGACCCGACGCAGTACCAGTGGACCTACAAGCGCTATACGCTGCGGCCACCGGGCAGCGGCGAGGAAGACCCGTACGCGACCGAAGAGCATCCGCACTGACGGTCGCACCACGCGGGCCCGTCCGGCCCCTGCGACCGGCGGCCGCACCACGTTGAATACGACGCCGTCGCCCCCATAGAGACTGCGATGTCCGCCTCCCCCGGTCCTGCCATGCCTGCTGCCTCTCCCCTGTTCGGCGATCCCGCCGCGATCCGCTGCGAACGCGCGGTGGCCGAACTGCGTGCCGGTCGCCCGGTACTGCTCCACGATGGCCAGGGCCAGCGCCTGGCGGTGATTGCACTGGACAGCGCCACTGCCAGCAGCTTTGCCACGTTCGCCGGTGCCGCGCGCGAGCGCCACTACCTGTTCCTGACCGCGACCCGCGCCCGCGTGCTCGGCGTGGAAGCACCGGAAGGCGCGCGCCTGCCGCTGGCTGGCATTGCCTTCGATACCCTGCCCTCGCTGGGTTACCTGCGCGAGCCCGGCCCCATGCCCGACGGCTGGGCGGCCGGCGACGCCTTCGATGCCGGCGCGGTGGAGCTGGCCCGCCTGGGCCTGCTGCTGCCGGCGATGGTCGCGGTGCGCCTGGACGTGGATGACCACACTTTCGACGGTGCCGCCGAGGTGGCCCTGTGCGACCTGGCCGAAGGCGCAGCACATGCGGCCCACGACTACGAACTGGTGGCGCGTTCGCCGGTACCGCTGCGCGACGTCGGCATGACCACCTTCGCGGTGTTCCGCGGCGGCGTGGCCCAGCGCGACCAGGTCGCGATCATCGTCGGCGAACCGGACCTGTCGTCGGTGGTACCGGTACGCGTGCACTCCTCGTGCCTGACCGGCGACCTGTTCGGCTCGCTCAAGTGCGACTGCGGCGACCAGCTGCGGCGCGGGCTGCGCAAGCTGAAGGAACTGGGCGGCGGCGTGCTGCTGTACCTGGACCAGGAAGGCCGCGGCACTGGTATCGCCGCCAAGATGCGCGCCTATGGCTACCAGCACGACGGCCTGGATACCATCGACGCCGATGCACAGCTGGGCTTCGGTGCCGACGAACGCCGCTACGGCAGTGCGGTGGCGATGCTGCATGGCCTGGGCATCTCGCGCGTGGCTCTGCTCAGCAACAACCCGACCAAGGCACAGCGCCTGCGCAATGCCGGCATCGAGGTGCTGGACTGCATTCCGGTCACCGGCGAGATCACCGCGGAAAACGAACACTACCTGCGCACCAAGGCCGATCGTGCTGGCCACCTGCTGGATGTCGATGCGCTGATCCAGGCTGCCCAGTAACGCAGCCGACCTGCTACCGTCTGCGCGGTGCGGCCACCGCCGCCGCTCGCCCTGCCACCTGACGGAGCCCGCGTGACCGACGTCGCCCCCATCGCCCCGACCACCGAAGCCTGGCAATCGCTACCGCAACGTGCCGCCCGCCTGGCCGCACTGGAAGGCGCCTTCGGCGGACTGTTCGTGCCGGGTCTGCCACTGGCCGCAGCTGCCTGGTTCTTCGATCTGCCCGGCGGCCTGGGGACTGCCGCCCTGGGGCTGCTGATCGGCATCCTCTTCGGCGCCTGGCTCGGCCGCCGGCGACTGACCCGCACCCGCTGGCGCCTGGATGACCAGGGCCTGGGCCTGCGCCGCGACCTGATGTGGCAGCTGGAAACCCGCATTCCCATATCGCGCGTACAACACCTGGACCTGCGCCGGGGCCCGTTGGAGCGCCGCGCCGGCCTGGCCACGCTGATCGTGCACACTGCCGGTACCCGCATGAGCGCGGTCACCGTCAACGGCCTGGATGAAGCCGACGCCGAGCGCCTGCGCGACACCCTCTCGCACCAGCTCGACCAGGACGCCGACGCCCTGTGAGCCTGCCGCCGCCCCTGCCCGCATCGCTGCCTGCCGGTGGCGAGGACCATCGCCTGCACCCGTGGTCGTGGCTGTTCGTACTGCTGCTGCAGCTGCGCCACTACTTCCTGCCGCTGGTCGCGCTGCTGGTGTTCGGCCAGCGTGGCGAGCGCGACCCGATGTGGGCGCAGTTGATTCCACTGTCGGCGATCGCGGCACTGGTGCTGGTCTCGGTGCTGCAGTACCTCAGCTACCGCTACCGCATCGGCAGCGATGCCATCACCGTGCGCAGCGGGCTGCTTGCGCGCAACCGCCGCGAGATCCCGTTCGCCCGCATCCACAACGTGGAAGTGCGGCAGAACCCGCTGCACCGGCTGTTCGGTGTGGCCGAGCTGCGCCTGGAATCGGCCGGCGGCGTGCGGCCGGAAGCCGAGATGCGGGTACTGAGGCTGGACCAGGCGCTGGCGCTGGAACGGCTGGTGCGCCAGCGTGGGCAGGCACCGCAGCCCGCCGACGTCGTCGCCACGCCCTCGATCACCGGGACCGACACCGAACAGGTGCTGCTGCGCCTGTCGAGCTGGGACGTGGTGCGCATGGGCCTGCTCTCCAACCGCGGATGGGCACTGGCGATCGCCGCCTTCGGCGTGCTGTTCCAGACCGTGCCGCGGCCGGTGATGGACGCGGCCATCCAGCGTGGTGGCAGGGAGGTCTTCGGCTACGCAAGCCACCTGCATCCCGGCGTGGCCGGCGCCTTCCTGCTGCTGGCCGCAGCCCTGCTGCTGGGCTGGCTGGCGCTGCGGGCGTTGTCGGTGGTGCTGACCCTGCTGCGCTATCACGGCTTCACTCTCAGCGAGCAGGATCGCCGGCTGACCGTCTCGGCTGGCCTGGTCAGCCGAACCCGCAGCAGTGTCGCGCGTCGCCGCATCCAGGCCTGGACGCTGCACGAAACCACCCTGCATCGCTGGTTCGGCCTGCGCCAGCTGCGCATCGACAGCGCCGCCGGCGGCCCTTCGCGGGACCAGGACCGCGCCCTGCGCGAGCTGGCACCGCTGGCCCCGGCAATGCGCTGCGAGCAGTTGGTGCAGCACCTGCTGCCACAACTGCAGTGGCCACCGGCGCAGTGGCAGTCCATTCCGCAGCGTGGCTGGTGGCGGCTGTGCCTGGGTGCGCTGCTGCTGGTCCCCGTGCTGGCCGCAGCCGCGTACTGGCGCTGGGGATCATGGGGCCTGATCGTGCTGGCCTGGTTGCCGCTGGCGCTGCTGGTGGCACATCTGCAGATGGCGCGCATGGGCTGGTATCTGGATGACCACTATGTTGCCGTGCGCGGCGGTTGGTGGAAGCGCTGGTGGCGCTGGGCCGAGCTGGACAAGGTGCAGGGCCTGCGCCAGCTGCGCTCGCCACTGGACAAGCTGTTGGGCACCAGCAGCCTGCAGCTGGATACCGCCGGCGCGCATGGTGATGTGGCGTTGATCCTGCACTACCTGCCGCAGGCGCAGGCGCAACAGGTGATGGATCAACTGGCGGCCGCGCTGGCGCGGCGCAAGCTGCGCTGGTAGGTAGTGCCGGCCGCTGGCCGGCACTACCGCGGCCTGGGGTCGCGCATCCACGCATGGCGTGGATCTACTGTAGAGCCGAGCCCACGCTCGGCTTACCGCTGCGACGGCCCCCAATACCCCAGGTCCTTGCGGATCTGCAGGTCGCGCACCCAGCTCCCGAACGGCTTGCGCCGCAGCGCGCCCATCTCGCCGGACAGGAAATCCTCGGTGGCCGCAATCACGCGCTCGCTGGACAGGCCATCGCGGTACGGATGGATGGCATCGGCGTAGCGCACGATCTCCGCCTGCAGCGCGGCGTCGGGATGCAGCGCGCGCTGCAGCATCGCCGGCAGCTGCACCGGGTCGTCGAAGTCGATCATGTGCGGCTTGGGCACCCGGTTGCGGAAGGTCACCACCGGCTTGTGCTGGACGATGAACTCCGAAACGATCGAGGACGTATCGGACACCAGCACATCGGCGGCGCGCTGTGCGGCCATCACCTGCTCCGGCTCGATGAAGCGCGCATTGGCACCGGCCAGCGCGCGGTAGCGTTCGAACAATTCCGGTGGGCACTTCGGGTGCAGGGTCAGCAGCCAGTAGCGCTTGCCCTCGGCGATGTCGGCAGCAATCTGCGCATGCAGGTGCGGGGCTGCGCTCAGGCGTTCGGTGAAGGTCGAACCGAACAGGATCACCGGGCGTCCTCCAGCGGCGGCGCGCAGCGCGGCGCTCTCGCCACCATCGTCGCGGAACAGCGGATCCAGCTTCGGCCAGCCGGTCTCGGCCACCGCGAAGTGGCCCTGCAGGGCCGCGATCTCGCGGAACGGCCCGGTGGTGGCCGGCCCCTGCGTGCAGTACAGGTCGAACATGCCGCGCACCCGGAAGTGGCCGCGCGCACTGTCCCGCTTCTCCACGTTGAAGCCATGGAACAGCTGCACCTTGGCTCCCGAAAGGAAGGTCGGCACCCAGTTGGCGGCGCTGAACACCGCCCGCGGCCGCATTGCCAGCGCCTGCTTGAGGCCGATGTTGGGCACTCCCGGCAGCTGGCTGCCGGCCGCGCCGCCCTCGAACCAGGCTGCCACCTCCTGCCCGGAGGCGTGCAAGGCCTGCGCCAACGGGGCGAGAATAGGCAGCGCATAGCGCTCCGTCGCAAACAACAGGTACCCGGCCATCATGTCCTCCACGACCGCTCCCATCGAACGGCCTCGCATCTCGGCCTGCATTATCGCGTTCAACGAGGCCGGCCGCATCGGCGACTGCCTGGCCTCACTGGCCTTCTGCGATGAGATCGTCGTCGTGGACTCCTACTCCACCGATGCCACCGTGGCCATCGCCGAGGCCGCAGGCGCCCGCGTGCTGCAGCGCCCGTTTGACGGCTTCCGCAGCCAGAAGGCGTACTGCGTCGAGCAGGCCCGCCACGACTGGGTGCTGTGCCTGGACGCCGATGAGCGGATCAGCCCGGAACTGCGTGCGGCCATCGAACAGGCCCGCGACGGTGGCTTCGCTGGCCATGCCGGCTATCGCTTCGCACGCCTGTCGGAGTACTTCGGCAAGTTCCTGCGCCATGGCAATGCCTACCCGGACCGGGTGATGCGCCTGTTCGACCGCCGCCGTGGCGGCTGGCGCGGCAAGCGCGAGATCCACGAGGCCGCCAGCGTCGATGGCAGTGTGGGTACCCTGCGCGGCGACCTGGTCCACTATCCCTACCGCTCCTTGCAGCAGCAGCTGGCCAAGACCGAGAAGTACGCGCGGATGATGGCCGAGCACGAGTTCGCGCGCGGTAAACGGGCCACGCTGGGCAAGCTGGTGCTGGCACCGGCCTGGCGGTTCTGGCGCGGCTTCGTGTTCCGTGGCGGCTTCCGCGACGGCTGGCATGGCCTGGTCTACGCCTATGTGCGCGCCAACTACGTGCGCCAGAAGACCATCATGCTGTGGATGCTGGGCAACGGCCAGGCCGTGGCCGACCCGCCGAACCCCTGATCGCCGGGCCCTGCCCGGCAAGCCGATGCGTCACGCCCCGGTGACTGCCCGGTGGCGCGCGCCTTCGACGATCGACAGGCCGGTCAGCAGGCCGACCAGGGTCACGTAGAAACTGGCCGTCATCTGGTGCGCGAACATCGACTGGGTCAGGCCGCACAGCGCATAGGTGATCACCAGCATGATGCCGGCTGCGGCCGGCCCCCGGAAGGTCGACCGTCCGCTGCGGCGATGAAGCCGCACGAACAACCCTAGCGGGATGCCATACACCGCCAGCAACAGCAGCAGGCCCGGTACGCCCTGGGTCGCTGCCCATTCGGCAACATCGTTGTGTGCATGCCCCAGGTGGCAACGCAACTCTTCCGGATTCTCCCGGCAGGCCGGCACGCGCAGCATCGCGCTGTCGAAATGACCGATGCCAACACCCACCAGCGGGTGATCGAGGAAGGTCTCCCAAGCCACCTGCAGGCGTTCCACGCGGGCACCGGCGGAAGAATCACTGTCGCCCAGTTCCATCCGCTGCACGTCACTGTGCAGCTCGCTCAGGCGCACCTGGTGACGCAGCTCCGGCACCGACAGCACCAGGGTCGCGCCGATCGCCAGCATGCCGGCCAGCACCGACAGGCGCGCCGCACCGGTGCGCCAGCGCAGGCTCAGTGCCAGCACCACCAGCAGCGCCAGCAGGGCGGCGAACACGCCGCGGCTGCCGGTCAGCACGATGGTGCCGCAGCCGGCGGCCGTGCCGAGGATCACCAGCGACCAGCGCCGCGACGGGCGACAGAACACCAGCAGCACCATCAACACCATCACGATGTCGGCCAGCACGATGGCGTTGGTGAACAACTCTGCGCGCGGGGCGCCACCCAGCACCTGCCACAGCGACATCGCGAAGGTGGCGAGCAGGCCGGTCAATGATCCGTACCAGAGCCACCGCAGGTTGGGACGCAGCGCGCAGACCCAGAGCGCGATCCACGGGATCACCACGAATCGCGAGCGGTTGTCGACGTCACGCAGGCCCTGCTCGAACAACACCACCGACAGTACACCGAGCGCCAGCACCGCCAGCATCAGCCAGGCCAGCACTTTCACCGGCTGACCGGCCATGCCGCGCGCGCGCCACAGCAGCTCCGGCGCAAGCAGCGTGCTGAGCAGCAGCAGCAGGCCATACGGCAGCAGGTTGATCGGCACGGTCAGCACCAGTGCCGGCAGGCAGAACAGGCCCAGCTGGGCCAGCGCATGCGCGGCCCCATGGCGCCCACCGGCGGGAACGCCCAGCGGGTCGTCGGCCATGGGGTTCAGGTTGTCCGATGAAGCTGGCACGTCGGGAAGTATCACTGCAATCTGCGGGAAGAACGGGAAGGACCAACGGAGGCCGTCCCAGCCTGCTGTTTTACTGCCTTTGGGCCCGCTTGGGCAGACTGGACAAGCCGGAATCGTGGTGGCTAGTCATGTTCCTGCAAACGCCGTTCACGTTCGCGCTCCTCTGCAGTGACCACGCAGGGCACCTTCACCGCTGCTGCCGGCACCAGCCACCAGCGCCGCCGGTTGGCCACGCCGGCCAGTTCAGAACGGTTGCGGTCGACGCACGACAGCATCGCGTATTCGTGCACCAGCAACCAGCGGCGTCCGGGCGCCAGCCGCTGCCAGCCCGTGGCCGCAATCAGCTGCTCGTCCCAGTCCGTCTCGAAACCGAAGGTCGCTGCGGGGCGGTCGGCCAACAGCAGATGCTGCTCCTTCCAGGCCACCAGCCCCAATTCGGCATCCGGTCCCAGACGGTCACCAACCGTGCGCATCAGGCCGCGGGCGGAACTGGAATCGTTCAGCAGCGGATAGCCGACCAGGCTGTACAGCACCCAGACCATCGCCAGGGTCGACACCAGCGCCAGATGCCGGCGACGGCCGCAGGCCAGCAGGCTCAATCCGCCCCACACGCCCATCGCCAGGATCGTCCAGGCCAGTGCGTCGACGGCGCCGGGCGCCAGCCCGCGGCTGTGGGTCAGGCGCAGCTCGAAGGCCGGCTCGCCCAGCACCGCCATCGCACCGGCCAGGGCCAGGCCCAGTGACAGCAGGCCGGTGAACACCCCCACCACGGCCTGCACATCGCGCCGCCTCAGCAATCCAGGCAACAGCGGCGCCAGCACCAGGCAGAACATCGGCAGTGCCGGCAGGATGTACACATCGCGCTTGCCGGCGGGAATCGAGAAGAACAGCACCACCACCAGCCACCAGGCCAGCGGCAGCAGGTAGCGCGGGTCGCGGCGGCGCAGCCGGCGGCGCCACGCCGGAATCGCCCAGGGCAGGGCCAGGAACGCCGGGATCCACATCAGCGGCATCGTCGCCAGGAAGTACCAGGCGGGCTGGTGATGGTCCCAGGAATGGGCGTAGCGCCGCGCCGTCTGCTGGAACAGGATGTCGTCCATGTAGGCCAGGTACTCGTCCGAGCCGGTGGCAAAGCCGGCCAGCAGCATCGGCGCCAGCCACAACGACACCGCCAGCAGGAAGGCCAGCGGCGCCAGCCAGAAACGCGCGTCGCGCGCATGCAGTCCCACCCGTGGCCACTGCAACGCCGCGGCGATGGCCGCAGGCACGAGCATCAGCAGCGCCAGCATCCCCACGCCCTTGGTGATCACGCCGATGCCAGCAAAGAACCAGCCCAGCCACCACCAGCGCCAGCTTGGTCCCAGCAAAAGGTGGCGCAGCAGGCCGTAGTTGGCCAGGGTGATGAACAGCAGCAGCAGTGGGTCGATCTGCGCCTTCTTCGCCTGGAAGGTGAACTGCAGCGCGAACAGCAGCGCCCAGCCGGCGTACAGCCCCACCCGCCGCGTCCACAGGCGTCGCCCCAGGTCGACCACGCACCACAGCGTGCCGAGGGCCGCCAGCAGCGACGGCAGCAGGAAGGCCACGCGCCACTGCCCGACCAGGCTGTACAGCGTGGCCTGCCACCACATCAGCATCGGCGGCTTGTCCGAGTACAGCTCGGTGCCGCGATGCGGGAACAGCCACTGCCCGCTGTCGAACATCTGCTTGGCCACCAGCGCGAAGCGCGGTTCGTCCGACGGCCACGGATCACGAAGGCCCAGCCCGGCCCCCAGCACCAGCAGGGCCATCACCACGAACAACCACGTCTCGCGCGACGCGCGGGATTTCAGCATGGGACTCGGAACGTCAGCGGGGTCAGGCTGTTTTTAGCAGACGCGCGTAAAAGAAACCGTCAGCATCGTTGTCACCCGGCAGGCGCTGGCGCGCAATCCCCTCGCAATCGAGGCCGAATGTGTCATCCAGAGGCTGTGCCGCTGCGTCCGGATGCCACTTCAGGAAGGCTCGCACCTGATCGACGTTCTCGGCGCGCAGGATCGAACAGGTGGCGTACAGCAGCACGCCTCCCGGGCGCAGCATCGACCAGCAGGCCTCCAGCAGGCGGGCCTGCACGCCGACCAGCGCATCGATGTCCTCGGCGCGGCGGTGGAACATCACGTCCGGCTGGCGGCGGATCACGCCGGTGGCCGAGCACGGGGCATCCAGCAGGATGGCGTCGAACGGCGTGCCATCCCACCAGGCCCCGGGATCGCTGGCATCGGCCACCCGGGTCTGCGCGCCCTCACCCACACCGGTGCGGGTGTAGGTATCGCGGGCGCGCGCGAGTCGACGCGCATCGATATCGAGCGCCAGCAGGCGCAGACTGGGGTCACGTTCCAGCAGGTGCGCCGACTTGCCACCGGGTGCCGCACAGGCGTCCAGCACGCGGGCGCCGGTCGCGGGCGCCAGCGCGTCGGCTGCGCATTGCGCCGACAGGTCCTGTACCGACAGTGCACCGTCGGCAAAACCCGGCAGCTGGTTCACCGCAACGGGGGCCGCCAGGCGCAGTGCATCGGCGCAGAGCGCGCTGGGTTCGGCGGCAATGCCCGCCTCGGCCAGTGCCGCCAGTGCCTTGTCACGGCCGCCGTGCTGGCGGTTGGCACGCAGCCACAACGGTGCCGGTTGCAGGCTGGCGCTGAAGATCGCGTCGGCCTGTACCGGCCAATCGCGTTCCACCGCATCGGCCAGCCATTCCGGGAAGGCATCGCGCGCCGGCTGCTCCGGGAAACCCTCGCGTTGCGCGCGGCGCAGGATCGCATTGACCAGGCCGGCCTGGCGCTCACGGCCCAGCGCACGCGCGGCATCGACCGTGGCCGACAGCGCCGCATGCGCCGGCAGTTCCAGCACGTCCAGCTGGGCGAAGCCCACCATCAACAGGGTGCGCAGGTCGGCGTCGCGCGCCGACAGCGGCTTCTGCATCCACGACTGCAAGGCAGCGTCATAGGTACTGCGGCGACGCAGCACCGCAAAGCACAGCGCTTCCAGCAAGGCACGATCGCGGCTGTCGGCCAGCTTCGGCAGCGCCCAGGCCAGTTCGGCCTTCAATGAACGGCCACGGGTGAACACCTGTGCCAGCACACGCGCGGCCAGCATGCGCGTGGCCGCGCCCGGCGCCGCCTTGGCCACGGAGAAATCGTTCTGCTTCGACACCGCTTATGCTCCCACGCGCAGATCACGGCGGGCGTTGAGGTAGTCGGCGGCGGTGATCGCCTTGCCGCCTTCGCGCTGCAGCGTACGCAAGCGCAGTGCACCCTGGCCACAGGCGATGTCGATGCCATCGCGGCTGGCCGCCAGCACCGTGCCCGGCGCTTGGCTGTGGGCCTCATCCAGCGCCACCGCGCCATGGATGCGCACGCGTTCGCCAGCCAGCGTCGCTTCGGCGATCGGCCACGGATTGAAGGCACGCACGGTACGCGCCAGCACATCGGCGCCCTGCGCCCAGTCCAGACGGGCTTCGGCCTTGTCCAGCTTGTGCGCATAGGTCACGCCCTGCTCCGGCTGCGGCCGCGCGATCGGCTTGATGCCGGCCCGCAGCAGGCCCAGGCCGTCGGACAGGACCTGTGCACCCAGCTCGGCCAGCTTGTCATGCAGCTGGCCACCGGTATCGGTGGCAGCGATCGGCAGTTCCTGGTGCAGCAGCACCGGGCCGGTATCCAGGCCCGCTTCCATCTGCATCAGGCACACACCGGTCTTTGCGTCACCGGCCTGGATCGCGCGCTGGATCGGCGCAGCACCGCGCCAGCGTGGCAGCAGCGAGGCATGCACGTTCCAGCAGCCGTGGGTCGGGATCGCCAGTACCGCCTTGGGCAGGATCAGGCCGTAGGCCACCACCACCATCAGGTCCGGCTGCAGGTCGCGCAGCTGCTGCTGTGCAGCCTCGTCCTTCAGTGATTCGGGCTGGTAGACCGGAATGCCACGGGCCACGGCCTCGAGCTTGACCGGCGACGGTGCCAGGCCACGGCCACGCCCGGCCGGCCGGTCAGGCTGGGTATAGACGGCCACGACCTCGTGGTGGCGCGCCGCGGCGCGCAGCGACGACACCGCGAATTCCGGCGTACCGGCAAAGACAATCCTCATGGCTACCCCACTTGCAGGATGGATTCGTGCAGGAAAGAAAACGGCGCCGTCGGCCGGCGCCGTGCAGCCCGCGCGCGTCGCGCAGGCACGGGCCACCCGAAGGGCGGCCCGGATGGGCGATCACGCCACGTGCTTGCGCTGCTTGGCCAGCTTCTTGCGGACCATCTCGCGCTTGAGCGGCGACAGGTAGTCGATGAACAGCTTGCCGTCCAGGTGGTCCATCTCGTGCTGGATGCAGGTGGCCAGTACTTCACCCGCCTCCAGCTGCTGTTCCTGGCCGTTGCGGTCCAGGTACTTCACGGTGATGGTGTCGGCGCGGGTGACGTCGGCGAAGATGCCCGGGACCGACAGGCAGCCCTCCTGGTACACCCGGCCCCCGTCCCTGGCGACGATTTCCGGGTTGATGAACACATGCGGTTCATTCTTTTCTTCGCTGACATCGATGACCATGAAGCGCTTGTGCACGTCCACCTGGGTGGCCGCCAGGCCGATGCCCGGGGCGTCGTACATGGTCTGGAACATGTTGTCGATCAGTTCCTGGAAGGCCGGCGTGGTGACTTCGGCGGCGTCGATCAACGCAGCCTTGGTACGCAGGCGCGGATCGGGGAACTCGAGAATGGGGAGAAGGGCCATGGCTGTTTCCGGATAGGGGGCCGGCACGCCGGCATACGTCGCAGATTCTAGCTCCAACGCTTGCCTTGCGCCCCGGTTTCTGGACTATAGTGCGTGGACCTGTTGGGGAATCAGGGCTTCACACCTATGTTGCTTCGTTTTCGTACGGTCGTCGCCGCGGCGATGCTGACCGTGGCTGCCTATGCTACCGCCGTGGAAGTGAATGGCGGGCACCCGGACACCTATGTGGTCCGAAAAGGGGATACGTTGTGGGATATCGCCGCACGTTTCCTGCAGAAGCCTTGGCTGTGGCCGGAGATCTGGCAAGCCAATCCGCAGATCGCCAACCCGCACCTGATCTATCCAGGTGACGTGCTGAGCCTTGCCTACCTGGACCGGGTGACCGTGTCCCAGGCCGGCCCGCGCCAGGAGGCCCCGATCGACGCCATTCCGCTGGCCCAGGTCGAGCCGTTCCTGAAGCAGCTGAGCGTTGTCGACAGCATCAAGCAGCTGCCCTACGTGGTCGGCCTGGAGGACAGCCGCCTGCGCGTGTCCGGCGGTGACACCGTCTACGTGCGCCTGGCCGATGCCCAGGTGGGCCAGCGCTGGGCCGTGGTACGCCCGACCGTGCGGTACGCCCAGCCCAAGCCGACCGAAGACCTGACCGCCAATGGCGACGTGATCCCGGGCAGCGGCAACCTGTGGAAGGCCTACAACGCGCCCAACGCCCGCCGTGGCGTGCTCGGCTACGAGCTGGCCCAGGTCGCTACCGGCACCATCACCCAGATTGCCGGCGGCAAGGTCGAGGCCTCCACGCTGGTGCTGGACAAGAACGACGGCGGCCGCGAAGTGCGCGCCGGTGACCGCCTGGTACCGGTCGAAGCCAAGCCGTACGACCTGCAGTTCATCCCTCATGTACCCGCTGCCGGTGTCGAGGGTGTGGACGTGCGCGTGCTGGCCGTCACCGACATGTTCAATGCCGGTGGCCCGCGCGACGTGATCGCGATCTCGGCCGGCCGTGCCCAGGGCGTGGACAACGGCACCGTGTTCTCGCTGTGGCGCCCGGGCCGCCATGTGGCGCACCGCATGAAGTACCCGAACTCCTCGCGCATGGACGACTCGCTCAGCACCGGCGCGGGCCGGGTCTCGCTGCCGGATGAGTATGCCGCACACGCGATGGTGTTCCGTACCTTCGACAACGTCAGCTACGCGCTGGTGATGCAGGGCGTGAAGCCGGTGCAGGTCGGTTACAACGCGCTGCACCCGGACGCGAAGTAACCGTTGCCGGGCGTGCCGACCGCTGCCCGGCAGGCGTCTGCGGGAAAACCTGACGATCACGTGCGAAGGCGCCCTAGGGCGCCTTTGTTGTGTGCGGCCGATAGTGGGGGATGACCACGCATGCATATGAGGCGCTGCTGCGCCTGTTGATGGCGGGAGGCGCACTGGCGCCACGACGGGCCCTGCTGCAGGCCGCGGGCGGTGCGCAAGCCGCCATCGCGCAAGGCCCGGCGAACTGGCGCGCGCACGGCTGCACGCCGGAGCAATGCGCCGCGCTGGAACGTCCCGAGGCCCGGGCGCGTGCAGCCGCCCTGCGCTGGCTGGAACAGGACAATCATCACCTGCTGCCCTGCACCGATCCGGCCTTTCCACCCTCGTTGCTGGAGGTGCCCAACCCGCCGCTGGCGCTGTTCGTCGCCGGCGACCCCAGCCTGGCCTGGCGCCCGTCGGTGGCGCTGGTCGGCAGCCGTTCCCCCACCCCGGGCGGGCGCGCACTGGCCGCGCGTTTTGCCGGCTGTTTCGTCGAAGCGGGCCTGGCGGTGACCAGCGGCCTGGCCGCAGGCATCGATGCGGCTGCGCACCAGGCCACGCTCGAGGCCGGTGGCTGCACCGTGGCGGTGATCGGCACGGGCCCTGACCGCGCCTATCCGGACAGCCACGCCCAGCTGCAGGCGCGCATCGCCGCCGAGGGCGTGGTGCTCAGCGAGTACCTGCCGGGTACGGCGGCCCGCCCAGGTCACTTCCCCGCGCGCAACCGGCTGGTGGCCGGGCTGGCGCTGGCCACCGTGGTGGTCGAGGCCGCGCAGCGTTCGGGCGCGCTGATCACCGCGCGCCTGGCCGCCGAGGCAGGCCGCGAGGTCTGTGCCCTGCCCGGGTCGGTGCTCAACCCGCGCGCGGCTGGTTGCCACCGCCTGATCCGCGAGGGCGCGGCGCTGGTCGAGCGCCCCGAGGAGGTTCTGGAACTGCTCGCCCCTGCCCTTCGCCTGCAGCTGCCGGGCTTGCAATCGCGGCTGTCCACCCCCACTGAACAGGCACTGCCGGCCCTCCTGCCGGCGCGCTGGGCCGACGACCCTGACTACCAGTGCTTGTGGCGAGCCCTGGACCACAACCCAAGCGGTATGGATTCACTGATCACGCGCTGTGGATTGACGGCGCCCCAGGTGTCCTCCATGCTGCTGGCCATGGAACTGGCGGGAATCGTGGTGTGCGTACACGGCCGCTACTGTCGAACTCCCTAGTTTCTTCACCTCCACAGCGTCGCGCGACGCAGGCCGAGGGGCAATGAAAGAGAGCATCCTGGATGTACTGCTGTACCTGTTTGAACACTATTTCAGCGAAGATGCGGACCTGATCCGTGACCGCGATTCGCTGCAGAACGGCCTGATCCAGGCCGGTTTCAGCCCCACCGAGATCAACAAGGCGTTCGACTGGCTCGATGCCCTGGCCGCGCAGCGGCCGAGCGTGGCCCAGGCGCGGGTCGATGGCCCCGTGCGCATCTACCATGGCCCCGAGCTGGACAAGCTGGATGTGGAATGCCGCGGCTTCCTGCTGTACCTGGAACAGCACGGCATCCTCGACGCCGACCAGCGCGAGCTGGTGCTGGACCGGGCGATGGCCCTGGACCAGGACGAACTGGACCTGGACGACCTGAAATGGGTCGTGCTGATGGTGCTGTTCAACCAGCCCGGCTCCGAAGCGGCCTATGCCTGGATGGAGACGCAGATGTTCATGGACGAGCCAGAACCCCTTCACTGACCGTACACTTGGGGGCATAGCGCATTCAGGAGCGTCCCCGTGAGCGAGTGGTTCCATGCAGAAGGCAACCGGCAGCAAGGCCCGCTGCCGGCGGAACAGTTGGTCGAATTGTTCCGAAACAACCAGATCTCCCTGGACACCCTGGTCTGGCGCGACGGCCTGCCGCAATGGCAGCCGTTGCGCACCGTTGTCGACGAGCTGGGCCTGATCGTGCCGGCGCTGGACGTTGCTGCGCCGGCCCAGCAACCCGAGCCGGAACCGGAACCGGTGGCCCCCCCTCCGCCGCAGCCGCCTGTGCTGCCGCCGTCCACGCCCTATGCCACCCAAGCGGCAGCCGGGGTTCTGCCACCGCCGAAGAAGAAGCTCTCCGGTTGCGCCCTGACCGCGATCATCGGCGGCGGCCTGCTGCTGGTACTGGTACCGATCATGGCCATCCTCGCGGCGATCGCCCTGCCCGCATACAACGACTACACCGTGCGTGCCAGGATCGCGACCGCGGTCAATGCCCTGCAGCCGCTGAAACAGCAGGTGCAGCACTTCGCCGACGATGAAGGCCGCTGCCCCGGCGCCAACGATGCCGGTTTCCCGGCCCCGGGTGACTTCACCCAGGCCGGCCTGTCGGCGGTGAACATCGGCCGCTTCAACAACGGTCACTGTGGCATCGAAGCAACGCTGGCCGTGCCCGGCAAGAGCCTCGATGGCGACCTGCTGTGGCTGGAATATGATCGGGACAGCGGCCGCTGGGAATGCAGCGGTGAAAGCGACGACAACTACCTGCCGACGTCGTGCCGCGGCTGAGCCACGCGCACGGCAGCACCTCCAAGGACGATCCAACAGGGAACATGCAATGACTGAGTGGTACTACGCCGTAGGACAGCAACGCCAGGGCCCGCTGTCGGTCCAGGAGATCCGCCAGCGCTTCCAGCGCGGCGAACTGAACCTGGACACCCTGGTCTGGCGCGAAGGCATGGCCCAGTGGTCTGCACTGCGCCAGGTGGTCGATGAACTGGGCCTGCAGACGCTGGCCGACGCCAGCACCGCCACTGCCAGTGGCGGCTTCGACCTGCGCAGCGACTACGCCGCCATCGACAACGGCACTGCGCCGCTGCCTGGCACGGGCGCGCTCAGCAGCTCACCCTACAACGCACCGGCCGCCGCCGCTGCCGGTGGCGCGCGGCCGGTGATCGGCGGCGAGGTGGTCTACGCCGGCTTCTGGAAGCGCGTCGCGGCCTACATGATCGACTACTTCGTGCTGGCCGTGCCGGGCGGCATCATCGGCGCCATCATCGGCGTGGTGCTTGGCGCCAGCATGGGCGCGGTGGGCAGTGGCGAGACCTCCATCGAAATCGTCGCGCAGCTGGCCAGCGCGCTGATCAACATGGCCATCGGCGTGGCCTACTACACCTGGTTCCATTCCTCGCAGGGCGGCGCCACGCTGGGCAAGATGGCGGTCGGCATCAAGGTCGTGCGCAGCAATGGTGACCGCCTGACCCGTGGCCGCGCCTTCGGTCGCTACTGGGCCATGCTGCTGAGCAGCTTCACCCTGGGCATCGGCTTCCTGATGGCCGCCTTCACCGAGCGCAAGCAGGGCCTGCACGACATGATCTGCGACACCCTGGTGGTCGACCGCTGGGCCTACACCGACCAGCCGCAGCTGCAGCGCCATGAGCTGGGTACGGTCACCATCGTGATCCTGGTACTGACCGGCCTGCTGACGGTGGCGGGCCTGGTGCTGCTGGTGGCTGCGGT
This sequence comes from Stenotrophomonas sp. YJH_SMC_32, assembly GCF_059369975.1. Classification (NCBI taxonomy): domain Bacteria; kingdom Pseudomonadati; phylum Pseudomonadota; class Gammaproteobacteria; order Lysobacterales; family Lysobacteraceae; genus Stenotrophomonas; species Stenotrophomonas sp. YJH_SMC_32. The sequence goes on along the minus strand of NZ_JCAFTE010000001.1, from coordinate 404,132 downwards.
CGGCTTCATCGCCAAGATGGCCTCATGAACGGCCATCCTCACGTCTGGCTGCTTGACAGGGGCTGGCCGGGCGTGATTCCTCTAATAAGGTGAAACCTGAACGCCCGGCACACTACCGGGCGTTCAGCGTATTGATTTGTCCGTGGCCGCTTCACTAATGCGGCCGTTTGCTCCACCCTAGCGGCCCCTTCCCTGCGGCTCGCCCCACAGACACTGCTGCCATGCCCAAGCACCTGCTCATCGTCGAATCGCCGGCCAAGGCCAAGACGATCAACAAATACCTCGGCAAGGACTACACCGTCCTGGCCTCGTATGGGCATGTGCGTGACCTGATTCCGAAGGAAGGCGCGGTCGACCCGGACAACGGGTTCGCCATGCACTACGACGTGATCGACAAGAACGAAAAGCATGTCGATGCGATCGCCAAGGCCGCCAAGGGCGCCGACGACATCCTGCTGGCAACTGACCCGGATCGCGAGGGTGAAGCGATCAGCTGGCATATCGCCGAGATCCTGAAGGAACGCGGGCTGGTCAAGGACAAGCCGATGCAGCGCGTGGTGTTCACCGAGATCACCCCGCGCGCCATCAAGGAAGCGATCAGCCAGCCGCGTGCGATCGCCAGCGACCTCGTCGACGCCCAGCAGGCCCGCCGCGCACTTGACTACCTGGTCGGCTTCAACCTGTCGCCGGTGCTGTGGCGCAAGGTGCAGCGCGGCCTGTCTGCCGGCCGCGTGCAGAGCCCGGCGCTGCGCATGATCGTCGAGCGCGAGGAAGAGATCGAAGCCTTCATCGCCCGCGAGTACTGGTCGATAGCTGCCGAGTGCGCGCACCCGTCCCAGCACTTCAATGCCAAGCTGGTCAAACTGGACGGGCAGAAGTTCGAGCAGTTCACCGTCACCGATGGCGACACCGCTGAAGCGGCGCGCATGCGCATCCAGCAGGCCGCGCAGGGCTCGCTGCACGTCACCGACGTCGCCAGCAAGGAGCGCAAGCGCCGCCCGGCGCCGCCGTTCACCACCTCCACCCTGCAGCAGGAAGCCTCGCGCAAGCTCGGCTTCACCACCCGCAAGACCATGCAGGTGGCGCAGAAGCTGTATGAAGGCGTGGCCATCGGCGACGAAGGCACCGTCGGCCTGATTTCGTACATGCGTACCGACTCGGTGAACCTGTCGCAGGACGCGCTGGCGGAAATCCGCGACGTGATCGCCCGCGACTACGGCATCGCCTCGCTGCCGGACCAGCCCAACACCTACCAGACCAAGTCGAAGAACGCCCAGGAAGCGCACGAAGCCGTACGCCCGACCTCGGCCCTGCGCACCCCGTCGCAGGTCGCCCGGTTCCTTACCGACGACGAGCGGCGCCTGTACGAGCTGATCTGGAAGCGTGCGGTGGCCTGCCAGATGATCCCGGCCACGCTCAACACGGTAAGCGTCGACCTGTCGGCCGGCAGCGAGCACGTGTTCCGCGCCAGCGGCACCACCGTGGTCGTGCCCGGCTTCCTGGCCGTGTACGAGGAAGGCAAGGACAACAAGAGCGCCGAGGACGAGGATGAGGGCCGCAAGCTGCCCGCGATGAAGCCGGGCGACCGCATCCCGCTGGAACGCATCCTGGCCGAACAGCATTTCACCCAGCCACCGCCGCGCTACACCGAAGCGGCGCTGGTGAAGGCGCTGGAAGAGTACGGCATCGGCCGTCCCTCGACCTACGCCTCGATCATCCAGACCCTGCTGTTCCGCAAGTATGTGGAAATGGAAGGCCGCAGCTTCCGCCCGTCCGACGTGGGCCGCGCGGTGTCCAAGTTCCTGTCCAGCCACTTCACCCAGTACGTGGATTACGACTTCACTGCCAGGCTTGAGGACGAGCTCGATGCCGTCTCGCGCGGTGAGGAAGAATGGATCCCGCTGATGGCCCGTTTCTGGGAGCCGTTCAAGGAACTGGTCGAAGACAAGAAGGAATCGGTCGACCGCGCCGAGGCCAGTGGCGCGCGCGAGCTCGGCACCGACCCCAAGACCGGCAAGCCGGTCAGCGTGCGGCTGGGTCGCTTCGGGCCGTATGCCGCCATCGGCAGCACCGCCGAGGACGCCGAGGAAAAGCCGAAGTTCGCCTCATTGCGCCCCGGCCAGTCGATGCACACCATCTCGTTGGAAGACGCGCTGGAACTGTTCCTGATGCCGCGCGCACTGGGCGAGGACAATGGTGAGCCGGTCAGCGTCGGCATCGGCCGCTTCGGCCCGTTCGCCAAGCGCGGCAGCACCTACGCCTCGCTGAAGAAGGAAGACGACCCGTACACCATCGACCTGGCCCGCGCCGTATTCCTGATCGAAGAGAAGGAAGAGATCGCGCGCAACCGGATCATCAAGGAGTTCGAGGGCAGCGACATCCAGGTACTGAACGGCCGCTTCGGCCCGTACATCAGCGATGGCAGGATGAACGGCAAGATCCCCAAGGATCGCGAGCCGTCATCGCTGACCCTGGCTGAAGTGCAGCAGCTGATGGAAGAAACCGGCAAGCCGGTGCGCAAGGGCTTCGGCGCCAAGAAGGCCGCTGCGAAGAAGGCACCGGCCAAGAAGGCTGCAGTGAAGAAGGAAGCAGCGCCGAAGAAGGCCGCGGCCAAGAAAGCGCCGGCCAAGAAGGCGGTGAAGAAAGCTGCCGCAAAGAAGGCACCGGCGAAGAAGGCCGTCAAGAAGACCGCTGCAAAGAAGTAGATCCACGCCATGCGCGGATGAGGGGTAGTGCCGGCCGCTGGCCGGCAACACCTGGAAGCCTCGGATGCCGGCCAGCGGCCGGCACTACCGAGCGGGCGCGTTCCACCCCTTCTGCACGCAGCGGGGGGATAATGGAGGCCCACGCCGGGCCGGTCGCCGTCATGAAAGAACTCACCCTGAACTCTGCTGTCGCCACGCTCCGCGCCGGTGGCGTGATCGCCTATCCGACCGAAGCGGTCTGGGGCCTGGGCTGCGATCCGTCACATGAAGCCGCGGTGCACGCGGTGCTGCGGCTGAAACAGCGCCCGATCGAGAAGGGCATGATCCTGGTCGCCGCCGAACTGTCGCAGCTGGAGGGCTGGGTCCGCCTGCAGGCGCTGCCCGACGCCCGCCAGCGCGCGGTGCTGGCCAGCTGGCCGGGCGCCAACACCTGGATCCTGCCGGCCGGTCCGCGCGCCCAACCGTGGGTCACCGGTGAACACAGCGGCATCGCCGTACGCATCAGCGCCCACCCACTGGTCGCCGCCCTGTGCCGCGCCTGGGGTGGCCCGCTGGTCTCCACCAGCGCCAACCTGGCCGGTGAACCACCGGCCCGCAGCCGTGCCGAGCTCGATCCGCGCCTGCTGCGCCTGCTCGATGGCCTGCTCGATGGCGAGACCGGTGGCCTGGCCCAACCGACCCCGATCCGCGACGCGCTCAGCGGCAACGTGCTGCGCTCCTGAGCGGACGATTGCACTGCCACGCACAATCACGCACCCTGCCGCCATGAATCTGCTGCGCACCGCCTTGGGCCTGTGCCTGCTGCTGCCATGGACCGCACCGGCCGCAGAGGACGTGCGCGTCTATCGCTGCGTCGCCAGCAATGGCGCCGTGGCCCTGCAGGACAGGCCCTGCAGCAGCGGCCGGCAGGAAGTGCGCGACCTGCAGCGCCCGCGCGACCCGACGCCACGGGTGGTGCGCAGCGATGCGACGCCCGCGCCTCCCGACGAGGTTCCGGTGATGCGCGATCTCGAAGTCCGCCACGTCTACATCCAGCCGCCACAGCCGTTGTACGAATGCGTGAGCGACGACGGTCGCCGCTATACCAGCGACAACAACGAGGGCAATCCGCGCTGGGTACCGTTGTGGACCAGCGTCTGGCTTCCGCACGGGCACCACGGCCCGGTCCATCCCGGCCCACGCCCGGCCTTCGGCACGCCGGTCGGCACCCCCATCGGTGAAGGAACCGGCTACCGGCCGCCCGCGGTGGGTGTCGGTGTGCAGGTTCCGGCCGGCAGCGTGCTGGTCCGCGACAGCTGCCATGCGCTGCCGCCGCAGGAAGTCTGCGCGCGCCTGCGCGACCGCCGCTGGGAACTGGACCGCCGCTACAACAGTGCGCTGCAGAGCGAGCGTACTGCCATCAGCAACGAACAGCGTGGCATCGACGCACGCCTGTCGCGGGACTGCGACCGCTGAGCGCAGCACCTGCCGTGGCATGTACGCTGTGCGCATGAAGAACCTGATCTGGCTGGCCCTTGGCCTGTTCGCCGGCAACGCAGTGGCCGACGACGGGGTGATCTACCGCTGCACCTCCAGCAACAGCGATGTGCCCACCCTGCAACGTACGCCCTGCCCTGCCGGCAGCAAGCAGCAGGTGGTGCGGATTCCGGCCGCTGCCAGTGCGTCGCCCACGCCGGCCCCTGTGCCGTCGCCACCCGAACCGGCGGCGGCGGGTATGCCGCCGGCTTCCGCGCCCAGCCCCCGCCGCCCCGGCGAAGGACGCACGATCATGGAAGCCGGCATGGTCGAACGCGAAGGCGGCGATCTGATACTCGACAGTGCATCGCTGCCACGCCAGGCCGATGCCGCGCCGGACAGCAATGCGCCGCCGAAGCCGCCGCTGCCGCCCATCTTCCAGTGCACCGACAGCCAGGGCGGTGGCTACCTGCACGAATACGAGGCTGCCCCCGGCCGCTGCGAACTGATGACCGTGCAGGGCCTGGGCGGCGCCACACCGGTCAACGCTGCAGGCTGCGAAGTGGTGCGCGACCGCTGCGAGGAACTGCCGGAAGCGCAGCGCTGCAGCAGCTGGCAGCAACGCTTCCGCGACGCACGTGGCCGCGAGCGGTTCGCCTCGCCGGAGAACCGCGACAAGGCCCGCGGGGAACGCGAACGGTTGCAGGGCGTGCTGGAGGCCAGCAACTGCCCGGTACCGGGGTGACTGCCATGCGGTAGTGCCGGCCGCCGGCCGGCAATCGCAGGATCTTCAGATGTCTGCAGTTGCCGGCCAGCGGCCGGCACTACCCGCTGAGAGATCAGAACCCGTAGCGCAGGAAACCGCCATCCACTGCGATGCATTCGCCGGTGACATAGCTGGCCGCCGGCAGGCACAGGAAGCCCACGGCTGCGGCCACTTCCTCCGGTTCACCGATGCGGCGCATCGGCGTGCGGTTGACCACTTCCTCGTAGTAGTCCGGGTCCGACAATGGACCGGACGTGCGCCGCGTGCGGATGTACCAGGGCGCCACCGCGTTGACCCGGATGCCATCCTCGGCCCACTCGACGGCCAGGTTGCGGGTCATCTGGTGCATCGCGGCCTTGGTCATGCCATAGACCACGCCACTGCGCACGTGGGTCAGGCCGGACACGCTGCCGACGTTGACGATGGACGACGACGCATGCCGCGCCAACAGCGGATGCGCGTAGCGCGACAGCTCGAAGGCCGAGAACAGGTTGGTCTCGAAGATCTTGCGCCACTCGTCCTCGGAATACTCCGTGGCTGCCTTGGTGACGTTGCCACCAGCGTTGTTGACCAGGATGTGCAGGCCATCACTGTGGTCTTCCACCCAGTCCAGGATCTGCCGGCGGTCCTCGTCATCGGAGACGTCCGCGGCCAGCGCATGCACCTGGTGCTGCGGATACACATCCAGCAGTTCGTCGCGCGCGGTCTCCAGCATGTCGATATCGCGGCCGACGATCATCAGATCGGCGCCGAGCCCCGCCAGTTCATGCGCGATGGCCAGGCCGATGCCGGCGCTGGCGCCGGTGATCAGGGCCGTCTGGCCGTCCAGGCGCCACCGTTGCTGGGTCATGTGTCCTCCGGGGCCGCGCCCACTGCATTTCGATGCCGCAAGGATACGCGCTCACGGCAGGGCGTTGCCGGAGATGCGACACTGCGCGAACGCCCACCGCGGAGTACCGCCATGCGCATCCTGATCCTGTTCTTGTCCCTGCTGGCCATCGTGCAGCTGGTGGCCTGCCAGCGTCCGCCGACGCCGAACCCGGAGAAGCCACCGGTACCCAAAGCGATGTCGCATGCGATGCAGGAGCCGCTGGACCGCGCCAAGGGCGCGCAGAAGGCCGTGGATGAAGCCGCCGCACGCGAGCGCAAGGCCGAGGCCGACGCGGCGCGATGACGAGTGGCCTATGGGGTCAGAGCCCTTTGCGAAGCCAAGGGATCAGACCCCATGAACGAGAACGCCCGGCCAAGGCCGGGCGTTTCGCTGTCCAGTAGTTCCACGCCCTGCGTGGATGGCTTCCGTCAGAACCCGCAGAAGCAGTACGCCAGCGCCTTCACCGGTGCGCCGTTGCCCTTTTCGCGGGCCGCGTTCTCGACAAAGCGCAGCTGCGTGTCCACTTCCGGCATCGTGCGTGCCAGCATCATCCGCGCCATGCCCGAATCGGACAGCATCCAGGCACCGGCGCGGCTGCCGGCGAAACCGCTGACGAACTGTGCGAACGGCGTGGCCGCCTTCTCGATGTAGCGCACGCGATAAGCGTCGGCCTTGCCCAGCTTGGCACGGCTGGCAGCGTCGGCCACGGCATCCTTCAGGCCACCGAAGGCATCGACCAGGCCGCGTTCCTTGGCCTGCGCACCGCTCCACACGCGGCCGCGAGCCACCTCGTCCACCGCCTCGACCGGCTTCTTGCGGGCGTCGGCGACGCGGCCGGTGAAGTCGGCGTAGCCCTTGTTGATCACCGACTGGATGACCTGGCCCACGGCCGGATCCATCGGGCGGGTGACATCGAATGCACCGGCGAAACGGGTGGTGCCGACACCATCGGTGTGCACGCCGATCTTGTCCAGCGCGCGGCTGAAGTTCGGCACCATGCCGAAGATGCCGATCGAACCGGTGATGGTCGACGGATCGGCGTAGATGCGATCGGCATTCATGCTGATCCAGTAGCCACCGGAGGCAGCCAGGTCGCCCATCGACACCACCACCGGCTTGCCGGCAGCCTGCAGCGCCACAACTTCACGGCGAATCTGCTCGGAGGCGAATACCTCACCGCCCGGCGAATCGACGCGCAGCACCACGGCCTTCACGTTGTCGTCGTCGCGCGCGGCGCGCAACAGCGCTGAGGTCGACTCGCCGCCGATGCGGCCGGCCGGCAGGTCGCCACCGCTGATCTCGCCGGCAGCCACCACCACGGCCACCTGCGGACGCGAGTCCACCGGGTTGCGACGGGCGTCGAGCAGGGCCAGATAGCGGCCGAAGTCGACGTTGCGGAAACCACCGTCGGCATCTTCGTCGGCCACGCCGCGCTCGATCATCAGATCCTCGAATTCCTCCCGGGTCTTCAGCGCGGTCACCAGCTTCTGCTGCAGGGCGAACTTGGCCAGGTCACCACCGGCGGCGGCGATGCCTTCCGGCAGCGTGTCGATGCCGGCAGCCAGCTGCGCCGGATCCAGGCGGCGCGCCTTGGCGATGTCGCCCAGATAGCGCTGCCACACATCGTTCATCCAGAACAGGTCGGCTTCCTTGGAGGCCGGCGACGCGGCGTCGAGCACGTACGGTTCGGCCGCGGACTTGTACTCGCCCACCTTGAACAGGTGCACGTCCACGCCCAGCTTGTCCTGCAGGCCGGTGCGGAAGTACTGGCGGTAGCGGCCGAGGCCTTCGAGCACGACCGAACCCATCGGGTCCAGGTAGACCTCGTCGGCCTGCGCGGCCAGCAGGTACTGCGACTGGCCCATGCTCTCGCTGTAGGCCACCAGCTGCTTGCCGGAGGCACGCAGATCCTGCAGCGCGGCGGCCACTTCGCGCAGCGAAGCGAAGCCGGACGGCTGCAGCTTGTCCAGCTCCAGCACCACGCGCTCGATCTTCTTGTCGTCCTTGGCCGACTCGATCACCCGCAGCAGATCGCGCAGCTGGATCTCTTCGGCACCGTTGTCACCCACCGCCTTGGCCAGTGCGCGGCTGACCGGATCGGCACTGAACTGCTCGACCAGGCGGCCCTCCGGCGCGATCACCAGGGTGGTGCGGTCCTGCAGTGACTTGCTGGCACCGGCGCCCATGCCGGCGGCGATGACGAACATCACCAGCAGCAGGAACAGCAGGCCGAAGAACACCAGGTTGAGAATCAACCGGCGGGTGAAGTTCATGACGTCCCACAGCCCGATGAAGAAACTGGCGACGGGGTTGCGACGCGCCGGGGGCAGCGGGGGCACGGGTTGATTCATGGAACGCTCCGGATGGCTTCTTGCCGTGGTACCAGCATAGCCGGTGCCGCGTGATGCGGCATCGGACACAAGTCAGGGGATCGCCCGCCATGGGTCGGCATGGCGGGCAGAAAGATCAGGACAGCGCGGACTGCCCGATGCGCTGGCTGCTGCGGCGCAGGCGCCAGCCCATCAGGATGGCAGCGGCGGTCAGGCCGACGATCAGGCCGATCCACATGCCCTGCGGGCCCATGCCCAGCCCCAGGCCGAGTCCGGCGCCGAGCGGCATGCCCAGGCCCCAGTACGCGAACATGGCGATGAACATCGGCACGCGGGTGTCCTTGAGGCCGCGCAGCGCACCCGCCGACAGCACCTGGATGCCGTCCGGGAACTGGAAGGTGGCCGCGTACAGCAGCAGGGTCGAGGCCAGGCCGGCCACTGCCAGGTCGTTGGTGTACACACCGACGATGGCATCGTGGCCGAACAGCAGCACCGCCGCTGACAACGTCTGCGTGCCCATGATGATCGCGTAACCGGCCCACGCCGCACGCCGCACGCCGAAGCCGTCACCACGGCCGACCGCATGGCCGACGCGCACGGTGGTGGCCTCGGCCACGCCCATCGGGATCATGAAGCACAGCTGCGCGACGTTGATCGCGATCTGGTGTGCCGCCGCTTCATTGGCGCCCAGGCGGCCGATCAGCAAGGCGGTGACGATGAACAGGCCACCTTCCATCAACACGGTGATGCCGATCGGCAGGCCGGTGCGCAGCAGCTCCCAGATCGCCTTCCAGCGCGGTCCCTCGAAGTGCGAGAACAGCTGCAGATGGGCGAAGCGCTTGGTCCGCCACAGATACAGGGCGAATGCGGTTGCCTGCAGCCACATCATCACCGCCGAAGCGATGCCCAGGCCCTCGGCCCCCAACTCCGGGAAGCCGAGCTTGCCATTGGCCAGCACGTAGCCCATCGGTGCCAGCACCAGCAGGCCACCGAAGCCGAGCAGCATGGTCGGCAGCGTCCAGTGCATGCCCTCGCTGAGATAACGCATGCAGAAGTACAGGGTCAGCGCCGGGCCACCCCAGCGCACTGCATGCAGGAACGCGGTCGCCCCCGGCACGATGTCCGGCGCGATGCCGAAGGCCGGCAGCAGCGGCGGCACCACGGTGAGGAAGGTGAACATGATCAGCCCCAGCCCCAGCGCCAGCCACAGTGCCTGGCGGAACAGCGGGCCGATCTCGCGCTCGCGGCCGGCGCCATGCAGCTGCGACACCGAGGCGGTGAGCGAGATCAGGGTGCCGATCGGAATCAGCATCGGCAGCCACAACAGCGCCGTACCGATGGTGACTGCGGCAAGGGTCGCCGTAGCGTGGTGGCCGGCAATCACGTTGTCGACGAAGGAGATCAGACCGGTGGACACATGGCCCAGCACGAGCGGCAGGGCGAGCAGACCGGTGGCGCCGACTTCCTTGCTGAAGCGCGGCGTGGAGGTTGCAGTAGACATAAGGTGCTTGACGCGAACTGCGGTTGCGCGCGAAGGGCACAGGCACCGGGTTGCGGGCGCCCATCTTACGCGGGCGGCGCCTGCATTCCCATGACATGGCGTGAATGCTGGGTTTCAACCGCCCCAAGCAAAAAGGGGACGGAGGGGATTAAGTCGCATTCGGCACTGACTGGCCTGATACGACTTAATCCCCTCCGTCCCCTTTTCTACTGGCCGGCCTGGCGCTTTAGCCAGCTGTCGCGCTCGGCGGCGGGCACGGCGAGGAAGGCGCTGCGTACCGTGTCGCGTTCCTGCGGCGGCGTGCGCTGCGCGACCAGGGCCAGCTGGGCCAGCTGCGCCGGGTTGAGCTGGCGCAGCACGGCCAGCGCGGTCTCGCGTTGCTCCGGTGGCACGAATCCGAACAGTCCGTGCAGCTTGGGGAATTCCAGGCCCAGCTGCGGGCCCAGCCGCCATCCGTCGCGGAACGCCTGATCCTGCGCCTGGAATTGCTGCCGCATGCGCTGCTGTTGATCGGCCGGCAGCGAATTGAAGCGCGCAGCCGCCTGACGGATGCGCTCGCGCTCTGCTTCCGGCAATGCGCGCCAGGCGGCGTAGTCGGCACGGCGCTGTCGCTGCTGCTGCGCATCCAGCTGGACGAATTCGGCAGGTGCTGTTGCAGCGGCCGACGCCGGCGTGGCCGGCGAACTGCCCGGAACCGGTGGCGGCAACGGCACGCTCAACGGCTGCGGTGCGGCGGACAGCGACAGCGGCAGGGCCAGCAGCAGGCTGGCGAGCACGTACTTATTCATCGGCGGCAGCCGTTTCCAGCGTGGCACTGGCCGGCTCCGGCCGGCTCGGCTTGGCTTGCGATTCATCCACCGGCAGCGGGCCGCCCGCGGCAGTCCACGCGTACAGGTCGGCATCGGCGACCAGCGGGTAGTCGCGATCTGCCAGCATCGCTGCGTCATCATTGGCTTGCGCCTGGCCCGCGTCCGGTGTGGCGTCCACCTTGCTCGGTGGCAGGGCCTCCACGGTCACCGGACCGGCTTCGCCCACCACGCCCTCCGGCAAGGGTGCATCGCTGCCGAACGAATGTCCCTGCAGGTGGCGCCACCCCAGCGCGGCGGCCAGCAGTACCGCCACCGTCACCAGCAGGATCAGCGGACCGCGCCAGCGCGGCCTGGCATTCGCGCGGCGGCGCTTGCCGTTGGCGGCCGCACGCTCGTCCCGCTGCGGTGCGCGCCAGCTGGAGGCCGGTGCTTCATTGTGGGTGGTGGGTGCGGCCGGCTGCTGCAGTTGCTGCAGGCGTGCGGCCGGCAGGTCACGGACACGGGTCTGTACCTGCTCGGCCAACTGGCGCCAGGCCACGGCATCGGGCCGGCCCTGGGCATCACGCGGGCAGGCATCGGCCAGCAGGTGCTGGTAACCGGCCTCGTCCTGGTCGAGCACGCGCATGGCGATGCCCTCGTCCAGGCTGCCGCCCACCCGCAGCAGCAGCGCCAGTCGTGGAAGTGGCGGCATCGCGCCCAACGCGGCCAACGACGGCGCCCACTGCCCGCCCGCCGGCTCGCGCAGCGCCTGGCGCTGGCCCAGCAGGGTCCAGAAGCGGGTCGGCCATTGCGCCATCGGCAGGTCGCTGGCGACCGCTGCAAACGCGCGCATCACTGCCACCAGGGTCTGCTCGGCACGCGCGGCATCGCCGCACTGCAGTTCAGCCACCACCAGGGCGCGGCGTTCGACGCCACGCAGGAACGCCGACAGCGCGCCGGCCGCGGTCGAGGAAACAGGGGCGGGCACAGCCGTCATCGGTCACTCCAAAGGTCTGCCGGCATGATAGCGGCAGCCCATCGGCACCCGTAGGACTTGCGCCCACAGGCACTTCGTGCTGCAGGTTGTGCACAGCACCACGCTCCCCGCGCGGGAAATTGCGGCATGCAGCTGAATTCACTCTGTTTCAGCAATGTTTCACACTCAAGTTGTTGATTTTGAATGCCTTTTAAGTGTGGCGATTTTTTGACCAACCCAAGCGTGAGCTCGTCGCCATCGGCCTCCTGGGTTGCCGTCGACCGGTAACGCACAACGTTATCCACAGAACATGTGGATAAGCCTGAATCTCCAATGGACACCGATATTTAGGTGACATTTATGATTCAACGGCCGTGCCCGGGCACGTCTGCCCCCTGCCATTCGCGCGCGCATGGCCCGTTACACTGGCCCGATGCTTTCGCCCATTCCGACCCTGCAGGTCGCCCTGCCCGTCCCCCTGCCCCGCCTGTTCGACTACCTGTCGCCGGAGGGCGATGGCCCCACGGCCGCGGTCGGCTGCCGCCTGAAGGTGCCGTTCGGCAACCGCGAGCTGGTCGGCGTGGTGGCCGGCCACGGCCAGACCGACGACGGCCAGGGACTGCGCCAGGCGCTGGCCTGGTGCGACCGGCAGCCGCTGCTGCAGGGCGAACTCTGGCAGAGCCTGCAGTGGCTGGCGCGCTACACCCATGCGCCACTGGGCGAGGTGCTGAGCACCGCCCTGCCCGGCCCGCTGCGCCATGGCGAGGCCCTGCCCGACACCCACCACTGGGGTTGGCAGCTGACCACCGAAGGCCACGCCCAGCGCGAAAAGCTGCGCGCCGGAAGCCGTCCGCGGCAGCTGGCCGAGCTGCTGGCAGGAGCGATCGTGGATGAGGACGTGCTCGGCGAACGCATGGCCGACTGGCGCACCGCTGCACGCAGCCTGACCAAGCGCGAGCTGGCCGAGCGCGTGGCGATGACGGTGGCACCGCAGCATGCGCAGCCGCTGCCCGGCCCCACGCTCAACCCGGACCAGGCCGGGGCGGTGGCTGCGATCAACGCTGCCGACGGCTTCCAGCCGTTCCTGCTGGACGGCGTGACCGGCAGCGGCAAGACAGAGGTCTACCTGCAGGCGATCATCCATTGCCTGGCGCAGGGCAGGCAGGCGCTGGTGCTGGTACCGGAAATCGGCCTGACCCCGCAGACCCTGGCACGTTTCCGCGGCCGCCTGGGCATCGCCGTGCACGCCTTGCATTCGGGGTTGAACGACAACGAGCGCGCGCGCGTCTGGGCGGCCGCCTCCCGAGGCGAAGCGCGGGTCATCGTCGGCACCCGCTCGGCGGTTTTCACGCCATTGCCGCAGGCCGGCCTGCTGATCGTCGACGAGGAACACGACGGCAGCTACAAGCAGCAGGACGGCATCCGTTACCACGCGCGCGATTTCGCTCTGGTGCGCGCCAAGGCGCTGGGCATTCCGGTGCTGCTCGGCAGTGCCACCCCTTCGCTGGAAACGCTGCACAACGCCTACGCCGGGCGCTACACGCACCTGCGCCTGAAGCAGCGCGCCGGCGATGCGCGGCCACCGCGCGTGCGCATCCTCGATGTACGCAAGCGGCCGCTGCACGATGGCCTCTCGGCCGATGTGCTGGCCGGCATCGGCGAGCACCTGCAGCGTGGCCAGCAGGTGCTGGTGTTCAAGAACCGCCGTGGCTACGCACCGGTGCTGCTGTGCCACGACTGCGGGTGGACCGCGCCTTGCCAGCGCTGCGATGCGCCGATGACCGTGCATGGCGGCGGCCGACGCCTGCAGTGCCACCACTGTGGCGCGCGCCAACCGGCGCCGTTGGCATGCCCGGCCTGCGGCAGCCTGGCGCTGCAGCCGCAGGGCATCGGCACCGAACGCCTGGAAGAACACCTCACCGCCGCCTTCGCCGATTTCCCGGTGGTGCGCATCGACCGTGGCACCACCTCACGCCGCGATGCGCTGGAGCAGCAGCTGGCGAAACTGGGCGACCAGCCCGGCATCCTGGTCGGCACGCAGATCCTGGCCAAGGGCCACGACCTGCCGAAGCTGACCCTGGTGGTGGTGGTCGGCATCGACGAAGGCCTGTTCTCCGCCGACTTCCGCGCCAGCGAGAAGCTGGCGCAGCAGCTGATCCAGGTGGCCGGTCGTGCAGGACGTGCGCGTGACCCCGGCGAGGTCTGGCTGCAGACCCATCACCCGGGTCACCCGCTGCTGGAAACCCTGGTGAGCGGTGGCTACCACCCGTTCGCGCAGGCCGAGTTGAACCAGCGGCAAGCCGCAGGGTTCCCCCCGTTCGCGCACCTGGCGCTGATGCGCGCCGAAGCGCAGCAGGTCGAGCACGCCAATGCGTTCCTGCTGGCTGCGCGGCAGTTGCTGGGCGAGCAGAACGTGGTGGAGGCGTACGGCCCGATGCCGGCGCCGATGCCGCGGCGCGCGGGCTACCAGCGCACACAGCTGCTGCTGTCGGCGCCGCAGCGGCCACCCTTGCATGGCGTGCTCGCGCAGCTGGTTCCGCAGCTGTATGCGCTGCCGGAAGCACGCAAGGTGCGCTGGTCGCTGGATGTGGATCCAACGGACCTGTATTGAGGGGTCAGAGCCCACCCGTCGGGTGGGATCCGACCCCGATGCCCAGGGGGTCGGATCCCTTTTCGCAGAAAAGGGCTCTGACCCCGGACGCCTTCGCTTACGTCAGCGGCGACATCACGCCGCGCTGGTAGGCCGGGCGCTCACGCAGCCGCGCATACCAGTCAGCCAGATGCGGCAGCTCCGGTCGCTGGATCGGCAGCTCGTACCAGGCGTAGACCAGCGAGCCCAGCGGGATGTCGCCCATCGCGAACTTCTCGCCCGACAGCCACGGCTGCCTGGCCAGGGTAGCGTCGGCCATCGCCAGGTAGTCACCGGCGCGCACGATGGCGGCATTGATCCGCGCTTCATCGCGGTCGGCCGGCGCGGTGCGCATGATGCCCCAGACCAGGTCGCTGTACAGCGGCGCCATCCGCGACGTGCTCCAGTCCATCCACTTCTCGGCCTGGGCGCGTTCCATCGGGTCCTCAGCGTACAGGGTGCCCAGTGCGTAGCGGGCGCTCAGGTAGCGCACGATGGCGTTCGATTCCCACAGCGGCAAGCCGTGGTCTTCGATCACCGGCACCAGGCCGTTGGGATTCATCGCCTGGTACTGCGGCGTCTGCGTACCACCATGGCTGCCACCGACTTCGATGGATTCGTACGGCAGGCCGATTTCCTCGGCGCACCACAGTACCTTGCGGACGTTGCTGGAATTGCGGCGGCCCCAGATCTTCAACATGCGGGTTTTCCTTGCTGGCAATGCGAGCGGCAACGATACGCCTGATCGGGCGGAGATGTCCGTGCCGGATGCGGGATCTGGCATCCGGGCATTGCCGGCCAGCGGCAGGCACTACCTGTTCTTTTTTGGCAGCGCGCGCACGTAGGACGACTTGCCATCCTTCTTCAGTTCGAACAGACCGATCGCCGCCAGCAGATCGCTGAGCTTGCCGTAGCCATAGTTGCGCGGATCGAACGAGGCCTGGTTGCCGATCTGGCTGCCGACCGGTCCGAGGTGCGACCAGCCATCCTCACCCTCGGCCGCGGACACCGCACGGCGCAGCATCTTCACCAGCCGGGTGTCACTGCGCATTTCCGCACCGCTCTTGCGCGGACGCGCATCGTCGTTGGTCACCGGCTCGTTCGAGGCCTGCTCGCTGGACGCCTGTTCGGCATCCGGCACGCTGGCATGGGTCTGGCCCAGTGCCTCCAGGTAGGTGAACTTCGAGCACGCATTGACGAATGGCTCGGGCGTCTTCTTCTCACCGAAGCCATATACCTTCACGCCATCGGTCAGAAGGCGCATCACCATCGGGGTGAAGTCCGCATCGCTGGAGACGATGGCGAAGCCATCAAGGTTGCGCGCGTACAGCAGGTCCATGGCATCGATCACCATCGCCATGTCCGAAGCGTTCTTGCCCTTGCTGTAGGCGAACTGCTGGATCGGGCGGATCGCATACTCATGCAGCACCGCTTCCCACCCCTTCAGTCGCGGGCTCTTCCAGTTGCCGTAGGCACGGCGCACGTTGGCCACGCCGTAGCGGGCGACTTCCGCCAGGACCTCGTCGATCTTCGAGGCCGGCGCATTGTCGGCGTCGATCAACAGGGCGATGCGCTTTTCCGGTTCGCTCATGGGCTCCTCACGGGCCGTTGCCTGAACCCGAGTATCGCCGATCCGGGCAGGCGCTGACGTGACAGGTGGCCGCCGTGCGAAGATGCCAGGCGCTTCCCCCGATGCCCCCACTGGAGTGAGTCGATGAGTCGCGAGCGCGTTCCCCACCTGGTCGTTGTCGGCGGCGGTTTTGCCGGTCTCTGGGCCACCCGTGCCCTGGCCCGCGAGCGCATACGCATCACCCTGGTCGATCGCCGCAACCATCACCTGTTCCAGCCGCTGCTGTACCAGGTGGCCACCGCCGGCCTGTCCGCGCCGGATATCGCCGCACCGCTGCGCCACATCCTCGGCCACCAGCGCAATGTGGAAGTCCGCCTCGGCGAAGTGGTGGCCATCGACAAGCGGGCGCGGCAGATCCGCATGGCCGATGGCAGCACGCTGGATTACGACAGCCTGCTGCTGGCCACCGGCGCCACCCACGCCTACTTCGGCAACGATCAATGGGCCGATGATGCGCCCGGCCTGAAGACGCTGGACGATGCCATCGCGCTGCGCCGCAAGCTGCTGCTGGCGTTCGAACGCGCCGAGGCCGAACCGGACCCGGCGAAGAAGGCGGCGTGGCTGAGTTTCGCCATCGTCGGTGGTGGTCCGACCGGCGTCGAACTGGCCGGCACCCTGGCCGAGATCGCGCGCCACACGCTGCGCAACGAATTCCGCCACATCGACCCGGCCAGCGCCAGGGTGCGGCTGGTCGAGGCTGGGCCGCGCGTGCTGTCCTCGTTCCCGGATGCGCTTTCGCTGAAGGCGCGCCGCCAACTGGAAAAGCTGGGCGTGGAAGTGCTGACCGGTACCCCGGTAAGCGACATCGACAGCCAGGGCTTCAAGCTCGGCGAACAGTTCGTACCGGCGCGCACCGTGGTCTGGGCCGCCGGCGTGGCCGCTTCACCGCTGGCGCGCACGCTGGACGTGCCACTGGACCGCGCCGGACGCGTGCCGGTGCAACCGGACCTTACCCTGCCCGGTCACCCGGAGCTGTTCGTGGCCGGCGACCTGGCCGCACTGAGCCAGGCCGACGGCAAGCCGGTACCCGGGGTGGCACCGGCCGCCAAGCAGATGGGCAAATACGTGGCCGAGGTGATCCGCGCGCGCCTGCACGGCAAGCCCGAGCCCGGCCCGTTCAAGTACGCCGACTACGGCAACCTGGCCACCATCGGCCGCATGGCCGCGATCGTGCACCTGGGCCGGCTGCAGCTTTCCGGCGTGCTGGCCTGGTGGTTCTGGCTGGCCGCGCACGTGTTCTTCCTGATCGGCTTCCGCAACCGCATCGTGGTGCTGCTGAACTGGGCGGTCGCGTATTGGAGCTACCAGCGCAGTGCGCGAATCATCTTCGGTGATGACCGCGACGACCGGCGGCCGAAGCGGTAGGGCTGCATGCAACGGGGGGTCGGATCCTTTTCCGCAGGAAAGGGCTCTGACCCCTTGCAGTAGATCCACGCCATGCGTGGATGAGTACCCGCACATCCCCCATCTTCATCCATGCGTCAGCTTCCTGCATTTTTGAGAAGCCGTAGTCAGGAATGGTTGCTGTGCTTCCCGCCGCTCTCGTCAAGCAACGTATCGAATCACTTTCCCGTTGCACTTGAAGCCCAAATCAAATGCCATGTCGATAGCACGCTCAGCGCTACCCACGAAGTACTCCTGCAGCCCTGCGTAGTCTGCAAACTGCGGATTGATGACGTGGGACTTCGCTTCATTCACGGGATGGAAGAAGCCTAGTCCATACATGGCATGGTCGGGCAGGCCGTACCCCACGACCTTGATGCTGGGAACCGGAATCGAAATACTGACCAAGAACTCCATGTCGGAGGGGTATCGCCTCGTGCGTTTGAAAACTCCAATGGAATCGGTGTTCCGGATGACGACGAACATCTGCAATCGCCAACCTCCCAGATCCGCAACGTTCACCTGATCGATCTTCGTCTGCAGGTAGCAGTCCAACATACGGTTAATTTCAAAGATATCGAGCGTTCTGCTGACACCCGGAGATTCGCTCGAAACAATGCATCTGATCTGCTTTCTCATGAGTGTGCTGTCTGTCTGATGGCATCAGCCTTCCGCAATTCAACTTTCGTGGCAACTATTCCACCCACTGTGCCTGGCCACAGACCGGGATGAAATCAAGCCGGGCGTCTGGGATAAGGTGATTTTTCGCGGTCGCGACTTCCAGACAAGTTGCTCAGCGGCAAACGAGAGGTTTCGTGCTACGAATTCACTTTAGTGCCGTATACGACACAGCGTAGCGGAGAGTAGGACCATTCGCACACCGCGTGGCTCTACTTCCTCATCGGGCCACCGGGCACCCGCCGTTTCGACCAGGTCCGGCAGAAGTCCTCCTTCCTCGCGGTGTCGGCAATCTGCGCAGTACTCCAATGCCGGGTGATCCAGATCGTCAATGCGGTACTGCTGAGATGCCAGCGCGGCATGCCGCGCTGTGGTTGCCGCCACAGGTGGCGTCGGGCAATCCAGAAGGCCTCCCGCTCCACTTCCGGCACCTTCTTCTTCATCACGTCCTTGTCGAAGAACTGCGCGGCGAAACGCCAGGGATTCATCGGCTGGTATCCCGCGCGTGGTTCACTGCTGCACGCTGCCACACCACTGGGCGCGCGTTCGGCCGGCGTCGGCCGACCGCCTGCCAATGCCAGCCCGAGCAGGTACAGCAGGCCAGGCAGCAGCGCGATGCCGGCGACCAGCACGACGACGGAGATCCATGCTTTGCCGGCGGCACGCATCGCTCACTGTGCCTTCGGCTTTGGATACCACAACGCGTTGACGATGACCCAGCGCTGGTCGAAGCGCCCCATGTGGAAGTAATCGACGAACCACGGGGTCTCCAGCCGCACCGAGGCCGCGTTGCCGGTCACGTCCAGCACCGTGCAGCGACGATCCCATTGATCCTTCGGGGTCTTCAACGCGCCCTGCTTCGTCAGCGAGACCAGTTCTTCCTTCGACATCCGGCGCAGGCCCAGGCGTTCGTCGGGTGTATCGCCGAGCACAGCGCGCTTGGCCAGGTCCGGATGCAGGGAGCGGGCGACGCGCTGCGGGTCGGCCTCCAGCTGGCCATCGACGTAGTCGTGGCAGGTGGCTTCGATGGCCGCGATGGTGGCCGGGTCGGGGGCAGGGCTCGTTGCTGCGGAAAGAGCGAACAGCAGGGCGATCGTGGACATCCGGGTCTCCAGCTCTGGGCGCGGGGCGATCATCGCATGGGCCGGGTAGCCCATCCACGCGTGGCGTGGATCTACAGGACCGGCGCCTGCAGCCAGGCCAGCTTGCGTTCGCGGGGCTGCTGCTTGAGTTGCCACTCGGCGCGTGAGGCGGCGGCCCGGTCCGGGTATTCGCGCACGGCCAGCACTCGCAGCGGTGGCCGGGCCCGGGTGTAGCGCGCGCCCTTGCCGGCCTGGTGGGCGGCGAAACGCGCATCCACGTCGGTGCTGATGCCGGCGTAATAGCTGCCATCGCGGCATTCGAGCAGGTACAGGAACCAGGGGCGGAGGGACGGGGCCATGCCCGGATTATGCCGTGCTGCACTGCAGCGGATATACTGGCGGCCGAATGCAGGAGAGAGGCGCCGCGCTGGCGCCCGCCGAAGGCGCAGGCTCCCATGATCGCTCAGGCCGGTGGGCTGGAATCCCACCAACCATGCATTCGACTCGCCGAGCTGGAGAGAGGTCACCGGGCACGCCCGGGACGATCCGCCGAAGGGGCACGCGGCCCATGCCGCTGAACTCTCAGGCAAAAGGACAGCGGGAGCGGCACCGGTCATCGTCATCCCGTCATTGCGCAGGCAGTGGTGGCAGTTGCGCATGGCCGGCCCCACCGCGCCCGGAGCCTGTTCCATGCTGCTGTCCATCATCTACCTGGTTGCCATTTCCGCCGAAGCCATGACCGGCGCACTGTCTGCCGGCCGCCGCCGCATGGACCTGTTCGGTGTGGTCATGATCGCCTGTGTCACTGCCCTCGGTGGTGGATCACTGCGCGACATCCTGCTCGGCCACTATCCGCTGGGCTGGGTGAAGCATCCCGAGTACCTGGGGTTCACCGTATGCGCGGCGCTGATCGCCACCTGGGTGGCGCGCTGGATGCACCACTTCCGGCGCACCTTCCTGGTGCTCGATGGCCTGGGTCTGATCGCCTTCACCCTGATCGGCTGCTCGATCGCGCGCGAGGCCGGCCATGCGATGCCGATCGTGCTGATCGCCGGCATGCTGACCGGCGCGTTCGGCGGCGTGCTGCGCGACATCCTCTGCAACGAGGTGCCGCTGATCTTCCAGAAGGAGCTGTACGCGATCATCGCGCTGCTGACCGGCGCGGCGTATCTGTTGCTGCTGCACTGGGGCGTGGCCGACGCCACCGCGATCCTGTGCTGCCTGGGCGGCGGCTTCGCGCTGCGCCTGCTGGCGATCCACTATCGCTGGGAAATGCCGAAGTTCGTGTACCACGACGAAGTGCATTGAGCCTCTTCGTAGCGTCGAGCCATGCTCGACTGCGCTTTGCAGGAAGCCAACGCGCGTCGCGCGCACGTCGAGCATGGCTCGACGCTACAAATATCGGCATCACCACCCCGGCGATGTACCTGGCGCTGTCGCTCATGCGCAGCGCCAGGCGCATCGCCGGTGCAGATGGGCCGGTCTCCAACTCCGGCCGGCCCTGATCGCGGCCGCACCCCCGCAGGCGCTGGCCGCCATCCACACACGTGCCGCACTCAGGCGGCTTGGGACACCTTCACGTCGCGACGGGCGCGCACGGCCGCAGCCAGTCGCTCCAGCACCGTCACGGTGGTGTCCCAGTCGATGCAGCCATCGGTGATGCTCTGCCCGTAGACCAGCGGCTGGCCTTCCACCAGTTCCTGGCGGCCACCAACCAGATGGCTCTCGATCATCACGCCCACGATGCGCTGTTCGCCGTCTTCCAACTGAACGACGATGTCGTCGATCACCTTCGGCTGGTTCTCGGGGTTCTTCAGGCTGTTGGCATGGCTGGCATCGATCATCAGTCGCGCCGGCAGCTTGGCCTTGGCCAGCACCTGGCAGGCCTCAGCCACGCTGCCAGCGTCGTAGTTCGGTTGCTTGCCACCGCGCAGGATCACATGGCAATCCGGGTTGCCGGTGGTCGACACGATGGCAGTGCCCCCCTGCTTGGTGACCGACAGGAAATGATGCGGGTTGGATGCCGCACCCACCGCGTCGGCGGCGATCTTCACGTTGCCATCGGTGCCATTCTTGAAGCCGACGGGGCACGACAGCCCCGAAGCCAGCTCGCGATGCACCTGGCTTTCGGTGGTGCGTGCGCCGATCGCGCCCCATGCCACCAGGTCGGCGATGTACTGCGGCGAGATCACATCGAGGAATTCAACACCGGCCGGCAGGCCGAGCTTGTTGATGTCGCGCAGGAGGCCACGGGCGATGCGCAGGCCCTTGTCGATCCTGAAGCTGCCGTCCAGGTCCGGGTCGTTGATCAGGCCCTTCCAGCCCACCGTGGTGCGCGGCTTCTCGAAGTACACGCGCATGACGATTTCCAACTCGCCAGCCAGCGCGTCGCGCAGCGGCTTCAGGCGCTGGGCGTACTCGATGGCGGCGTTGGGGTCATGGATCGAGCACGGGCCCACCACCACCGCCAGGCGGTCGTCACGGCCGTGCAGGATCTGGTGCAGGGCCGCGCGCGAGGCGCTGACGGTGTCGGAAGCTTCATCGTCACAGGGCAGCATCGCCAGCAGCTGGGCTGGCGGTGTCAGCGGTTCGATGGTGCGGATACGCAGGTCGTCGGTGTGCGGGGGCATTGCAGGAGATCTCCGGAACGTTGGGGGTCCCCAGCGTGGCGGCATGAAAAAAGCCGCCAGGTTCGCTGGCGGCTTTCGGGAATGCGTCTGAAGCTTTCTTCAGGGTGAGCGCAGTCCTTCCTCCGCCAGTGGCTTCGGAAAGTAATACCAGTAAAAGCGGGTAGCGGCTGCGTTCATGGGATCTATTGATAGCACAGCTTTTGCGCAGTGCAAAATGTTTCATCCGCAACTGGGGGCGCGGTTCAGTGATGCGCCTGACTGCGCAGTGCAGGCGGTGGCCGCTGTGCAACGTCGCTCATCTGCCATGCACTTCCACGTCCAGCAGCAGGCCTTCGTGGATGTCGGCCCAGCGCTCCAGCACGCGGTCCAGCTCCTGCCGGGCCTCGTCCAGCTGCTCGGGATTGAGCAGGGAACGGGTTGTGTAGAGATCGGACACCAGCCGGCGCAGTACCGCTTCCGGGATGGCCACCGAGGGCCCTTCCATCTGCGGCAGCTGCAGAGCCGGCGTATCGCCCTGCGGGCCGTACAGCGTTACCTGGAGCGTGCTCTGCATGATCAACTTCCCTGCGGATGGACATGGGCAATGTCCTGTTTACCGCGTCCGGGTGACAGGCGCATGTGCCATGCGCGTCCGGAGGCGCTGCTACAAGGCGGCCAGGTCGGCAAGGTGCTGCCCCATCCCATCGTCTGCGCCGACGGCATTGGTGGTGGCGAAGTACTGATGCCAACCGGTGGCGGCAATGCCTTCCAGCAGGGCGTCGGCGTCTTCCCGGCTCGCGCACCTCCATACAGCGTAGAACTGCTCGCTGCCACCGTGCGCTGCGCCCCCCGCGACACGACCCATCGCCACCGGTGCGATGCGAACCGGATCGAACTGCTGCATGCCTGCGCCGATGCGGGTGAAGAAGGCGGCGCGTTGGTCAGGCGGGAGAGCGGTCCAGGCCGGGGTGGCGGTGTAGAGCTCGATGAGGGTGTAGGACATGGAAGGTCTTCCTTGAGGTTGATGAGATTGCCGGCGGGCAGCCGGTACTACCGCAACGAGCGCAGGGCGCGTTTGCGGATGTAGGCATTGGCATCGCCAGGGTGCTGCTGTTGCCACCGCGCGCACAGCTCACGCAGCCACTGCGGTTGAGTCTTGCCGGCATCGTTGAGCCAGTTCCCGACCGAGTCCTGCACGTAGCGCGCCGGGTCGTTGGCCATTGCTTCCAGCATCGGCAATGCGAGTTCTGGATGCTGCTTGAACAGCACGATATGCGTGGACCACACGCCTCGTGGGCGCAGCGCTTCGCAGGCGAAGCGGCGCAGGTAAGGCGATGCTTCCTGCGCCCACACTTGCAGGTACTCAAGCGCCTGCAACGGTGCGGCAACGATGTCGCTGCGCAGCGCCAGCCATGCCCATTCGCGCACGCCGAAGTGCGGGTCGTCAGCCAGCGAACGCATCGCCCGCAGCTTGGCCGGCAGCGTCGCGCCGGCATCGCTGCCAATCAGGTAACAGGCCCAGCCACGCACGGTGTCTGATGCGTGTGCCTGCCAGCGCGCGGGATCACCCTGCCCGGCTTCGCGCAGCAACCGCGCCGCCAGCGCCATGCGCTGGGTGATGCCCTTGCCGGAGGCGTTGCGCATACGTTGCAGCGCTTCCGGCTCGAGCACAGGTGCCACCCCCTGTAGCAGTGCGGCGAAATCCACTGCCAGGCATTCGTCCAGATGCGTGGCAGCGGCATCACCGCTGTTGAGTGCACGCAGCCGTTGCGCGGGAATGGGCGTGCTCATGCGGAGGCTTCCCGCCCGGTGTCCGTGTGCTGCCAGACCTTGCGCAGCAGCTGTGACAGCTGCTGCCGTTCATCAGCATCCAGGCCGTTGAACAGGCCGCTGATCCATTGTGTGTGCTGCTCGAACAGCGACTCGGCCAAACGCTTGCCCGGTGCGGTCAACACGATCTGCAGACGACGGCCATCCTCGCCATCGCTGCGACGCTGCAGCAGGCCTTCGCGCTGCAGGCCATCGAGCAGGCCGCTGATGGTGGCCCGGGTCACGCCAGCGCGCTCGGCCAGCGCGTGCGGCGCCAGTGCGCCGCCGGCCCCGTGCAGCAGGAACAGCACGATGAAGCGACCCTCGCTGAGCCCGTGCGGTGCCAACCGTGCAGCGCAGTCGCGATCGATCGACGAGGACAACGAGAGCAGCTGGAAGCACAGGCGCAGCTGCGCGATGTTGGCGTGGCCGCGCCGCTGCGCTTCCTCCAGCAACGCCTGATGCTTGGCTTCGATCATCCTTTATTCACTGCATGATTAGGCACCTAATCATATGGAGGAATAGCCAGTGGAAGCAAATCGGAGTTGACTCAGGAAGTGCGTCCCAGCAGCAGCCGCGCGATCAGTCCCCCGCCCTCGCGGTGCAGCAGCTGGAGTTCGCCCGCGTGGCGCTTTGCCACGTTGGCAGCCACGGCCAGTCCAAGTCCGGCACCCCCGGTGGCGCGGCTACGCGAGCCCTCGCTACGCTGGAACGGTTGCAGCAGGCGTGCGCGATCGATCTCGGCGATGCCAGGGCCGCGGTCCATCACGTCCAGCTGAACCCCGTCACCCGCCATGGCGACCCACAGCTCCACGGCACCCGCGTAGCGCTCGGCGTTGTCGATGAGATTGTCGACCGCGCGCCGGAGCAGCAGCGCATCGCCATGCCACGGCAACGTATCCGGGCCCTGAAGGGAAATGTCGACCCCGCGCAGCAGCGCCGCCTGCACGCACTCCTCCAGCAGCGCTGAAAGATCCAGCATGCGCATCTGCAACGGCTGCAGCTCACCGCGTGCGTAGTCGAGCACCTGCTCGATCATCGTATCCATGCGCTCGATGTCTGCCACCATCCTGGCGGCCTGTGGCGCGGGAGCGAACTCCGCGCGCAGGCGCAGGCCGGTCAGGGGCGTGCGCAGGTCATGCGCCACGGCCGCCAGCATATGCGTCATGTCCCTTGCCTGGGCGCGCAGACGTTCGCGACCGGTGCTGATCGCTGTGGCCAGTACCTGCACTTCGCGTGGACCGTCATCAGGCAATGGCGTTTCAGCCTGCAGGTCGACCCGTGCGCTGGCTTCAGCCAGGCGTCGCAGCGGGCGCCCCAACCGGATCGCCGCCCACGCCGCCAGAGGTGCCAGCAGGATCGCACCGCCCAGCAGGGCGAGCATCACCTGGCGGCGCCAGGCCGCCAGGTCACTGTGGTCGCTGCCGACCACCCGCCATCGGCCATCGGCCTGCCGCATCCCCAGTTCGAATGGCGGCCACTGCATGGCGGTCAGCAACGCGGCCTGCGATTTCAGCACGCCAGCACGAGCGGAGGCGTCCAGTACCGCGCCACCCTCGATGACCTGCACATCGGGCGCCCTGCCCCGCCCCGTCCACACCAGGCGTACATTCCTGGCCGGCAGGTCCATCTGCACCGCCGCCAACTGGGTGAGCCAGTCACTGGCGCTGCCCCGGGGTGGCGCGTCCTGCGTCGACATATGCAATCCCAGTGGCGCCGGCGCCTGTTCCCCACGCAGCACCTGCATCGCATGGTCCAGCCGCATCGGTGGCGGCGCGGGCCGGGGCATCCACCCCACTACCGCAACGCTGACCAGGGTTGCCAGCAGCAGGCTGGCCAAGGCCAGCATCGCGATCCAGCGGGTGGTCGACCACCGGCTGCTCACAACACCCCTACCTCCGCGTTGAAGCGGTACCCTTCACCGCGCAGTGTCTGCACAAGGGCTTCAGCGCCGGACGCGGCCTGCCCGAGCTTGCGGCGCAGGCGGCTGATCGCAAGGTCGACGGCACGGTCCACGCTGTCACTGGCTTCTCCGCGACTCAACTGCAGCAGCTGCTCGCGCGCCAGCACCCGCCCGGGACGTTCAGCCAGTGCCAGCAGCAGGGAGAATTCACCGCGGCTCAGCGCCAGTTCGGCACCATCCGGCGCGAACAGGCGACGCTGTTCAGGCAGCAATCGCCAGCCATCAAACCGCAGCTCGCTGGCCACCTGTGCGCGCAGCTTGTCCTGCCTGCGCAGCAGCGCGCGTACCCGCGCCAACAGCTCGCGCGGGTCAAACGGCTTGGCCAGGTAGTCGTCCGCGCCCATCTCCAGGCCGATCACGCGATCCGGCGCCGCCCCCATCGCCGACAGCATCAGGATCGGGATCGCCCGCGCCTGCAGCCGGCGGCATACCGACAGGCCATCCTCACCAGGCATCATCCAGTCGAGGATGATCAGGTCAGGTCGTTCAACCTGCAGCAACACGTCCAGCGCTGTTGCATCCGCCGCCACACGCACCTGGTAGCCGTGCAGCAGCAGGTGGTCGGCGATGGCGTCACGAATGCTGGCATCGTCATCGACGACGATGACGCGGATGGGAGTGTTCATTGCCCCAGTATCCCGCACCTGTGTATCAGGACGGTATCAATGCAGATATCGCGGTGATACGCCGCTGCGCGCCAATGGTCGCCCACGATCACTGCGGAGTCTCCCCTTGCGCCTGTTCCTGCTGCCCCTGTTCGCCATCCCCTTGCCGGCGCTCGCCTCCGATGCCGCCGAGCACGTCCTGCCGATGTGGATGCAGGGCGGTCATCCGGCAGTGGCCGTCTCGCTGGACGGGCGTTCAGAGCCGCTGCGCTTCGTGGTCGACAGTGCCGCCGGGACAACCCTGGTCGATGCACGCGTAGTGCGGCGCTACGGTTTGCAGGATGCGGAAGCGGCAGTGTCGCAGGCCCAGGGCGCGAGCGCGAAGGCGGCGCGGTTGCAGCGCATGCGCAGCACAGCGTGGCAGCTGGGCAGCTGGCAATTGAAGGCCAGCGGCATGCAGGTCGACCTGTCATCGCTGGCGAAGGGCGATGATCCGGCCATTGACGGCCTGATCGGCAACGACCTGACCGGGCGCTGGGACACCCGTTGGGACTTCGGCCGCAATCAACTGGCGCTGTGGACACCCGGCGGCTTGGACCTGGAAGGGCCGGGTTGCCAACCCAATGCGCTGCCCGGCCGCGATGACGGCCTGCGCCAGTTCGGCTTCATCACGCTTGCCTTGGGTACGCCCGGCGTGGACGCCATCGCCGTGGTCGACACTGGTGCCGCGCAGACCGTCCTCAACGCCGAAGCAGCCCGCGCACTGGGCCTGCGCACCGACGGCAGCGATGCTCGGGTGCGTGCACGTGAAGAGGGCACCGAGGGGCTGGGTGGCGGTGCACAGGCAACCTGGCTGTACACCCTGCCCGGCATGACCGGCGGCAACTGGCAGCACCCGCCGATGGAGGTCCGGATCAGCGAACTGCCGGTGTTCAGGGCGATCGGCCTGGAGGCGCGACCGGCCTTGATCCTCGGTGCCGACGCGATGCGCGGTGGCCAGGTGGACATCGGTGCGGGTGCCGCGCGGATCTGCCTGCGCCGACCCGGCTGACGTCCGGCGCATGACGGCGGGAGCTGGCAGGCGTAGCATCGCGCCACGTCCCGCCAGGAGTTCCACGCATGCGCCGTGCTGTCCTGCTGTTGCTGACGCTGCTGCCGCCGGCCGCGCTGGCCGCGCCGCCGCTACCCTCGCCCGCGCGCATCGATGCCGAAGCACAGCGGCTGATGCAGGCGGCGCATGCGCGCGGGATGGCGCTGGCGGTGATCGATGGCGGCAAGGTGGTACACGTGGCCGCCTACGGCGAACGCAACGCCGTAGGCGAGCCGCTGCGCACCGATACCGTGATGTACGCCGCCTCGCTGACCAAGATGGCGTTCGGCCACCTGGTCGCACAGCTTGCCCAGGACGCACGGATCGAGCTGGACGCCAGCATCGCTACGGCGCTGGACAAGCCGCTGCCGGACTACCCGCCGGAGCCGAAGAAGTACGCCGACTACAGCGTACTGGCCGATGATGCGCGCTGGCGCCAGCTCACCCCGCGCCTGCTGCTCAACCATTCCAGTGGCTTTGCCAACTTCGGGTTCCTGGAACCCGATGGCCGCCTGAAGTTCCACTTCGATCCGGGCAGTCGTTATGGGTATTCCGGCGAAGGGCTGATCCTGTTGCAGTTCGTGATCGAGCGTGGACGGCTTGGCCAGGACGTGGGTGCATTGATGCAGCGGCAGGTATTCGACCGCTTCGGCATGGTCCGCACCAGCATGATGTGGCGTGAGGATTTCGCCGCCAACCTGGCCGATGGCTGGACGGCGGAAGGCACGGCCGAGCCGCACGAT
Source organism: Stenotrophomonas sp. YJH_SMC_32 (assembly GCF_059369975.1). Classification (NCBI taxonomy): domain Bacteria; kingdom Pseudomonadati; phylum Pseudomonadota; class Gammaproteobacteria; order Lysobacterales; family Lysobacteraceae; genus Stenotrophomonas; species Stenotrophomonas sp. YJH_SMC_32. The sequence continues at coordinate 376,519 of NZ_JCAFTE010000001.1, read as the reverse complement.
GAACGCAGCCGCGTGCGTGCGGCCGGTTCGATGGATACCACCATCGCCGACATGGCGCGCTTCGCTGCCGGCTATGTCCGCGGCGATGGGCTGTCGCCTGCAATGCGCAGGGAACTGGTGCGGCCGCAGCTGCCGATCACCACCGCCAGCCAGTTCCCCACGTTGCAGCCAGAGCTGCCCGTGGCGCAGCAACGCAAGGATCTGGCTGCGGGCCTGGGCGTGGTGACGTTCCGCGGCCCGCAGGGCGCAGGCTTCTACAAGGGTGGCCACGACGATGCGGTCGGCAACACGCTGGTGTGCATCGAACGGTACAGACGCTGCGTGGTGATCCTGGGCAACGATGTACGGGCGGAAGCTGCGTTCCCGGCACTGGTGGCATTCGTACTGGGCGATACCGGCGTGCCGTGGCAGTGGGAGTATGGCGCGGCGAAGGTATTCGTCGAATGAGGGTGCGATGACGCCTGCATGGCGAACGCGGCTGGGAGGGGAGCATCCACGCCATGCGTGGATGGCACTCCTCAGCGCGCCTGCTCGAAGAACATCAGGTACACCAGCCGGCCATTCTCCGGTCGATCACCGAACGCTGGCCCGGCGGTGTGCCAGAACCAGGGCCGCAGCAGCACCAGCCGGTTGAAGCGCATCGGAATGCGCATGGTCATTTCCCACTGGCTGTCGTCGTTGCTGTCGCGCTCGATGATGTCGCGATGCATGTCGCCGCCGTTGGCGTAGCCCAATGCGGCCAGCTCCGCCGCATCCAGGGCCATGCGTTCGGTGCCGGTACGACGGTGGCGGAAGAACTCGGTGCCGCCCTCGCAGTGCTCCGGTGCACTCAGGTAGAGAATGCCCGACCAGTGCGAGTGGTCGGCGTGTACCTTGGCGCGGCCGATGTCGCCGGCAAAGGTAAGGCGGAACTTGCCGTGCGACTGCAGCGGGTTGACCGGCCGCAGCGGTTCGTTGACCAGTCGCGAGACCGCGCCGGACAGTCCATCCAGCTCCAGCCGCTGCTGTGAATTGCGGCCGGGGAATGCGCCCTCCTGGACGGGATAGTCCAGGCCCAGTGCCGCCTGGCGCAACCCCTGCGCATCGGCGGGAGAAAGGAAGTCGTCAACGACGATGAACGAGGTAGGCATGGTCACCGAGCGTAGCGATGCACTACGGCGACGGCAACCGGGCAACAAAAAACCCCGCCTTGCGGCGGGGTTCTTCCTTACATCACATCGGGAAGGCGTGCCGACCGAGGCCGGCGACGACCGCCGGAGGCGTGGACTTAGAAGTCCATGCCGCCCATGCCGCCCATGCCACCCATGCCACCAGCGCCGCCCATGGCCGGCTCGTCCTTCTTCGGAGCTTCGGCAACCATGGCTTCGGTGGTGATCATCAGGCCGGCGATCGAGGCCGCGTTCTGCAGCGCCGAACGGGTCACCTTGGTCGGGTCCAGAATGCCGAACTGCAGCATGTCGCCGAACTCGCCGGTGGCCGCGTTGTAGCCGAAGCTGCCGGTGCCTTCCTTGACCTTGTTGATGATGACCGACGGCTCGTCGCCAGCGTTGGCCACGATCTCGCGCAGCGGGGCTTCCATCGCACGCAGGGCGATCTGGATGCCGTGGTTCTGGTCTTCGTTGGCACCCTTCAGGCCGGCCAGCGCGGTGATCGCGCGGACCAGGGCAACGCCGCCGCCCGGGACCACGCCTTCTTCAACGGCTGCACGGGTAGCGTGCAGGGCGTCGTCGACGCGATCCTTCTTTTCCTTCATTTCGATTTCGGTCGAGGCGCCGACCTTGATCACGGCAACACCGCCGGCCAGCTTGGCCACGCGTTCCTGCAGCTTCTCGCGATCGTAATCCGAGGAGGTGTCCTGGATCTGGGTCTTGATCTGCGCCACGCGTGCATCAACGTTGGCCTTGTCGCCGACGCCGTCGATGATGGTGGTGTTCTCCTTGGAGACCTGCACCTTCTTGGCGCGGCCCAGGTCCTTGATGGTGGCCTTTTCCAGCGACAGGCCGACTTCCTCGGAGATCACGGTGCCACCGGTCAGCACGGCCATGTCTTCCAGCATCGCCTTGCGGCGGTCGCCGAAGCCCGGGGCCTTGACGGCCACGACCTTGACGATGCCACGGATGGTGTTGACCACCAGGGTCGCCAGCGCTTCGCCTTCGACTTCTTCAGCGACGATCAGCAGCGGCTTGCCGGCCTTGGCGACGCCTTCCAGCACCGGCAGCAGGTCACGGACGTTGGAGATCTTCTTGTCGTGCAGCAGGATGAACGGATCATCCAGGTCAGCGGTCTGCGACTGCTGGTTGTTGATGAAGTACGGCGACAGGTAGCCGCGGTCGAACTGCATGCCCTTGACCACGTCCAGCTCGTTGTCCAGGCCCGAGCCTTCTTCAACGGTGATGACGCCTTCCTTGCCGACTTCCTTCATCGCGTCAGCAATGATCTGGCCGATCGACTCATCCGAGTTGGCCGAGATGGTACCGACCTGGGCAATCGCCTTGTCGTCGGCGGTCGGCTTGGAGATGTTCTTCAGCTCGGCGACGGCAGCCGAAACGGCCTTGTCGATACCGCGCTTGAGGTCCATCGGGTTCATGCCGGCGGCAACGGCCTTGGCGCCTTCGCGGATCAGGGCCTGGGCCAGCACGGTGGCGGTGGTGGTGCCGTCGCCGGCATCGTCGTTGGTGCGCGACGCAACTTCCTTCACCATCTGCGCGCCCATGTTCTCGAACTTGTCAGCCAGTTCGATTTCCTTGGCGACGGAGACGCCGTCCTTGGTGATGGTCGGGGCGCCGAAGCTCTTTTCCAGCACGACGTTGCGGCCCTTCGGGCCCAGGGTGGCCTTGACGGCATTGGCGAGAACATTGACGCCGCGCACCATGCGCGAACGGGCGTCTTCACCGAAACGAATATCCTTGGCAGCCATTGCATTTACCTCATTGGTAGCGCCGGACGATGCCCGGCGGCTGGGAGTTTGGGATCAGGTTGAAACAGGTCGCGCCGAGGCTCAGCCGATGACGGCGAGCACGTCGTCTTCGCGCAGGACCTTGTATTCGACGCCTTCGCTCTTGTACGAGCTGCCGGCGTACTGGCCGTAGATGACCTTGTCGCCGACCTTCAGCGACGGCGCGCGCACGTTGCCGTTGTCCAGCGGCTTACCCGGGCCGACGGCCACGACCTCACCCTTGGTGGACTTTTCCTTGGCCGAGTCGGGGATGACGATGCCACCGGCGGAGATTTCGTCGGCTTCGATCGGCTTGACCACAACGCGGTCGTGCAGCGGCTTGATGCTCATAGGAGACCTCTTAAGTGATTGATTGGTCTAAAAAAGTCCGGCGATGTTAGCACTCACCCCGGGCGAGTGCCAGAACCGCACGTGAAGAAACCCGACAACGTCGGGAGCAGGGCAGAGATGGAGCCCCGCCGTCCCCTTTCAAGGGCGGAATGAAAAAAATTTTTCCGCCCGCGCGCGTCGGCCAAGGCGTCGGTCCTGGACAATTTCGGTGACAAGCGTCGCACTGTCAGATATCTGACGTTCATTTACGACAAAGTGTCACTGGATCGGCCTTAGGCTCGGTCAGGCATTCCCAATCACAAGGAGTAGTCGATGCGATTGCTGTCCCCGCTTGCCGCCGCCTGCCTGCTGGCGCTGGCCGCCGCGCCGGCCCAGGCCGAGGTCTTCATCAATGAACTGCACTACGACGACAGCACCGCCGCCGGTGACGTCGGCGAAGCGATCGAGGTCGTAGCCACTGCCGGTGAGGACCTGTCCGGCTACCGCCTGTACCTCTACAACGGCAGCAATCCGTCGGCCGCCACCGTCTATGCCAACACCCCGGTCCCGGCCGGCACCGCCGCCGGCTGCGGCAGCGCCAGTATCGCTGTGGTCAACTATCCGACCAACGGCATCCAGAACGGACCGAACGACGGCATCGCGCTGGTCGATGCCAGCGGCAAGGTGGTCCAGTTCCTCAGCTACGAGGGTGCCATCACCGCCTCCGGTGGCCCTGCTGCCGGCATGACCAGCCAGAACATCCCGGTGGCCGAAAGCAACAGCACCGCGCCGGGCACCTCGCTGCAGCTGACTGGCAGCGGCAGCCAGTACGCCCACTTCACCTGGGCCGAATCTGCCGGCCAGACGTTCGGCAGCTGCAACAACGGCCAGACCTTCAGCGGCGGTGGCACGCCAGGCCCCAACACGCCGCCGTCAGTCTCCACCACCACCCCGGCGCAGGGCAGCAGCACCTTCCCCGCTGCCGCCGACCTGGAAGTGGTGTTCAGCGAGACGGTGAACCTGGCCAGTGGCGCCTTCGCCCTGAGCTGCGGCACCTCCGGCAGCGTGCCGCTGACCTTCCCGGCCAGCGGCCGCAGCGTGAAGCTGTCCACCAATACCGCGCTGGTGGCCGGTGAAGCCTGCCGCTTCGACATCCGCGCCGCGCGCATCACCGACCTGCAGGGCGCGCATCCGGCCGCCGACAGCCGCATCGCCTTCACCGTGGCCAGCACCGGCGGCAATCCGGACCCGGGCAACCCGGGCGTGCCGGCCGGCTACTACTCCAGGGTCAACACCAGCAGCCCCAGCCAGCTGCGCTGCTCGCTGCACGCCACCATCAAGGGCCACACCGCCTACCCGTACAGCGGCTCGGGCACCAGCACCTGGACCATCCTGGAAATCGCCGACGAGGATCCGAACAACCCGAACCGCATCCTCGATGCCTACCGCAACCGCAGCTACGCCAAGGTCAGTGATCGTGCGGGCACCGGCAGCGGCCTGACCTACAACCGCGAGCACACCTGGCCGAACTCGCTGGGCTTTGCCACCACCACCGGTGACAAGGGCCTGCCCTACGCGCCGTACACCGACACCCACATGCTGTACCTGACCGACGCGCAGTGGAACGCCGACCGTGGCAACAAGCCGTTCGCCAAGTGCGATGCCAGCTGCGGCGAGCGTGCCACCGAAGCCAATAATGGGCAGGGCGGCGGCAGCGGTGGCTACCCGGGCAATTCCAACTGGGTGCGCACGCCGGACGGCAACACCGGCACCTTCGAGGTGTGGGGCAAGCGCAAGGGCGACATGGCGCGTGCGGTGATGTACATGGCGATCCGCTATGAGGGTGGCAAGGATGCGGCCACCGGTCAGTCCGAGCCGGACCTGGAGCTGACCGACGACCGCAGCAAGATCGTCAAGACCAGCAGTTCGCCGGCCTACATGGGCCTGCTGTCGACGCTGATCGACTGGCACCTGTCCGATCCGCCGGATGATGCCGAGCGTGCCCGCAATGACGTGGTCTACAGCTTCCAGGGCAATCGCAACCCGTTCATCGATCACCCCGAGTGGGCCACCCCGGCCCTGTTCACCTCGGCCAAGCCAGCCACCTGCCAGCTGGCCAACTGACCGCGCAACGCTGCGGTCCACTGCCGCCGCCGGGCCCAGACCCGGCGGCGGCCCTATACTCGACGGTCATGCCGACCGTCGATCCCGTCCTGCTGCTGTTGACCACCTGCCCGGACCGGGCCAGTGCCGAGCGCATCGCGCACGCGCTGGTCGGCGAGCGCCTGGCCGCGTGCGTGACCCGCCTTGATGGCGCGCAGTCCACCTACCGCTGGCAGGGCGAGGTGACCACCGATGCCGAGCTGCAGCTGCTGGTAAAGACCACCGCGAGCCGCGTCGATGACGCAATCGCCCGGATCGTCGAACTGCATCCGTATGAACTCCCGGAGTGCATCGCGGTCGAAACCCGGGCCGGCCTGCCGGCATATCTGGACTGGATCCGGGCACAGACCTGGGAGGACACTGATTGAAGACTCTGTTTGCGCGTGGCGCTGCCTTGTGCGCCCTTTTGTGGCTCTCGCTGCCCGCCTTGGCCCTGGATGAGAAGGACCTGCTGCCGGTGGACCAGGCGTTCGCGCTGACCGCCACTGCCCCCGAACGGGGCCAGGTGCAGCTGCAGTTCAAGATCGCACCGGGCTACTACCTGTATCGCCACCGCACCAGCGTCAAGGCGGATCCGGCCTTCAATGCCGGCACGCTGCAGATGCCCAAGGGTGACAGGCACCACGATGATTTCTTCGGCGAGGTCGAAACCTATCGCGAGCGCCTGCAGGCCACCCTGCCCGGCACGCCGACCGACGCCGCCGGCACCATCAGCCTGGAAGTCCGCTACCAGGGCTGCGCCGATGCCGGCGTCTGCTACCCGCCGCAGAAGCGCGTGGTGCAGGTCACCCTGCCGGGTGCCGGTGCGGCGGCCGCGGTGCCTGCCGCGCGTACCAGTGCCGCCAGTCCGTTCAACAACCCGCTGGCCGGTGCCGGCAATAGCGGTGGCCTGCGCCTGCCGGGCGCGGCCAACAACAGCCAGGCGCTGCCGCTGCCGTCGGAACAGGCGTTCGGCTTCGATGCCATCGCCAGCGACGGCAACACCCTGCTGCTGCGCTTCAGCCCTGCACCCGGCTACTACCTGTACCGCGACCGCACTTCGCTGAAGCTGGAAGGCAGCGCCGGCGTGCTCGCCGACAAGCCGCGCTGGCCTGCCGCGCAATCGCATCGCGACGAGCACTTCGGCGATGTCTCGGTGTACTTCAACCAGGTGGAAGTGCCGCTGCCGCTGCGCCGCACCGTTACTGATGCCGTCGACAGCACCCTGGTGGTGACTTTCCAGGGCTGCCAGACCGATGGTATCTGCTACCCGCCGATGACCCGTCGGGTGAAGCTGTCGATTCCGGCCGGCAAGCTCAACGCCGGCACCGGCCAGGCGCCAGTGCGCGAGGAAGCAGTCAATGCGCTGGGCGCTGCCGGTGCGCCGCGTGAATCCGCCAATGGCGTACCGCTGCGCCTGCTGCCGACCGTACCCAACGACGGCAACGCCGCTCCCGCCGCCAGCGGCAGTGAGGGCGCGCGCAATGAGTTCGCCGCCGATGCGCGCGATGGCAACGCCCTGCGCACGCGTCCGCCGGCGACCACCCCGAACCCGGACCGATCGTTCGTCTGGGTGCTGCTGCTGGCGCTGGCCGGTGGCCTGGTACTGAACCTGATGCCCTGCGTGCTGCCGATCCTGTCGCTGAAGGTGCTGAGCCTGGCGCAGAGCGGCGAGAGCCCCGAGCGCGCGCGCAGCCATGCCCTCTGGTACACGTTGGGCGTGCTGGTCGCGTTCGCGGGGATCGGCGCGCTGATGGTGGGCCTGCGTGCGATCGGCAACGCCGTCGGCATCGGCTTCCAGCTGCAGCACCCTGGCGTGGTGGCGGCACTGGCCTACATCATGTTCGCGGTGGGCCTGAGCCTGTCCGGCGTATTCACCCTCGGCGGCGGCATCGGCAATCTTGGCCAGTCGCTGGCCAGCCGCAGCGGCCCGGCCGGTGACTTCTTCACCGGTGCGCTGGCCTGCGTGGTCGGCAGTGCCTGCGTCGGCCCGTTCATGGGCGGTGCGATCGCCTACGCCTTCATTGCCCCGCCGCTGAAGGCGATGACCGTGTTCCTGTTCCTTGGCCTGGGCCTGGCGCTGCCGTTCCTGCTGATCGGCTTCGTGCCAGCGCTGGCACGCCGCCTGCCCAAGCCCGGCCCGTGGATGGAAACGCTCAAGCACGTGCTGGCCTTCCCGATGTACGCCACTGCGCTGTGGCTGCTGTGGGTGCTGGGCAAGCAGCGCGGCGTGGACGGCATGGCGCTGGTGCTGGGTGGCCTGCTGCTGCTCGCGTTCGGCCTGTGGCTGTTTGAACGCAACCGCTGGACCGGCTCGCGTGCGGTGACCCTGCTCGGCGTGCTGCTGGCGATCGGTGCGCTGGTTCCGGCCTGGGGCGTGACCCAGCTTGCAGCGCCGGCGAGGGCAGCACAGGCCGCCAGCGACAACGTGGTCGAGTATTCGCCGCAGCTGCTGGACCGCCTGCGCGCCGACAACCGCGTGGTGTTCGTCAACATGACCGCCGACTGGTGCGTGAGCTGCAAGGCCAACGAACGTGCGGTGCTGTCACGGCCGGAGTTCAAGGAACTGCTCAAGCGCACCAATGCGGTGTACATGCGCGGTGACTACACCAATGTCGACCCGCAGATCACCACGTTCCTGGAAGAGCACAAGGCGGTTGGCGTTCCACTGTACGTGGTGTACGGCCCCGGCGCGCCGCCGACCGTGCTGCCGACCCTGCTGACCCAGGCGGTGGTCGAGGAAGCGCTGCTGCGCACCGCACGATGAAGTGGCAACGGCCAGCGCTGCTGTGGACAGCGGTGATGGCCGCCGGCCTCGGCCTGTGGGCCGGGCATCGTCTGTCACCCGGCACATCAGCACCTGCCGCGCCAGCAACGGCTTCCAGGGCGACGGCCGTGAAGCCCACGCTGCAGGTGGGCGATCAGTTGCCCGCGCTGACACTGCCGGACCTGGCGGGTCAGCCATTGGTCCTGCGCGATCACTTCGCCGGCCGGCCGCTGCTGATCAACGTCTGGGCCAGCTGGTGTGCGCCCTGCGTGGAAGAGATGCCCGAACTGGCGCGCTTCGCCGATGCCCAGGGCGACTACGGTGTGCAGGTGCTGGGCCTGGCGCTGGACACCACGGACGACGTGCGCGGTTTCCTGCAGCAGGTGCCGGTGGACTACCCGATCGTGATCGAGACACCGGGCCCGCGCGATGCCAGCGTGCAGCTGGGCAATACACAGGGGCTGCTGCCCTACAGCGTGCTGTTCGATGCGCAGGGGCGGCTGGTGAAGGCAAAGCTGGGACCGTTCGCCCACGGCGAGATCGACAGCTGGGTGAAGTGAGGGTTCGGCAGGGCTGCGCCCTGCACCTGCCGAGGCCACCGCAACGGCCAGAGCCAAAGCGGATTTCCGTGGGATGGCGGGGCGGTGCGGCTGGGCAGGACACGCCGTAAACCCATCCATGGGGGCTCGATGGCGCCATCCATGGCGCCAACGGTCCTGCCCAGCCACACCGCCCCGCCTCCGACAGATTCCGGCGGCTGTTGGGTATGAATCTCCATCGAAATCAAACATTTCGAAAATTGAACGAAAAGCATCCACGCATGGCGTGGATCTACGGCAGGTCGCGAGAATCTGTCGAAGGCGGGGTGGGTCCGGTTGAGGAGACGCGAGCCGCATGGGCCCGAGGCATGCCTCGGGCGGGTTGGGCAGGACACCCAACCCCGGTCTTGCCGTGTGCGCAGGACAGCGCACACGAGCAGGCGGCGACCGAGCTACATGGACGTACTTGCAGCGTCCCTCTCAGCCGGACCCGCCCCCCCAACCCACGGAAAGCCAGCTTTTGAGGTTGACGTTGCTCCGGCTTGCAGCGGGTGCAGGGCTGCAAAGCCCTGCAACAAAACCCTCCTTGACCGTAGCCCGTCCGCCACGGAGAATTCCGCGACTAATTCTCATTTGCTGTTGCGCAGGATGCGGGCGGCAGCCTCCCGGGCCCCTCTCCTTCGATGTTCAAGAACGTCCTGTTCCAACTGCATTGGCTGCTGGGCATTACCGCCGGTGCCATCCTGGCCGTGATGGGCCTCAGCGGCGCCGTGCTGTCCTTCGAGGACGAGCTGCTGCGCGCCGCCAATCCCGGCTTTGCCGAGATCGCCGAGCACCATGCCGACGGACAGCATCCCCTTGCACTCAGTGAACTGGTGCCGCTGCTCCAGGCCGGTAGCGAACGCCCCCTGCAACGCCTGCGTATCGATGCCACCGGACAGCGGCCGTCGGTCGCGCGCTTTGCCGGCGGCAAGGACCACTGGGTGTACTTCGACCCGTACAGCGGTGAGCGCTTCAGCGCCCTGCGCGGCCAGGCGTTCTTCGACTTCGTCGAGGACCTGCATCGCCACCTTGCCGCGGGCGAACGCGGCAAGTGGATCACCGGCAGCTGTGCCATCGCCCTGCTGTTCTTCACCCTGTCCGGCCTCTACCTGCGCTGGCCACGACGCTGGTGGCACTGGCGCAGCTGGCTGGCAGTGGAGTGGAAACGCAGCGGGCGCGGCTTCCTGTGGAGCCTGCACTCGGTCGTCGGCACCTGGGTGCTGCTGATCTACCTGATGAGTGCGCTGACCGGCCTGTGGTGGTCGTTCGACGGGTATCGCAGCGCGGCCAGCACGCTGCTGGGCGTCCCACCGGCGGCCAAGCACCAGGTTGCCACCGATGCATCGCTGGACCTGCACCGCATTGAAGCCACGCTGTACGCGCTGCCGGGCGTGCGCGCCGGCTTCATTGACCTGCGCCTGCCGGAGAAGCCCGGGCAGGCGCTGAACGTGCGGGTGATGGCCGGTGATCCGTCGCAGCGCGGCGGCCACCACGATCGTGCGCATGACCTGCTGCAGCTCGATCCGGCCAGCGGTGCGGTTCTCGATGCCCGCCCGTACGCACGCCAGGGCGCGGGCGGACAGCTGGCCACCAGCGTGTTCGCACTGCATTCGGGCAGCTACTTCGGTGTACCCGGACGCGTGGTGGTGATGCTCAGCAGCCTGGGCATGAGCCTGTTCTTCATCACCGGCTGGATGCTGTACCTGGACCGCCGCCGCAGCCAGCGTGCCGCGCGCGGGCTGCGCCAGGCGCTACCGATGCCGGCCAGCGACGCCGGCAACGCAGCGTGGCTGGTGGTGCATGCCAGCCAGAGCGGACTGGGCGAACAGCTGGCGTGGCGCGCGGCGGCCCAGCTGCAGGCGGCCGGCCATGCGGTGCAGGTGCTGCCGCTGGCGCGCATCGATGCCGCGCTCCTGCTGCGTGCATCGAGCGCGCTGTTCGTGCTGAGCACCTTCGGCGACGGCGAGCCGCCCGACGCCGCACGGCGCGCAGCGCGGCAGTTGCTTGCACAAGCGCTGGACCTTTCGGGCCTGCAGTTCGGCCTGCTCGCGCTGGGTGACCGCCAGTACCCGCACTACTGCGGCTTCGGCCGCCGGGTCGATGGCTGGTTGATCGGAAACGGCGCGCGTGCACTGTTCGAGCGCGTCGACGTCGATGCCGCCTCGGTCCCCACGCTGCGCCGGTGGCAGCAGGAGCTGGGTGCGCTCACCGGCATCGTCACCGATGACAGCGTGCTGCCTGCGGCTACGCAGATGCATGAGTGGCGCCTGCTCGGTCGCGACCGCCTCAACCCTGGCAGCGTCGGCGGAGCGATCTGGCGTATCCGTCTTGCCGCACCGGCCGACGTGCAGTGGCAGGCCGGTGACATCCTGCACATCGCGCCCCGCCACAATGCGCAGCATGCCGCTGCCGTGTTGAAGGCGCATGGGCTGGATCCGCTGCAGCCCTTGCTGGTCGATGGCCATCCGCGCACGCTGCTGGCGCTGGCCAGCGAACGCGAGCTGCCCGAGGCCGATGCCGCGCTGGCAGTGCAGGATGCCTGCCTGTGGCTGGCCGGGCTGCCGCTGCTGCCCAGCCGCGAGTATTCGATCGCCTCCTGCACGGATGATGGCGTGGTGGAGCTGGTGGTGCGGCTGGTGCATGACGCCTCCGGTCGAGCCGGGCTGGGCTCGGGCTGGCTGTCGTTGCATGCGCCGATCGGTGCCGGCATCGTCGCCCGCGTGCATCGCAACCCCGGTTTCCATCGTGTCATTGGCGCGCCGATGGTGCTGATCGGCAACGGCACCGGCATCGCCGGCCTGCGCAGCCTGTTGCGCGAAGCCGCCCGTGCAGGCGAACACGGGCACTGGCTGTTGTTCGGCGAGCGCCAGCGTGCACACGATTTCCTGTTCGCCGACGAGATCGAAGCGTGGCAGGCCGATGGCCATCTCGCGCGGGTGGACCTGGCGTTCTCGCGCGATGGCGACGGCGGTTATGTGCAGGATCGCCTGCAGGCGGCCACCGGAACGCTGCGCGACTGGATGCGGCGCGGTGCGGTGATCCATGTCTGTGGGTCGTTGCAGGGCATGGCCGAAGGCGTGGACCGGGTGCTGCGAACGGCGCTGGGCGATGAAGCGGTGGAAATGCTGCTGGAAAACGGGCGCTACCGCCGCGACGTGTATTGATTCCTGCCGCCGAACGCTGGTGTGAGCCGAGCATGGGCTCGGCTCTACAGTGTTCCTGCAGCCGATGTAGCGCCGAGCCTACGCTCGGCTGACTAGGCCGCGGCGGCGCGCGCCTGCGGCATCGACTGCAACCGGAACGCGCCCACCGCGTCGGTCAGGGCACGCACCTGGACCTGCATCTGCGCCGTGGAGGCACCGGCCTCTTCCACCAGGCTGGCGTTGCGTTGGGTACTGGCTTCCATCTGCACGATGGTCTGGTTCACCTGTGCGATGCCGGCATGCTGGTCCTGCGACGCACTGCGGATACCCGCCAGCAGCTCGGCCAGCTGCTGCACGCTGCCGACGATCTCGCCCATCGTGGTGCCGGCCTGTTCGGCCTGCTGGTTGCCCTCTCCCACACGCGCCACCGAATCCTCAATCAGGCCCTTGATCTGCTTGGCCGCCTCTGCGCTGCGTTGTGCAAGCAGGCGCACTTCCGCGGCTACCACGGCGAAACTGCGGCCCTGCTCACCGGCACGCGCCGCTTCCACCGCCGCATTCAGCGCGAGGATGTTGGTCTGGAAGGCGATGCCGTCGATCAGCTGGGTAATGTCGCCGATCCGCCGCGATGCCTCGCTGATGCCCTGCATGGTCGCCACCACCTGGCCGACAGCCTCGCCGCCGCGCTGCGCCACTGCAGCCGCACCCTTGACCAGCGCGTCGGCACGGCCTGCGGCATCAGCATTGCGACCGACCGTATCGGTCAGTTCGTGCATGGAAGCGGCGGTCTCTTCCAGGTTGGCGGCCTGCTGCTCGGTGCGCTGAGACAGATCATGATGGCCGGCAACGATCTCGCCAACGCCGGTATCGAGACTGGAGGTGGCGTGCTGGATGCGGGTGACGATGCGGCCCAGCTGCGCGACCGTCGCGTTGGCATCATCGCGCATGCGCGCGAACACGCCCTGCAGCTCACCCTCCATGCGCACGCTGAGGTCACCACGGGCCAGCGCAGCCAGCAATGCCTGCAGGTCGCCGAGGTTGGTTTCAAACGTCGCCAGCAGGCGGTTGATGCTGGTCGACAACGTGCGCACGAAGCCCTGCTTGCCCTCCAGCGCGATGCGACCGTGCAGGTCGCCGTGTGCTGCAGCATCGACCAGGGCAGCGACCTCGGTTTCCAGCAGGGTCTCCAGCGCACGACTGCGCCATTCCACCGCTACGCCGAGGAATTGCCCTTCATCGATGACGGGGTTGGCAATCAGCTGGTAACGCGTGCCGGCATGGCCGATCTCGCGCTCTTCGCGCTGGCGCACGCCGGCCAGGCTGGCCAACGCCGGATGCAGGCGTACCGCGTCGCTGCCCACCAGCGCTTCGTTCCGCAGGTCAAGCAGCTGCAGCAATGCCGGGTTGGCGTAGGCGACCTGCCCTTCCGCATCGATCACCATCAAACCGGTCTGTGCACTGTCCAATGCCTGGCGCACCCGGGTGTTGCCGCGCGCCACGGCACGCTCGGTCTCGATACGCGCGCGCAGGCGCTGCTGCATGTCGACCAGGCGCTGCGCCAGCTGGCCGATCTCGTCGTTGGCGTTGTAGACGCGCAGGGTGGTGTCCAAGCGGTCGTCAGCGATGTCGCTGGCGAAGCGCAGGGTGTCCTGGATCGGCTGGCGCACCGCACGCAGCACCAGAACCAGGCTGGTGATCAGCACGCCGGCCACCAGCAGCAGGGTCAGTGCGAACAGCACGCTCATGGTGCGCGCGCCGGCCTGCTGGCGTGCCTGCGCCCCGGCCAGCGCCGCCACCTGTGCCTGCTGGAATGCGGCCAGCGCAGGCGCTACGCCCGCGGCGGTATCCAGCAGCGACTGCGCTTCCACATCCAGGCCGACGCGGGCCGCGGTATACCCCAGCAATGCGGCCTGATACGCATCCATCCCGGTGCGCAGGGTGACCTGCGCATCCGCGGGCAGGCCCGCCAGCGCGAGATCGAACGGCAGCTTTTCTTCGCTGGCGCGGTCGGCGTGGGTGGAATCACCGTCGAGCAGCAGCAGTGCCTCCTGCCGCCGCATCTTCTGCAGGGACAACGCCAGCGCATCCCGCTGCTGCGCATCCACCTGCCCCTGCAGCGTGTGTGCAGCCTGTTGCAGCTGCGCGGCGAGGCCGGCCTCACCACGGCCCATCTCGTCGACCCGTTCGAACAGGGCGGCAACACCCTGCGAGAACGCGTCTGCAGCTTCGGTCAGCGCCTGCAGGGCCTTGCGCCGGCCGGCATCCATCGGCATCGTGCGCAGGGCCTGCAGATCGTCCTGCAGCGCCTTTTGCGTGGCCAGCAGCTGCGCGCGGTCGGCATCATCGAAACTGCGTGCATACTGGATCTGCAGGCGGCGCGCTTCGGCCACCCGCGTGGCCAGGCGCGCGGCCAGATCACTGCCGCGCTGGTAGCTGGCCTGGCTGCGCGCAGCCTGCGTGCTGGCATGCCCGGTCCAGGCATAGACGGCGGCGATTGCGACCAGTCCCAGGCCACAGACCCACAAGGTCGCCTTGAGCTTGTTGGCTACGCTCAGCCGATGCGGTTGCAGCCACAGCAGCAGGCCGGAAGACGCCGGGCGCAGCGCCGCAAGCCGCGTGCGCAGGGACCGGAGGTGGGGGACAACGGCCGACATGACAGACTCCAGGCAAAAGGACGCACCTGTATCGGCCGGATTCAAGGCAACTTTAGAACTTTCGTCGTCCTGGCCCAGCGGTGACGGGCGGACGCGGCCTTTGTACCGGGTGCAGGCGACGCTGGCGTGACACGACCAGCGCCCTTGACCTCAACCCCGGTTGGGGGAGCACAGTGGACCTCCCCTCCCGCCCGGTGCCGCCATGACGACGCTCGATGTCCCCCGCTACCTGCAGCGCCTGCAGCTGGATGCCCCGCCACCGCTGACGCTGGCCGGCCTGACCCTGCTGGAGCAGCGCCACAACGCAGTGCTGCCGTTCGAGACCCTCAGCTGCCTGCTGCGCGATGCAGTACCGATCGACCTGGACAGCGTGCAGCGCAAGCTGCTCGACGACCGTCGTGGCGGCTACTGCTTCGAACTCAACGGCGGCCTGCTGGCGCTGCTGCAGGCGCTGGGCTTCGATGCACAGCCATTGAGCGCGCGCGTGCTGCTGGCTGCCCAGGACGGCGAACTGACCGCGCGGACCCACCTGCTGCTGCGCGTGCAGGTGGACGGCGATGACTGGCTGGTGGATGCCGGTTTCGGCAGCCTGACCCCGACCGTGCCGCTGCGGCTGCATGATCCGCAACCGCAGGCCACCCCGCACGAACGCTATCTGCTGCAGCGGCTGCCCGGCGAGGGGGATTTCGTGCTGTCCGCCGAATCCGGTGACGGCTGGCGGGCGATGTACCGTTTCGACCTGCACGTGCCGGCACCGATCGACAACGTGGTGGGCAACTGGTACGTGTGCACCCATCCCGACTCCAGCTTCCCTGGCCAGCTGCGCGCGTCGCTGACCGGGCCGGACTGGCGACGCACCATCGGCAGCGGCAACTACACCGAGTACCGCCCCGGCCAGGCACCGGACAAGCGTCCGCTGCAGGATGTTGCCGACGTGCGCGACGTGCTGCAGCAAGGCTTCGGCATGCAGCTGCCGGACGACCCGCGGCTCGATCCGGCGATCAACGACTGGCTGCAGCGCTCACGCGCCGCGACCTTGTAGAGCCGAGCCCATGCTCGGCTGAGCTTGGGCGGCTGGGCCAACAGCAGCCGAGCGTGGACTCGGCCACGCGCCAGTTGCCCGCGTCGAACGGTCCGAAGCGCAGCTCAGCTCCCGCTCGCAGTGCACGCTCCAGGCTCACCTCCAAGTCCATGCCCACACCTGCGGCCTCGTCGGCAAACGGAAGGTAGGCCATCCTGCAGTCGTGCAGCATGACGCCCCTTGCAGGGCAGTGCTGGCATGCTGGGTGCCCCTTTCCTCGCGGAGTCCTGCATGTCCCTGGCCGATCACCAAAGTGCGCTGGCACCGCAGGGTTTCCTGCGCGTGGCGATCAACCTGGGCAACCCGGTGCTGGCGCAGGGCGATGCGCACTCACCGCGCGGACCGTCGGTGGAGCTGGCCACGACATTGGCGCAGCGCC
Source organism: Stenotrophomonas sp. YJH_SMC_32 (assembly GCF_059369975.1). NCBI lineage: Bacteria > Pseudomonadati > Pseudomonadota > Gammaproteobacteria > Lysobacterales > Lysobacteraceae > Stenotrophomonas > Stenotrophomonas sp. YJH_SMC_32. The sequence goes on along the minus strand of NZ_JCAFTE010000001.1, from coordinate 360,507 downwards.
TGGGTGTGCAGGCACGCTTCACCTGTCACGATGCCGCAGCCTCGGTGGTCGCTGCGGCAGGCGAAGACAGCTGGGATCTGGCCTTCCTGGCCATCGATCCGGCACGCGCCGACCGCATCGCCTTCAGTGCTCCGTACGTGGAGATCGAAGGCACCTATCTGGTGCGCGAGGACAGTCCCGCGCAGCAGGTGACCGACCTCGACCGCGAGGGGCTGCGCATCGCGGTGGGCCGCGGTGCAGCCTACGACCTGTTTCTCAGCCGCGAACTGCGCCACGCCACGATCGAACGGGCCGAGACGTCGGCGGCTGCGATCACCCTGTTCGATCTGCAGCGCCTGGATGCCGCCGCCGGCGTGCGCCAGCCGCTGCAAGCATGGGCGCGGGCGCATCCCGGCCACCGCGTGCTGGCCGACCGTTTCACCGCGATCCAGCAGGCGGTGGCGGCGCCGGCATCGCGCCCCGCCGACGCGCTGCAGGCGCTGTTCAAGGAAGTGCAGGCGATCAAGGCCGGCTCGCTGCTGGAGGAGGCGTTCGCGCGTGGCGGGCAGGCGGTCACGCTGGTGCGATGAGTGTAGCGTCCGCCATGTGCCGCACGTGTTCGGCAGCCTGCGCGTGCAGCCAGTCGCGGAAGGCAAGAAAGCCGCGGTGGCGGGCCGAACGCTGAGGGTAGACCAGCCAATGCGGCCAGGCGGTTTTCAGGCGCAGGTTGGACAGCGCAACCAGTTGGCCGGAATCCAGCAACAAGCGCGCCCGCGTCACCCGCCCCAGCGCCACGCCCACCCCGTCCAGCGCCGCACGGTGGTGTGCCTCCGAATCATCCAGCACCGCTACGAAGCGCGACGGCGGGGTCTGCCCGCTCAACGCGAACCAGGCCCCCCACGCACCATCGGGGTCCCCCAGCAGTGGCCACTGGTTCAGTGGCACCCGGTCGATCCCTCCCATGCGTTCGATCAGCGCCGGGCTCGCCATCGGCAGCAGCCACTCGTCGAACAGCGGCTCAATCACCAGGCCCGGCCACTGCCCGCTGCCCAGCCGCAGCGCGGCGTCGAACTGGCGCTGCCGCTCGAAATCAATCAGGCGCTCACTCGACTGCAGGTTGATCTCGATCTGTGGGTGCTCAGCCACGAAGTGACCCAAGCGCGGCACCAGCCACGCCGACGCCATCGACGGCACCGCACTGATCGTCAGCACGTGCTCGGCGCGGGCCGCATAGGGCTGGAAAGCTTCGTTGATCGCATCCAGATGCGGGCCGACCTGGTCGAGCAGGCGCTGCCCCTCCAGGGTGAGGGCGACGCCACGCGGTTGGCGGACCAGCAGTGGCTGCCCGAGCCGCTCTTCCAGCTGGCGCATCTGATGGCTGAGCGCACTGACGGTCAGATTCATCGACGCCGCTGCCCGTGACAGGTTGCCCAGCCGCGCGGCGGCCACGAATCCCTGCAGGGCATGAAGGGGCGGACGGGACATCAGGCTTGAATTCCTCTCAAGGCATGCTTGCGGAAATGTCGCTTTTTGCGCTTCCATGCTGCCCGTATCGTGCAATCCACTCAAGTGGAGGCACGCTCATGAACATCTTCGGCAGCCTGTTGTTCCTGCACGGCCATGTGGCCAACGCCGAGCTGGCACGCCAGCTGGCCAGCCCGTCCACCGCCTCCCCTGCGTGCGCGGCGCAACCGGCCGCGCCGGTTCAGCAGCCGAGGACCCGTTGAACGCGGCTCAACCTGTGTACCAGCGTTGGACGTATTCAGGCAGCCAGGGCATTGGATCGATATCCAGTGCCCGGCAACCGTCGAGCGTGTCACGCAGCACGCCCTCACCGGGGCCACCGGGAATCCGCAGGCCTTCTTCTTCCGGAAGCTGCACCACAGTCCAGTCGTGCAGCCGGTCCATGCGCAGGCGCAGCGCCGCCTGCAGCCATGCCTTCAGCGGGTAACAGCGATAGCCTTGTTCACCCAACGCAGCAATTGCCAGCGACAAGGCCTGGTTGGCACCACGTACCCATTCAGTACGCCCCCCAGCCTTGTGCTGGATCGTCATCGGTGCCGGTGCGCGGTGCGCCTTGAACGGCGAACGCAGCTGCAGCTCCAGATCACGTGCATCGCGCTCGCCCTCCGCTTCCACCAGCGCACCGGCATCGAGATCGAAGAACTCGAACCATCGCCGATGCAATGCGCTGATGCGTCCGAGCGGATCACGTGAAAAGCCGATCTTCGCGTAGTCCTCCCACGCACACGGGAAGACGTAGGTGAAGACACGACCGTCGATGCGGATATCCGATTGCATGTGCGCAGGCTGCCTCGACCTCAGCCCGGGCGCAACCGGGCGTTGCCGTGGACGCTGCAGCGCTCCGGCAGTGCGGCTTCGTGCAGCCGGCACGAACTATTCTTGCTGACCGTCGCTGCCATCTCCGCCCGCCATGCCGTCTGCTGCGCCCGCCCCCCTACCGATTTCGTCCATCACCCTGGAAGCGGCAACCTCCGCGGTGATCCACCAGCACAACGCTGAAGCCGCGCGGCAACCGGCATCGCTGACCAAGCTGATGACCGCCTACGCCGCCTATGCGTGCGTCGAAGAGAACGGACGCTCGTGGGACGACCCGGTCACCATCGCCGCCGACGATGTGCATGCCGTGGCCGATGATGAAACGCGCATGGGCCTGGTGCCCGGCGAGACAATCACCCTGGCGCGCCTGCTGGAAGGGTTGATGGTGGTGTCCGGCAATGACGCTGCATTGGCGATCGCGCGCCACCTGGACGGATCGCAGGCCGCATTCCTGGAACGCATGAACCGTCACGCACGCCAGCTCGGGCTGCGCAGCACCTGGTTTGCCAGCGTGTCCGGCATCACCACACCGCACCATGTCTCCAGCGCGCGCGACATGGCGGTGCTGGCCGCCCGCCTGTTGAACGACCATCCGCAGATCCTGGCGATCACCGCGCAGCGCGCGTTCGCCCATGGCAGCTTCAACCGCAGCAACCAGAACGCCCTGCTCGGCGAAGACGGCGTGGACGGCTTGAAGACCGGCTACACCCAGGCCGCAGGCTTCTGCCTGGCCGCCACCGCGTGCCGGCCAGTATCCGGGCGGGACCAGCCGGTACGGCTGATCACCGTGGTGCTGGGCTCTGCAAGCCGCGACGCGCGCGACGCACTGGTGCGCGACCAGCTGGCCGCGGGATTCGCCGCCCTGGCCGGCGGCTGACCGCTCGTGCGGCTCAGCGCCGCTTGACCGTCGCCACGATCAGCCGCTGCAGCTCGGCCACGGCACCGGCCTTGTCCAGCGCGCCGGCAGCCACGCCCTCTGAAAGGGCTTCAGCCGCACCGAGAATGGCCCAGCGCCCCGCCAGCGACACCGTGCCGTCGGCGGCGAACGGACCCAGCCAGACCTGGCAGTTGTCGATGAAATCCTGCTGGTAGCGCCGTCGCACCTCATGCAGTTCCGGCGCCCCCACCAGCGCGGCGAGGATGCCTTGCACTTCACTGCCCTGGCTGAGGACGCAGTCGATGTAGCCGGAGGCGATGGCCGCCGCCCGATCGACCAGTTGCGCCCGGGCGCGGCCGATGCGCTCGTGGAAGACCACGGTCTGGCGTCCGTCATAGTCATCGTAGAGCGCCGCCAGCAAGCCATTGCGGGTCACGAAGTGATCGTAGGCCACAGGCTTGGTCACGCCCGCCGCCTCGGCCAGCCGCCCCAGCGTCAACGCTCCGGTACCTTCTCCGCGGACCAGTGCCCAGGCCACATCCAGCAACTGGCGGGTGCGTTGCTCCCGGGTCATTCGGCGGCGCGTGGGGATGGCGTTGGCGGGCATCGGCGGAGCACGGCGATCAGCGCATTGGAACACCAATTTTACGGCCGATCGCCAGCGCGGTCTGCAGATGCGCGTCAGCGCCACCGGTATCGGCGTCCAGCAGCAGGTGGGACGACAGCACGCGTGCGCCGCAATAGTCGAAGATGCCCATGTCGATCTGCGTCCTCATTGCCGCGTCGTAGCCACGACGTTCGACCATGGCTGCGTCGGCGCCGCCCAAGCCGACCAGATGCACATTCAGGCGCTGCAGCTTCTTCACCAGCCTGCCCTGCGCATCCTGTGCGTAGGCCCAGTCGTTGGTGAACACACGGTCGATCCAGCCTTTCAGCAGCGCCGGGAACGACCACCAGTACAACGGGAACACCAGCACCAGCGTATCGGTGGCATCCAGCCGCGCGTGCTCGGCAGCGACATCGGCCGGTACCGCGCCGGTGCTGCGGAACAAGGCCTGGTCCTGCGGGTTGAAGCGCGGATCGAAGCCTTCGGCCATCAGGTCGGCATAGGCCACGGTGTTGCCGGTGTCGGCCGCGACAATGGCATCACCGATGCGACGCGCCATCGCGTGGGTCAGCGAACCGGGCTCAGGGTGGGCGATGACAATGAGGCTGTGCATGGGGATCTCCAGGAATCGATACCTACTAATGGTAAGTAGCGATTCCTGGGAAACCAGCGCCACCGGTGGGACGCTGTTTTCGCGTCCAACGTATAGTGCAACGATGCCCTGTGGGACATCCGGACATGGATCGACGCCTGCCCCTGACGATACTGACGCTGCTGCTGTCGCTGTTGCTGCCATCCGCCTTCGCGGGTGAACTCAGTCCCAGTGACGCGAAGGCCCTGCGCGAAGATGTGCGCGCCCTGATGACTGCCTACGCCCGCGGCGACGCGGACTTCCTCATCGAGCGCACGCATCCCAGCCTCAAGCGGCTGGCCGGCGGCGATGAGGCCTTCCAGGCGATCACCCGCGATGCGTTGAAGAAGCAGCACAGCGGCGGCGTGGTGGTCATCAGCGAAGACGTCGGTGTGCCGACCCGGACCTATGCGGCCGGGGAGGAAGAAGTCTGCTTCGTGCCACGCCAATCCCTGGTACGGGTGCGTGAATCCCCGATGCGCAGCACCACGTTCATGGTGGCCGTGCGCCGCATTGGCGGTTCCGGGTGGACGTATCTGGACGGCACGGGGCTGCAGGACAATCCGCGCCTGCTTCGCCAACTGCTGCCAGCGCTGGAACCCGGCGTGATCCTGCCCAAGCGGGAGATCGAGGCGTTGTAGTCGCCGGCCCTTCCCGTCATGCAGGGCGCGGGGCTACTGGAACAACGCGTTCAAGGCAGCCCCGGACGCCGCCTGCTGCAGGCCATCGAAGCGTCCGTCCTGCACGATCGGCTGGGTCGCCTGCATCAGTCCAGCCCACGCGGCACGCGCCAGCGCACCGCCCAGGCTGACCCGGCGAACGCCAAGTGCGGCGATGTCCTGCAGGCTCAGTGCTGTGGGGCCAGCGACCAGCAGGTTCACCGGCTTCGAGCCCGCGGCGGCGACCACCGCACTGATCTGCTCGCGCGTACTGATGCCCGGTGCGTACAGCACATCGGCTCCGGCCTCGGCGTAGGCACGCAGGCGCCGCAGGGTATCCTGCAGATCCGGTACGCCCACGAAGAAGTTCTCCGCTCGCCCGACCAGCAGCACGTCGCCGCCCGCGCGGTCGATGGCCGCACGCGCCGCGCGCAATCGCTCGACCGCCTGCTCGATGGGCCTCAGTGGTGCATCGGCCAGGCCGCTGGCGTCCTCGATCGACAACGCCGCAATGCCGGTAGCGAGCGCCGCGGCCACCGCCTCCTCCACCGCCTGTGGCGTAGCGCCGAAACCATCACCGAAGTCGGCATTCAACGGCAACGGGGTCGCCGCCGCCATCAGTCGCAGGTGCTCCAGCGTGGCCTGCAGCGATACCGCGCCGTCCGGCCGCCCCTCACTCCAGGCGCAGCCGGCACTGGTCGTGGCCAGGGCCTGGAAGCCCTGCCGCTGCAGATAGCGCGCACTGCCCACGTCCCACGGATTGGGCAGCACGAAGCATCCTGCTGCATGCAACTGGCGGAAGCTGGCGCGCTTGCGCAGGGTGTCGGCATCAGGCGAGGCCATGGCGGGCTCCGGGGCGGCAGACCTGCACCCTAGCCCGCCGTTCGGTCGCGCTCAAGGCGACGAAGGCAGCCGTGCATGAAGTGATGCCGGCTGCTTATTGGACGCCACCGGCAGCCCTGCCCGAGCGTGGACGCCTGCCCCCACAATGCCGCCACGGAGCCCCTCATGCACCCGGACCCGCAGCCCCTCACCGACGCAGGCGACGATGACGCCCACTGGGCCGACCTGCTCTCGCCCACCCGCCGGCGCCTGATCGCGTCGGCCGGCCTGGCCGCCGGCGGCCTGGCCAGCGCGTCCACCGCCACCGCCGCCGCGCGCGTCGGCAGCGCCGTGAACACCACCGAACCCGGGCGACCTGGCTTCCGCGCCATCGTTCCGCCAGCGCCCAAGGGCCGCAGCCCCTGGGGCCAGGCCACGGCCAGCGAACCGACCCCGCGCCCGGCCAGCGTGCGCCCCGGCGAGGCCACGTTGCCCACCGCCCCGCGCGCCTACACCGACATCAAGAGCTACCACGCCCATATCTATTTCGATGAGGACAGCTTCGAGAAGGCAGCCCTGCTGCGGCGCTGGGCCGCCGAGCGCTTCCCGGTCGAGCTGGGCAACTGGAACCTGGAGCCGCGTGGCCCGCACGTCACGCCCTCTTTCTACTTCGGCTTCACCAACGACCTGCTGCCGGTGCTGGTGCCGTGGCTGCAGCTCAACAGCCTGGGGCTGACCATCCTGATCCACCCCAATACCGGCGACGGTCGCGCCGATCACCTGTATTACGCCTTGTGGGTGAACCGCGCGCAGCCGGTGAACGCCTACAACTGGCCGGCGCCACAACCGGGGGAACAGGAGCCGTTGGAGGAGGTATTCCCGAACGTGGTGCCGACGGTGCCGCTGGAAACCTGAGCGGATGTCCGATTGGGGCGCTGGGGGTGTGCAGCGCACCTTGGGCAGCCCCCTCGGTGGCTGCGTAGCTTGCTGCGCACCGCACTTCCTTCATCCACGCATGGCGTGGATATACCGCATCATGGGCCGTTGCGGCATCGCCCCTCGCCCGGCCCTGCCGTGATCGTCGGCCTATGTGCTCGCATCCACCGCCTGCACGACGTTCAGCGCGCCTTGATCCGGCGTCCGCCATACAGCCACAGGCCCTTCGGCACGTTTCAAACATACGATTGAAACGCTGCAAACTTCGCCGAACTGGACAGCATCCACCGGTTCCGCCAGACTGCCGCCCTTTCCCGTCTTCCGGATCCCATGGCGAAGCTGCTGGTCCTGCACGGCCCCAACCTCAACCTGCTCGGCACCCGCGAGCCGGAGGTGTACGGCCACACCACGCTGGCCGACATCGACCAGGCCCTGGCCGCGCAGGCATCGGCTGCCGGGCACGCCGTGGAGAGCCTGCAGTCCAACGCCGAGCATGTGCTGGTCGACCGCGTGCAGGCTGCGCGCAACGACGGAACCGCTTTCATCCTGATCAACCCCGCCGCCTTCACCCACACCTCGGTGGCCCTGCGCGATGCGCTGGCGGCGGTGGCGGTGCCGTTCATCGAAATCCACCTGTCCAACCCGCATACCCGCGAACCCTTCCGCCAGCACAGCTTCTTCAGCGACAAGGCGGTGGGCGTGGTGTGTGGCTTCGGTGCCGACAGCTACCGCTACGCGATGGACGCGGCGCTGCTGCGCGTATCCGCCACCTGATTGTCGACCCGGGCGCCCACGGCGCTCTCCTCACCTAGATAGAAACCAAAGAGGCCCTCATGGATCTGCGCAAAATCAAGAAGCTGATCGACCTGCTGGAAGAGTCGAACCTGGCTGAAATCGAAATCAAGGAAGGCGAAGAGTCGGTGCGCCTGTCGCGCGCTCCGGTCGCTGGTTATGCCGCACCGGTCGCTGCTCCGGTGTACGCCGCCCCGGCGGCGCCGGCGGCGCAGGCCATGCCGATGCAGTCGCCGACCGAAGCGTCCACCGGCGGCACCGCCAAGCCGGGCCCGGCGCTGCCGGAAGGCCACGTGCTGCGCTCGCCGATGGTCGGCACCTTCTATGCCTCGTCCGCCCCGGACAAGCCGGCCTTCGTCACCGTGGGCCAGCAGGTCAAGGAAGGCGAAACCCTGGCCATCATCGAAGCGATGAAGATGTTCAATCCGATCGAAGCCGACACGTCCGGCACCATCGTCGCCATCCTCGGCGAGAACGGCCAGCCGGTGGAGTTCGACCAGCCGCTGTTCGTGATCGGCTGAGGGGCGCGCCATGCTCGACAAAGTCGTCATCGCCAACCGAGGGGAGATCGCGCTGCGCATCCTGCGCGCGTGCCACACCCTCGGCATCCGCACGGTGGCCGTGCATTCCACGGTCGACCGCAACCTCAAGCACGTGGCCATGGCCGACGAGTCGGTCTGCATCGGTCCGGCGCCGTCGCCGCAGAGCTACCTCAACATCCCGGCACTGATCGCCGCTGCTGAAGTCACCGACGCCCAGGCCATCCACCCGGGCTACGGCTTCCTGTCGGAGAACGCCGACTTCGCCGAGCGCGTGGAAGAGTCGGGCTTCATCTTCATCGGCCCCAAGGCTGACACCATCCGCATGATGGGTGACAAGGTCGAAGCCATCCGCGCGATGAAGGCCGCCGGCGTGCCGTGCGTGCCCGGTTCGGGCGGCCCGCTGGGCGATGACATCGTCGCCAACACCAAGATCGCCCGTGAGATCGGTTATCCGGTCATCATCAAGGCGGCCGGCGGTGGCGGTGGCCGTGGCATGCGCGTCGTGCACGCCGAAGCCTCGCTGAAGACCTCGATCGAAACCACCAAGAGCGAGGCCAAGGCCGCGTTCGGCAATGGCGAGGTCTACATGGAGAAGTTCCTGGAGAACCCGCGCCACGTGGAGATCCAGGTGCTGGCCGACGGCCAGGGCAACGCCATCCACCTCGGCGAACGCGACTGCTCGATGCAGCGCCGCCACCAGAAGGTGGTGGAAGAAGCACCGGCACCGGGCATCACCGCCGAACAGCGCGAGCAGATCGGCAAGGTATGCACCGAAGCCTGCATCCGCATCGGCTACCGCGGCGCGGGCACGTTCGAGTTCCTGTACGAGGACGGCCGCTTCTACTTCATCGAAATGAACACCCGCATCCAGGTGGAACATCCGGTCACCGAAATGGTCACCGGCATCGACCTGGTGGCCGAGCAGCTGAAGATCGCCGCTGGCCAGAAGCTGTCGATCAAGCAGAGCGACGTGGTACTGACCGGCCATGCCATCGAGTGCCGCATCAACGCCGAAGATGCTGAGACCTTCGTGCCGAGCCCGGGCACCATCACCGGCTTCCATCCGCCGGGGGGCCCCGGCGTGCGCGTGGATACCCATATCTACAGTGGCTATCGCGTGCCGTCCAACTACGACTCGATGATCGGCAAGCTGATCGTGCACGGCCCGGACCGCGAAACCGCCATCGCCCGCATGCGGGTGGCGCTGAGCGAGATGGTGGTCGATGGCATCAAGACCAACATCGCCCTGCAGCAGCGGATCATGCGCGACAAGGGCTTCCAGGCCGGTGGACAGAACATCCACTACCTGGAAAAGCGCCTTGCCGAGCGCAAGAACAAGCCGATCGCGCTGACCTGATCGTCAGCCGATGCTGGACAAGGAAAGGGCGGGGATATCCCCGCCCTTTTCTGTTTTCCTTCCGGCAGCGCCGAGCCGTTCCCGGCTTGCGGGCGAGTGCAGCCGAGCATGGCTCGGCTCTACTGATGCTGCTTCAGCGCGCGTCCGCCGCCGTCGCCGGAATCTGCGAATTGGCCAGCGGCCGCACGCCATTGGGCGAGGCTGGATCGACGATCACCATGGTCTCGGTCGAGCCATCCGGCCACACTACCTGGAAGGTGCTGCCAGCCGGCAGTGAAGCGAACGGCATGCCCGTCTGCGCGCGATAGACCGCAGCGACCTGGCTGGCGCCGGCGCGGCGCACGTCTTCCTGCGCCTTCACCGTGGTCAGTTCCACCTTCGACAGATGCCGGTACCGATCCTCGTAGGTATCGATCATCAGCAGGCCGACCGCACCGGCAGAGTAGGCCACGAACAGCGCCACCCAGAACCAGAACTTGGCCCCATGCAGGAATCGACGGTAATTCATCGCCCGTCCCTCTTTCCAATCAATCGCTTGATCCATTCCTTCATTTTCCCAGCACCTTGCCGCGATACCGCAGCGTCATACACGAAATCCCGGAAATCCTGCGCTCCATCCTGCGAACAGATCCCTCCGTTCGCACAAAAACTGTTGACCAGCACGCTGTCCGCTCCACACGGTAGACCGAGTTCGCAGGCCGCAAGCCGCCATGCAAGCTCACTGAGCTGTTCGCCCGCCACCAGGCCGTCGAGTGCGCTGTCACCGGCGGCACGCACGCCCATGCCCGGCGCGATCGCCATATAGGCCTCCGGATCACGCGAAGTGCGCACGCGCTCGACCAGGTCGCGGCGGTACTCGGCACTGTCATGCAACGGCTCACCCTCGGCGAACAGCGATGCTTCTGCGGCCAGATTGCCCTGCGCGGCCGCCTTGCGGCGTTCGGCCAGCACCAGCGCAGCGCCCAGCTTGTCGCCCGGAACGAAGCCGCCACACCGCTGCGCCACGCGCTCGCGGGCCTCGATCATCGCCGGCGCCGCGGTCAGGCCCAACCCGCTCAACACGTTGTTGTCCAAGCGGTAGCCACCCGGATCGAGCGCGTACTGCGCGCAATAGTCATACACGCGGCTGAGCATCCAGCGCGCTTCATGGTTGCCGGTATCGGCCTGTACGCGCAGGCGCTGGGCGAAGGCATACAGATCGCTGGCGTCTTCGATGTCGGCGCGGAGGTCCAGCGGCAGGCCCGACGGCAGCGTGTTGCCGCGCTCGACGGTGGCCAGCCGGCGCGCCAGGGCTTCCGGCACCACCGGCAACGCCGCTCCGCTGTCGCGGCTGGGCACGACGGTCGGCAGGTCCGGCGACGGTGATGCCACGCCCGCCGCATGGCCGCTGGCCCGGTACCCGGCCACGCCCAGCACGGCCACCGCCGGCAGCACGAGCAACCAGGTTTTCAGGGTCGGGGCGAAGGCCATCGGCGGCGGTGAGCGTTCACGGCGCACAGGAAAGTGTCGAGTTTAGCAAGGCCCGGCAGGCCTGTCTGAACTGCCCCCGTTCATCTCAAGATGGCATCTCACGCGATACGGAGACGCTCCGATGGTCTAGCATGGCCCCCTTTCCCGTGATTGCCCCCACCGCCATGCCGTTCCTGGAACTGACCCTGCGCTGCACCGAAGCCACCCAGCCCCGCTATGAAAATGCGCTGGAGGACGTCGGCGCACTGGCTGTGACCCTGCTCGATGCCGAAGCCGACACCAGCAACGAACAGGCCATCCTCGAACCCGGCGTGGGTGAAACGCCGCTGTGGGACACCCTGGTGCTGAGCGCACTGTTCCCCGCCGACAGCAATGCGCTTTTGCTGCTGGCCGCGCTGGAATCGTTCGATCCGGAACTGGACTGGAGCAACGGCAGCTTCCGCGCCGTCGAGGATGAAGACTGGGAACGCGCCTGGCTGGACCAGTTCCAGCCGATGGATTTCGGCAGCCGTACCTGGATCGTGCCGTGGAACCATGAACTGCCGGACGCCGCGCAGGCCGCCGATGCCGCCGTGGTGCGGCTGGACCCGGGCCTGGCCTTCGGCTCGGGCACCCACCCGACCACCGCCCTGTGCCTGCGCTGGCTGGACCAGCTGGCCGTGGACGGCCAGTTGCAGGGCCAGCGCGTGCTCGACTTCGGCTGCGGCTCGGGCATCCTCGCCCTGGCCGCGCTGAAGCTGGGTGCCGCCGAAGCGGTCGGCGTGGACAACGATCCACAGGCGCTGGTCGCCACCGCCGACAATGCCGAGCGCAACGGCGAGCAGGCGCGCATGCACGTGTACCTGCCGCAGGACGAACCGGTCGCCACCTACCCGATCGTGGTCGCCAACATCCTTGCCTCGGCACTGGACGCGTTGGCCGAGCTGCTGGCCGCGCGCGTCGCTGCCGGCGGCCGCATCGCCCTGTCCGGCATCCTGCATGGCCAGGAAGGCGAACTGCTGCAGCGCTACGCCGCGTGGTTCGACGACCTGCAGGCGACCCAGGATGGCGACTGGATGCGCATCACCGGCGTACGCCGCGCCTGATCGTGATTGAATGACCGCTGGATCCGAGCCCGCACCCTGAGCATGTCCGAGCCGAACCCGCCGCGCCGCCCCTTGGCCACCTTCCTGCGCCCCGCGTCGGAAGGCGAGGCTGCACCTGCGACCGATTCACGCACGCCCGACCCGGCGATGCAGGACATCCCGCCAGCTCAAGCCCGCGCCCCCCTCGAAGCGGCGCTGCCACCGATGGCGGAAACGCGACCGAGCGATGACATCGTCAACCCCGACGAAGCGGCCGTGATCGAACCCGTCCTTGCCGCTCCGGCCCCGCAGGCCGTGGCTGGGGATGCACCCAGTTTCCTGGGCACCTCGCGGCCACGCGCACTGCCGACGCCACGCTGGCACTGGGGGCTGGTCGCCGGACTGGCACTGCTGCTGGTCCTGCAGAGCGTGCTGGCCGATCGAGCGCGACTGGCCGCCGACGCCGGCAACCGCGCCTGGCTGGGCGCACTGTGCGGCGTATTGCGCTGCAACCTGCCGGCCTGGCATGAACCCACCGCGTTCACCATGACCAGCCGCGAGATCCGCCCCCTGCCGGGCCAGGCCGGCGTACTGCAGGTGCAGGCCAGCATCCGCAACGATGCACGCTGGGCACAGGCCTGGCCGGATCTGCGCCTGTCGCTGTCCGATGCCGATGGCCGGGTGATCGGCAGTGGCGTGTTCGCACCGGCGCAGTACCTTGGCGAAAACCCCGGCGCGGCCGTGCTGGAACCGGGCCAGAGTGCACGCATTGCGTTCCGCGTGCAGGAACCCGCCGCATCCACCGTCGCATTCACCTTCGACTTCCTCTGAGCAGGATAGAGGCGACCAGCCGTGGCAGGTCGGGCACGCTCGCGCTAGACTGGCCGCCACCACCTCGTCCGGCCGCGCGCTCCGCGCGCACGGGCCAACCGAATCGGGAATCCCCTTGAACGCTGTCCTCTCTCGTCCTGACAACAGTCGTGGCGCTCCCCGGCCACCGCTGCGTGAACACGTCGCCCAGTCCGTGCGCCGCTACCTGCGTGACCTTGATGGCTGCGACGCGGACGATGTCTACGAGATCGTGCTGCGCGAGATGGAAATCCCGCTGTTCGTGGAAGTGCTCAACCACTGCGAAGGCAACCAGAGCCGTGCCGCGGCGATGCTGGGCATCCACCGCGCCACCCTGCGCAAGAAGCTGAAGGAATACGGCATCAGCGCGTAAGCGCGCGTGGGTAGTGCCGGCCGCTGGCCGGCAATCCCATGAACGATGGCAGGACCGGTGGATCCACGCCATGCGTGGATCGAAGCCCGGCAGAATCAGCTGCCTCCGCCCGCCTTCCAGTAGTACCTCACCACATGGAAGAACACGGGCGCGGCGAAGCACACCGAATCCAGCCGGTCGAGCATGCCGCCATGGCCCTCGATCATGTGGCCCCAGTCCTTGATGCCACGGTCGCGCTTGATCGCCGACATCACCAGGCCGCCCCAGAACCCCATCAGGTTGATCAGCAGCGACAGGCCGAACGCCTGCAGCGGCGTGAACGGGGTGATCCACCACAGCGCCGCTCCCAGCGCGCTGGCACTCAGCACGCCGCCCACGAAGCCCTCCACCGTCTTCGACGGCGACAGCTTCGGCGCGATCAGGTGCCGGCCCAGCAGCTTGCCCCAGATGTACTGCAGCACATCCGAGGACTGCACCACGATCACCAGGAAGGCAAACAGCAGCACGTTGCGCGCCGGATCATGCCCGGGCACATGCAGGTTGAGCAGCAGCGGCACATGCGAGATGCAGAACACGCAGATCATCAGCCCCCACTGCACCTTCGCCGTCCGCTCCAGGTAGTGCGTGGTATCGCCACCGATGGTGGACAGGATCGGCAGGAACAGGAACGCGTAGACCGGAATCAGCAGCGTGTACATGCCGTACCAGTCGATCCACACCAGGTAGTACTGCCACGGCAGCACGATGTAGAACGCGGCCAGCAGCGCGTAGTAGTCGCCCGAGCGGGTCGGTGCCAGAGTGATGAACTCGCGCAGCGCGAACAGCGAGATGATCGCAAACAGTACGATCACCCCCGCGCGACCGAAGAACAGCGCCAGCCCGACCACGATCGCCATCACCCACCAGGCGCGGATGCGCGACACCAGGTTGGCGATCACTGCACTGGGCTGCCCACGCTGCCGCCAGCGCAGGGTCTCGGCCACCAGCGTGGCCAGCACCAGCACCGCGCCGACGCCGGCAAACAGCAGGCCGGTCTGCTGGCCCACGCTGCGCGCGGCCAGGTCACCGGACACGTCCATCAGATAGCTCATGCGCGCCCTCCATTCGGCGCCAGGTCCAGCAGCGCCTGTCGGCTGCGGGCCAGGAATGCGGCCTTGTCCTCGTCGGCCTGCAGCCGCAGCGGCGTGCCGAACGTAGCCGTGCACAGCAGCGGCAGCGGCAGGAACCGGCCCTTCGGCATCACCCGCTTCAGGTTGTCGATCCACACCGGCACGAACTCCAGCTCCGGCCGTTGCCGCGCCAGGTGGTAGATGCCGCTCTTGAACGGCAGCAGCGGCTCATCGCCCACATTGCGCGTGCCTTCCGGGAACAGGATCAGCGAGCACTCTTCGTCGACCGCATCGCGCAGCACCTGCAACGGGTCCTGCTGGCGATGCCCGGCCTCACGCTCTACCAGTACACCGTTGAACACGGCATCGATCAGGTAGCGGCGCAGGCCGTCGCGCTGCCAGTATTCGGCGGCGGCCACCGGGCGTACCTGTCGCCGCAGCGCGGGCGGCATCGACGACCAGATCAGCACGAAGTCACCATGGCTGGCGTGGTTGCCGTAGTACACGCGGCGCTCGCTGGACGGCGCACAGCCGATCCACAGCGCACGGGCGCCGGTCACCACGTGGATCGCGCCACTGCAGGCGCGTGCAATCAGTTCGGCGAACATCGGCCCCTCCCGTTCACGTCTGCGGCCACACTACGGCCAGCACCAGTAGTGCGGCCTGCACTGCTGTCAGCAGGTACTGGCGCAGCAGCAGCCGGCGCATGCCGGCCCAACGCACGTCCCAGCCGCGCAGCGGCGCATCGGCCGGTGTGCGGCGCAGGCCACTGTCCTGCAGCAGCTGGTCGGTACGGCGTGCAGCGGCTTCGCCATCCAGGCCTTCATCGCGCAACAGCTGCAGCAGGCTCGCGTCCAGCCCGACCCGCCATGCATGGTAGGCCTGCATGAGCCCAGCGCCCACACTGAGCAGCAACAGCCCGGCGGCGATCATCGCCAGCCCCGGTTCGATGCCCAGCAGCAGCAGCGCCACCAGCAGCAGCCCCAGTGACAGCAGTGCGGGCCAGCGTCCCTGGCGCAGCAGCAACTGCATGGTCGCCAGATCGGGAACGGCACTCATGCGCGCCCTCCAGCCGCTGCGGTGATGGCTTGCAGATGCTCCGGGCCCAGCACGATGCCGGGGCGTGCCGCACGCACGATGGCGACCGCCGCCTCGACTTCCACGGCACGGCCCGTGCGCAGCAGCCACGTCGCCACGCTGGCGGCACTGCGTGAGTAACCCAATGCGCAGCACACCAGCAGCGGTCCCTGTACCCGCAGCCGTTCGATGGCCTCGGCGGCCTCGCGCAACTGGTGCGGCGTGGGCACCACCAGATCCAGCATCGGCACGCTGGCATACGCCGCGCCCGGCGCGCGGCAGGACAGCTCGGCGCAGGCATCGATCACGCCCACCAAAGGTGCCGGCAATACCGTGCAGGGAATCCGGCCCAGCCACACGCCGTCCAGCACCGGCACCGGCTGCGGCGCACGCCGTGTCCACAGCCGCGAGTTGATCCAGGCGGCGCCCAGGTACGGTGCCAGCAGCCAGCGTGCCGCCATGGTCAGGCGACCATCGGCGCGCTTCTGGAACACCGCCGTACCCAGACCGGCATAGGCCAGCGCCACCAGCAGCAGCGACACCACCGGCCACAGCAGCCACAACGCCGTACCCCGCAGCAGGACCACCGGCACCAGCAGCACAGCGGCCCCCAGCAGGTACAGCGCAGCCAATCGCCACCGCTTGGCATGCCGCACGATGCGCCAGGCACGCAGCGGTGGCGTGCCCTGCTCCGGCCACAACCACACGCACAGCCAGCCGGCCAGCAGGCCGGTCGGGATGTCGATGAAATGATGCTGGAACGTGGTCAGCACCGAGACGCCGATCAGCAGCGCCCACACATGCAGTACCCAGCGCCAGGCACCGTGCAGGTACTGCGCGAACTTCACCCACAGCACGATCAGCAGCACGATGTGCAGCGATGGCGCCTGGTTGAACGGCTTGTCGAAACCCAGCAGCACATCGAACAGCCAGCCGAACACACCGCCGATCTCCGGCCGCTCGAAACTGAAGCGCAGCGGCCACAGCAGGAAGCAGCTCACGGCGATCAGCTGTGCACTGAACAGCCGCAATGCGTGCCGGTCCAGTTCGAGGCGCTGCCGGCACAGGAAGAAGGAGACCGCGTAGAACAGGTCGATCGACCAGTACGGCACGATCGTCCATGGCACGAACGGAATCTGCGTTTCCCAGCCGAACGCCATCACCGGCAGTTCGGCGTGGCGGCCGGCCATCCAGTTGGCGAAGCCGTAGCTGGCAAAGAAGAACGGGCCCAGCAGGGCCAGCCACAGCAGCGCGCGCCGCCAGGGGCGCCCCGCCGTGGCAAGCGGAGTTGCAGCCAGCGTCGCCATCACGCGGTCCGGCGTGCCAGCGACACAGTGAAGATGCCGAAGTCATCGATGCGCTGCGTCACTTTCTCGAACCCGGCCAGGCGCACCAGTTCATCCATTTCCTGCTGGGTGCGGCGGCGCATCACCCAAGCAGCGCCACCACGATGACTGGTCAGCGCGCGGGCGATGAACTCCAGCTGCGGGTGCCAGGGCTGGCCGGTGTAGGCCAGGTAGCCACCCATCGGCACCGTTGCGGCGATGCCCTGCAGCGAGCGCAGCACGGCGTCGTTGTCGGGGAACAGTTCGTACAGGCCCGATACCACCGCCAGCGTCGGCGCCGGGTCGACCTGCGCCAGCTGCACCGGATCGAACGCATCGCCCTGTTCGAAACGGGCGATGTCGGACGCACCGAGGCGCTCGATCAACGCCTGGCCCTGGGTCACGTTCAGACCGCTGAAGTCGCGCAGCACGATGCGCTCGGCGCGTTGCTCGCCCTGGCCCAGCGCTTCCAGTACATAACGGCCATGGCCAGCGGCCACGTCCAGCACGCGCACCGGCATGCCCTGCCCACGCAGGCGCTGGGCGGCATCGCGCAGCAGTTCCTGCAGGTGCCGACCGCGAATGCGGATGCCGCGCCAGCCGATCGCATCCAGGTAGTTGCGGTCGACCAGGCGACCCAACGGGCCTTTGCCACGTGCTTCGTCGCGATAGATGTAGTCCAGCGTGCTGCCCGAATCGAAACCGGTCTGCAGGCCCAGTGCAATGCCTTCGGACAGTCTGCCGCCAAAGCGCAGGCCACCGCGCACCACGCGCCAGCGAAGATCGGCCAGGCTGTTGCGCTCGGGCGGCCAGGCCAGGATTTCAGACTCTTCAAATGTCGGCCCATGGCGGTGCGCATCGCGGCGCGACAGCTCGCGCAACGGCTCGGCGAAACGCGCCTGGATGAAGCTGCGGATGCGCGCCAGTGCCGGTGCCCGATCACGCTCGCCCAGCGTGTCGTGGAAGAAGCCCGGCAGATGCACGCGCTCCTTGATCGGGCTGGACAGGCGCTCGTAGAAGCGGTCCTGCGGGCCACGGTGCACGACGAAGTCCGAGCCGGACACCAGCAGCTGCACCGGCACGCTGATCGCCTGCGCATCGGCGACGATGCGATCGGCCGCCTCGTACAGGCCCAGCAGCACCCGCACCGAGATTGGCCGGGTGATCAGTGGATCGGTGCGGTAGCTTTCCACCCGCGCCGGATCGTGGGTCAGCCATTGCGGCTTGACGTAACTGTTGACGAAGAAGTTGCCGCGCAGCTTCTGCATCAAGGCCAGGCCCGGGCGTGCGAACGGCACGTACAGCTTCACCTTGAACGCCGGCGAGGCCATCACCAGCGCGCGCAGGCGTGGCGCGTAGTCGTGCACCCAGGTGGCGGCGACCACGGCACCCACGCTCTGCGCGATCACCACGATGTCTTCCACCGCGATGCCATGCTCGGCGCCGATGTGGGCGATGAAGCTGTCCAGGTCGCGCACCAGCGCCGGAAAGCCCGGTGCATCGCCACGCGCGCCCGGCGAACGGCCATTGCCGCGCGCATCCCAGGCGAAGAAGGCGGTGTCAGGCAGGTCCAGCTCATCGACCAGATGGGTAACACGCCCGGAGTGCTCGTGCCCGCGGTGCAGCAGCACGATGGCCCGGGTGGCCCGGGTGGCCGGGGTGGCGGTGGTGCCGGCCCAGTACCGGTAGAACAGCGGTACCTGGTCGAAGCTGTGGAATTCCCGTTCCTGCGCCTGACGCATGCAATCTCCTGATTGTCTTTCTCTATCTGCTTGATTAATTTGGCGAAACTGCGGTTTCCCGCAGTCCGCGACGGACCCGGTTGATCATCGTCAGCACGCACAGCACCGCCATGGCGGCGGCCACGCCCGTGACCGTCAACGCGCCAACCCACTCAAACGCCAGCAGCAGGCCCAGCGCACCGATCACGAAGGCGCGGTCGCTCTTGCCCATCGGGCCGTCATAGCGGCGGCTGGCGCCGACCATCAGCCCCAGCACGCCGGCGTATTCGCTCAGCGCCGCGGTCCAGGCCAGCAGCCACAGCGCCTCCGGGCGCACGCCCGGCACGCTGAGCAGGCTCAGGTACAGCGCCGCATCGGCGATCACATCGCATAATTCGTTCAGATAGGCACCCAGCCGCGACTGCTGGCCGAATTCGCGGGCCAGCATGCCGTCCACGGCGTTGAGCGCCATGCGCAGCAGCATCCACAGCGGCAGCAACAGGTACAGCCATGGCTGGGCCGGCGCGCAGCACCAGACGGCGCCGGCCACCAGCAGCGAGACCACGGCAGCGGCCACGGTCACCGCATTGGCGGTGATCCCCACGCGGTACAGGCCGCGTACGGCCGGACGCAGGAGGTCCTGAAAACGTCCTTTCAATGCATAGATCGACACGATCCGAACCCGCTGATCCTTGGCAGTTCCCGCACAGCCTACCCGATTGGGGCAGCGCGCCCCATCGAATTGATTGCGGCCCCCCCCGGCCAGACGGTGCTGAAGGCGGCCACAGGCCATCGGTGCGGGTTGATTACCACCACCAGCGCCCGCCACCGGCCCCCACCGCCTACAATATCGGCCCCGCTCCGCTGCCGATTCCGTCCCATGACTGCTGATCTGTTGCCCGTCCGCCGGGCCCTCCTCTCCGTTTCCGACAAGACCGGTCTGGTCGAGCTGGCCACTGCGCTGGCGGCACGCGGCGTGGAGCTGCTGTCCACCGGCGGCACCGCCAAGGCGATCCGCGAGGCGGGCCTGGCGGTGAAGGACGTGGCCGAGGTCACCGGTTTCCCGGAAATGATGGACGGCAGGGTGAAGACCCTGCACCCGATGGTGCACGGCGGCCTGCTGGGCCGCTCCGGCCTGGATGACGCGGTGATGGCCGAGCACGGCATCGGCGCCATCGACCTGCTGGTGCTGAACCTGTATCCGTTCGAATCGGTCACCGCCAAGGCCGACTGCACCCTGGCCGACGCGGTCGAGAACATCGACATCGGCGGCCCGGCCATGCTGCGTTCGGCGGCCAAGAACTTCGCCCGCGTGGCAGTGGCCACCGACCCGTCGCAGTACCCCGAGCTGCTGGCCTCGCTGGAGGCCAACAACGGCCAGCTGACGGCTGCCACCCGCTTCGCGTTCTCGGTGGCCGCGTTCAACCGCGTCGCCCAGTACGATGCGGCGATCAGCAACTACCTGTCGGCGGTCACCGCCACCGACGCCGCCGTGCCGGCCCGTGCCGAATACCCGGCGCAGATGAACTCCACCTTCGTGAAGGTGATGGACCTGCGCTACGGCGAGAACCCGCACCAGAGCGGCGCGTTCTACCGCGACCTGTACCCGGTCCCGGGCACGCTGGCCACCTTCCAGCAGCTGCAGGGCAAGGAGCTGAGCTACAACAACCTGGCCGATGCCGATGCGGCGTGGGAATGCGTGCGCCAGTTCGATGCGCCGGCCTGCGTCATCGTCAAGCACGCCAACCCGTGCGGCGTGGCCGTCGGCGCCGGCAACGGCGATGCCTACGAGCTGGCCTACGCCACCGACCCGACCAGCGCCTTCGGCGGCATCATCGCCTTCAACACGCCGCTGGACGCCGCCACCGCCAAGGTGATCCTGGACCGCCAGTTCGTGGAAGTGCTGATTGCCCCGGACTACGAACCGGCCGCGCTGGAGTACGCGCAGAAGAAGGCCAACGTACGCGTGCTGCGCATCCCGCATGGCGACGGCCTGAACAACTTCGACAGCAAGCGCGTCGGCTCGGGCCTGCTGCTGCAGTCGTCAGACAACCGCGGCATGACCCGCGACGAGCTGAAGGTGGTCAGCAAGCTGGCGCCGACCGACAAGCAGTTCACCGACCTGCTGTTTGCCTGGAAGGTAGCCAAGTTCGTGAAGTCCAACGCGATCGTCTATGCCAAGGACAACCGCACCATCGGTGTCGGCGCCGGCCAGATGAGCCGCGTGTACTCGGCCCGCATCGCCGGCATCAAGGCCGCCGACGCGAACCTGGTGGTCGAGGGTTCGGTGATGGCCTCCGATGCGTTCTTCCCGTTCCGCGACGGCATCGATGCCGCCGCTGCCGCCGGCATCAAGGCGGTTATCCAGCCGGGCGGTTCGATGCGCGATGCCGAAGTGATCGCCGCCGCCGACGAACATGGCCTGGCCATGGTGTTCACCGGCGTGCGCCACTTCCGCCACTGATCCGCATCACCAAGCCGGGCCCTGCCCGGCTTTTCTTTTCCGTATCCGAGAACCCTGTCCCATGAAGATCCTCGTCATCGGCTCCGGCGGCCGCGAACACGCCCTGGCATGGAAGCTGGCCCAGTCCTCCCGTGTCACCGACGTGATCGTGGCGCCCGGCAACGCCGGTACCGCCAGCGAAGACAAGTGCCGCAACGTGGCGGTGAAGGTGACCGATATCGACGGCCTGCTGGCGCTGGCCCAGGCTGAAGGCGTGGCGTTGACCGTGGTCGGCCCGGAAGTACCGCTGGTGGCCGGTGTGGTCGACCGCTTCTGCGCCGCCGGCCTGCGCATCTTCGGGCCGACCGCCGCCGCCGCGCAGCTGGAAGGCAGCAAGGCCTACGCCAAGGACTTCCTGGCCCGCCACAACATCCCCACCGCGTTCTATGCCGTGCACACCGACGTGGACGCTGCCCTGGCCTACATCCGCGAGAAGGGTGCACCGATCGTGGTCAAGGCCGATGGCCTGGCCGCCGGCAAGGGCGTGATCGTCGCAATGACGTTGGCCGAGGCCGAAGACGCGGTGCGTGACATGCTCTCCGGCAACGCGTTCGGCGATGCCGGCGCCCGCGTGGTGATCGAGGAATTCCTCGATGGCGAGGAAGCCAGCTTCATTTCGATGGTGGACGGCGTGCATGCGCTGCCGATGGCCACCTCGCAGGACCACAAGCGCGTCGGCGACGGCGACACCGGCCCCAACACGGGTGGCATGGGCGCGTACTCGCCAGCGCCGGTAGTGACGCCGGAGGTGCATGCACGCGTGATGCGCGAAGTGGTGAACCCGACCGTGCAGGGCATGATCGCCGACGGCATCCCGTTCACCGGTTTCCTCTACGCCGGCCTGATGATCGATGCCAGCGGCGCGCCGAAGGTAATTGAATTCAACGTGCGCTTCGGCGATCCGGAAACCCAGCCGGTGATGCTGCGCCTGCAGTCGGACCTGGTCGAGCTGGTGGAAGCGGCGATTGATGGCCGCCTGGACCAGGTAGAAGCGCAGTGGGATGCGCGCCCGTCACTGGGCGTGGTGCTGGCCGCGAAGCCCTACCCGGAAGCGCCGATCACCGGTGACGTGATTTCCGGCCTGGGCGACGTGCCGGCCAGCGCCAAGGTGTTCCATGCCGGTACGGCATTGGATGCGCAGGGCCAGGTGGTCAGTGCCGGTGGCCGCGTGCTGTGCGTGGCGGCACTGGGCGACAGCGTGCGCGACGCGCAGGCCAATGCCTATGCCGGCGTCGCCAAGGTGACCTGGGCCAACGCGTTCCACCGCACCGACATCGGCTGGCGCGCGATCGCACGCGAGGGGTGAGGCCGCGCCGCGGCCACGCATGGCGTGGCTCTACTGACACTGGGTAGATCCACGCCATGCGTGGATGGGAACGCCACCAAAAAGAAAAGGCCCGGCAATGCCGGGCCTTTTCCTGGCTTCAACGCCATCCCGCCTTACGCGGTGAACAGCGCCTTCATCTTCTTCAGCGCGTTCGCTTCAACCTGGCGGATGCGCTCGGCCGACACGCCGTACTCGTCGGCCAGTTCCTGCAGCGTCACCTTGCTGTCCGCGTCCAGCCAGCGGCGGCGGATGATGTCGCGCGAGCGAGCATCCAGTTCCGCCAGGCCTTCGCGCAGCAGCTGCATCTGGTTGTCTTCGCTGTCCTCGCGCTCGTAGGCCATCGACGGGTCTTCGTCATCGGCAACCAGGAACGCAGCCGGCGACGGCGGCGCGTGCTCGTTGTCCTCGTCGGTCGGCGCATCGAACCCGATATCGCGACCCGACAGGCGCGACTCCATTTCCATGACCTCGCGCTCGGACACGTTCAGGTCCTTGGCCACCGCGCTCACCTCAGCCGCGTTCATCCAGCCCAGGCGCGTCTTCGACTTGCGCAGGTTGAAGAACAGCTTGCGCTGCGCCTTGGTGGTAGCGACCTTCACGATGCGCCAGTTCTTCAGGATGAACTCGTGCATCTCGGCACGGATCCAGTGCACCGCGAAGGAGACCAGGCGCACGCCCATGTCCGGGTCGAAGCGCTTGACCGCCTTCATCAGGCCGATGTTGCCTTCCTGGATCAGGTCGCCCAGGGCAAGGCCGTAGCCGTTGTAGCCGCGGGCCACGTGCACCACGAAGCGCAGGTGCGAATGCACCAGCTCGCGGGCAGCGTCCAGATCGTTGCCGTCGCGGAAGCGACGGGCCAGGTCCTGTTCGTCATCGACCGACAGCACCGGGATCTGGTGCACGGCACCGATGTAGGCGTCCAGCGAACCGAGCGCACTGGGAATCGGGAGATTGTTTGCCACAAGGGCAGTAGAGGTGTTCTGGCTCATAGGCACCCATCTTAGCAGTCCGGGATTTGGACTGCTAAAGGAGGAAAAAGTTCCAGCGTCCCATTGATGCAACACTGGTCCCAAACAGAGCCCTACCGTAGCGCGATTTGATGACAGTGGCGAGCATGCTTTTCGGGATTCACAATCCCTTGGAATTCAAGCAATTACCTGCCGTAAAGCGGCCGATTCCGGTCAAGCGGAGCTGAACGGGCCGTTCTGAAGGCCCATTCAGGCCCGGGAACGTTGCCCGGTGTTCAGGCCCAGCGGCCCGCCGGCCCTCAGAGTGCCGAGCGCGGCGGCAGCGACCAGTCGATCGGGGCCTGGCCGCGGCGCTGCAGGTACTCGTTGGCCATCGAGAAATGACGACAGCCGAGGAAGCCCCGATGGGCCGAAAGCGGCGACGGATGCGGCGACTTCAGCACGCGATGGCGGCGGGTGTCGATCACCTTGCCCTTCTGCTGCGCATAGGCGCCCCAGAGCATGAACACCAGCCCTTCGCGCTCGCGGTTGAGCACATCCACCACGTGGTCGGTGAAGCCTTCCCAGCCACGCCCCTGGTGCGCACCGGCCTTGCCCTCTTCCACCGTCAGTACCGCATTGAGCAGCAGCACGCCACGCTGCGCCCACGGAATCAGGCAGCCGTGGTCCGGACGCGGGATACCGAGATCGCTCTCGATCTCCTTGTAGATGTTCAGCAGCGACGGCGGCACCGGCACGCCCGGCGGCACCGAGAAACTCAGGCCATGTGCCTGGCCGCGACCGTGGTACGGGTCCTGCCCGAGGATCACCACCTTCACCTGCTCGAACGGCGTGGCGTCGAACGCGGCGAAGATCTGCGGGCCGGGCGGGAACACCGCCGCGCCACTGGCCTTGCGCTGGCGCAGGAAGGCCGACAGCTCGCGCATCTGCGGCTGCAACAGGTAATCGCCGACATGCTGCTTCCAGCTCGGTTCCAGCTGGATCGTCGGGGTGTCGGCTACTTCATCCATCATCGCAACAGAGGTCCATCGTTCAATCGGGCCAGCCTCAGCTGGAACAGCACCTTGGTGACCAGCAGCCGTTCTTCGATCGGCTTGAGCACCAGGTCGTTGGCACCGGACTGCAGCAGCCCGGTCTGGTTGTGCGGGTTGCCGTCACCGGTCATCACCAGCACCGGCAGGCGGCGCTTGCCGTAACCGAAGTCCACGCGCACGCGCTGCACCACGTCGCGCCCGCTCAGTTCGCCCTTCAGGGTGACATCGGTCAGCACCAGGTCGATGCGGTGGCGGCTGCGGCCCAGCGACTCGGCAGTGAGCAGGGTGAATGCCTCTTCGGCGCTGACCACGTGCAGTACGTTCAGCTGCTGCCGCTCAAGCATGCGCTTGGTGGCCTCGGCCACCACGCGGCTGTCCTCGATGTAGAGGATGGTGGCACCGGGGATGGTCTGCGGCTGCACATAGCCACGGATGAAGGTCGCCAGTGCCTCATGGCCCAGCGCCTTGTCGAAATAGTCGGTGACGTACTCGGTGAAGCGACGCTGCTCCAGGTGCTGCTGGGCATCGCCGGACACAACGATCACCGGCACATAGGCCTGGCCGGCGGCTTCGCGCACCATCCGCGCCAGCGCCAGGCCGTCGCCATCGCGCAGGGTCAGCGAGGTCGTCACCAGGTCCACCGGGCCTTGCGCCAGCGCCTGCTGCGCATCCTCGATGCTGTCGCAGCCGATCACCTCCACGCCCGGCAGGTCACGCTGCAGGACATCGGCGATCAGCTTGCGGACCAGCTTCGAACCATCGACCACCATCACCCGCGTCGCGGGCCCTTCAAGGTGCTTCAGCGCTTGCGGTTGCATGCCGGTCTCAGGTGTCGGTCGGACGGGTCTGGCGGAGGAAGTGGCCGGTCACCAGCCAGGCGCCCAGCCAACCCAGCAGCAGCGTGCCGAGCAGGACCAGGCCGCCGTGCAGCAGGTCCAGGCCGTGCAGTACGAACGGGCTGCCGTAGCTGCGCGAGAGTTCGGCCAGCGGCATGCGCAGGGCGGCACCCGCAGCGCCGATCAGGGCCAGCGCCACCGCGCCGGCGCCCAGGCCGTACCACGCGCCCAGGTACAGGAACGGGCGGCGGATGAAGCCATCGCTGGCGCCGAGCAGCTGCAGCACGCCGATCTCTTCGCGGCGGGCCTGGATGTCCAGGCGCACCGTGTTGCCGACCACCAGCGCGGCACCCGCGCCGAGCAGGACCGACAGCACCTGCACCAGCCGCGCACCGAAGGCAAGCCAGGCATCCAGGCGCTGGCGCCACAGCGCATCGTGCTGCACCAGATCGGCCTCCGGCAGGCTTTCCAGCGCGCGCGCCAGGCGTGCGTCGTCCTTGCCCTGGCCGGGAGTGATCACCAGCAGCGAAGGCAGCGGATTGTCGTTGAGTGCGTCGATCGCCTCACCCAGGCCGGCATCGCGCAGTTCCTGCAGGCCCTGCTCGGGCGTGCGCACGTTCACTTCGGCCACGTCGTCGCGGTCGCGCAGCTGGCCGGCCAGGCGCAGCGCGCCGGGTGCATCGACGTTGCCCTTCAGGAACACGTTGATGTCGCGCGACTGCTGCACGCTGCCGGCGAACTGCTTGAGGTTGTCCAGCGCGATCGACAGGCCCAGCGGCAGCGCCAGCGCCAGCGCCATGACCATCACCGTCAGCAGGGTCGCCCATGGCTTGCGGCAGGCGCGGCCCAGGCTGAACACCACGCTGTGCACGTGGTGCTGGAACCAGACGCCCACGCGCGAGGGGGCGGCGGCTTCGCTGTTTTCGTTCTTCGCCATCGGTTACTCCGCCAGGTCCTGCGGCGAGATGTCATCCACCAGCCGGCCATGGTCGAGGATCAGCACGCGCTTGCGCATGCGGCGCAGCAGCGGCAGGTCGTGGCTGACCACCAGTACGCTGGTGCCGCGCGAGGGCAGCTCGGCGAACAGGGCCATGATCTCCGCCGCCAGGGTCGGGTCGAGGTTGCCGGTCGGCTCATCGGCCACCAGCAGCTTGGGCTCGCCGACGATGGCGCGGGCGATGCCCACGCGCTGCTGCTCGCCGGCCGACAGCTGCGAGGGCAGCGCCTTCTCGCGATGGCCCAGGCCCATCCGCTCCAGCACCGAGCGCACGCGCTTGCTGATGTCGCCACGGCGGGTGCCGCGCAGGATCAGCGGCAGCGCCACGTTCTCGGCGATCGAGCGGTCCATCAGCAGCCGGTGGTCCTGGTAGACCGCGCCCACCGCGCGTCGGTGGCGGGGCACGTCGCCGCCGCGCACCTTCAGCAGGTTGCGCTCGTCGAACACCACCGCGCCGCGGCTGGGCCGCTCGTCGAGGTGGATCAACTTGAGCAGGGTGCTCTTGCCCGCACCGGAATGGCCGGTGACGAACAGCATCTCGCCCGGCGCGACCTCGAAGCTGACATCGATCAGCGCCTCGTGGCCACCGGCGTACTGTTTGCTGACATTGTCGAAGCGCAGGACACTCATGCCCCGATTATGCAGGAGCGGCGCGACCTCGTGGAGACGGGCGCGCCGAGCGGTAGTGCCGGCCGCTGGCGGGCAGCCATGTGGGTTGCCGGCCAGCGGCCGGCACTACCGTTCAAAGCCACCCGACCAACGGTCGGGTGCTACCCGCTGATCGGCAGCGCCGATCAGCTGCCCGACAGCATCCGGCGGATCTTGCGGCCGATGCGGGTCAGGAACGAATCGCCGCTGTCGGCCGCCGTGCGCACCGGCTTGGCCACCACCTGCACCGGGGTCACCGGGCTCGCGCCGTTGCCGGCGTTGGCCTGCACGCCCTCGGCACCCTCGACCGGACGGCCATGGCGACGACGACGGCGCTTGCGCGGCTTGTGCTCACCATCCACGGCACCTTCCGGTGCGCCTTCGGCGCGCGGCGGGCGCGGGGCCTGGGCAGCGGCGCCTTCAGCACCCGCGACCGGGGCGGCAGCGCCCTGCTCGCCTTCCACGCGCGGCTTGCGCGGGCCGCGCGAACGGCGTTCGCCGCTGCGCTCGCCGTCACGGCCACCACGACCACCACCACTGCCGGAACGACCGCCACTGCGGCCACCACCCCGACGCTCTTCCTCGGCGGCGCGGGCTTCGCGCGCTTCACGGAAGATCTGGCCGACGCTTTCGTTGTCCTCGCCTTCCTCGCCTGCAGCCGGGGCCGGGCGCTCCGGGCGCGGCAGCGGGGTCAGCAGTTCCTTGGTGACCGGCTCGGAGGGAATCTTCTGCTCGATGTAGGCCTCGATGTCCGGCAGGCCCATCGCGTAGCGTTCGCAGGCGAAGCTGATCGCATCACCTTCTTCACCCAGGCGCGCGGTACGGCCGATGCGGTGCACGTAGTCTTCGGCATCGAACGGCAGGTCGTAGTTGTAGACGTACTTGATGCCATCGATGTGCAGGCCACGGGCGGCGACGTCGGTGGCCACCAGGATTTCCAGCTGGCCCTTCTGGAAGCGGTTGAGCAGGCTTTCGCGCTTCTTCTGCGGCACATCGCCGGACAGCACGCCGACACGATAGCCGGCCTTCTCCAGCGAGCGGGCGACGCGCTCGACGAACACCTTGGTGTTGACGAACACCATGGTCCGCGCGCCTTCGCTGCGCGACAGCAGGCCCAGCAGCAGCGGGATCTTCTCGTCGTCGGCCGGGAAGTAGATGCGCTGGCGCACGCGGGCAGCGGTGATGGTCTCGGCTTCGACCACCAGCTTCTGCGGCTCGTTCATGTGCTCGTAGGCCAGCTCCAGCACGCGATGGCTGAGGGTGGCGCTGAACAGCAGGGTCTGGCGGATGGTGCGTTCCGGCATGCGGCGCAGCAGGAAGCGGATGTCCTTGATGAAGCCCAGATCGAACATGCGGTCGGCTTCGTCCAGCACGCAGATCTCGCAGGCATGCAGCGAAACCACCTTGTGCTGCTTGACGTAGTCGATCAGGCGGCCTGGGGTGGCGATGATCACGTCCACGCCCTGCTGCAGCAGCTCGCGCTGCTTGTCGTAATCCACGCCACCGTAGACCAGCGCGAAACGCAGGCCCAGGTCGGAACCGAACTTCACCGCATCCTTGTGGATCTGGATGGCCAGTTCGCGGGTCGGGGCGAGGATCAGGGCGCGGGGGTCTTCCGGCTTGCGGTCGGCCAGCGCCGGACGGGTCAGCAGGCGGTTCACGACAGCGACCAGGAAGGCCAGGGTCTTGCCGGTACCGGTCTGGGCCTGGCCGGCAACATCACCACCGGGCAGCGCGACCGGCAGGGTCAGCGCCTGGATCGGGGTGCAGCGGGTGAATCCGGCTCCTTCAAGGCCGGCCTGCAGGGCCGGATGCAGCTCGAAGGAGGAAAAGGTCAAATCGGTCAGCGGTTTGTCGCTCATGAGTCCGTCTTGGTATGGCCGCCGGCCCTTGGGGCGGCTGGCACTTCAGCGTCTAGGGGAACCGTCGCAAACTGCGGCCCCTGCGGCGGGTTGGCAGGCCGGGACCCCTCGGTCCGTGCGCCGCACAATGTCCCAGTTTAACGCACTCGGGCAGGCAAACCGGAATGCGGTGTCTCACGGCACCCGGAGACGCCACCTTCACCCAGCCACACTGGACTTGAACGGCCCGGTCTGGGGCGCTGGTGTCGCGCACTGCCAGCCCCATGTACAGGAGGACAGTGAAATCCGACACATACCGGCCATCGAAGCGATCACGATACGCTGGGTTCCAGACGGCGCCTGTCCCTGCCCCGCGATAGGGGTACACTGCCGGCCGTGAGCGTCCAGGCATCCCGCCGAACGCACCGCGGCAGTGCGCCGCGAGGCAACGACGAGGGTCGCGCCACCGGGCAAGGCCCAGTTCACCCACCTCCGGCATGGCCGGGTGCAATCCAAGACGAGAAACCAAGATGAGCGACAAGGTTGTACATGTCGGCGACGCCGACTTTGATAGCGCAGTACTGAATTCCAAGGAACCGGTGCTGGTCGATTTCTGGGCCGAGTGGTGTGGCCCCTGCAAGATGATCGCCCCGGCGCTGGACGAGCTGGCCGATGCCTACCAGGGCCGCGCCAAGATCGCCAAGGTCAACGTTGACCACAACCGTGCGCTGGCCGCGAAGTACCACGTGCGTTCGATTCCGTACCTGGTCGTGTTCAAGGATGGCGAAAAGGTCGGCGAGCAGATCGGTGCAGTGGGCAAGGCCCAGCTGGCCGGCCTGCTGGACAAGGCCCTGGCCTGATCCTGCCGGTCTCCGGCAGCCGCCGAGCGCGGCTGCCGGCGGGCGCACCACGCCCATGATGAATGCTGTTCCCGGCGACCCTTGCATGGCGCCGCAGGCCGATGATAGTGTCGGCATATCCGGCCGCGTTCGCGTGCCGCACCCTCTGGACGCAGTTTCTCCCAGACCCATTCCCAACGTTCGCCGCCCCAGCCGGGCGCTCGCACCGTCAAGCGAGGAATAACGCTCTTGTCCGATAACACTTCCGAAACCGGCAGCGCTGATGCGCCCGCCGAAAAGCGCGTGCGCAAGCCCCGCGTGAGCAAGGCCGCCGCCCCGGCAGCCGCAGAAACCAGCGCCGCTCCGGCGCAGCCGACCCTGCCGCTGGCCGCCGCGCCCGAAGCACCGGCGCCGGCCGCAGCACCTGCGCCGAGCGCGCCCGCCGCCGAGGCCCCTGCCAGCAGTGGCGGTGGCGAGGGTGGCGAGGGCCGCGAATCCGGCCAGCCGCGGCAGCAGAATCACCAGGGGGGTGGCCAGAACCAGGGCCAGAACCCGTACAACCAGAACGGCCAGCAGGGCCAGGGGCAAGGTCAGGGCAACCGACGCGACCGCTTCCGCAACCGCCGCGACCGTGACCGCAACAATCGCTTCCGCGACGACGGCATGTCCAATGACGGCGGCGAGCAGCAGCCGTTCGTGCCGCGCCCGCACGCCAACGTGCCCGAGGGCTTCCCGGTGTACTCGCTGAGCGACCTCAAGCGCATGCCGGCACAGAAGCTGCTGGAAATCGCCGAGCAGCTGCAGATCTCCGAAGGCGTGGCCCGTGCCCGCAAGCAGGACGTGATCTTCGCCCTGCTGAAGGTGCTGACCCGCCACGGTGACGGCGTCGCCGCCGATGGTGTGCTGGAAATCCTGCCGGATGGCTTCGGTTTCCTGCGCGCGGCCGAAGCCAGCTACCTGGCCGGCCCTGACGACACCTACATCTCGCCCAGCCAGATCCGCCGCTTCAACCTGCGCACCGGCGACCACATCTCCGGCCGCATCCGCTTCCCGAAGGACGGCGAGCGCTACTTCGCGCTGAACATCGTCGACACCATCAACGGCGAGCCGATCGAAGCGTCGAAGAACAAGGTGCTGTTCGAGAACCTGACCGCACTGTTCCCGCGCCGCCGCTTCACCCTCGAGCGTGGCAACGGTTCGTCGGAAGACATCACCGGCCGCATCCTCGATCTGATGGCGCCGCAGGGCAAGGGCCAGCGCTCGCTCATCGTGTCGCAGCCGAAGGCCGGCAAGACGATGATGATGCAGCAGGTCGCCACCGCCATCACCACCAACCATCCGGACGTGCACCTGATCGTGCTGCTGATCGACGAGCGCCCGGAAGAAGTGACCGAAATGCAGCGCACCGTGCGCGGCGAGGTCATCAGCTCGACCTTCGACGAGCCGGCCGCGCGCCACGTGCAGGTGGCCGAAATGGTCATCGAGCGCGCCAAGCGCCTGGTCGAGCACAAGAAGGATGTGGTGATCCTGCTCGACTCGATCACCCGCCTGGCCCGCGCCTACAACAACGTGGTGCCGAGCTCGGGCAAGGTGCTGACCGGTGGTGTGGACGCCAACGCCCTGCACCGCCCGAAGCGCTTCTTCGGTGCGGCGCGCAACGTGGAAGAAGGCGGCAGCCTGACCATCATCGCCACCGCGCTGGTCGACACCGGCTCGAAGATGGACGAGGTGATCTACGAAGAGTTCAAGGGCACCGGCAACAGCGAAGTGCACCTGAGCCGTCGTATCGCTGAAAAGCGCGTGTTCCCGGCCATCGACATCAACCGTTCCGGTACCCGCCGCGAAGACCTGCTGATCGAACCGGAGCTGCTGCAGAAGATCTGGATCCTGCGCAAGCTGCTGCATCCGATGGATGAAATGGCCGCGATGGAATTCCTGCTGGACAAGATGAAGAACACCAAGTCCAACGACGAGTTCTTCGGTTCGATGAAGCGCTGATCCACGCCATTGCATTGAAGAGAACCTGCCGCCCGCTGCGGCAGGTTTTTTTTTGCCTGCAGGGCGACCTGTTTCACTTTGCCGCCGCTGACTTTTGGCGATAATTCGCCCCATACCCTGCCCGGCCCCAAGGGCGTGGCCACCGATTCCCGCTGTCGCCCCTTCCGGAGAACCGGTCGGGTCCAGCCTCCTGCCGGATCCGTCGACGCATGCGAACGCTGTCCCCCCGCCTCAACCTGGGCAAGCTGATCCTCGCCCTGGCCCTGCTCAGCGCCATCATCGCCCTGGCCAATACCCTGCTGGCCAGTTACCGCGTGCAGCGCGACCAGCTGGTCGGCAACACCCTGGAAGCCAACCGCGTCTATGCCACCAAGCTGGCCGAGACCACCCAGAATTTCCTGCTGGCCGCGCAGCAGGAGCTGGCCTACGCCGCCACCCGGCTTGGCCAGAATGATCTCGATCCGGCACAGGCCCAGGATGAAGCCAGCCGGCTCCAGCTGCAGACCAACAGCTTCAACTCCTCGCTGGTGGTCGACGCCGACGGCCTGGTGATCGCCACCTCGCCGCAGACCCTGCAGCTGCAGGGCGAGATCCTGCACAGCGCCGGCAACAACGCCGCACTGGCCGCGCGCCAGCCGATGATCAGCGATCCCTACCAGTCGACCACCGGCAAGCTGCTGGTCTCGCTGTCGCACCCGATCTTCGATCGCCAGGGCCGCTATCGCGGCTACGTCAGCGGCACCCTCTACCTGCGCCAGCGCAGTGCGCTGCACACGCTGCTGGGCAAGCACTACTACCGCGACGGCTCGTACCTGTACGTGGTGGACCGCAATGGCCGCCTGCTGTACCACGCCGATGGCAAGCGGGTCGGCGACTACGTGGTCGGCAACCCGGCGGTGAAGGCAGTCGTGCGCGGTGAACGCGGTGCGCAGCAGGTCCGCAACAACCTGGGCGTATCGATGCTGGCCGGCTATGCACCGGTGCCGACCACCGGCTGGGGCATCATCGCCCAGCGGCCGACCGAGGCCACGCTGCAGCCATTGTCACGGTTGATGACCGCGGTGATCTGGAATGCGATCCCGCTCGGCCTGCTGTCACTGCTGGTCACCTGGTGGTTCGCCCGTCGCATCTCGATGCCGCTGTGGCAGCTGGCGCGAAACGTGCAGGGTGGCGAGGACACCGGCAACGCGATCAGCCACGTCAGCGGCATCCGCGCCTGGTACTTCGAGGTGGCCCAGCTCAAGCAGGCCGTGCTGCACAGCTTCAACGCGCTGCAGGACCGCATCGGCACGCTCAGCCGCGCCAACTGTACCGATCCGCTGACCGGCCTGCTCAATCGCCGCGGCCTGCAGCAGGCGCTGGATGCGCTGCAGGTGCAGGGCATTCCGTTCGCGATCCTGGCGCTGGACATCGATCGCTTCAAATCGATCAACGACAGCCATGGCCATGACGTCGGCGACGCGGCCATCGTCCATATCGCCGACCAGATGCGCCGCTACTCGCGCGACAGCGACATCCTCTGCCGTGCCGGCGGCGAGGAATTCCTGCTGCTGTTGCCGGGCATCAGCACCGACTCTGCGCGCCAGGCCGGCGAGCGCCTGCGCCAGCACATCGCCGATCACCCGTTCGAGCCGGTCGGCACCATCACCGTGTCACTGGGCGTGGCCCACTTCCCCAGCTTCCATGTCGATGCCGAGCAGGCGCTGCGGCTGGCCGACAAGGCCCTGTACATGGCCAAGGAACAGGGCCGCAACCGGGTGGTGGTCTACCCGTACGCGGACTGAAAAGCGGCCGGCCTGGCCGACCGCTTCACCGCGCCGGGCTCAGCGCTGCGCCAACGGTGTCAGCAGGCGCAGGCCGCGCTGGGTGCCATCGACCATGTACACGCCCCCGGCAGGCAGCAGATCACTGCCCACCTGTTCGACGGCATCCGGCTTGCGCCACGGTGCGGCCTGGCGCGGGCCGGGGATGTAGGCACGCCAGCGGCCATAGCGCTCCGGCTGGGCATTGCCGTTGCTGCCGGTGTCGCTGTTCAGGGCGAAGTTCACCGGCACGCGTACGGTCCAGAAGTCGCGCGTGCTGTTCTCGCCGGTCGTGGGCGGGACGAAGGTCCACTTGCGCGCGCCGCTGATGCTGGCCTTGGCGAGCAGGTCGCGCATCTTGGCCAGGGTCCGCTCCGGCGCGACCACGGTCATGTTCACCTGTTCGGCAATGACGTCGGCCACGGTCCCGTCGCGGGCCACTTTGACCAGCAGCAGCACATCACCCTGCCCGCCACTGCGGAAGACATCCTCGGGGTAGCGCGGTGGCGGCATGTTCTTCCGGGTCACCGAATCGGTAGCCTTCGGGTCATACTCACTGAAGTCGACACTGGTCATGCTGACCTGGTAGCTGCCGTCGTCCTGCTGCTTGCCACGCAGGCGCACCCGCAGTGGTGCGTGGACCGCCACCGGCTTGCCATCGCGCAGCGTCGGCTCGAACTGCCATCCACGGATGGTGCCCTCCACGAACGATGCAATACCCGGTGCGAGCATCGCCTGCTGGTCCAGGACCAGCGCGCTGACCGAGCCGTCGGCCGCCACATCGATACTGCCCGACAGCGCCATGCTCATCTCGGCGGTGGCGCGCACGGCGCGCGCGTTCTGGGCGACGGCCTCGGATGGCAGCAGCGGGGCACCTGCGGAGAACGCCAGGGCCAGCGCAAGGAACAGGGGGGAACGCATCATTGCCGGATCCGTGGTGATGAAGTGAGCACCGAGCGTACCGCAATCCTGACCGGACCGGCACGTGCTTCACGCCACGCCGTTCAGGCCAGGCGATGGGCCGCCGCGTAGGGCGGCGTATCCGGATAGTTCCCCTCGGCGAAGCGCGCCTGCAGGTCCTGCCACCACGCCGGATCGAACAGGTGCCGGTAGTGCTCCCTCACCGCCGCCAGTTCGCTGGCGGGCAGCCCCATGAACGGGCCGAAGCGCTCGGGAAACACGTCGCGTGGACCGACATGGAACCAGGGTTCATCGGCCATGGCTTCCTCCGGCGTACGCGGCTGCGGCCATGCGCGGAACACGCAGTCGCTGACCAGGCACAGCTCGTCGTAGTCGTAGAACACGGCCCGGCCATGCCGCGATACGCCGAAGTTCTTCGGCAGCATGTCGCCGGGGAAGATGTTGTTGCGCGCCATGTCGGTGATCGCCTGCGCATAGTCGAGTACCGCTGCGCGCACCGCCTCGCCACCCTGCTCGCGCAGGTACAGGTTCAATGGCCGGAAACGGCGCTGCACGTAGCACAGTGCGACTTCCACATGGTTGCCATCGACCCGCACGGTCTGCGCGCATTGCTGCAGCAACTCCTCCAGCAAGGCCGGTGCGAAGCGATCGCGCGGGAAGCGCAGGTGGCGATACGGCTGCGCATCGAGCAGGCGGCCGACACGGTCGAGGTTGAACACCAGCGCGTACTTCTCTTCCACCTGCCGCCGCGACATCGCCTTGGGCCAGGCGAAGCGGTCGCGGATCAGCTTGAACACCAGCGGATAGCTGGGCAGGGTGAACACCGCCATGACCATGCCCGGCGTGCCTTCGGCGGGCACCAGCCGCTCCTGCGGATGTTCGTTGAAGTGGCGGAAGAAGGTGCGGTAGCGCTCGGTCTTGCCTTGCTTGGCACGGCCCAGCACGGTGTAGATCTCATCGATGGGCTTGCCCGGCAGCAGGCTGCGCAGGAACACCACCGCATCGCCCACCGTGGCAAGGTCGGCCTGGAAATAACTGCGAGACACGCCGAACAGATGGGCGACGTCGCGGCGCCGGGTCAGCACCGCGTCGGCACGCAGTCCACGCTCATCGTTGACCAGTGCGATCACGCAGGGTGAGAAGCGGTGCTCGCCGAACACGCGGCCCACCAGATAGGCGCGGCGCTCGCGATAGAACACGGTGTCGAGCAGCTCGATGCTGCGCACCGGCGTATCGCCCCAGTGGACCAGATCGTCCTGCAGGCGCACGGCGATGGCCGCCGCGCAGCGCAGCTGGTGCGCATACGGAATGTCGAAGCGGTAATCGGCCAACACGCGCTGCAGGGCCTCCACCGGCCGCGTGGGTGAAACCGCGTAGGTATGCCGCGCAACCGGATGGGTGATCGCATCGGACGGCTCGACGTCAAAGGCGATGAACTCCAGCGCCGGGTCCACGCCACGGGTGGAGAACAAGCGCCGCGACAGCGTGTTGTAGAAGGTCTTGTACAGTTCGGCATCGATCAGCCCCCGCAGCAATGCGCTGTAGCGTGCATGCACCTGCAGCCACAATGCGCGCTCCCCGATTGCTTCGCCGGCAAGGCGCCGCAGTGCATCCATCTGTTCGGCAATGCACAGGTCGTACAGCGCGATGCGCTCGACTGCATCCTGGCGCGCAGCCGCCCAGTCGCGCTGCTCGAAACGCTGCCGCGCACGAGCGGTGATCGCCGCAAAGCGGGCGTGGTACTGCTCGAAGCCAGCGT
Source organism: Stenotrophomonas sp. YJH_SMC_32 (assembly GCF_059369975.1). NCBI lineage: Bacteria > Pseudomonadati > Pseudomonadota > Gammaproteobacteria > Lysobacterales > Lysobacteraceae > Stenotrophomonas > Stenotrophomonas sp. YJH_SMC_32. The sequence continues at coordinate 324,504 of NZ_JCAFTE010000001.1, read as the reverse complement.
GGATGGCGCCAGCGATGCGCGACGCCAGCTCGGCATCGATATCAGGCTCGGACATGCAGGACTCATCCGGGAGGACCGGCTTCACCATACGCTGGCGTGTGCAATGGCGTCGAGTGCGAAGGTAGTGCCGGCCGCTGGCCGGCAGCACCTGGACCGTCGATGGATCGATGCAGACGCCGGCCAGCGGCCGGCACTACCGGCTCAGATCGCCAGTTCGGCCTCCACGTCCTGCACCTTGCGTCGGGCCAGTGCAAGGTTGGACTTGGTCCGGTCCAGCACGATGTAGAAGAACAGTCCCTTCTTCTTCGCGACCGGTCGCATGATGTGGTACGCCTTGCCCAGCGAGATCAGGATATCCTCGATGCTGTCATTGAGGTTCAACGAGGCGGCGGTCTTCATCTTGGCCCGGATCACTTCGGTGTTGCCGGCGGCGGCCACCTCCATGTCCATGCCGGCACCGGCCTCGCCCAGCAGCATGCCGCTTTCGTAGTCGACCAGCGCCACTGCCTGCGCGCCGTCGATGCCCATCAGTGCGTTCAACGATTCATTCAATCCAGCCACGTCGCACCCCTTGTCGATGTTGGTTCGAGCCCCTCGTTCCCCTGCGGCCGGGCTCACGATCCGCCGAGTTCGGCCAGGATCGCCTGGCCACATTCCCTGCTCTGCCACAGCACCTGCCCGATCACGCTGCGCTGGTCGCAGGCCGCCATCAGCAGCAGCGGCGCACGCCCTTCGGCCTGGATTGCCAGCATCAGCACCTTCCCGCCCATCGCTTCCAGCATCAGCGTCTGCAGATCGCCCAGCACCAGTTCGCGCCCCACCGCTGCGGCCAACGCCAGCATCGCGCTGGTCATCGCCGCCAGCCGTTCGCCGCGCCCTTCGGCACCGGCGCTGACCAGGGCAAAACCATCGACGCTGGCCAGCACCACCGTGCGGACGCCTTCCACCCGCTGCTGCAGGTCCTGCAGCAGCGGCTGCAGGCGCTCACGCTGGCCCGCATCGGGCAGTACCGCCATCTGCCCGTCACCCATACGCGGCCACCAATGCGTGCGCTTCCATTTCGCTCATCAGTACATCCATCAGCAGCAGTCCCTGTTCGCGGTCACGGGCATCGACGGCCAGCAACGGCAGCGGCTGGTCGTCGAGGCAGGCGTGCGTGGCCCAGTCATCCAGCGCCGCCTGTGGTGCCTGGTCCAGGTGGGTGACGGCCACGACCAGTGCCAGGGATGATGCGAACGGCTGCAGCACCTGCAGGTAGTCCTGCAGCTCGCTGGCAATGCCGGCGCGACGTGCGTCCAGCAGCAGCACCGCGCCCCGTGCACCCTGCAGCAGGATCGGCCACAGGAAATCGAAACGCTGCTGGCCGGGCGTTCCGTACAGACGCAGGCGTTCTCCGTTGGGCAGGTCGATGTCTGCATAGTCCAGCGCGACGGTGGTGGAGGCCTTGTCGGCACCGAGGCGATCACTGTTGGCCACATCGGTGTCGACTACCGCGCCGGCCGCGATGCTGCGCACCAGCGTCGACTTGCCGCTGCCCATGCCGCCCAGCACCACCACCTTGTGCTCACGCATTGCGCTCACTCCCGCGCAGGTGCCGCCACAGGCGGGCAAGCAATCCGTTGTCGGTGCGGGTGCCACCGGTCGCCATCATCGGCGTCGCCGGGGCGGCCTGCAGCTGCGCGTAGCCACACAGGTAGGCCGCGTGGATGAAATCGCGAACGGCCGCCGCCGGCAGCTCAAGCAGCATCGCGCATTCTTCAACCGTGCACGCGCGCTTGAGCAGCAACGAGCACAGGCGGAATCCATCGTGGTCGTGCCCCAGTACGCGGAAATCCGGCCAGCGCAGCAGCTTCACCGAAGCGCCGCGCAGGCGTTCGTCCAGTGCCTGCCAGTGGCGGCTGCGTTGCGCCCATTGCCACAACAGCGGCCGCAGCGGCTGGCGTGGTCGCTCACCAGCCAGCGCCTGCAGGCGCGCTGGCGTCAGTGCATCCAGCTGCAGGCGTTCGAAGGCATCGGCCAGGCGCTCCACCAGCGCGCTCGCGGGTTCCTGCAACAGCACGGCCTGGTCGTGCTCCAGATCCATCAGCAGCAAAGGCTCGCCCGCATCACTCAACAGTGCCTGGCCATGGCGCAGCGGCAACCGCTCGCGCAGCAGGCGGGTAATGGCGTGTGCGCCATCGGCCAGACGTATCAGTGCGGGTGCGGGCATGGCCAGGGGCTCCGGTGCCAACTGCATGCGACGCAGCGCGCGGCCGATGGCACCGTCGTCGAGCACATCCTGCTGTCCGTCGCCGTCGCGCAGTTGGCCGCCGTTGTCCTCTATCCAGCATTGCAGGCGCGGTCGTTGCTGGCGCATGCGCTGGGCCGCGTTGCGCAGTGCCGGGGTATCGCGGATGACCAGCAGGTCGCAGTCGTCCAGGTCCTGGCTGCGGCGGACCTGGCCGTCCGGCAGTGCCGACGCCAGGCGCAGCCGTTGCAGCAGGGCCTGCTCGCCCTGGATGTCGGTTCCCACTACCAGCACGCGTGCCATCTGTGTTCCCCGAGCGACCACCTCCCCGGTGGTCTCGCGTCGCCAAGGCTAGGGCATCGCCAGCGGCAGCCGTCGTGATCAACTGCTCAGATCGGGAGCGGTTGCAGGCGGTGTCCGATCGGTTCTGCGACGGCTATCGCGGGCAAGTTTCATGCCCCGTTGACGGCATTCCGACAGCCGACGGAAGTCACGGTTTAATCGCCTGGGGTCAGATCCCTTTTGCGTGGCAAAAGGGATCTGACCCCAGAGCCAAAAAAGAAACCCGCGCCGAAGCGCGGGTTCCGGGGTCACGGCCGAACGGCGACGGATCAGCCGCGCAGCAGCTCCAGCGCGGCGTTGAAGGTCGCGCTCGGGCGCATCGCCTTGCTGGCCTTGGCCACGTCCGGACGGTAGTAGCCGCCGATGTCCACGGCCTTGCCCTGCACTGCGATCAGCTCGTCGACGATCTTCTGCTCGTTGTCGGTCAGTGCCTTGGCCAGCGGGGCGAAGCGTGCCTTCAGCGCGGCATCCTCGTCCTGCGCGGCCAGGGCCTGCGCCCAGTACAGGGCGATGTAGAAGTGGCTGCCACGGTTGTCGATGCCGCCGAGCTTGCGCGACGGCGACTTGTCGTTGTCCAGGAACTGGCCGTTGGCTTCGTCCAGCGCCTTGGCCAGCACGCGGGCGGCGGCGTTGTCATAGCGGTTACCCAGGTGTTCCAGCGACGCAGCCAGGGCCAGGAACTCGCCCAGCGAATCCCAGCGCAGGTAGTCCTCTTCGACGAACTGCTGCACGTGCTTCGGGGCCGAACCACCGGCGCCGGTCTCGAACAGGCCACCACCGGCCATCAGCGGCACGATCGACAGCATCTTGGCGCTGGTGCCCAGCTCCATGATCGGGAACAGATCGGTCAGGTAGTCGCGCAGCACGTTGCCGGTCACCGAGATGGTGTCCTCGCCCTTGCGGATGCGGTCCAGCGAGAACGCGGTGGCTTCCACCGGCGGCAGGATGCGGATGTCCAGGCCGTTGGTGTCGTGGTCCTTCAGATACTGCTCGACCTTGGCGATGACCTGCGCGTCGTGGGCGCGGGCGGCATCCAGCCAGAACACGGCCGGGGTGCTGCTCAGGCGGGCACGCTCGACGGCCAGCTTGACCCAGTCCTGGATCGGCGCGTCCTTGGTCTGGCACATGCGCCAGATGTCACCGGCTTCCACGGCGTGCTCGAACACCACGGTGCCGGCATCGTCGGTGACCTTGACCACGCCATCGGCAGCGATCTGGAAGGTCTTGTCGTGCGAGCCGTACTCCTCGGCCTTCTGTGCCATCAGGCCGACGTTGGGCACCGAACCCATGGTGGCCGGGTCGAAGGCGCCGTGCGCCTTGCAGTCGTCGATGACGGCCTGGTACACGCCGGCGTAGCAGCGGTCCGGAATGACCGCCTTGGTGTCCTGCAGCTTGCCTTCGGCGTTCCACATCTTGCCGGAGTCGCGGATCATCGCCGGCATCGAGGCGTCGACGATGACGTCGCTCGGCACGTGCAGGTTGGTGATGCCCTTGTCCGAGTTGACCATGGCCACGCCCGGGCGCTGTGCGTACTCGGCAGCCAGGTCGGCTTCGATCGCAGCACGGGTGGCTTCCGGCAGCGACGGCAGGCGCGCAGCCAGGTCACCGATGCCGTTGTTGGCGTCGAAACCGGCCTGCTTGAGCACGTCGGCGTGCTTGGCCAGCACGTCCTTGTAGAACTCATTGACCGCCACGCCGAACATGATCGGGTCGGAGACCTTCATCATGGTCGCCTTCAGGTGCAGCGAGAACAGCACGCCCTGGGCCTTGGCATCGGCGATCTGCTCACCGAGGAACGCGGCCAGCGCCTTGCGGCTCATCACGGCGGCGTCGACGATCTCGCCGGCCTTGACCGCGGTCTTTTCCTTCAGCACGACGGTGCTGCCGTCGTTGCCATGGAAGGTGATCTTCAGCGAACCGGCGTTGCCCAGGGTGGCCGACTTCTCGCTGCCGTAGAAATCACCGGCGGCCATGTGCGCGACGTGCGACTTCGAATCGGCCGACCAGGCGCCCATGCGGTGCGGGTGCTTACGCGCGTAGTTCTTCACCGACAGCGGTGCACGGCGGTCGGAGTTGCCTTCGCGCAGCACCGGGTTCACCGCGCTGCCCTTGACCTTGTCGTAGCGCGCCTTGTAGTCGCGCTGCTGGTCGTCGGCCGGGGTTTCCGGGTAATCCGGCAGCGGATAGCCCTGGTCCTGCAGTTCCTTGATGGCCGCCTTCAGCTGCGGCACCGAGGCGGAGATGTTCGGCAGCTTGATGATGTTGGCGTCCGGGGTGGTTGCCAGCTGGCCCAGTTCGGCAAGGTCGTCGCTGACCTTCTGTGCATCGGACAGCAGTTCCGGGAACTGCGACAGGATGCGGCCGGACAGCGAGATGTCACGGGTTTCCACCACGATGCCGGCCGTGGCGGTGTAGGCGTCAACGATCGGCAGCAGCGACTGGGTGGCCAGGAACGGTGCTTCGTCGGTCAGCGTGTAGAGGATCTTGGACATGGGGGACTTGGACTCTGTAGCAATGCTCAGGGGAAGGCCGGCGCCAGCGCCGGGCCACGTGCAACCGTGTCGCGCGCGGGGCGGAGCCCCACGCTTTCCCCGTCGCCGTCAGGGTGGGCGCGCGGCGGGGAAACCCCTGCATTGTCGCGTTTTCAGCCGCGCGGGGCAAAGCCACGCCATACGCGACGGTACTGCATGCCGGCAACGCTGTGATCCATCCACGCCTGGATGAAGCCCGCCCACAGCACCAGTGGATCCACGGCATGCGTGGATGAAGCCGACCATCGCACAACAAAAAAGGACGCAGCCTCGCGGCTGCGTCCATCGTGAGCCCTGCCGGGAGAGAGTCGGCTGGACTTACTTGACCTCGAACTCCTGCGGCGTTCCGGCCGCCTTGCCATCGACGGTGACTTCGGCGCGGTACTTGCCGGCCGGCCAGCCCTTTGCATTCTTGAACGTGACGTTGGTGGTTTCGGCACCGCTGGTGTTCAGCGTGGCATTCTGTTCGCCGGCCACCTGGCCGTCCTGGTAGGTCAGCTTCGCGCCCACGGCGACGTTGTTGGCAGCACCGTCGGTCTTGACCGAGACGATGATGTCGTCCTTCGGCGCGAACAAAGCCGTCGTCGCAACCGACTTGTCGGCGGCTGCGGTCTTGCCGACCGTGACCGACGAGACGCTGACAGCAGCGGCTTCGGCCATCGGCGGCGGCGCGCCGGTCATCGGGGCCGGTGCTGCCGGTTCGGCCGGAGCAGTCGCTGCCGGAGCGGCATTGTTGTCGGTCGACTCTTCTTTCTTCTTGCAACCGACCAGGGCGACGCTGCCCAGCAGGGCGGCGATCAGGGCGGTCTGGAGCGGGGTGGTCTTGATCATTCGGGGTTCCTCCCAGGGATTGTCGGACGGCGTTCTGGCCGGCTTACTTCGGCGGCAGTTTCAGGGTCTGGCCCGGGAAGATCTTGTCCGGGTCATCAAGCACATCGCGGTTGGCTTCGAAGATCTTCTTCCAGGCATTGGCGTCGCCCAGATGCTGCTTGGCGATCTTCGACAGCGAGTCACCCTTCTGCACGGTATAGGTGCCGCCGCTGACAACGTCCGCGGTGCTGTCCACCGAAGCGCTGACGCCGGAGAAGTCCGCCTTCGGTGCCTGTTCGGCGGTACTGTCGACGCTGCTGCTGACGCCGGAGAAATCGGCTTTCTTCTCGGTACTCATCCACAACTCCCGTCTGCATGACTACGTGACTGGCACGGTGCCATGGCGGTTGTTAAATGGGGATGGTGCAGATGTGAAGCCGCCCCCGGGGGCGGCTGAACAATCGGGAGAGACGATGTCCGGTCGTGCCGGCCGCTGGCCGGCTTTCCCTTGCCCTGGACGCGGGTTCCTTGCGGTTGCCGGCCAGCGGCCGGCACTACCGGTTACTGCCGCAGTTCGCGGTAGGTCGCAGCCGGGGCGGTGATGCCGGGGCTGGCGCGCCAGGGGTTGATGTCCAGGCCACCACGGCGGGTATAGCGGGCCTCCACTTCCAGCCATTGTGGCTGGCAGCGCGCAGATACCTCGCTGAAGATCCGCTCAACGCACTGCTCGTGGAACTCGGCGTGTTCACGGTAGCTGACCAAGTAGCGCAGCAGGCCCGCGCGATCGATCTTCGGCCCGCGGTAACGCAGGCTGACCGTGGCCCAGTCCGGCTGGCCGGTGACCGGGCAGTTGGACTTCAGCAGCGACGAGACCAGGGTTTCTTCCACCACCTCACCCGCATCGGCGGCGAGGAAGTCCGCCTGCGGCGGGCCGTAGCAGTCGATCTCCAGTTCCAGCCCGTCGATGGACTCGCCGAGCGGCGTCTCGCGCAGGCCTGGCAGGCCGAACTCGACCTGGACCGGCACACCGGCGCAGGCCGACAGATCCGCCACCAGGCGCGCGCGCAGTGCCTCGGCGCTGTCGATGCGGGTGCTGTTGAGGGAGTTGAGGTACAGCTTGAACGACTTCGATTCGATCAGCCGCGGCGAGGTGCATGGCACCTGCACCGTGGCGACGGCGACCTGCGGCTTGCCACGCGGGTCGAGCCAGCTCAGCTCGAAGGCGTGCCAGCGGTCGTGGCCGACGAACGGCAGCGCGGCCTCATCGAGGCCGATCTCGGCGCGGGCGCCGCTGCGGGGGATGGGGAACAGCAGGCCGGGATCGTACTGCGACGGGTAACTGACCTCGCGACCGAGGCTGGAATCCTGTGGGGTGTTCATGGAGGTCATTGTATCGCGCGGAGGGCGGGCGTTCGGCCGGGCCGGCCAGCGGCGAAGCCCCTCCGTGGTGGGTGGGTTGGTCGCGGGAAGCCCCGACTCCCGGATGCGGGCCGGGCGGGTGGGGCTGGCGGGGACGCCGTGAATCCGTCCCTGGAGGCTTAGCCGCGCCGTCCATGGCGCGGATACCCCGCCATCCCCACCCGCCCGGCCCCCGGACACATTTCTGCCGCCGATCCACCACGGGAAAGATCAGAAAATCAAAATCCGATCCTTCGGACATTTTCGATGTCTGCCATCCACGCATGGCGTGGATCTACCGGCAAGCCACGGGATCGGGTCTGGAGGAAAGCCCCCTGAGTCAGGGGGCGGCCGCGAAGCGGCAGGGGTCTGGAAGCTGGTAAGGGGGGCCCACCGTTCGCGCAGCGAACTGTGGGAGCGACAGCGCGCATGCGATTTCGCGTACCCAGGGCTGCAAGCCCTGCCGGAAACCCTCACCCCGCCGGGGTGCCGGCACCGTGCAGGTAATCCAGGCTCACCTGCAGCAACGCCCGCAGTCCCACATCCAGTGCCTTCTCATCCAGCAGGAACTTCGGCGAATGGTTGGCCGGCGCCGTCGCTGGGTCGATGCCCACGCTGGTGGAGCCGACGAAGAAGAACATGCCCGGCACTTCCTTCGCGTACAGCGAGAAATCCTCCGCGCCCATCTGCAGCGGCGGCTCGTACACGTTGTCCTTGCCCACCACCGCCTGCAGGCTCGGCAGCATCTTCGCGGTCAGCGCCGGGTCGTTCACCGTGGCCGGGTTGCCCTCCGACTCGTAGATGTCGGTCACCGCCTTCGCACCGTGCGCGGCGGCCGTGTGCTCGGCCACGTTGCGCAGGTCGGCAAAGATCTGCTGGCGCATGCCTTCGTCAAAGGTGCGGATGGTGCCGACCATCTCCACTTCATCGGGAATGATGTTGTAGCGGATGCCGCCGTTGATCGCGCCGAAGGTCAGCACCGCCGGTTGCTTGGACAGGTTGGCGCGGCGGCTGACGATGGTCTGCGCGGTGCCGACCAGATCGGCGGTGGCGACGATCGGGTCAACACCGTTCCACGGTGCCGAGCCATGCGTCTGGCGACCGATCACCTTGATCCCGAAGCGATCCGAGGCGGCCATCAATGGGCCGCCGCGCACAGCGATCTGGCCGGCCTGCACGCTGGAGAACACATGCAGGCCGAACACTGCCTCCGGCTTGAAGTCGGCAAACAGCCCTTCCTTCAGCATCAGTGCGGCACCGCCCTCTTCCGGCGGCGGCGCGCCTTCCTCGGCCGGCTGGAAGATCAGCATCACCTGGCCCGGCAGGTCCTTCTTCATTGATACCAGCGCTTCGGCCACGCCGAGCAGGGTGGCGGTATGCGCGTCGTGGCCACAGGCATGCATCACGCCCACGGTCTGCCCGCGGTACTGGTCGGTGGCCTTGGAGGCGAACGGCAGGCCGGTCTGCTCGGTCACCGGCAACGCGTCCATGTCTGCACGCAATGCGATCTTCGGACCCGGCTTGCCGCCTTCGATGATCGCCACCACGCCGTGGTGGGCGATGCCGGTCTTCGGCTTCAGGCCCATCGCACGCAGGCGCTTGGCGACCTCGGCCGAGGTGCGCGCCTCGCGGTTGGACAGCTCCGGGTGCTGGTGGAAATCACGACGCCATTCGACCACCTGGGCCTGCAGCCGCTGCGCGGCGGCGGTCACTTCCGGGCGTTGCCCGTCCTGGGCATGGGCAAGCGCCGGCAGGGCCAGCAGCAGGGCGGACAGCAGCAGCGAACGGCGCATCGCAATCTCCACAGCAAGAGGGTTCCAGCTGAATGTAGGGCAACACCGGCGCCACGGGAACCTCCGGTGCCGCATCCGGTCTTAGCGCCCGTCCCATCCGTCATGCAGGAAACGTGATGTGGCACAGGTATGCTTTGCGCATTGTCCCGGCGTCCCGTCCGGTCCAGCCCTCTCGGAGTCCTCGTAATGTCACGTGTTTGGAAGATCGTGCTGCTGGTCGTGGCGATCCTGGTGCTGGCCGTGGTCGGCCTGCGCGTCATTGGCGGGGGCAAGGACAAGGCTGGAAAACCTGCTGCGGGCGCGCGCCAGGGCGGCGAAGATCCGAATGCCGGTCCAGTGCCGGTGACCGTGGTGGAGGCCACGCGCCAGGACGTGCCGGTGTATGCCAGCGCGCTGGGTACGGTGACCGCGATGAACACCGTCACCGTCAGCCCGCAGGTCGGCGGCCAGCTTATGAGCCTGAATTTCCGTGAAGGCCAGGAAGTGAAGCAGGGTGATGTGCTGGCGGTGATCGACCCGCGCACCGCCCAGGCCAGCTACGACCAGGCCGCTGCAGCCAAGCGCCAGAACGAGGCCCTGCTGGCCACCGCGCGCTCCAACTACCAGCGCTCGAACGCGCCGGAGTATCGCCAGTACGTCGCCAAGACCGATCTGGATACACAGCGAAACCAAGTGGCACAGTACGAAAGCGCCGTGGCCGCCAACGAGGCCAGCATGCGCTCGGCGCAGGTGCAGCTGCAGTACACCCGGGTCACCGCGCCGATCTCAGGCATCGCCGGCATCCGTGCGGTCGACGCCGGCAACGTGGTCAGCGCCGGTACCGCGCTGGTCACGCTGACCCAGATCCATCCGATCCACGTGCTGTTCAACCTGCCCGAGCGCCAGCTCGGCGATGTGCGCCAGGCGCAGGCCGCCGGCACGGTACCGGTGGCGGCGCTGGACCGCGCCGATTCGCACGTGCTGTCCGGCGACGGCAAGCTCGATGTGGTCGACAACCTGATCAGTGCCGACAGCGGCACGTTCAAGGCGCGCGCCGTATTCGACAACACCGACAACGGCCTGTGGCCGGGCCAGTTCGTCAACGTGCGCATGCAGCTGCGCACCATCGGCGGCGGCGTGGTCATTCCGACCCAGGCGGTGCTGCGTGGCCCGGACGGCGAGTACGTCTATGTCGTGCAGGGCGACAACACGGTGAAGATGCAGACCGTGCGCAGCGGCGTGGAAGTGGGCGACAGCCAGGTGCAGATCGCCGAAGGCCTCAAGGGTGGCGAGCGGGTGGTCAGCGAAGGCCAGTTCCGCCTGAAGCCGGGCAGCAAGGTCACCGCGCTGAAGCCGGGCGAGACCCCGGCCGCGCCGACCGAGGCCGAGCTGAAGGCGGCCGAACAGAAGAACGCAGGCGGCGGTGGCCGTCGCGGTGGTGGCCCGCGCTGAGCGCAGGCCACTGATCTCCCTCGCGCCGGCGGACCTGCCGGCGCCGACATTGAAGTGCCAGCAAGGATCAGTCCGTGGGCTTTTCGACGATCTTCATCCGCCGCCCGATCGCCACCTCGCTGTTGATGGCGGGCCTGTTGCTGCTGGGCATCCTCGGTTACCGCAAGCTGCCGGTGTCGGCGCTGCCGGAAATCGATGCGCCCAGCCTGGTGGTCACCACCCAGTACCCCGGTGCGAACGCCACCACCATGGCCTCGCTGGTCACCACCCCGCTGGAGCGCCAGTTCGGGCAGATTTCCGGGCTGGAGCTGATGACCTCCGACTCGTCGGCCGGGTTGTCGACGATCATCCTGCAGTTCTCGATGGACCGCGACATCGACATCGCCGCGCAGGACGTGCAGGCGGCGATCCGCCAGGCCACCCTGCCCTCGTCGCTGCCCTACCAGCCGGTCTACAACCGGGTGAACCCGGCCGACGCGGCCATCGTCACCCTGAAACTGACCTCTGACACGCGCCCGCTGCGCGACGTCAACAATTACGCCGATTCCATCCTGGCCCAGCGCCTGTCGCAGGTGCAGGGCGTGGGCCTGGTCTCGATCGCCGGCAATGTGCGCCCGGCCGTGCGCATCCAGGTCAATCCGGCGCAGCTGTCGAACATGGGCCTGACCCTGGAGCAGCTGCGCAGCGCGCTGACCCAGGCCAACGTCAATGCGCCCAAGGGCTCGTTGAACGGCAAGACCCAGTCCTACAGCATCGGCACCAACGACCAGCTGGCCAGCGCCGCCGAGTACCGCGACACCATCATCAGCTACAAGAACGGCCGCCCGGTGCGGCTGTCGGACGTGGCCGAGGTGATCGATGGCGTGGAGAACGACCAGCTTGCCGCCTGGGCCGACGGCAAGCCGGCGGTACTGCTGGAAGTGCGCCGCCAGCCCGGTGCCAACATCGTGCAGACCGTCGAGCGCATCCGTGCCATCCTGCCGCAGCTGCAGGGCGTGCTGCCAGCCGACGTGCACCTGGAGATCTTCAACGACCGCACCGAGACCATCCGCGCCTCGGTGCATGAAGTGCAGTTCACCCTGATCCTGACCATCGGGCTGGTGGTGGCGGTGATCTTCGTGTTCCTGCGCCGGTTGTGGGCCACGATCATTCCCTCGGTGGCGGTGCCGTTGTCGCTGGCCGGCACCTTCGCGGTGATGGCCTTCGCCGGCATGTCGCTGGACAACCTCTCGCTGATGGCGCTGGTGGTGGCCACCGGCTTCGTGGTCGACGATGCGATCGTGATGATCGAGAACATCGTGCGCTACATCGAGCAGGGCAAGAGTGGCAAGGAAGCGGCCGAGATCGGCGCACGCCAGATCGGCTTCACCGTGCTGTCGCTGACGGTCTCGCTGGTGGCGGTGTTCCTGCCGCTGCTGCTGATGCCCGGCGTCACCGGCCGCCTGTTCCACGAGTTCGCGTGGGTGCTGAGCATCGCCGTGGTGCTGTCGATGCTGATCTCGCTGACGCTGACCCCGATGATGTGCGCCTACCTGCTCAAGCCCGATGCCCTGCCCGAGGGCGAGGACGCGCATGAGCGGGCGGCGGCGGCCGGCAAGCAGAACCTGTGGACGCGCACCGTCGGCCTCTACGAGCACAGCCTGGACTGGGTGCTTGGCCACCAGCGGCTGACCCTGGCCGTGGCCGGTGGCGCGCTGGTGCTGACCGTGCTGCTGTACGTGCTGATCCCCAAGGGCCTGCTGCCCGAACAGGACACCGGCCTGATCACCGGCGTGGTGCAGGCCGACCAGAACATCGCCTTCCCGCAGATGGAGCAGCGCACCAGGCAGGTGGCCGAAGCGCTGCGCCAGGATCCAGACGTGACCGGCGTGTCGGCCTTCATCGGCGCCGGCAGCATGAACCCCACCCTCAACCAGGGCCAGCTGTCGATCGTGCTGAAGGAGCGCAGCCAGCGCGATGGGCTGGAGGAGATCCTGCCGCGCCTGCAGAAGGCGGTGGCCGGCATTCCGGGCGTGGCGCTGTACCTGAAACCGGTGCAGGACGTGACCCTGGATACCCGCGTGGCCGCCACCGAGTACCAGTACTCGCTGTCGGACGTGGATTCGGCGACGGTGGCGACCCAGGCCACGCGCCTGACCGAAGCGCTGCGCAAGCGCCCGGAACTGGCCGACGTCGACAACAACCTGTCCAACCAGGGCCGCGCCCTGGAGCTGAACATCGACCGCGACAAGGCCAGCGTGCTGGGCGTGCCGATGCAGACCATCGACGACACGCTCTACGATGCGTTCGGCCAGCGCCAGATTTCGACCATCTTCACCGAGCTCAACCAGTATCGCGTGGTGCTGGAAGTGGCACCGGAGTTCCGCACCAGCACAGCGCTGATGGAACAGCTGGCCGTCGCCTCCAACGGCGCCGGCGCATTGACCGGCACCAATGCCACCAGCTTCGGCCAGGTCACCTCCTCCAACTCGTCCACCGCCACCGGCATCGGCGCGCAGAACACCGGCATCACCGTCGGCGCCGGCAACATCATCCCGCTGTCGGCGCTGGCCGAAGGCAAGGTCAGCAGCGCCCCGCTGGTGGTCAGCCACCAGCAGCAGCTGCCGGCGGTGACCGTGTCGTTCAACGTGGCGCCGGGCTATTCGCTGTCCGAAGCGGTGCGTGCGATCCAGGAGACCAAGGACAGCCTGGACATGCCGGCACACCTGCATGCCGAATTCATCGGCAAGGCCGCTGAATTCACCGGCAGCCAGACCGATGTGGTGTGGCTGCTGCTGGCGTCGCTGGTGGTGATCTACATCGTGCTGGGCGTGCTCTACGAGAGCTACATCCACCCGATCACGATCATCTCCACCCTGCCGCCGGCCGGTGTCGGCGCGCTGCTGGCGCTGATGCTGTGCGGGCTGAGCCTGTCGGTGGATGGCATCGTCGGCATCGTGCTGCTGATCGGCATCGTCAAGAAGAACGGCATCATGATGGTGGACTTCGCCATCGAAGCCCGCCGCGCCGGCGCCAACGCGCACGAAGCGATCCGCCGCGCCTGCCTGCTGCGCTTCCGCCCGATCATGATGACCACCGCCGCGGCCATGCTCGGCGCGCTGCCGCTGGCACTGGGCACCGGCATCGGCTCGGAGCTGCGCCGCCCGCTCGGCATCGCCATCGTCGGTGGCCTGCTGCTGTCGCAGCTGGTCACGCTGTACACCACGCCGGTGATCTACCTGTACATGGAGCGCTTCTCCGAGTGGCTGGCGCGCCGCCGCGAACAGCGTGCGCTGCGCGAGGGTTCGCTGCAGGAGCCGCAGGCATGATCCACGCCCCGCTGCCGTGGGCGGCCGCACGATGAACCTGTCCGGCCCCTTCATCCGCCGCCCGATCGGCACCGCGCTGCTGGCCATCGGCTTGTTCATGGTCGGCCTGATCTGCTACCTGCGCCTGGGCGTATCGGCGCTGCCGAACATCGAGATCCCCGTGATCTTCGTGCATGCCAGCCAGTCCGGCGCCGACGCGGCGACCATGGCCTCGACGGTCAACGCGCCGCTGGAACGCCATCTCGGCCAGCTGCCAGGCATCGATCGCATGCGCTCGTCGAGCTCGGAAGGCAGCTCGCTGGTGTTCATGATCTTCCAGAGCGGCCACAACATCGATTCGGCGGCACTGGATGTACAAACGGCGATCAACTCGGCTCAGGCCGACCTGCCCTCGGGCATGGGCTCGCCGATGTACCAGAAGGCGAATCCGAACGACGACCCGGTGATCGCCATCGCGCTGACCTCGCAGACGCAGTCGGCCGACGAGCTCTACAACGTGGCCGACTCGCTGCTGGCGCAGCGCATCCGCCAGATCAGCGGCGTCGCCTCGGTCGACATCGCTGGCGCGTCGACGCCGGCGGTGCGCGTGGATGTCAACCTGCGCCTGATGAACGCGTTGGGCCTGACCGCCGATGACCTGCGCAACGCGGTGCGCGCGGCCAACGTAACCTCGCCCACCGGCTTCCTCAGCGATGGCAACACCACCACGGCGATCATCGCCAACGACTCGGTGGCACGCGCCGCCGACTTCGCCGACCTGGTGGTCAAGACCCAGGGCGACGGCCGGGTGATCCGCCTGAAGGACATCGCCAACGTCTACGACGGCCAGCAGGATGCCTACCAGGCGGCGTGGTTCGACCACAAGCCGGCGGTGGTGATGTACGTGTTCACCCGCGCCGGCGCCAACATCGTGGAGACCGTAGACCGGGTCAAGGCGCAGATCCCGACCCTGCGCGACTACCTGCAGCCGGGCACCACGATGACGCCGTACTTCGACCGTACGCCGACCATCCGTTCGTCGCTGCATGAAGTGCAGATCACCCTGCTGATCAGCCTGGCGATGGTGGTGCTGACCATGGCGCTGTTCCTGCGCCGGCTGGCACCCACCCTGATCGCGGCGGTGACCGTGCCGCTGTCGCTGGCCGGCGCCGCGCTGGTCATGTACGTGATGGGCTTCACCCTGAACAACCTGAGCCTGCTGGCGCTGGTGATCGCGATCGGCTTCGTGGTCGACGATGCGATCGTGGTGATCGAGAACATCATGCGCCACCTCGACGAGGGCATGCCGCGCATGCAGGCGGCGTTGACCGGTGCGCGCGAGATCGGCTTCACCATCGTCTCGATCACCGCCTCGCTGGTGGCGGTGTTCATCCCGCTGCTGTTCGCCAGCGGCATGATGGGCGCGTTCTTCCGCGAGTTCACCGTCACCCTGGTGGCGGCCATCGTGGTCTCGATGATCGTCTCGCTGACGCTGACCCCGGCGCTGTGCAGCCGCTTCCTCAGCGCGCACGACCACAGCGCGCCGCCGTCGCGTTTCGGCCGCTGGCTGGACGCCGGCCACGAGCGCATGCTGCGCATCTACACCGTATTCCTCGACTTCTCGCTGCGCCACGCGCTGCTGCTGTCGCTGACGCCGCTGATCCTGATCGGCGTCACCATCTTCCTGTTCGGCGCGGTGAAGAAGGGCGCGTTCCCGCCGCAGGACACCGGCCTGATCTGGGGCCGCGCCAACTCCAGTGCCACCGTGTCGTTCGAGGACATGGTCGCGCGCCAGCGCCGCATCACCGACATGCTGATGGCCGACCCGGCGGTGAAGACGGTGGGTGTACGCCTGGGCAGCGGCCGCCAGGGCTCCAGTGCACAGTTCAACATCGAGCTGAAATCTCGCAGTGACGGCCGCCGCGAAACCACCGCGCATGCGTTGGCGCGCCTCAGCGCCAAGGCCGATCGCTATCCCGACCTGCAGCTGCGCCTGCGCGCGATCCAGGACCTGCCCAGCAACGATGGCGGCGGTTCCAGCCAGGGCGCGCAGTACCGCATTTCGCTGCAGGGCAACGACCTGGCCGCACTGCAGGAATGGCTGCCCAAGCTGCAGGCGGAACTGAAGAAGAACCCGAAGCTGCGCGACGTCGGGACCGACGTGGACAATGCCGGCCTGCGCCAGAACATCCAGATCGACCGCGCAAAGGCCGCGCGCCTGGGCATCACAGTGGGCGCCATCGACGGCGCGCTGTATGGTGCGTTCGGCCAGCGCCAGATCTCCACCATCTATTCGGACATCAACCAGTACAGCGTCGTGGTCAATGCCCTGCCCTCGCAGACCGCCACCCCGGCGGCGCTGGATGAGGTGTACGTGCGTGCGCGCAACGGCGACATGGTGCCGATCACCGCGGTGGCCACGCAGATGCCTGGCCTGGCCCCATCGCAGATCACCCACGAGAACCAGTACACGACGATGGACCTCAGCTACAACCTGGCTCCCAACGTGAGCATGGGCGAGGCCAAGGCGATCATCGACGCGACCGTGGCCGGCATGCGCATGCCCGGCGACATCCGCCTGGCCGACGATGCGGGCTTCGGCTTCAACTCCGATCCCAGCGACATGCTGATCCTGGTGTTCGCCGCAATCCTGACCGTGTACCTGGTACTGGGCATGCTCTACGAGAGCCTGATCCATCCGGTCACCATCCTGTCCACGCTGCCGGCGGCGGGTGTCGGTGCGCTGCTGGCCCTGTTCGGCACCAACACCGAGCTGTCGGTGATCTCGATGATCGCGCTGGTGCTGCTGATCGGCATCGTCAAGAAGAACGCGATCATGATGATCGACTTCGCACTGGTGGCGCAGCGCGAGCATGGGCTGGCGCCGCGCGATGCCGCACGCGAGGCCAGCATCGTGCGCTTCCGCCCGATCATGATGACCACGATGGTCGCGATCCTGGCCGCAGTGCCGCTGGCGATCGGCCTGGGTGAAGGGTCCGAGCTGCGCCGCCCGCTGGGCATCGCGATGATCGGCGGCCTGCTGTTCTCGCAGAGCCTGACCCTGCTCAGTACGCCGGCACTGTACGTGATCTTCTCCTGCCTGGCCGAGCGCTGGCGCGCCCGTCGCGCGCGCAGGCGCGAAGCGAAGCTGCTCAAGCGCGCGCAGCGGGCGTAGTAGAGCCCATCCACGCATGGCGTGGATCTAGTTCTCGGTACTGCGAATCTGCTGGCCAGCGGCCGGCACTACCACCGGCGCGGAGGGTGGGTGCGGACCGTTGGTCCGCACGCCTCCCGGTTTGACGTGCTGTAACGAAAAGAGAACAATTCCCCTCCAGCCATGGTCCTGCGCCCCTTCGCGGCGCCCCGCTGCCCTCTCCGGCAAGCCTGCGTGATCCCAGCCATCAACCTTTCCCCCCATGCGGGCGGATGGCGCGTGGCCGTTCGCCGAGGATGACTGAACCATGCTCCTGCACCCACTCTGCCGCCCGGCCCTGCTTGCCGTTTCCCTGTCACTGGCCTGTGCCGCGCATGCCCAGTCCGTACCCGAGCGCACCAATCGGAACCGCAGTGCCAGCGATCTGGATGCGGTGAAGGTCACAGCCGAACGCACCCACGCCGATACCGGCGCCCTTGGTGATCGCGTGCTGCGTGATACCCCGTTCGCGATCACCGCCGTGGGCCGCGAGCAGATCGAGCAGCGCCAAGTGGTCTCGCTGGGCGAAGCGTTCCTGCTCGACCCTTCGGTCACCACCCAGGTCAGCGCCTATGCCAGTGGCTGGAGTTCGCCGATCCGCAACCGTGGCATCGACCTGAACTTCGACAGCTATCGCGTCAATGGCCTGCAGGTTTCCTCGTGGGGTACCGAGTGGCCGCTGGAAGTGATGGAACAGGTCGATCTGCTGAAAGGCCCGGGTGGATTCCTTTATGGTTTCGGTGCCCCCGGTGGCATCGTCAACTACATCACCAAGAAGCCGACCGATACGCCCACCTTCTCCGCCCAGCTGGGCTGGCGCGAGCAGGGCATCGTCAGTGCCGGGATGGACGTCGGCGGCCGCTTCGGCAACGAGCAGATGTTCGGTTATCGCTTCAATGCTTTCGAGGAAAAGGGTGAGACCTTCAATGGTGGCCACGTCGATCGCAAGGTGGGCGCACTGTCGCTGGACGCGCGCCTGAGCGACGCACTGATCTGGACCTTCGACGGCGTGTTCCAGTCACGCGACCTGCGCGAGGAATCGCCGCAGTACTACTTCCGCGGACTGACCTCGTTGCCGCGACCGATCGCCGGGAATACCGGCAACAGTGTCCCCGGCACCTACTACGACACTCGTTCCAGCCTGTTGTCGACCCGCTTGGACTGGCAGATCAACAGCGACTGGAAAACCAGCCTGAGTTACGGCGTCACCACCTCGTGGAATGACGTCAACAAGATCTTCGCCTACATCGATTCGCCCAATGGCGACTATGACGTCAACGTCTATGAACTGGGTGGCAAGAGCGAGTGGAGGCTGGCCCAGGCGATGCTGCAGGGCAGCTTCCGCACCGGTCCGCTGCAGCATCAGGTGGTGGCAGGCATCAGTCACCAGACCGGGCTGGGCTGGGACCGTCCCTACGAATGGAGCCTGATCGGCCGCGCCAACCTGTACCAGCGCCATGACATCCGCCATGACGCCGTCGGTTCACGGATGATGACCCGTGGCGACGAGACCGTGCAGCAGGCCGTGTTCGCAAGCGATACCGTCGATCTCGGCAGCGGATGGTCGGTGCTGGCGGGCTGGCGCTACAACGATTACGAGACCAAGGGTCGCTACCACACCTATCCGGTCACACCGACCTATGCCGTGATGTTCAAGCCCAGCGAGGCGGTCACCCTCTACGCCAGCTACATCGAATCGCTGGAAGCGGGCAGCCGCGTAGGCAACAACTACGTCAACGCCGGTGATGTGCTCGACCCGACCCTCAGCAAGCAGTATGAGATCGGCGCGAAGGCCGAGGCCGCGCGCTGGAACGCGAACGTGGCGGCGTTCCGGCTGGAACGTGGCGCCAACATCGATGAACTCACACCGGCCGGCAAGCGCCTGGTGCAGGACGGCATCACGCTGTACGAAGGCATCGAGGCCAGTGCCGACCTGCACCTCAGCGATGTCCTCACGGTTGGCGGAGGCGTCACCTGGCTGGACCCGACCTACGACAGGCTGTCCCCGGCCAGCGCTGCACAGGAGGGCAACCGTACCGCCGGTGCGGCGCGCTGGAGCGGGGTCGTGCACGCCACCTACCAGCTGCCGTGGGTGGATGGCCTGGAAACATACGCCGCGGTGCGCTACTACGGCGATGTCTGGTACGACGCCGACAACACCTTGAAGCTGCCCGATTACACGCTGGTCAATGCAGGCATCGGCTACCGCCTGCTCGCCTCCGGTCATCCGCTGACCGTGCGCGCCAGCGTCGAGAACCTGGCCAACCGGAAGTACTGGTCCAACGCCGGCACAGGCCTGCCACGCACGTTCGCTGTGAGCGTGCGGTTCGACATGTAGGGTCCGGCAGCACCGTGGGTGCGGACCGTTGGTCCGCACTCCATATTTCACGCGCAGCCCGCAATAATGGTGGAAGACCCTTCCACCGAGCCTGCATGTCCGCCCGCCAATCCCGCCTCAGCCGACTGTGGGCCCACGAAAAGGCCAGCTACGGCCTGCGCGTGTTCATCGCGCTGACCGCGGCCGTGGCCGTGTGCTGGCAGTTCGAGGCGCTGACCGCCCTGCCCGGCGTGTTCCTCGGCATCATCGCAAGCGCCATCGCAGAAACCGACGACAACTGGTGGGGCCGGACCAAGGCCGTGGTGTTGTCCCTGTTGTGCTTCTGCATTGCGGCGGCTTCGGTGATCTGGCTGTTTCCGTGGCCGTGGATCTTCATCGGCGCGCTGGCACTGTCCACCTTCGGCCTGACCCTGCTTGGCGCGCTCGGCGAGCGCTACGCATCCATTGCCCAGGCCACGGTGACGCTGGCGATCTACACCATGATCGGCCTGGAGCAACATGGTGCCAGCGACCTGCACAGCGCACTGGAAGCGGTCAGCCATCTGCTGGCCGGTGCGGTCTGGTACGGGCTGTTGTCGATCCTGTGGGCCGCGTTGTTCGCCAACCGGCCGGTGCGCGAACGCGTGGCGCAGCTGTACCTTGAGCTGGGCCGCTACCTGCAGCTGAAGGCTGCGCTGTTCGAGCCGGTGCGCGAAGCCGACCTGCAACGTCGCCAGCTCGACCTGGCCGAACAGAACCGCCGTGTGGTGGGTGCACTGAACGAGGCCAAGACAGCGATCCTTGCCCGCTTCGGCCGCTCCGGCCGGCCCGGGGTGAACTCCGGCCTGTACCTGCGCCTGTACTACATGGCGCAGGATTTCCACGAGCGCGCCAGTTCCTCGCACTACCCGTATGGCGCGCTGGTGGACGCCTTCTTCCACAGCGATGTGCTTTACCGCTGCCAGCGCCTGCTCGACCTGCAGGGCCAGGCCTGTGCCCGCCTGGGCGAGGCGATCCGGCTGCGTCGTCCGTTCGTATACGGTGAAAGCAACCAGCAGGCCGGGCGCGACCTGGCAGACGCGCTGGCCTACCTGCGTGACCAGCAGCGCCCGCAGTGGCAGCGCCTGCTCGGCTCGCTGGACCTGCTGGTTCACAACCTGCGCAGCATCGAGCGCCGCCTGCTGGATGCCGAACGTTCCGAAGCCAGCCTGGACAACGTCGACACCCGCCTGCGCGACAGCAACCCGCATACCCTGCGCGAGATGGGCGTGCGCATCCGCCAGCAGTTCACGCCCGGCTCGGTGCTGTTCCGCCATGGCCTGCGCATGGCACTGGCGCTGATCGCCGGCTTTGCAGCGATCCGGCTGTTCAATGCGCAGAACGGTTCATGGGTGCTGCTGACCATCGTGTTCGTGTGCCGGCCCAACTTCGGCGCCACCCGCCAGCGCCTGGCACAGCGCATCGTCGGCACCGTCGCCGGACTGGTGCTGACCTGGGCACTGCTGCAGCTGTTCCCGCAGCTGCACGTGCAGTTGCTGATCGCCCTGCTCTCTGCGCTGCTGTTCTTCTTCACCCGCACCGACCGCTACCTGGTGGCATCAGCCGCGATCACCGTGATGGCACTGACCTGCTTCAACCTGATCGGTGATGGCTTCGTGCTGATCGTACCGCGCATGGTCGATACGCTGCTGGGCTGCGCGATCGCAGCAGCGGCAGCATTCCTGATCCTGCCTGACTGGCAGGGCCGGCAGCTGCATCTCGTCCTGGCACGCGTGCTGGACACTGCGGCTCGCTACCTGGATTCGGTGCTGGGCCAGTACCGCAGCGGCATGCGCGACGACCTGGCCTACCGCATCGCCCGCCGCGACATGCACAACGCCGACGCCGCGCTGTCCACCGCACTGTCGAACATGCTGCGCGAACCCGGCCACGTGCGCCGCAACCTGGATGCCGGCTTCCGCTTCCTGGCGCTGTCCAACACGCTGCTGGGGCATCTGTCGGCGCTGGGTGCGCACCGCGACCAGGTGGACAGCTACGCTGGCGATCTACTGGCGCTGGCCGCGGGCGATCGCGTGCGCAAGGCACTTCAGCAGCTGGCGACGGCGCTGACCGCGCGGCAACCGGTCGCGGACGATGACAACGACGCCGACCGCGCGGTGGCCGCCGAGCTGGAGCAGATCGACGAGGCGATGCCGCCGAAACTGCAGTTGATCCGTACCCAGATGGCGCTGGTACTGCGCATGCTGCCGAAGGTGCGTGCCGCGGCCAATGAGGCGGTGACCAACCTGACCTGATCCGTCATCGCTGCGGGCATCCCATCCACGCAGGGCGTGGATCTGCTGCGCCGCGTGCAACGGCGCGCTGCCCCTGGCGATGCAGTTCGATCACGCCGCCACGCGGATACTGGGCAGCTCCCGCCCCGGATCATCACCATGAAAATCGAACTCAGCGGCCGCACCGCGCTGGTGACCGCCTCCACCGCCGGCATCGGCCTGGCCATCGCCCAGGGCCTGGCCAGCGCTGGTGCGCGGGTCGTTCTCAATGGCCGCAGCACCAACAGCGTCGAGCGCGCCCGCCAGCATCTGCTCGCGGCCGTCCCGGGAGCCGACGTATTCGGTGTCGCCGCCGACCTCTCCGATGCGGCCGGTGTCGATATGCTGCTGGCTGGGCTGCCGAAGATCGACATCCTGGTCAACAACGCCGGCATCTTCGGCCCGCAGGACTTCTTCGAGACCGATGACGCCACCTGGGAGCGCTACTGGCAGACCAACGTGATGTCCGGCGTACGCCTGTCGCGTGCGCTGCTGCCAGCGATGGTCGATGCCGGCTGGGGCCGCGTGCTGTTCATCTCGTCCGAATCGGCGCGCAACATTCCGTCCGATATGATCCATTACGGGGTCAGCAAGACCGCGCAGCTGTCACTGTCACGCGGCCTGGCCAAGCGCGTGGCCGGCAGTGGCGTCACCGTCAACGCAGTGCTGCCTGGCCCGACCCTGTCCGATGGCTTCGCCGCGATGTTCGAGGATGAACGCCAGCGCAGCGGCAAGCCGCTGGAACAGATCGGCCGCGAGTTCGTGATGGCGCACCGGCCGTCTTCGGTGATCCAGCGCACCGCTACGGTCGAGGAAGTGGCCAACATGGTGGTGTACCTGGCCTCGCCACAGGCCTCGGCGACTTCCGGGGCAGCGCTGCGCGTGGACGGCGGCGTGGTCGACGATATCGTCTGAGGGTGCTGGCAGGTGTGCGGACCAGCGGTCCGCACCCACAGGTCCGCACCCACAGCGGATGGGCAGGAATGCTAGGCTGCGCCGGTCAAGGAGGTTCCATGTCCGGTCACAACCAGTTTGCCCTGCTCCGCCAGCGCCGTTTCCTGCCGTTCTTCGTCGTACAGGCGCTCGGTGCTTTCAACGACAACGTGTACCGGCAAGCGATCATCAGCATGTTGCTGTTCATGGCCGTGCCAGAGGAGGAACTCGGGCTGTACGCCACGTTGGCACCGGCCATCTTCATCCTGCCGTATTTCCTGTTCTCGGCGCTGGCCGGACAGATCGCCGACAAACTGGAAAAATCGCGGCTGATCGTGATCACCACCACCATGGAGATCGTGATCATGTCGCTGGCGGCCACCGGCTTCCTCACCCAGAGCCTGCCGGTGCTGCTGGTCGCGCTGTTCTGTACCGGCATGCAGTCCACCCTGTTCGGCCCGGTGAAGTATTCGGTGCTGCCGTCGGTGCTCAGGCCCGAGGAACTGACCGGCGGCAACGGCCTGGTCGAGATGGGCACTTCAATGTCGATTCTCTCCGGCATGATCGTTGGCGGCCTGGTGTTCACCGTGGCCGGCAGCCACGGTACGGTGGTGGCTGCGTGCGCGATCATCGCCCTGGCGATCTGCGGCAACATCGCCGCGCGCCTGATTCCCAGGGTCGATGCAGGCGACCCGACCCTGAAGATCAACTGGAACCCGTTGCCGGAATCGCTGGCGGTACTGCGCATGGCGCGCCAGCAGAAGGCCGTGCGCAACTCGATCCTGGGCGTGTCCTGGTTCTGGTTCGTTGGCACCGTGCTGACCTCGCAGCTACCGGCCTACGCGGTGACCAACCTGGGCGGCGAGCCGACCCTGTACATCTTTGCGCTGGCCCTGTTCTCGGTCGGCACCGGCGTCGGCTCGCTGCTGTGCGAGAAGCTGTCGGCACGCACGGTGGAAATCGGCCTGGTGCCGCTGGGTGCGTTCGGCATGACCGCGTTCCTGCTGGACCTGTACTTCGCCCGCAGCGGCGAAGCGGCCGTGCACGGGCTGACCATTGGTCCGTTCCTGCAGCAGCCCGGCAGCATCCGCATCGTCATCGACCTGATCGGCATCGGCCTGTTCACCGGCATCTTCGTGGTGCCGCTGTTCGCGCTGATCCAGAGCCGCACGCCGAAGGCGCAGATGTCGCGCGTGTTCGCCGCACTGAACATCCAGAACTCGGGCTTCATCGTCGCTGCGGCGTTGCTGTCGCTGGCCGCGCACACGCTGCTGCACTGGACCATTCCGCAGCAGTTCCTGGCGCTGGCCATCGCCAACGCGCTGGTGGCGATCTACATCTTCACCATCGTCCCTGAATTCCTGATGCGCTTCCTCAGCTGGCTGATGGTGCGCACCCTGTACCGGCTGCGCCCGCACGGCATCGAGGCCAACGTGCCCGACGAAGGCGCCGCGCTGCTGGTCTGCAACCACGTCAGCTACATGGACGCGCTGATCCTGTCGGCGACGATTCCGCGTCCGGTGCGCTTCGTCATGTACTACAGGATCTTCAACATCCCGGTAATGCGCTGGATCTTCCGGACCGCCAAGGCAATCCCGATCGCCGGTGCGCGCGAAGACCCGGCACTGATGCAGCGGGCGTTCGACGAGATCGACGCTGCGCTGGCCGAAGGCGAACTGGTCTGCATCTTCCCCGAGGGTGCGCTGACCCGCGACGGCGAGATGGCGCCGTTCAAGTCCGGCGTCGAGAAGATCCTCGAGCGGCGGCCGGTGCCGGTGGTGCCGATGGCGCTGCGCGGCATGTGGTCGAGCATGTGGAGTCGCCGCGACAGCCGCCTCGGCCGCATGCGGGTGCCGCGCCGTTTCCGCGCCACGGTCGAGGTGGTGGCGGCACCGGCCGTTGATGGCCACGCCACCCGCGCCCCGGTGCTGGAGGCGCAGGTGCGGGCCCTGCGTGGCGATCACGCCTGATCGGCCCGGCGGCCGTCGGTAGCGCTTCCAGGCGATAGCCCCAATCCCCGGAATGACGGCCTCTGTCTCATGACAGAGGCCCGTCAAATAGCGCCCAGTCAAGGGCCATACACGCCATCATCTGACTGTAAACGCATACATGCAGCGCAGGTTGAGGTAGATTACGCACCCACAGGGGGGAGGTTCGGCCAATGCACCAAGGCCGGCCACCAAGGAATGGAGTCTTGCTTTGAATCAACCGCCACCGCTCAGCCGTCCCGTCTACATCCCCAACCATCTGGTCTGGGCGATCCTGACGACGCTGTTCTGCTGCCTGCCGTTGGGCGTGGTGTCGATCGTCTATGCCTCCCAGGTCGATGGCCGCCGCGCGGCCGGCGACCTGCCGGGGGCCTACAGCGCGTCGCGCAAGGCGGGCTGGTGGGCGGTGGCTTCGGCCGTGGCTCTGCCGGTCCTGTTGCTGTTGTGGTTCGGGCTGTTCGGCGGCTTGGCCGTACTGGGCGCTCTTTCCGACCAATGATTCACCACCACCACCCATCAAGGAGCTTGAACCCGTGAATACCGCCACTCCGCAGGTCCCGAACAATCTGGTCTGGGCCATCCTGAGCACCCTGTTCTGCTGCCTGCCGGCCGGCATCGTGTCGATCGTCTACGCCGCCCAGGTCAACGGCAAGCTGGCCGCTGGCGACATCGCCGGTGCCCAGGAATCCTCGGCCAAGGCCAAGAAGTGGGCCATCTGGTCGGCCATTGCCGCCGTCGTGGTCGGCGTGCTGTACGGCATCCTGATCGTCGCTCTCGGCGGCATGGGTGCGATGAGCAACAGCGGCTACTGATCCGCGTGGACGGATCCGGCGCCTGCGCCGGATCCGTTGCTGCATGTCCGCACTGCCCACCCGATCCCGACTGGCCCGCTGGGCACCGCTGCTGGCCGCCACCGGCCTGGCCGCCGGTGCCGCGCTGGTGCTGCGCAACGTCAATCCGTATGTCGCCGGCAATCCCTTGCCGAGCTGCCCGCTGTACGCGCTGACCGGCCTGTACTGCCCGGGCTGTGGCAGCACCCGCTGCCTGTATTCGCTGGTCCATTTCGACCTGCCCGGCGCGATGGCGATGAACCCGCTGCTGGTCATCAGCCTGCCCTTCCTGCTGCTGATGCTGCTGAACATCGCCGGCATCCGTCCGCGCCTGCTGGACCCGCTGATGCGGGTGCTGGCCAATCCCACGTTCTGGCTCTGGGTACTGCCTGGGTATGCGCTGCTGCGTAACCTGCCGTGGGCACCGTTCACGGCGCTGGCACCGGTCTAGTTTCCAGCCAACGGCGCAGCCCCTCGTGGTGGGCGGCGTTTGTCGGTCATGGGATTGGCCGGGCGGGTGGACTGCGCAGGGGGCGCTGCAAGTACGTCCATGTAAGCTCGGTCGCCGCATCCATGCGGCTCACGCCCCTGCGCAGCCCACCCGCCCGGCCACGGACAGTTTCCGTGTGCGTCCACCACGGAAAAGAAAGAGAAGATCAAAAGCGGAAGCGGATCGCTTCGCTCTGCATCCACGCATGGCGTGGATCTACCGTGTCGACCAAGGTCGACACCCACCGGCAGTCGCAGTTGACCCACCGTCACCGCGAAACTGTCGGGGGTGGGGCGGTGTGGGGCCGCAGGACCGTTGGCGCCATGGATGGCGCCATCGAGCCCCCAGGGGTGAGGGCGCTTTGCTTGCGAAGCACTGCTTCGCAAGCGCCCGAACGCACAGCCGCCAGCGGCTGGGCCGGTTTGGGGGTTTACGGCGTGTCCTGCAGCCCCACACCGCCCCGCCCAACCCTCAGCAACCCAGAGCCGCTTTGGCTTTGGCGTTGGCCTCTGCAGGTGCAGGGCTACAAGCCCTGCAACAGCAACTACGTCACCCAGCCCGCAATCACCAGCAGGGCGAGGATCGCCAGCCACAGCAGCAGCATCCGCCACACCAGGCTCATCGCATCACGCAGGTCCGGCAGCCGCTGCCACACCGGCAACAGCCCCGCCTCGGTGTAATCGTGCGCGTCCTCGCGCAGCTCGGCGTTGACGCTGGCCCGCGCCACCGCGCCCAGGAACCCGATGGTGCCGACCAGGCGTTCGCCATGGGCCTGGCGCCAGGCCTTCCACGCCGTATCGAAGTTGCCGACCAGCGCCATCGAGAACGCCATCAGTTGCGCTACCGGCCACTCGATCCAGCCCAGCAGGCGCTGCGCCAGCGCCAGCGGCTCCACCGGCACGCGTGCACGCATCGGGCTTTCCGCCATCAACGCCAGCAAGCGGTAGCCCAGCGCACCGGCCGGGCCCAGCAGCAGGAACCAGAACAGCACCGCGAACCAGCGACGCAGCGCATTGAGCACGGTCGCCTCGACCAGCGACGGCACGTCTTCGCGCAGGCTGCCACCGGCGGCCTGCAGGTTGCGCACGGCTGCCTGCCGCGTCGCGGCGTCGTCCGCATCAATGATCGCTTCGATATCCCGATCCAGGTCACGCGGCCCCCAGCACCAGGCCAGCACGGCCACACCCAGCAGCAGCGACGGCAGGCCGAACAGCACTCCGCGCAGCAGCCACGCCAGCAGCCCCATCAGCAGCAACGGCGGCAGCAGCGCCAGCGCCACTCCAGCCGGTCCCTGCCAGGCCTTGCCACCACGCGCGTCCAGCCAGCCCAGCCAGCGCCGGAAGCCGTCGAAACGGCGCATCGAGGCGGCAGCGGCCGGGGCAACGTGGCCCAGGGCCAGCGCCACCAGCACGGCGGCCAGAGTGGTGAACATGGCAGGTCTCCCTACGAAACAGAACGCTCGGCGCCGCTACCTTACCTGTCGCAGCGGTGCCCTCGCGGGTGAACCGGACTGTAACCCGGGCCGTGTTCAGGTGGCGGCAATACAGCTGCCACGACCGGCCCGGCCGAAACGCCGACTCAGCCCCGCTGCTGGCGGTACCAGTGTTCGATCAGGCACCGCGAAATCGAGATCGGTGGCGACAGGCGGATGCCCTGGCCGTCGTCCTCCACATCGCGCGCCAACGCGGCGCCGACCTCGTCGGCACTGAACCAGCGCGCGTCTTCCAGCTCGCCATCCACGGTCGGCAGGTCGTCATGCGCCTGTGCACGGAAGCCGACCATCAGCGCGCCGGGGAACGGCCACGGCTGCGAACCGAGGTACTGGCAGGCGGTCACCCGCACCTTGCTCTCCTCATGGACTTCGCGCACCACGGTCTGCTCGAAGGTCTCGCCGGGTTCGACGAAGCCGGCCAGCACCGAGTAACGGCGCGGGGCCCAGTTCGACTGCCGGCCAAGCAGCAGCCGGCCCTGGTTTTCCACGGCGACGATCACCGCCGGATCGACGCGCGGATAGTGTTCGGTGGAACACTGCGCGCAACGGCCGACGAAGCCGCCACGGGCAAACGCCACCGCGCCGCCGCATACGCCGCAGAAGCGGGTGCGCGAGTGCCAGTAGGACATGCCACGGGCATAGCTGAAAGCGGTGGCATCGGCCATCGGCCACAACAACGCAGCCTGGCGCAGATCGAGTCGGCGTGGCGCGCTCGCGGTGACATTGCTGGCTTCAACCGAGAACCATGCCTGATCACCGCGCAGCCCCAGGAAAACTGCGGCGCCCGGGCCACCGCCGACGTCGGCGCCGGTCAGCGCCAGCGGCTGGTCGTCATCGCCGGTGAAGGCGCTGCCATCGTGATCGAGGACGAGGATGCGCGCGCCCGGCCACAGGCGCGCCAGTACATCAGCATCTTCGCGCAGGGCATCGGCGCGCTCCAACGGTTCGCCAACAAAGGCGAAACCGGAAAGCGGCGAAGGAGAATTGGGCATCCGCCAAGCGTGCCGCCAATCGATGCAGGTGGCAAGCCGCAGGCTTTGCGGAAACTGCCTGTGGCTGCGGAGCTTGCTCCACACACCTTGTCGCGCGGGACACAGGCCCCGCGCCCTGCTTACATGCTGAAACTGCTGCCGCAGCCGCAGGTGGTCTTTGCGTTGGGGTTGCGGATCACGAACTGGGCACCGGTCAGGCTCTCGGTGTAATCCACCTCCGCGCCCATCAGGTACTGCAGGCTCAGCGGGTCGACCAGCAGGGTCACCCCGCTGGTCTGTACCGCCAGGTCATCCTCGGCACGGTTCTCGTCGAACTCGAACCCGTACTGGAAGCCCGAACAGCCGCCTCCCTCGATGTACACACGCAGGGCCAGGTCGGGGTTGCCCTCTTCCTGGATCAGGGATTTGACCTTGGCGGCCGCCGACTCGGTGAAGTTCAGCGGGCGCTCCAGCGATTGGTAATCGGGCGCGGCAACCGGGGTGGCGCCGGGCAGGGAGACTAGCGTGCTCATGCTGCCAGCATGGGGGTGCCGACGACGGCTTTCAAGCCATCGCCTCGGCCAGCTTGCGACGCGCGGCGGTATCGCCCTTGCCATCATGGGCGTCTTCGCCCTCCGGCGCCGGCAAGGCTGCCATCGGGGCGCTGGCATGGATCAGGCGGCCGTTCAGCTGCGCGCCCGCGTTCATCTCCACCACCTGGTAATGGACGTTGCCATTGACCCGTGCGCTCGGGGTCAACTCGACCTTCTCGGTGGCGTGTACATCGCCGTCCAGGCGGCCGCTGATGACCACCACCTGGGCCCGGATCTCACCTTCGATCACGCCGTGCTCGGCAACCGTCAGGGTCGCACCACTGGCGCCTTCGGCGGCGATCACCTTGCCGTGGATGCGGCCTTCCACATACAGGCCACCACTGAATTCCACATCCCCGCGGATCACCACCTGGTTGCCGATCAGGGCATCCACCACCAGCTGGCCTTCACGGTTGGATTTGCTGCTTCCGAACATCTGCCTACTCCCCTTTGCTGGCCGGCGCACCGGCCTGTTTCCAGTCGAATACCTGGGTGGTACCCCCCGTACCACTCCCCAATGTCACCCGCACGCGTTGCGGGGTGAAGTCAGCCGGCAGCATCACGCTGCCGGTGAGCTGCTGGAAGTACCGGAACGAGTAGTCCTGTCCCGGCACCTTGCTGCGCTGGTGCAGATCATCCCAGCTGATCGTGGCCAGCTTGCCGTTCTTCACGCCTTCCACGGTGAAGCGCATCTGCCCCTGGCTGATGGCCCCGCGGTTGAGGTTCTGGGTCAGCACGGCGGTGTACTGCCAGGTGCCGGCCGCTTCCGGGCTGAACTCGATCGAATGGGTGTTCAGGCCCTTGCGCTGGCTGGTCGAGCCGACCAGCCGCTCATAGAAGGCAACATCGGCGCGCAGCCCGGCGATTTCCTCATCGCGCTCTGCCAGCGAGGACTGCACCTCGGTATTGGCGGCACGGCTGATGCGGTCAGAGGCTTCCAGCGTGGCCTGCTTCTGGCGCAGCTCGGTCAGCTGTGCCTGCAGCGCCTCGGCACGCTTTTCGGCGGCCTGCAGGCGCTGGCCCTGGGCATCGCGCGGGGTGGCCATCCAGCAGCCGCCAAGCACCGCCAGCACCAGGCTGAGCAGCCAGATGCCGCCGATCACCAGCAGGCGGCGACGGTCGGCAGGCGGTTGCGGCGCGCCGGGCAGGCGGACCTGCACGCGCATGGGAGGACGGTTGGTCATGGGTGGTTTCCGGGGTATCGCAAGGGCGACACCGGTACGGCCCCTTTGGCAAACGACGGGCTAGTGTATGACAGGACGGGTGGGTTTCCTGCGCAGTGGCCGGCCACGGTCGGTGGCGTTCAGGCACGCCATCGTCGATAGTGTGGCCCCCTGCACAGTTCCGTCGCCGGAGCACCGCCATGACCGAAGCCCACCTGTTCGTGATCGGCATCCTGCTGGCCTGGCTGGCCGGTATCCGCGTCTACCTCACCGTGTTCGGTGTCGGCCTGGCCGGGCTGCTTGGCTGGGTCGACCTCCCCCCCGCCCTGCAGGCCACCGAATCCTGGTGGGTGCTGGGCACCTCGGCGGCGCTGGCGGTGGCCGAATTCTTCGCCGACAAGATCCCTGGCGTGGATTCGGTGTGGGACCTGGTGCAGACGCTCGCGCGCGTACCGGCCGGCGCATTCCTTGCGGCGGCCACGCTGTCGCCGGATGGCCAGCTGGGCACCGGTGCGCTCGCCGCCGGCGCCGGCGTCGCCCTGGCCAGCCATGGCCTGAAGGCCGGTACCCGCGCCCTGCTCAACACCTCGCCGGAACCGGCCAGCAACTGGGTCGCCTCTGCGGCCGAAGACACCGTCGTGATCGGTGGCCTGGCCCTCGCCCTGGCACACCCGTGGATCGCGCTGATCGTGGTACTGGCCTGCAGCCTGGCCGGTGCGCTGCTGGTGTGGCTGGTCTGGCGCGCCCTGTGGAAGGGCGTGCGCTGGCTGGCGCGCGGTGCATCGGCAGCACCGCCAGGGCACACCGGTACCGGCTGAGCACCGGGCTTGTCGCATAATGGACGCGAACACCAGGAGCACCGATGGCCGCAAACGAATCCCCCGCGGGCGCCCGCCCGGGACGCGCTGAAACCCCTCCGGCCGACCATTGGCAACGCTGGGCCCCCGAGACGGCACCTCCGGCCGTGGACCCACCGATGGCGGCGACCCCATCCCCTGTCGCGGCCGATGCGTCCACGCCGGCCAACAGCGCGCCGCCGCCGCTGCCCGGCCCGATCGCACTGGCCGACGCCGGCAACAACGATCTGGCCCCGTCGCCATCGGACTCGCCCTACCGCGTGCTGATCGTTGAAGACGATCGGGCGCAGGCCCTGTTCGCGCAGAGCGTGCTGCACGGCGCCGGCATGCAGGCGATCGTCCACAACGATGCCGATGCCGCGCTGCAGGCCATCAAGGAGCATCGCCCCGACCTGATCCTGATGGATCTTCACCTTCCCGGCCTGGACGGCATGCGCCTGACCGCGCTGATCCGCCAGCAGCCCGGCCTGCAGCTGCTTCCGATCGTGTTCCTCAGCGGTGATCCGGATCCGGAGCGCCAGTTCGAAGTCCTCGACAGCGGCGCGGACGACTACCTGAGCAAACCGATCCGGCCCCGCCACCTGATCGCAGC
The DNA here is from genome assembly GCF_059369975.1 of Stenotrophomonas sp. YJH_SMC_32. Taxonomy (NCBI): domain Bacteria; kingdom Pseudomonadati; phylum Pseudomonadota; class Gammaproteobacteria; order Lysobacterales; family Lysobacteraceae; genus Stenotrophomonas; species Stenotrophomonas sp. YJH_SMC_32. The sequence continues at coordinate 292,954 of NZ_JCAFTE010000001.1, read as the reverse complement.
GGTGGCCAACCGCATCCGCCGCGCACGAGCCCAGGCCGCGACCCTGCCCGGCGCCACCGGCGCACCGGCCACCAGCAATCCGGAAACCGGCCTGCCGACGCGCCACCACGTGCTGCAGCAGCTCAACACCGCACTCGCCCACCGCGATCAGGGCGGCGTGTTCTTCATCGAAGTGGCCAGCGCGCTGGGCCTGCGCGAACGCTATGGCTATGCCGCGTTTGAACGGCTGATGGTGCAGGCCGGGCAGCGCCTGGCCGAAGCCGGCCATCCGCACCTGCTGGCACGCCTGAACGACAACAGCTTCCTGCTGCTGGCCCGCAGCGCCGACGAGGACGCCCTTGAAAGCATCGCTGCCAGCCTGCGCGAGCAGCTGTCGGCACGTGCCTTCGTGATCCGCGACGACGAATCCGTGCACCTGCGCGGCGTAGTTGGCTATGCACCGCTGTCACCGGGCTTCGAGGATGCCAACAGTGCGTTGGAAGCCGTCGAGCGCACCACCCTGCAGGCGCGCCTGCTCAGCGCCGGGGTGGCCGGCCATGTGCACCGCCAGGCAGTCACCGAACAGGAACACCTGGCGCTGCTGGAAGGACAGCTGGAACTGGCCTATCAGCCGATCGTCGCTGTTGCCGGCGGCAACACCGCGCAGTACCAGTTGCTGTTGCGCCTTCGCCAGGCCGACGGCACCGTGCTGGCGGCCGGGCAGGTGATCCCGGCCGCGGAAGCCGCGGGCCGCATCGCCGATCTCGACCAGCAGGTGATGGACCACGCGCTGGGGCTGCTGGACCTGTACCGCCACGCGACGCAGCCACTGAACCTGTTCGTCTCGCAGTCGCTGCGCACCCTGCAGCGCGACGCCTTCGCCGACTGGCTGCTGGAATCACTGCAGCAGCGCGACCTGCCGGGCAGTGCACTGGTGATCGACGTGCGCCTGCCGGACGCACTGATCCACACCGTGCCGCTGCAGCAGTTCTGCCAGCGCATGGCCAGTGCCGGGGTGCGCTTCTGCCTGAGCCAGTTCGAACCCAGCGGCGAGGCCGATGCCCTGCTGAACCAGCTGCCGCTGTCGTTCGTGCGCATGGCTGCGCGCTTTTCCAGCAGCCACGCCAATCCGGCCACGCGCGAGGAGCTGCGCAAGGCGATCGATCAGGCCCATGCCGCCGGGCTGCAGATCATCGGCCAGCAGATCGAGGATCCGCAGGCTGCGGCGGCGATGTGGGTCGGCGGCGTCGACTACATCCAGGGCAACATGGTGCAGTCGGCCGGCAGCGACCTGAACTTCGACTTCCACAACGCGGTGCTCTGACGTGCCGCTGTGGGGCGTGCTGCTGGTTGCCCTCGCCGCGGCCACCATCGCGCTGATGGTGCTGGGCCTGCGGCTTCGCGCGCGCGACCGTGCGCTGGCGCAGCTGCAGCGCACGCACGGAGCGCTGGCCGCTGAACGGGACCAGCTACGCCATACCACTGAACGCCAGGGCCAGCTGGAACAACAGCTGCTGCAGGCCAAGCAGGCCGCCGAGGCGGCCGTGCTGGCCAAGGGCGAGTTCCTGGCCACGATGAGCCATGAGATCCGCACCCCGCTCAATGGCATCCTGCCGATGCTGGAGCTGATCGCACGCGGGCCACTGAGCGAGGACCAGCGGCAGATGCTGGCCACCGCCTCGGCCAGCTCGCAGCAGCTGCTGCGCATCGTCGACGACATCCTCGACTACTCCCGGCTGGAAGCACAGGCGCTGGAGCTGGAAATCACCAGCTTCAACCTGCGCGATCTGCTCGATGGCGTGGTGCAGCTGATGCAGCGCGCCGCCGACGCCAAGGGCCTGGCACTGGGACTGCAGCTGGATCCATCGGTGCGCCTGCCGGTGCGCGGCGACCCGGTGCGCCTGCGCCAGGTGCTGAGCAACCTGCTGGCCAATGCGATCAAGTTCACCGCCCGCGGCCAGGTGCAGCTGCGCGTGCTGCGCCTGGGCGAAGGTGCCGCGCAGCACCAGCTGCGCTTCGAGATCATCGATACCGGCATCGGCATCGACGACGCGCTGCAGGCACGCCTGTTCCAGTCTTTCAGCCAGGCCGACGCATCCACCACGCGCATCTACGGCGGCACCGGCCTGGGCCTGGCCATCTGCAAGCGCATCATCGACCTGATGCATGGGCGTATTGGTGTGCAGTCCACGCCCGGCCAGGGTGCTACGTTCTGGTTCGAGATCCCGCTGCTGAAGGTTCCTGGCGACCTGCCGGCGATGACGCGCGCGCCGGCACCGCTGCTGCTGTTCAGTGCCGATGCATCGCTGCAGGCACGCATCGAGCGCATCGCTGCCCACCATGGACTGCAGGTGCAGGTGCTGGCGCAACTGGACAGCGTGGTCGAGCGCCTGCGCGCTCCCGCGCGGCCCGGAAAACCGGCACCCGCCTGGCTGCTGGTCGATGCGCGCGCACGCCGCAACGGCGAGGCCACGCTGCAGCTCGCACTGGGGGAACGCGGCGACGACGATGCACTGCAGGTACTGTGGCTGCAGGAGGATGCGATTGCGCAACGCCCCCGCCAGCGCCAGCTGCCCTCCCACTTCGACGACGCCGCCCTGCATGCACTGCTGGCGGCACCGGTCGCCTCTGCCCGCCCCGCTGCGCTGCTGGCCAGCGCGGAACACGAGCAACCGGCTGCCACGCTGCCGCCGCTGCATCTGCGCGTGCTGGTGGTGGAGGACAATACGGTGAACAGGATGGTGGCCGAGCAGCTGCTGCGGGTGTTCCAGTGCGAGGTGCGCAACGCCGCCGATGGCGAACAGGCCCTGGCCGCCCTCCGCGAAGGCGGGCTGGACATCGTGCTGATGGATTGCCAGATGCCAGTGCTGGACGGCTACGCCGCCACGCGCCGCTGGCGCGCCGAAGAAGCGGAAACCGGGCATGCGCGATTGCCGATCATCGCGATGACCGCCAATGCGATGGCCGGCGACCGCGAGCGCTGCCTGCAGGCCGGCATGGACGATTACCTGTCCAAGCCGATCGCACGCGCCACGCTGCATGCGCTGCTGCAGCGCTGGGGTGGCGGTAAAGCCGCAGCACCTGCACGGCCTTCTGTAGAGCCGGGTGATGCTCGGCTGACGGCCAACAGCAGTCGCGCACCCTCAGCCGAGCACGGCTCGGATCTACAGGACGATGACAGCCGGGTCGGCTCCAAGCCACAACCGGTGCTCGACCGCGATGTGCTGGATGAACTGCACGCGGTGATCGGCGATGCTGCCACCCAGATCGTCACGGTATTTCTTGAAGATGCGCCGGCGATGGTGCAGCAGTTGCAGCTGGCCGCGCGGAACAGCGATGAACCGCGCATGCAGGCCGTCGCGCACAGCCTGAAATCATCAAGCGCGAACGTGGGGGCATTGTCGCTGTCGGCGATCGCGCAGCGGATCGAGCACGAGGCCCGTAGTGGCAGCCTGCAGCGCCCCGCAGTCGCGGTGGCGCTGCTGGTGGCGGAATTCGCCCGGGCGCGCGTTGCACTGACGGGCTACCTGGCACAGCATCGCGCCGGCCAGGACCGCTGATTCACTCTTCCAGCTTGCTCAGCAGGTACTTCGGCTCGCCGATGCGCTCGATCAGGTCGAGCTGGGTTTCCAGCCAGTCGATGTGCTCTTCCTCCGAGTCGAGGATCTTCACGAACAGCTGGCGGCTGACATAGTCGCCAACCGAATCGGAATAGGCCACCGCCTCGCGCAGGGTGACCACGCCATCGCGTTCCAGCGACAGGTCGCACTGCAGGATTTCAGTCGGGTTCTCGCCGATGCGCAGCTTGCCCAGCGCCTGGAAGTTCGGCAGGCCTTCGAGGAACAGGATGCGGTCGGCGAGCATGTCGGCATGCTTCATCTCGTCGATCGATTCCTTGTACTCGTGTTCGGCCAGTTCCTTGATGCCCCAGTTCTTCAGCATCTTGGCGTGCAGGAAGTACTGGTTGATCGCGGTCAGCTCGTTGTAGAGGACCTTGTTGAGGAATTCGATGACCTTGGTGTCGCCCTTCATGGGGATGCTCCTGCACGCTGAAAACGCAGGCACTGTACCGCCTTGCGTGCGGTGGTGAAGGAACGCGAATCGTGCGCATTGGCCTGCGCGACTGCAGGTGAAGGATGCGAAAGCGCGGCGTCAACACGCCGCGAGGAAACGATCAGGCAACCTGGGCCAGGCCCAATACCGGCAGCGGCAGATCCTGCGTCGCGCGTGCCTTGGCCAGCAGGTCGCCGGCCATGTCCAGGCAGGAACCGCAGGTGGCACCGCAACCGGTCCGCATGGTCAGTTCGGCCACCGTGCTGACACCATGGTTGGCGGCTTCGCGGATCTGGTGGTCGGTGACTCCGTTGCAGATGCAGACGTACACAGGCGGGAACCGGGCTGGCAGGCCAGAAGCGGCCTGTTGCCTATTCCAATGGAAACGAGAATGGTTGTCAATCAGAGACCTGAACCATTCTCGATACCGTTCAGAGTCGGATTGACCGGCCCGCCGGACAGCCCGGTCCTGCTGGAAACAGCCGGCGGGGACGCGTTGTGACGGATCGGCCCGCAGCCTGCGTGGGCTCCCATTCAAACCGCCCCGGACTCCCCCTTGGCTTTGCGCGGCCAGTAGCCGCCGCGCTTGGGCGTGCGCTTCCGGGGCCTGTCGTGGCCGGCCGCGTGGCCCGGCATCCAGGCCTCGGCGGCACTCTTGGGCATGGCGCTGACGCCCTGCCCGGCCACCCCACGCGCCAACGGCGCCAGGTGTCGCAGCGCGCGCGCATAGACGCCACGCTTGAACATCACTACGTGCTCCACCGGGTACCAGAAGTCCACCCACCGCCAGTGGTCGAACTCGGGCGAGTCGGTATGGTCCAGCTGCACATGCGATTCATCGCCGGTCAGGCGCAGCAGGAACCAGACCTGCTTCTGCCCGATGCAGACCTGCCGTTCATTGCGGCGGATGGCCCGCGCCGGCAGCTTGTAGCGCAGCCAGCCGGGCGTCGCCCCGAGCACTTCCACGTGCTCAGGCAGCAGGCCGGTCTCTTCCTGCAGTTCACGATACATGGCCTCGACAGGCGTCTCGTCGGTGTTCATGCCGCCCTGCGGGAACTGCCAGCCGTCCCGGCGCACGCGTCGTGCCCAGAACACCTGGCCGTCCTGCCGCATCAGCACGATGCCGACGTTCGGTCGATAGCCGTCCGGATCGATCACGATGCGGACTCCTAAGAAAATCTACTGGTCGGGACTATCCCATGCCCTCTGTCGGCCCACAAGCACGGCACAAAAGTGTTGACAGGGCCGATACACATCCGCAGAATAGCGGGCTCACCAAGGCTATGTAGCTCAGCCGGTTAGAGCACAGCACTCATAATGCTGGGGTCGGTGGTTCGAGTCCACCCATAGCCACCACATTGAAAATCAAGTTGTTTTTCAGTGTGAAAAGTGAGAAAATAGTTGCACGTTTTGCCCCGTCGCCAAGCGGTAAGGCACCTGACTCTGACTCAGGCATTCGGTGGTTCGAATCCATCCGGGGCAGCCAAACAAAAAAGAAAAAAGCCTGATCGAAAGATCAGGCTTTTTTCTTTTTTGTTTTGGTCGCGCATCCCCACCTTATCCCCGCGCCTGTCGGCGCGCCCCCTTGAACATCAAGGGGGCTCTCCTCCAGAGAGGGATCCGGGGTCGGATCCTTTTCCAAAGGAAAAGGCTCTGACCCCACCCCATCGCCGGCCACTGGCCGGCAACCTCGAAATGCACAGCCCCAGAACGACAAAAGCCCGGCCGAAGCCGGGCTTTTGCTTTCCCATCCAGCGGGCTCCCGAAGGAGCCCAACCAGGCGCGGTAGATCAACGCTTGGAGAACTGGGTGGCGCGGCGGGCCTTGTGCAGACCAACCTTCTTACGCTCGACTTCACGGGCGTCACGGGTCATGAAGCCAGCCTTGCGCAGCTCGGACTTCAGGGTTTCGTCGTACTCGACCAGAGCACGGGCGATGCCCAGACGGATCGCACCGGCCTGGCCGGTGGTGCCGCCGCCAGCGGCGGTGACCAGGATGTCAAAGCTTTCGGTGTTCTTGGTCAGCTCGAGCGGCTGGCGCACGATCATGCGCGCGGTCTCACGACCAAAGAACTCGTCCAGCGGACGACCGTTGACGGTGATGTTGCCCGAACCCTTGCGCAGGAACACGCGAGCGGTGGAGGACTTGCGGCGGCCAGTGCCGTAGTTTTGAGTGATAGCCATGATTAGATATCCAGAACCTGCGGCTGCTGTGCGGCGTGCGGATGCTCAGTGCCGGCGTAGACCTTGAGCTTGCGGTACATCTGGCGACCCAGCGGGCCCTTCGGCAGCATGCCCTTGACGGCGATCTCGATCACGCGCTCCGGGTGGCGCTCCAGCGCCTGGGCCAGGGACTCGGTCTTCAGGTTGCCGATGTAACCGGTGAAACGGTGATACATCTTGTCCTGCAGCTTCTTGCCGGTGACGGCAATCTTTTCTGCATTGATGACGACCAGGTAGTCGCCGGTATCAACGTGCGGGGTGTAGACCGGCTTGTGCTTGCCACGCAGACGGCGGGCCAGCTCGGTGGCGAGACGGCCCAGGGTCTTGCCCTCGGCGTCGACGAGGTACCAGTCGCGCTGGACGGTCTCGTTCTTGGCAGTGAAAGTGCTCATGAAGAACTCTATGTTAGGTCGGGCTCATTGCGGCGAACGGCTCGCCGGAACTCTGCCACGCGTTGTGAAAGGTGAAGCGTAAGAGGCGGGATTGTACGCAGGTCAAGCCCCCGGTGCAAGCCGGCCATGTCCCGGGTTGGCAGGGGGCCGGAGCCGGGGGAGAATCGAGGGGTCTTCCGTCCCACCGCGTACCGCCATGACCGTGCTCCGCCAGACCACACCGCTGGACCATCTGCTGACCGAAGCGCAGCGCGCCTTGGACACGGTGTTCGGCAACCCGCCGGCAGCCCGCCCCTACCCGGCCGCGGACACCAGCGAGCCGGGCATGGACAACGCTGAACGCCGCCACGCGGCCGGGCTGATGCGGATCAACCACGTCGGCGAAGTCTGCGCACAGGGCCTGTATTTCGGGCAGGCCGCCGTGGCCCGCGACCCTGCCACGCGTGAACACCTGCTGGAAGCGGCCCAGGAGGAGACCGACCACCTGGCGTGGTGTGCCACCCGGCTGGGCGAGCTGGACAGCCGCCCGAGCCTGTTCAACCCGCTGTGGTACGCCGGCAGCTACACCATCGGCACCCTGGCCGGGCTGCGCGGCGACGGCTGGAACCTCGGCTTCGTGGTCGAAACCGAGCGCCAGGTGGAAGCCCATCTGGACGAACACCTGGTCGATCTGCCGGCCGGCGACCTGCGCAGCCGTGCGGTCATCGAGGTGATGAAGGAAGACGAAGCCCGCCATGCGGAGCACGCCGAGCAGGCCGGCGCACGCCGCCTGCCGTTCCCGATCCCGGGCGTGATGGCGCTGGCCTCCAGGGTGATGAAGACCATCGCCTACCGCATCTGAAGGGTCGCCCGCACCAACGGTGCGGGCCTACCAGGAGGTGCGGGGGGCGACGGTGGGGGCCCGACCGTTGGTCGGGCCATCAATCAGTTGGGCGAGACCAGCTTCAAGCCGATCACGCCGGCCACGATCAGGCCCACGCAGGCCAGGCGGGCCGGCGACGCACTGTCATTGAACAGGTAGATGCCGAGCACAGCCACGCCCATGGCACCGATGCCGGTCCAGATCGCGTAGGCCGTACCGACCGGGATGCTCTTCATCGCCTGGCTCATCAGGTACAGGCTGATCAGGGCCGATACCACCGTGGCAACGGTGGGCAGGGGTTTGCTGAAGCCTTCGGAGTACTTCATTCCGAGGGCGAAACCGATCTCGAACAGGCCGGCCAGCAGCAGGTAGATCCAGGGCATGGGTGGGGGCTCCTTACCTTTTTTGAGAAAAACGAAACGGCCCGGTGTTTTCACACCGGGCCGTGGGTCGGTACATCACCGTGGAACTGTAACGCGTGCGGGGCACTGGTTCCACGGGGCGGGTCGTCCCGCCTGGGTGGCGATGCCTGCGGGCATCGCACATGGGGCTTACTCGGACAGGTTCCGGCCGTGGAACAGCTCTTCGATCTCGCGCTTGAGCAGCGCTTCGATCTTCATGCGTTCCTTGAACGACAGGTTCTTGGCCTTTTCCTCGAACAGGTACTGGTCCAGGTCGAAGTCCTTCAGGTGCATCTTCGTGTGGAAGATGTTCTCCTGGTAGACGTTGACGTCGAACATCTCGTAACGCGACTTGATGTTCTTGGCCAGGAAGTTCTGGATCGAGTTGATCTTGTGGTCGATGAAGTGCTTCTTGCCCTTCACATCGCGGGTGAAGCCACGGACGCGGTAGTCCATGATCACGATGTCCGACTCGAGGCTCTCGATCAGGTAGTTCAGGGCCTTCAGCGGGGAAATGACGCCACAGGTGGCCACGTCGATGTCCGCGCGGAACGTGGCGATACCTTCCTGCGGATGGGTTTCCGGGTAGGTATGGACCGTGATGTGGCTCTTGTCCATGTGCGCGACCACGGCGTCGGAGATCAGCTCCTTGCCGGCCAGCTTCTTGTCGATCACCGGTTCTTCGGAGATCAGGATGGTCACCGAGGCACCCTGCGGATCGTAGTCCTGGCGGGCCACGTTCAGGATGTTGGCGCCGATGATCTCGGCGACATCGGTCAAGATCTGAGTCAGCCTGTCGGCGTTGTACTCTTCATCGATGTATTCAATGTAACGCTGACGCTCCTCTTCGGTGCGCGCGTAACACACGTCATAGATGTTGAAGCTCAGCGCCTTGGTGAGGTTGTTGAAACCCTGCAGCCTCAGGCGAGGCAACGGCTTGACCACGGCGGTCGATTCCTGTGTAAGAAGGGAAAGGGGGAATTATGGGGCAAACTGCCCCCGGGGGGAACGTGAAGACGCAAGAGTTCTGGCACACTGTTTGCCCTTAACAATTGCGCTGGTTAAGCTCCGCTATCGACCCCGTGAATCCGTTCATGCGCAGAGGGAGCGCTCCTATCGTGTCAACCGTGCGCCTAGCTAGCAGTCCACTGGCCCTGGATATCGCCACAATCGATCGTTTCCTGGCGCACAGCCACAGGCGGCGATATCCCACCCGTACCGACGTCTTCCGGCCCGGAGACCCGGCGGGAACCCTGTATTACGTCATCAGCGGCTCGGTTTCGATCATGGCCGAGGAAGATGACGATCGCGAGCTTGTGCTGGGCTACTTCGGTGCCGGCGAGTTCGTCGGCGAGATGGGCCTGTTCGTCGAATCGGACCGCCGGGAGGTGATCCTGCGGACCCGTACCGCCTGCGAGCTGGCTGAAATCAGCTACGAGCGCCTGCATCAGCTGTTCCTCGGCCCGCTGTCGGCCGATGCCCCGCGCCTGCTGTACGCGCTGGGCCAGCAGATTTCCAAGCGCCTGCTCGACACCAGCCGCAAGGCCAGCCGCCTGGCATTCCTGGACGTGACCGACCGGATCGTGCGCACCCTGCACGACCTGGCGCAGGAACCGGAGGCGATGAGCCACCCGCAGGGCAGCCAGCTGCGCGTATCGCGACAGGAACTGGCGCGACTGGTCGGCTGCTCGCGCGAAATGGCCGGCCGCGTGCTGAAGAAACTGCAGACCGACGGCCTGCTGCATGCCCGCGGCAAGACCGTGGTGCTGTACGGCACCCGTTGATTGCAAGGCAACCCAAGGCTGCCGAGCCATCCTGTAGAGCCGAGCCGACGCTCGGCTGCTGTCCGTCGAAGGCAGCCGCGCATGGGTTCAGCTCTACACGGCCCCTGCGCGGCCCGCTGGGCTAGGCTCGGTGCATGGAGCTGAGCAGCGAATTCTGGTGGTTCATCCTCATCGGCCTCGGCGCACAGCTGGTGGACGGTGCATTGGGCATGGCGTTCGGCCTGGTGTCCTCGTCGGTGATGCTGAGCATGGGCCTGCCCCCGGCGCAGGTCAGCGCCAGCATCCACACCGCTGAAGTGTTCACCACGGGCGCCTCGGGGGTGTCGCACCTCGCAGCCGGAAATGTCGATAAACGCCTGTTCCTGCGCCTGGCCCTGCCCGGCGCAGTGGGTGGTGCCGTGGGCGCGTACGTGCTCACGCAGATCCCGGGCGAGATCATCCGGCCACTGATCTACCTGTACCTGCTGGTGCTGGCGATCATCATCCTCGCCCGCGCCGCTGGGCGCTGGATGCCCAAGGGCGAGATCCGCCGGGTGCCGGTGCTGGGCTTCTTCGCCGGCCTGCTCGACGCCAGCGGCGGCGGTGGCTGGGGGCCGATCGCCACGTCCACCCTGCTCGCCCGCGGCGGCCAGGCGCGCACCACCATCGGAACAGTCAACGCAGCCGAGTTCGTGGTCACGTTGACGGTGTCAGCGACCTTCCTGTTGTCGATGGGCGTGCAGCACCTGCAGATCGTTGCCGGCCTGCTGATCGGCGGCATGATGGCCGCTCCGGTGGCAGCAATCCTGGTCAAGCGGGTGAAGGAGCGCTGGGTGCTGGTGGCCGTGGGCGTGCTGGTACTGGGCATCAGCCTGTTCCAGATCGGGCATGCGGTGTACGGGCACCTGGGGCGCTGAGCGCTTGCCGGCCAGCGGCCGGCACTACCGGAACGGAGAAGGGTCGGCACAACCGCGACGGAGAAGGGTAGCGCCGGCCGCTGGCCGGCAGATCCGTCATCGTGCGATGGGGTCAGAACCCCCATGGGATCTGGCCCCGGGCTACGCCTTGTCGCCGCCGCGATCCACGCATCCCCAGTTGAGGATGCGGGTGCCGGCCGGCAGCACGCGGCGGAAGAACGCCACCCGCCCCGGCTTCGGGTTCACCACCACCGGCGCCTTGGCCGCCAGCAGCAGCGGCAGGTCGGCGGTGCTGTCGGAATAGGCGATATCGATGTCGCCATAGCCGCGTTCGCGCAGCATGCGCATCTTCTCTTCGTTGTGGCAGTGACGGGTGGGACCGACGCCGCCCAGCCGCGGGCCGACCTCGGTGCCGATCACCGGCACATCCTGATGGGCCACGAAGGCCAGGATCGCGCGGGCCAGCTCCGGCGGCGCGCCGGTGGCAACCACCACGCGATCGCCTTTGGCGCGGTGCGCGGCGAACACTTCCAGCGCCTGCGGCAGCAGCTTGGCGCGCATCTGCGCCTGGTTGCGCAGCACGTAGGCGTCGATCACCTTGTTGAAATCGCGCGCACGGTGCAGGCCGAAGCTGCCGATCCACACATAGACCGAGATGCCCGCGCGACGGGTCGGCAGCATCGCCACCATCGGCCCGGCGATCGGCGTGACCAACAGCGCCGCCAGCATGCGCAGCGGGTTGCGCTTGATCAGCGAGGCGAACAGGTGGGTACCCGAATCGCCGTCGTAGAGGGTGTGGTCGAAGTCGAAGACCACCAGCGGCGCATCCTCGCGCGGCGTCGGATAGTGCGTTGTCATGTTGCGAAGAATAGCTGACGCAGGCCCTCGCCCGGCTCTTCCACGCGCATGAAGGCCTCGCCGACCAGGAAGGCATGGATGCCGGCGTCGCGCATCAGCGCCACGTCCTGCGGGCCGAGGATGCCGCTTTCGGTGACCAGCAGGCGGTCACGCGGCACCGCCTGCTGCATATCCAGCGTGGTCTGCAGCGACACCTCGAAGGTGCGCAGGTTGCGGTTGTTGATGCCGATCATCGGCGCCGGCACCTGCAGTGCGCGCTCCAGTTCGTCGATGTCGTGCACTTCCACCAGCACGTCCATGCCCAGCGACAGCGCCAGTTCCGACAGCGTGGCCAGCTGGGTGTCGTCCAGCGCGGCGACGATCAGCAGGATGCAGTCGGCGCCCAGCACGCGTGCCTCGTACACCTGGTAGGCGTCGATCACGAAGTCCTTGCGCAGCACCGGCAGCGTGCAGGCTTCACGGGCCTGCTGCAGGTAGGTATCGGCGCCCTGGAAGAAGTCCACGTCGGTCAGCACCGAAAGGCAGCTGGCACCACCGAACTCGTAGCTGACCGCGATATCCGCCGGTCGGAAGTCGGGGCGGATGACGCCCTTGGACGGGCTGGCCTTCTTCACCTCGGCAATCACCGCCGGGTCGCCGTTGGCCACGGCCGCCTGCAACGCGCGTACGAAGCCACGTACCGGCGGGGCGCTGGCCACGGCGGCCTGCAGCTCCTCGAGCGGGCGCTGGGCGCGGCGCTGGGCCACTTCTTCGGCCTTGCGGGCCAGGATCGTCTGCAGGATGTCGCTCATCGTCTTCGATTCGGTGCGGGGGCGCTGAGGACGGCCATTATCGGCCATCGATGGGGTCAGGCTGAACCGCGCGCTCAGGCAACCAGCGCGCGGGTGGTCTCCACATACTGCTGCAGGCGCTGGCGGGCGCTGCCATTGGCGATGGCAGCGCGGGCGCGGGCCAGGCCATCACCGATGTCGCTGGCCACGCCGGCCACGTACAGCGCGGCGCCGGCATTGAGCGCGACGATGTCCAGCGCCGGGCCGGGCTCGTTGTCCAGCACCGCGCGCAGCATCTGGATGGACTGCTCCGGGCTGTCCACGCGCAGGTTACGGCTGGCCGACATGGCGATGCCGAAGTCCTCCGGGTGGATCTCGTACTCGCGCACCTTGCCGTCGCGCAGCTCGCCCACCAGGGTGCCGGCGCCCAGCGAGATCTCATCCATGTTGTCGCGGCCCCAGACCACCATGGCGCGCTCGGTGCCCAGCTCGCGCAGCACGCGCGCCTGGATACCCACCAGATCAGGATGGAACACGCCCATCAGCACCGACGGCGCGCTGGCGGGGTTGGTCAGCGGACCAAGGATGTTGAAGATGGTGCGCACCCCCATCTCGCGGCGGACCGGCGCGACGACCTTCATCGACGGATGATGGATCGGCGCGAACATGAAGCCGATACCGGTCTGCTCGATGGCAGCGGCCACCTGCGCTGGCTGCAGCTCGATGGCCGCCCCCAGCGCCTCGACCGCATCGGCGCTGCCGGACTTGGACGACACGCTGCGGTTGCCATGCTTGGCCACGCGCGCACCGGCCGCAGCCGCCACGAACATCGCGCAGGTGGAGATGTTGAAGGTGTGCGAGCCATCGCCGCCGGTGCCGACGATGTCGACCAGGTGGGTGCTGTCGACCACCGGCACCGCCAGCGCGAATTCGCGCATGACCGTGGCGGCGGCGGCGATCTCGTCGATGGTTTCCTTCTTCACCCGCAGGCCGGTGAGGATGGCGGCGGTCATCATCGGCGACACGTCGCCGCGCATGATCTGCCGCATCAGGTCGACCATCTCGTCGAAGAAGATCTCGCGGTGCTCGATGGTGCGTTGCAGGGCTTCCTGGGGGGAGAAGCTCATGGGAATGCTCCTTGGATCAGGCCGCCGGGCGCTGCAGGAAATTGCGCAGCAGGGCGTGGCCGTGTTCGGTGAGGATGGATTCGGGGTGGAACTGCACGCCTTCCACCGGGAACTGGCGGTGGCGCAGGCCCATGATCTCTTCGATCGAGCCGTCCTCGTTCTCGGTCCAGGCGGTCACTTCCAGGCAGTCCGGCAGACTGTTCTTGTCCACCACCAGCGAGTGGTAGCGGGTGGCCTGGTAACGGTCCGGCAGGCCGGCGAACACGCCCTTGCCTTCGTGGCGGATCGGCGAGGTCTTGCCGTGCATGATGTTGCCGGCGCGGATCACGGTGCCGCCGTAGACCTGGCCGATGCCCTGGTGGCCCAGGCACACGCCGAGGATCGGCGTGGTCGGGCCCAGCCGCTGGATCAGCTCCAGCGACACGCCCGCTTCGTTGGGGGTGCACGGGCCGGGCGAAATGACGATGCGCTCGGGCTTCTGCGCGGCGATCTCGTCCACGCTCATCGCATCGTTGCGCACCACCTTCACCTCGGCGCCCAGCGTCTGCAGGTACTGCACGAGGTTGTAGGTGAAGCTGTCGTAGTTGTCGATCATCCACAACATGGTCAGGTTCCGTCGCTTATCAGGAAAATGGCGTACACGTTTTCGGTGTAGGTGATGGGGCCGGCTTCGACCGACTCGGGCAGGCGGGAGCCCGTGGTCTCGATGCTGTTCATCGGTGCCTCGGGCGCGGGCGGCGAAGGCGGCGTCACCAGATCCCCACTGCTCGGCCAACTGCCGGCCTGGATGCCATAAGCAAAGTTCGGCGCTACGTCGGAAATGCTGTACAGGCCGCGCAGCCGGGTGCCGTAGGCCTTGGCCAGGCCCTGCGCGGACTGGCGGGTCTGGGCTGCGGCCTCGCCCTTGAGTTCGCGCCGCAACGCCGCTTCGCCCGAGTAGGTCGGCGCCATGCTGCTGACCTGCACGTTCTCGTTGGCCTTCAACGCACCCAGCACGTCCTGCATCGCCTTCACGCTGGCGAAGCTGGCGCGCAGCTGGCGCGACACGCGGGTACCGATGAAGACCTGCCGGTTCTGCTCATAGCGCGTCGCCGGGCCGATCCGCAGGTTGTCCGCACGCACGCTGCCCTCCACCGCCTTGTGCTGCTTGAACAGCGCCAGCACGCGGGCCACGTTGCCCTGCACGCGGCGGCGCGCGGCGTCGGCATCCATGTCGGTCTCTTCGATGTTCAACTGCAGGCCGAAGCGGTCGGGCATCACAGTGCGGGTGCCCTGCCCCTTCACCAGCAGGTGCGGCTGCGAGGGGATGGTGTTGGCCTGCGCCCACGCAGACGGGGCCATCGTGGCCAGCAGCGACGACCACAGCAATGCGCTCAGCAGCTTCATGCGGTACTCCTTGTCTTCAATGGGAACAGCGGAAGATGCCGTGGCGCAGGCCACGGCACGGGGAAACTCACAGGCCCTTGGCGGCCTGGGCGACGGCGCGGAACAGCGCACGGCCCTTGTTCATCGTCTCGTCCCATTCCTTGTCCGGGTCCGAGTCGTAGACGATGCCGGCGCCGGCCTGCACGTACAGGCGGCCATCCTTGATGACCGCAGTGCGGATCGCGATCGCGGTATCGGCATCGCCGTGCCAGCCGATGTAGCCGATGCTGCCGGCGTAGACATTGCGCTTGATCGGTTCCAGTTCGCGGATCACTTCCAGCGCGCGGATCTTTGGCGCGCCGCTGACGGTGCCGGCCGGGAACGTGGCGCGCAGCACGTCGGCATAGCTCAGGCCCGGCTGCAGTTGGCCGGTCACTTCGCTGACGATGTGCATGACATGGCTGTAGCGTTCGATCACGAACTGCTCGCCCACTTCCACGGTACCGGCCTTGGAGACGCGCCCGGCATCGTTGCGGCCGAGGTCGATCAGCATCAGGTGCTCGGCACGTTCCTTCGGGTCGGCCAGCAGCTCGGCTTCCAGTGCCAGGTCCAGCTCGGGCGTGGCGCCACGCGGGCGGGTGCCGGCGATCGGGCGCACGGTCACTTCGCCATCCTGCAAACGCACCAGGATTTCCGGCGAGGAACCAACCACCTGCAGGTCGCCGACATCGAGGAAATACATGTACGGCGAGGGATTCAACGCGCGCAGCGCGCGGTACACATCCACCGGGCGCGCCTTGAACGGCACGCTCAGGCGCTGGCTGAGCACCACCTGGAAGATGTCACCGGCGCGGATGTATTCCTTGCTGCGCTGAACCGCATCGACGAAGCCTTCGCGGGTGAAGCCGGAGACGAAATCCGATTCGTCCAGCACGTCGCTGTTGAGCGGCGCCGGATAGCCGGCACCCGGCGCACGCAGCTTCGCAGTCAGGGCATCCAGTCGCGCCTGCGCCTGCTCGAAGGCACCGCCGACACGCGGGTCGGCGTGCACGATCAGGTACAGCCGGCCCTTGAGATTGTCAAATACCGCCAGCTCGTTGGAGTCCAGCAGCAGGATGTCCGGCGTGCCCAGCTCATCACGGCCAGCCGGCGGGGCCAGGCGCGGCTCGATGTAGCCGATGCATTCGAAGCCGAACCAGCCGACCAGGCCGCCGGTGAAGCCCGGCAGGCCTTCCAGCTTGGGCACCGAGTGGGCGCTGCGCAGCGCCTCGACTTCGGCGAAGGGATCGGCTACCTCGCGGGTGTCCACCACCTGGCCGTCTTCGCGCACGGTCAGCGTATGGCCGTGGAAGGCATACACGCGGCGCGCCGGCAGGCCGATGATCGAGTAACGACCAAAGCGCTCGCCGCCTTCGACGGATTCAAACAGGTAGGTATTGGGGCCGTCGGCGAGCTTCAGATAGACCGAAAGCGGCGTGTCCAGGTCGGACAGCACTTCGCGGACGACGGGAATGTGGGTGTGGCCTTCAGCGGCCTGCTGCTGAAACTGAGCGTGCGAGTTCAAGACGACTTTCCTTCCGGGACACAGCGTTATGGGGGCGGACGACGGCAACGGGCCACCATCGCCACCAACGGCGTGCGGAAGAAAGAGTATGCGGGGTCGTCAGGCTGGACACCCTTTGACTGTATCGCAGGATCGGCGGGAGGGGAACCCCGCCCTCGCTACCCCATGCGTCGCGCCTGCTCCTGCGACTCCTCCACCTGCTGCTGGGCCAGCCCGGCGTCCAGGGCGGCGGCGCGGCCGGCGTTGAGGGCGTCGACCTGGGCCGTGCTCACGGCCAGCGGCTGGGCCATGCCCTGGGCCACCTCGACATGGGCATGGCGTCGGTGCGGGGCATTGAGGTCGGCGGTGTCGACAGCGAACACCCGGGCGCGGTCGTCACTGAGAACCACATGGGAGATGGACTGCAGGCCTTCGCGGTTGGCTTGGGCGGCCAGCGCACCGGCCAGCTGGTCGCTCTGCAGGTCGGGCACGCGGTTGTGGGCGCGGTCCAGGGCGTGGACGCCGGCCTGGGCGCCGAGGAACAGGCTATTGCCGGCGTGGGCAGGATGATCGATGCCGATCGCAGGTTTGCCAGGCTCCGTGGTGCTGCCGGCCTGTCGGCCGTCAGCGGCGGGCGCGATGCTCGCCTGCTGCCCGATCAGCGTGCGCGCGGCGGCTTCCTGCTTGATCAGCGCGGAATCCAGGCTGGGAATGACGGTCGGGTCCATGCCATGACGGGCCGTCGCCTCGCTGAAGGCCGCGCCGATGCCACGGACCACGCGTGCGGACTGGTCCAGGTTGCGCAGCTTCACGATGTCCTGCGGCAGGTTGCCGGTAGGCACATGTGTTGCGGCCGCTGTTCCGAGGCCCGCTGTTGCACCGCCCACGGTGGCCAGCGTAACCGGTGCGGTGGCGGTGATGCCCTTCACGTGGGATGCCACAAGGTCATAGCCGCGATCCACATGCGCGCCCGCCGTGGCAAACCCGTTCTGCAGCTTGCCCGCCACCCATTGCCCATCGTGGTTGATGGCGGTGGCCACGCGCTCGCCCGTCGCGCGGACGCCCGCCGCGTCGGTCTGGGCCTGCTTCGTCGCGTGCTGCGCATGCTGCTCGCCCTGGTCGCGAACGGCCTCAGCCTGCCTGGTCAGCGTGTCGGCCATCTTGTCCATGCCCACATGACCCGCCACCCACGACAGTGCGGACAAGCCACGGGCACCGGCCTGCGAGTGCACCCGGTGTGCGGTGGCTTCGATGCTGCCGGTCAACTCGCGCCCGGAAGCGATCACCGTGCTTGCCGCACGCGTGCTCACCTGCAGGCTGGCCGAACCCATGCTCACTACCTGACCGATGGCCATGCCTTCGGTCTTCAACATGCGCTCGACGCCGTCGCCGGTTCTGTCCAGCACATGGGCAGTGGCAGCGCCGGCCTTTTCGACCTTCTCGCCTACCCGTCGGCCGATGTGCATGCCGGCGGCAGTGGAATGCAGCACAGTGGAAATGGGCCCGGCGAGTTCTGCGACCTGGCTGGGTGCGGCCGTGTCCGGGCGATCGATCAGCGCGCCCTGCGCATCGCGCATCTTGGGTTCGAGCAGCAGTTCAAGGCGCCCCGCCGCTAGCGGAATATCGCGCAGCGCCTGCTGACCCGGTTGGGTCGCCAGCTGTTCGATGAACTGTGCTGCAGAGGTCTGCGCGCCTGGCGGCAGCATCTCGCGCAGCTTCTCGCCGACCACCTTCTGCATGACCGGGTCCTTCAGCACCATGCCCAGTTCGTTGGCCAGCAAGCCGTAGCCGCGACGCTGCTGCTCGCTGAGCCGGTGCATGCCGTTCTGCACATCGTTCAGCACTTCACCGGTGGTCTGGTAGGTGTGCACCGTGTGCTGCGTATCGAAGGTCGGCAGGCCGTTGTCCTTGGCGTACCGCGATGGCGTTGCCGGATGCAGGCCGGCGGCGTTGAACGTGGTGGCGCGTACGCCGGTGACGGCGGAAGCAGCGGAAGCCATGCCGCCGCCGAGAGAGTGGCCGGCTATTTCGAAGCCGCCGGGGATCTGCTGATTCATGACAGATGCCAGGCGCATGGCGCGATCATAGTAATCGCTGCGCATGCCCATGCCCTGCTGACCATTGTTGAGAAAATCCTCGCTCCCGGACTGTCGGCGGCCGGCCGGTGCAGACGGATCAACAATCTCGCCCGTAGAGCCCTTGTAGACAATGACCGGCTTGGCATCTTCGCCCAGAACGTTCTTGTCGGGCAGGTAGATTTCCGCCCGGAACCCCGAACGCGTGGGCTCCAGCAGTTCTTTCAGGTCAGCATTGGAAATATTAAACCCAGCTTTTCGAAGTGCAGCGGGATCACTGCTTGCGCGCGCCCATCCCGCAGGAGGGTTCCCTTCGTGCTTCGCAGACTGATACACATCGGCGGCCAATCCCGACATTTCGCGTGCGTGGTACGTCTCTTGTAGACGATTCGCCTCACTTTCATTTCCACTATCGCGCAGCTGCTGGACGAGCATGTTCTGCTCACGGACTACGCGGGCGCGCGCCTCATTGTCCTGATCACTCATGGCAAACTCCATTGCACTTTGAAATGCCGCTTGCTCTGCGGTAGCTATGGATTACCAGAACCCTTTGCTACTGTCACGCTAGGAGCGGACCAAAAGGAAGAAAATGAACGTCATTCTTCACAACGTGACGACAAAATTCCTCGTAAGCGCAGCATGGATCACACTTTTCCTTGCAACGGGCTGTTCTGCGACTACAGCGACATCAGCTCATGGCGCCGAAGGCTACTTTGAAGGCAATGCTTTACGGCTGGCGATTGCCACCGAAAGAGGGGACGCTGACGCCGTACGTCACATCGTCAAAGAGGAAGGCGTAGATCCGGACAAGACGTTTTCATCGCGCGATGGAATTCCTCTGATCGCATGGCCGCTGCGGGCCCGCAGCATCGGAGGACTGAAAGCCCTTCTCGATCTCGGTGCAGACCCCAACGCCCGCGAGTCCAGGCAGATGAACGGGCAGTTGATCAACTTCGACAACGCGATGGTCTACGCGGCGAAAATGGACGACCCGCGCTATCTCGATCTCTTACTGAAACACGGTGGTGATCCCAATACTCGCAACATCAACAATGAGACGTTGCTGCTGCAGGCGTTTCTCAGCGGAAACCAGTGGAAGAACGTGCAGGTTCTGGTCGAAAACGGGGCCGATGTAAACGAATCCAACTTAAGGAGCCTCGGGAGCGACACCGTCCTGAGCTGGTACACAGGAAGAGGTGGGTTCGACTACGCCTACTGGTTGCTGGAGCACGGCGCAGATCCCACCATCTCCCAGCCTGTACAGGAGGGATCGGGCAAGACTGCGCGTCAACTGATGGTCGAAGACATCTACTGGGAAATCACCACGCCCGACAACCTGCCCTGGCAGAAGAAGTGCCAACAGTGGTTGGCTGACCGCAACATCCCGCGCCCGCCGATGCCCGAACACATCCGCAGGAAGCGCGAGGCCTTCAAGTTCCCGAGCAGGGAAGAAGACATCCCCCTGCTGTAGCCCGCGCCTCAGCGGGCGGAGAGCAGCTCGCAATCCGCCGGCAGGTGCATGCGCACCCGGCCCGCCACGCAGTCGATGCGGAAACGCTGCGCCTGCACCGGCTCGCCGTCCAGGTTCAACGTCAGTGCCTGCGGCGCGTCGATCTGCAGCCACGGCAGCTGTGCGCGGTTCGCCACGCGCTCCAATGCCGCCTCCTTGCCACCGGTCAGCATCTGGCCCAGGGTTGCGGCGACCTCGCCGTCCAGTTCGGGTACCACGGTGAGGTCCAGCAGGCCGTCATCGATCAGCGCCTGCGGGCACAGCTGCTGGCCACCGCCGGCCTGGCGGCCGTTGCCGATGCCCAGGGCGATGAACCCGCCTTCCCAGGCGAAATCCGGACCGGTCAGGCGCGCGGCGATCGGCTCGATGCGGCCCAGCTTGGCGATGCCGGTGATGACATAAGCCAGCCCGCCCAGCATCTTCTTCAGGCCTGCATCAGTTTCCACGGTCACCTGGGTACCGAAGCCGCCACTGGCCAGGTTGGCGCACCACCAGGTCCGCCCGTCGGCGTCCACGCGCAGCAGGTCCACAGCGCGCGCGGAGGCCTGCCCGATCAATGCAAAGGCCTGCTGGGGTTCGGTGGGAATACCGGCGGAAGTGGCGAAATCATTGGCCGTGCCCATCGGCACCAGCGCCAGCGAGGGCAGCGCCTCGGCTGGTTCATCGCGATGGGCCAGGGTTTCGGCCACGGCGCTGAGCGTGCCATCGCCGCCGGCGGCCACGATCACGTCCACGCCATGGTCGATGGCTTCGGCCACGTAACGCTCAGCGTCGCCCTCTTCCCAGGTCACCCGCACTTCCAGCTGTACGCCCTGCTGCCGCCAATGGCCGACGGCACTGCGCAGGTCGTCATCGCCTGCGGATTTGCCGTTAAGGATCATGCGCCAGCGCGGGGTGGTCATGCAGTGCTTCCGGGAGGGGGGACGCCCAAGGCTAGCAGCGCCCGATGTCGGGTCCGGTGAAGCCGGTGAAGCCGTTCAGCCGAGCGGGATGACCGCGACCCTCAAGGGCCGCTCCTCGGTGTACATCGGGCCGTCTGCGTTGGCACCGGCTGCGTCGATGCCATCGTGGTCTTCAAGACACAGGTATCGAGGGTTGTTCCAATCGTCGACCACGATGGCCTGCACAATGCTGCGGACATCCGTCGTTGCCACATGGTGGCAGCCGAATGGCAGATGCCCGTGCTGGGAAGACACCAGGCTGAGGCGCAGCTGGCGCACCTTGGCGTCGTGCCAGCAGTAGAACGTCATGGCGTGGCCTGCGACCTGCGCGGCGCGGTACGCGGCAACCCGGTGAACGAAGGCTACGACTGGTGCAACGTCCAGAAAGGTGTCTGGCGGTGGGGAGAACGCGCAGAGATTCCCTCGTGCCTCCGCAGTGATGCAGCCAGGGTCGATGACCAGTGCATCTTCTGCCGCAAACTGAAACCAGGATTCAAGCAGCGCAACAACATCCGCATCATTTTCCATCGCTCCATTCTAGTGCCCGTGCACGGCTCGCCGCAGGGGCATTGGCGACACCCTGTCATCAGGCTGTCACCGATGGCCCGGAGAATGGAAGGCCATAGCAGGGACGACGGATGGAGGCAGGATCAGCCTCCCACGCATGCAGCGAGGCCACGCCAGTGATTGGCGTGGCTTTTTTTTGGGGGGGGCGGGTACCCAGGGAGTGCGAACCAAGGTTCGCACCCACCGGGTTGCGGTTCGCACCCGCCACACGCCTCACCCGTTGGCGAAATCGTGCAGCGCCTGCCCCTGCAGCCGGTACACGGTCCACTCATCCTGCGGTTTCGCGCCGGCGGCGGTGTAGAACTCGATGGCCGGAGTGTTCCAGTCCAGCACCGACCATTCGAAACGACCGCAACCCTCGGCCACGGCCTGGCGTGCGATGTACTTCAGCAACGCTTTGCCGGCACCGGCACCGCGCTTTTCCTGGCTGACGTACAGGTCTTCCAGGTAGATGCCCTTGCGGCCCAGCCAGGTGGAGTAGTTGTAGAAGTACACCGCATAGCCGATGGCCTCGCCGTCGGCCTCGCAGATCAGCGCGCGGGCGGTGGCGTCGGCGCCGAACAGGCTCTCGGCGATGCCGATCTCATCGGTCTGCACCGAATGCTCGGCCTTCTCGTAGATGGCCAGCTCGCGGATGAAATGCAGGATCAGGCCAGCATCGGCCACGGTGGCCGGGCGAATGTTCAACACGGCCACCGTACTCATGGCTCAGCCCCGTGCCGCAGCGACGTTCGCGCGCATCTGCGCGATCACGTCCTGGTAGCTGGTCCTGGCGTTGAAGATGGCCGAGCCGGCGACGAAGGTATCGGCGCCGGCGGCAGCGATCTCACCGATGTTGTCGGCCTTCACGCCACCGTCGATCTCCAGGCGGATGTCCTTGCCGCTGGCATCGATCATCTTGCGCACCACGCGCAGCTTGTCCAGCGCCGAGGGGATGAAGGCCTGGCCGCCGAAGCCCGGGTTGACCGACATCAGCAGCACCAGATCCAGGTCATCCAGCACCCAGTCGAGGATGTCCACCGGGGTGGCCGGATTGAGCACGATGCCCGGCTTGCAGCCCAGCGAGCGGATCAGCTGGATGGTGCGGTGCACGTGCCGGCTCGCCTCCGGGTGGAAGCTGATGTAGGTGGCACCGGCCTCGGCGAAGTCCGGGATGATGCGGTCCACCGGCTCGACCATCAGGTGCACGTCGATCGGCGCGGTGACGCCGTGCTTGCGCAGGGCCTGGCAGACCATCGGGCCGATGGTCAGGTTCGGCACGTAGTGGTTGTCCATCACGTCGAAGTGGACCCAGTCCGCACCGGCAGCGAGGACGTTGTCGACTTCCTCGCCGAGGCGGGCGAAGTTGGCGGACAGGATGGAGGGGGCGATGAGGCAGTGGGACATGGCCGGGCCTTGCAACGAGGGGAAAGTGGGTCAGCGCTTGCGCAGGGACTTGATGCGGTCGTAGGCGGCATTGATCCGCCGCGACTTCTGCTCGGCCTGCTGCTGCAGCTCGGGGGCGGCGCCGCCAAGCTTGTCGGGGTGGTACTGCGAGATCAGCTTGCGGTAGGCGCGTTCGATCTCGGCATCGGTGGCTTCGGAAGTCAGCCCCAGCTCCCGGTACGGGTTCTCCTTGTTCAGGCGGAACCAGTCCGAATCAAAGGCATGGCCGATCAGCAGGCCGACCACCGCGCCGAACAGCGGATTGGGCCGGAACAGCAGGGCCCCGGCGATGAATCCGAGCAGTTTTCCGTACCAGCGCATGGCGCTCCGGGGTCGACCGACGAAATGGACGCTCATTTTACGTCACAGCGGGCCCGGAGGGCTTTACACTAGGCCGCCCGCTGGTCAGCGGGCCCGCCGGGTCCGTTGGGCAGCCGTATCGACAACGCCCCAGGAGTGCCCGTGCCAACCACGCTGTTGCAATCCGATCTCCCCGGCCTGCCCTTGCGCCACCGCGGCAAGGTGCGTGATGTGTTCGATATCCCGCGCGAGCGGCTGCCTGCAGGGACCCCGCCGGGCGACTACCTGCTGATGGTGGCCACCGATCGCCTGTCGGCGTTCGACGTGGTCCTGCCCGACCCGATCCCGGGCAAGGGCGAGATGCTCTGCCAGGTCTCCAACTTCTGGTTCGCCAAGACTGCGCACCTGATGCCCAACCACCTGACCGGCATCGACGTGGCCAGCGTGCTGCCCGAAGGCGTGGACCCGGCCCTGTACGCCAAGCGCGCGGTGGTCACCCGCAAGCTGAAGCCGGTGCCGGTGGAAGCGATCGCCCGCGGCTACCTGATCGGCAGCGGCTGGAAGGATTACCAGCGCACCGGCAAGGTCAGCGGCATCGACCTGCCCGATGGCCTGCGCCAGGCCGAACAGCTGCCCGAGCCGATCTTCACGCCCTCGACCAAGGCCGCGGTCGGCGACCATGACGAGAACATCGATTTCGACGCGATGGTGAAGCAGGTCGGTGCGGAACTGGCCGAGCGGGTGCGCGACGCCACCCTGCGCATCTACAAGTTCGCCGCCGATTACGCCCGCGAGCGCGGCATCATCCTGGCCGACACCAAGTTCGAGTTCGGTACCGACGCCGATGGCCGGCTGTACATCATGGACGAGATGCTGACGCCGGATTCCTCGCGTTACTGGCCGGCCGACGAGTACGAAGTGGGCACCAGCCCGCCGAGCTACGACAAGCAGTTCGTGCGCGATTACCTGGAGACGCTGGACTGGGGCAAGACCGCCCCGGGTCCGAACATCCCGGCCGACATCATCGAGCGCACCCGCGCCAAGTACGCTGAGGCGCTGCAGCGCCTGGCCGGGATCAGCGTCGACTGACCCGCCTGCGCCCCCGGCCGGAAAGGCTGGGGGCGCGTTCGGTAGTGCCGGCCGCTGGCCGGCAACGTCGACGAACACCTGCAGCCAGGCATGGCCTGGCTCTACTGACGGGCCCGGCGGGAGTATGCTGGCCGCATGCAGACATCCACCCAGCTTGCGCGGCCGATCGACCGCTATTTCGCCAGCTACTCCGACGACCACCGCAACGTGATCAACCAGCGCATCCACGTGGTGGCGGTGCCGGCGATCCTGTGGTCGGTGGTGGCCCTGCTGTGGTGCCTGCCGCCGCTGATCACCTGGTTCCAGTACGGCATCTGGTCGGCGTTCGCGATGTTCAGCGCCTGGTGCTTCTACAACAAGCTGTCGCGCCCCCTGGGCATCGGCATGCTCGTCCAGTTCTTCGTGTTCGGCTGCCTGTGCCGCCTGCTGGAGGCCGAGATCGGCCTGCATGCGCTGCGCTGGCTGGCGGTGGGCGTGTTCGTGGTGGCCTGGATCGCGCAGTTCATCGGCCACACGTTCGAGGGTCGCAAGCCCAGCTTCCTGACCGACCTGACCTACCTGCTGATCGGCCCGGCCTGGGTGATGGCCAAGTTCTATCGCAAGCTCGACTGGCGCTACTGATCGCGGGCGGCCGACAGCGGCCGTCGTTTCCTGAACGGGCGAATTCCATCACCCACACTCCACGGCGGCCCTGCCAGCCTGCGCCGGTGACTCGCTCCCCGCTTCCCGTCCGTTGACGGCAGCCCCTGTGCGACAGGGCCTGCGGTCTCCCTGCGTGGGCGTAGGGTGTCCCCGAGAGCAACCCGGGAGGGACCGCAGGAACGTGATGTTGCGCCGCAGAAAAAATGAATCAGCGAACGTTACATGCAATTGATCGCTGTTCGATGGGTTTCGGCGACATTTCGCAGCCTGTTATTCTCCCTGACCTGCTCGTGAATCATGGATTCCCTGCATGCTCCCCAGCCTGCCCCTGCTGCTGGCCCTGCCGTTCCTGATGGCAGCGGCTGTTGCGGCCTTCCCCCGTAGTTCGCGCTCGACTGCTGCCTGGCTGGCGGCACTGGCGCCGTTGGGCGGGCTGGCCATCCTCGGCTGGCTGACCCCGGCAGTACTCGATGGCCAGGTGATCCGCACCCTGGTCCCCTGGCTTCCACAGATCGGGCTGGACTTCACCCTGCGCCTGGACGGGCTGGCCTGGATGTTCGCCGGGCTGGTGCTCGGCATCGGCGCCCTGGTGGTGCTGTATGCGCGCTACTACCTGAGCCAGCAGGACAACGCGCACCGCTTCTACTGCTACCTGCTGCTGTTCATGGGCGCCATGCTGGGGATGGTGCTGTCGGGCAACCTGCTGTTGCTGATGATCTTCTGGGAGATGACCAGCATCAGCTCGTTCCTGCTGATCGGCTTCTGGTCGCACCGCCAGGACGCACGCGAAGGCGCGCGCATGGCGTTGGTGATCACCGGCGGCGGCGGCCTGGCCCTGCTCGGTGGCGTGCTGCTGATCGGCCGCATCGTCGGCAGCTTCGACCTGGATGTGGTGCTGGCCGCCGGCGAGCAGATCCGCGCCAGCACGCTGTACCCGTACGCCCTGTTCCTGGTGCTGGCCGGCATCTTCACCAAGAGCGCGCAGTTCCCGTTCCACTTCTGGCTGCCGCACGCGATGGCAGCGCCGACCCCGGTCTCGGCCTACCTGCACTCGGCCACCATGGTGAAGGCCGGCGTGTTCCTGCTGGCGCGGCTGCATCCGGCGCTGGCCGGCAGCGACCTGTTCTTCTATACGGTCAGCGGCATCGGCGCGCTGACCCTGCTGATCGGTGCCTGGAACGCGATCTTCCAGCACGACCTGAAAGGCCTGCTGGCGTACTCGACCATTTCCCACCTGGGCCTGATCACCCTGCTGTTCGGCCTGTCCACGCCGATGGCGGTGGTCGCCGGCGTGTTCCACATCCTCAACCACGCCACCTTCAAGGCCTCGCTGTTCATGGCCGCCGGCATCATCGACCACGAAACCGGCACCCGCGACATGCGCAAGCTGGGGGGGCTGCGCAGGCTGATGCCGTTCACCAGCGCGCTGGCGATCATCGCCTCGCTGGCGATGGCCGGGATCCCGCTGCTCAACGGCTTCCTGTCCAAGGAAATGCTGTTCGCCGAAGCGATTACGGCCGGCGGCCCGGGCATCATGCGCACGGCGGTGTCGATCGCTGCGTTGCTGGCAGGCGTGTTCGGCGTGGCGTACAGCCTGCGCTTCGTGCACGACACCTTCTTCGGCGCTGGCCCGCACGACCTGGACCGCGTGCCCCACGAGCCGCCGCGCTGGATGAAGGTGCCGGTGGAGCTGCTGGTGGTGATCTGTGTGGCGGTGGGCGTGGCACCCGCACTGACCGTCGCGCCGGTGCTGCACGCCGCTGCGGCCTCGATCCTTGGCACCGCCATGCCCGAATACAGCCTGGCGGTGTGGCACGGCTTCAACCTGCCGCTGGCGATGAGCGCGATCGGCGTGGTCGGTGGCGTGGCGCTGTACTTCGGCCTGCGCAGGCTGATCAACCTGCATGCCGTGACCAATGTCAGCACGGGCCGCAATGTGTTCCACGCCCAGCTGGACGCCGTGTCCGCGCTGGCGATGCGCCTGACCAATGGCATCGCCAATGGCAGCCTGCAGCGCATGCTGCTGGGCCTGGTGCTGGTGGCGATCGTGGTTGCCGCTGCGCCGTTCGTGGCCAACCCAGCCTCGCCGAACTGGACCGCGCCGCAGCCGATTCCGCTGCTGGGCTGGGCCCTGTGGCTGGTGATGATGGCCTGCGCGGTCGCCACCCTGCGCATCTACAAGCAGCGCCTGCTGGCGGTGCTGCTGGTCGGCGGCGTCGGCCTGATGGTGGCGCTGACCTTCGTGTTCCTGTCCGCGCCCGACCTGGCCCTCACCCAGCTGCTGGTGGAGATGGTGACGCTGGTGCTGATGCTGCTGGGCATGAACTACCTGCCTGCGCAGTCCGGCCCGGAGCGGCCGCGCTGGCGCAAGCGCCGCGATGCGGTGATCGCGATCATCGCCGGTGCCGGGCTTGGCGCGCTGGCCTATTCGGCGATGACCCTGCCGCCGAACACCATGGCCGGCGAGCTGCTCGCCCGCGCGTTGCCCGAGGCCTACGGCCAGAACGTGGTCAACGTGATCCTGGTCGACTTCCGCGGCTTCGATACCTTCGGCGAGATCACCGTGTTCGGCATCGCCGCGCTGGTGGTGCATGCGCTGCTGCGGCGTACGCGGATGGCACCGGAGCAGATCATGCCCGGCCCGCCGATCAAGCTGCCGGTGCCGGCCGACCTGGCGCAGATCATGTTCCCGCTGACCCTGACCGTGTCGATTTTCCTGTTCCTGCGCGGGCACAACGCACCGGGTGGCGGCTTCATCGCCGGCCTGGTGTTGGCAGTGCCGCTGCTGATCCAGTACGTGATCCAGGGCACTGCATCGGTGGAGTCGCGCTTCGGCTTCGACTACATCCGCTGCATCGGCATGGGCCTGCTGATCGCCCTGCTCAGCGGCAGCGCCTCGATGCTGTTCGGCGTGCCGTTCCTGACCAGCGGCCATCTCGACCTGCACCTGCCGCTGATCGGCGACGTACCGCTGGCCAGCGCAATCGGCTTCGACATCGGCGTCTATCTGGTGGTGTTCGGCGGCGCCATGCTGATGCTGTCGATGATGGGCACGATCAAGCCGTCGCGAACCCGCACCGCCCGCAAGGGTGAGATCGACCTGCAACGCCGCTCGGCACGCACCGGGGAGATGCACTGATGGAACTGGCCCTGGCTACCGCGATCGGCGTGCTGACCGCCATCGGCATCTACCTGCTGCTGCGTGCGCGCAGCTTCGATGTGATCCTCGGCATGACCTTCCTGTCCTACGCCACCAACCTGCTGATCTTCGCCGGCGGCCGCGTGGTGCTGGGCAAGGCGCCGGTGCTGCAGGAAGGCGTGGACAGCCACCTGGGCAACTACACCGACCCGCTGCCACAGGCGCTGGTGCTGACCGCGATCGTGATCGCCTTTGCGATGACCGCGGTGAGCATTGTGCTGGCCATGCGCAGCCGCAGCGACAACCACAGCGACCACGTGGATGCCCACGAGCCGGATGACGACCTGCAGGATGAGCGCGTGCCGCCGCGCCAGGGCGAGGACCGCGCATGAACCACCTGGTGATCCTGCCGATCCTGATTCCGCTGCTGGGTGCGGCGCTGTCGCTGTTCGTCGAACACCGCCGCTATGGCCCCAGGGTGCAGCGGGCGGTGGCCTGGACCGCGCTGTCGGCGCTGGCGCTGGCGGTCGGGTTGCTGTTTGCCACCACGGCCAGTGGTGAAATCAACGTCTACCTGCTTGGCGACTGGCCGTCGCGGCTGGGCATCGCGCTGGTGGCCGACCGGCTGTCGGCGTGGATGCTGCTGACCACCCTGCTGCTGGCCATTCCCTGCCTGCTGCACGCCTGCTCGGGCTGGGACCGCCGCGCGCCGCACTTCCATGCGCTGTTCCAGTTCCAGCTGGTCGGTCTCAACGGTGCGTTCCTGACTGGCGACATCTTCAACCTGTTCGTGTTCTTCGAAGTGATGCTGATCGCCTCCTACGGCCTGCTGCTCAGTGGTGGCCGCGGCCTCCGCATGCGCATCGGCCTGCACTACGTGGTGTTCAACGTCACCGCCTCGACCCTGTTCCTGGTCGCGCTGGGCCTGCTGTATGCCTCGCTGGGCTCATTGAACATGGCCGAGCTGTCGCAGCGCATCGCCGAGGTACCGCCGGCACAGCTGACCCTGGTGAAGGCGACGATGGGCCTGTTGCTGCTGGTGTTCTGCGCCAAGGCCGCGTTGATGCCGCTGTACCTGTGGCTGCCGGAAGCCTATTCGCGCGCGCCGGCCGCCGTGGCCGCACTGTTCGCGATCATGACCAAGGTCGGCCTGTACTCGGTGCTGCGCATCCAGATGCTGTGGTTCGGCGACGATGCCGGCGCGATGGCCGGCTATGGCCGCGACTGGTTGCTGTGGGCCGGCGTCGCGACGCTGGTGCTGGGCGGCCTCGGCGCGCTGGCCGCGACCCGCCTGCGCGTACTGATCTCCTACCTGGTGATCGTGTCGGCGGCTACGCTGTTCATCGCCTTCTCGGTGGGCACGCCACAGGTGCTCTCGGCTGGCCTGTACTACCTGCCACACAGCAGCTTCGTCGCTGCCGCGCTGTTCCTGGTTGCCGACCTGATCCGCCGCCGTCGCGGTGGCGCCAGCGACCGCAAGGAAGTGGTCGCGCCGATGCCAGGCAAGGAGACGCCCGCCGTGTTGTTCCTGATCGGCGCGGTGTCGGTGGCCGGCCTGCCGCCGCTGTCCGGCTTCCTGGCCAAGGCTGCGCTGCTGGCCGGCATGCCGGCGCAGTACACCGGCCCGGTCTGGACCGCCGTTCTGGTCAGCAGCCTGCTGGTGATCATGGGCCTGACCCGGGGGGGCATCCGCCTGTTCTGGCGCGTGCCACCGGTCGATCCGGAAGCGCCGGTACCGCGCAAGGCGCGGCTGCGCCGGGTCGAGCTGTACGCGGCCTGCATCCTGCTGGCTTACGGCATCGGCATGACCCTGGCCGCAGCACCGCTGATGCGCTACACCGACGCCACCGCCGCGCAGCTGCTGCACCCCAGCGAGTACGTGCAGCAGCTGCGTGCGACTGCACCGGAGATCCGCCAGCCATGACCGCCCAGCGCTCCCTGTTCCGTCGCCTGATTCCGTCGCCGATGCTGAGCATCATGGTGGTGGCGTTCTGGCTGCTGATGTCCGACAGCTTCACCCTTGGCCAGATCGTGCTGGGCCTGCTGCTGGGCGTGGTGGTGCCGCTGTTCGCCGCACGCCTGGACCGCGAGTTCGCCCGCATCGGCACCCTGCGCCCGTTGCCGAAACTGCTGTGCGTGACCCTGTGGGACATCCTGATGTCCAACATCCGTGTCGCCCTGCAGGTACTGGGGCCGGAGAAGAACATCCACCCCGGTTTCATCTGGCTGCCGCTGGACATTGCCAACATCCATGGCATCGCTGCGCTGACCAGCATGATCACGCTGACCCCGGGCACGGTCTCGGCCGCGCTCAGCGACGACCGCAAGTACCTGCTGGTGCACGTGCTGCACCTGGAGGACCCGCAGGACCTGATCGATACGATCAAGCGCCGTTACGAGGCGCCGTTGATGGAGATCTTCCCATGACCGGTTTTGAAGTCATCCAGACCACCCTGGTGGTGTGCATGCACGTGGTCGGCCTGGCGATGCTGCTGGCCACCTGGCGGCTGTTGCGCGGGCCGACCGTGCCCGACCGCATCCTCGCGCTGGACACGCTGTCGGTGACCGCGATCGCTGAGCTGATGCTGTTCGGCATGTACCTCAACTCGCCGATCTACTTCGAGGCGGCGCTGATCATCGCCATGC
Source organism: Stenotrophomonas sp. YJH_SMC_32 (assembly GCF_059369975.1). Lineage (NCBI taxonomy): Bacteria > Pseudomonadati > Pseudomonadota > Gammaproteobacteria > Lysobacterales > Lysobacteraceae > Stenotrophomonas > Stenotrophomonas sp. YJH_SMC_32. Next base: position 262,368 of record NZ_JCAFTE010000001.1, on the reverse strand, counting down.
TCGGCTTCGGCAGCACCGTGGTGCTGAGCAAGTTCGTGCTGCGCCGGGACATCGTCGAATGATCACCGCGATCCAGATCGTCCTGTCGATCCTGCTGCTGTTCGGCTGCTTCTTCATCCTGGTCGGCGCACTGGGCCTGGTGAAGCTGTCCACCTTCTTCAAGCGCCTGCACGCACCGACCAAGGCCAGCACGCTGGGCGTGGGCTGCGTGCTGGTGTGCTCGGTGTGCTACCACATCTTCCTCGGCCAGGACCCGCAGCCACGCGAGCTGCTGATCACCGTGTTCCTGTTCATCACCGCACCGATCAGCGCGCACATGATGGCCAAGGCGGCGTTGTCGCTGCTGATGGAAACCCGCCCCAGCCTGCCGGGCAACGAGCCGGCCGCCGAGGAGCAGCTGCCGCCGCCGGAACCGGTGCGGGAAGAAGAGACCACGCAGGGCCGGTAAATCCGGTAGCGGCCGACCTTGGTCGGCGCATTGTTTGCGCGAGTGCCAACCAAGGTTGGCACCCACCGGGTGATCGGTGGTGGGTGCCGACCGTTGGTCGGCACGAAATCAACCGCATCCACGCATGGCGTGGATCTACAACGCCGGTGCGCCCACCAGCAGCAGCTCCAGCACGAACCAGCCGACGAACGCGACCAGCAGGATCACGCCTTCGCCACGGCTGATCTTCAGATCGCCACGCAGCATCGGGTACAGCACCAGCGCGAACGCCAGCAGCGCCGGCAGCTCCAGGCGCACGAACGAGGCCGGCAACGCCAGCGGCTGCAGCACTGTCATCGCACCAATCACCAGCAGCAGGTTGACCACGCTGGAACCCAGCACGTGGCCCAGCACCATGTCGCCATGCCCGCGACGCGCGGCGGCGATGGCGGTGGCCACCTCCGGCAGTGCGGTGCCGATTGCCACCGGCAGCAGGCCGACCAGCAGGGGCGTCCAGCCCAGGGCTACGCCGAAGTCCGCGGCGGCGCCCACCACCAGGCGCGCGCCCCAGTACAGGGCCAGCACGGCGATCAGCACCCGCAGCACGTTCAACGGCAGGCTGGTGCGGCTCAGTGCGGATTCGGCGATGGCCGCCTGCACCTCGGCGCTCTCGCTCCGGCCACGGCGCAGCAGCAGCACCTGCACCACGATGAAGCCGGCCAGCAGTATGCCGCCCTCCCAACGTGCGAGGCCGCCATCAAGCCCGAACAGGATCAGCAGCACACCCGCCGCCAGCAGCGACCACCACAGCACCGTCTGCAGGCGTGCGCGCAGCAGCAGGGGCGCAGCCATGGCCGCCACGGCGAGGGTCAGGCCCAGGTTGACGATGCTGCTGCCCACCGCGTTGCCCAGGGCCAGCTCCGGTTGGCCCACCGCCAGCGCGCGCGCATTGACCGCCAGTTCCGGCAACGAGGTGGTTACCCCGAGCAGCAGCAGCCCGGCGGTGAACGGGCTGGCCCCGAAACGTTGGGCCAGGCCGGACACGGCCTTGACGATGGAGTCCCCGCCCAGCGCCAGCAGCAGCAGGCCGAGCAGGAACCAGGCAATGGCAATGGCGATCATCGAGCACTCCCCCCAGCAGTGGTGGCGCGATTCTACGCTTGGCCCGCACGCGCGGCTGGGCCGTGGATCAAGGATCAGCCACACCCTTCCGCATAATCGACCTGCGGGGTCTGCCCGACGCGCCAGGCACCCACCCGGCCATCGGCACCGAGCGCGAAGTCGATCACCGCCCCGCCCTCCTGCGCCGGGCGAACGCGCAGGTGCTGGGCCTTCTCGTCGTACTTGTCAGGGCCGACATCGGCCCGCTCCGGATACAGCACCTGCAGCTCACCCAGGGTCATGCCGACCTTGCCGCCGCCTGGTGCGGTGATGGCGGCGCTGCGCACGTCGTAGCGCACCAGCTTGCGGCCTTCGATCATCAGGCGCGGGTCCTCGGCATCCTGCGGGCGCAGGAAGTAACAGCCATCGTTGCCATCGTCAGCCGGCAGCGGCTTGCCGGCGGCATCGGTGCCCAGCCCCTGCAGCGGCGTGCCGAAGCCGGCGCGCACGGCGGCGATGCCGGCCCCCAGCTTCGCACCAGCGAAGCCGTCCAGGCGGGCTGGACTGTCCTTGCGGAGGTCGTTCGCCGGGCGGGCCGCCAGATCAGGATCCGTCGACTGGGCGGGGCCGGTCGCCGAGGCGGTTTCCGCCGGAGTGTCGCTGCCGCTGCCGGCCGCCCCCTGCTTGTCGGGGCCGCCACTGCAGGCGGCGAGCGAAAGGAGCAACAGACCAGCAATCGGGAGGTGCTTCATCGGTGCGGTTCCCTGGCACGAAGATGGCTGCACGCTAGCCCATCCGGTGTGCAGGCGCTGCATTGTCATCGCGGTTTCATCGCCTTCGTTCAGGCTCGGCGAGCACCGACCTGGCCGTCCCTTCCATGCAACCGCGCAAGACCGAACTCGCCCGAACCGCGCTGCAGGCCCATCGCGCGCCGCTGGACATGCGCCAGCGCCGGTTGCTGATCCTGTGCGACGGCCAACGCAGCATCACCGACCTGACCGGTCTGCTCGGCCAGGATGCGCCCGCGATGGTCATCCAGCTGGTGCAGGCCGGCTACCTGAGCACCGGCACCGGTGCCGCAGCCCCGCCACCGCCGCCGGCAGCCACGGTAGAGCCGCAGCCCGCGACACCTGCCGCAGCTGCTGCCACAGCGGTCGAACGCCGCCGCTCGCTGGTGTCCGCGCGCATCTATGTGCTGGGCATCCTGGAAATGCAGCGCCACCCGCAGGCGGCGGCGCTGTTCCGCGACCTGCAGCAGGCACGCGCCGAAAGTGAAGTACTGCAGGTGCTGCACTCGGCGATGCGGATGCTGCCCGGGCTGACTTCGGAAGGCTATTGCCAGCGTGTACGCCAACGCCTGCTGGAAGCGCTGCCGTTGGAGCACTGCGACGCGTTCGCCGAGGTGGCCTGAGCGCAGGCTCCGGCGGGAATCATCCACGCATGGCGTGGATCTACTGCTTCGCATCCCGACCGCCTTTCGGTAGATCCACGCCATGCGTGGATGCGGTCAGGATCCGTGCCGACCAACGGTCGGCACCCAACAATCTAGCGGGACGACCGGAAATTGTTGCGCAGGCCGTTCCAGCACTGCTGGTAGTCGCCCTGGCGGTGGCCGGCGGCCAGCGCTTGTGCGGTCGGGCGGATCACCGCGCGGGTCTCGAACATGAAGGCCATCGTGTCCTTGATCACGTCCGCCTTGGACAGATCGGCATTGGACGCCTTGTCGAAGGTCGGCGCGTCCGGGCCGTGGCCGCTCATGCAGTTGTGCAGCGACGCGCCACCCGGCACGAAGCCTTCGGCCTTGGCATCGTAGGCGCCATGCACCAGGCCCATGAACTCGCTGGCGATGTTGCGGTGGAACCACGGCGGGCGGAAGGTGTTCTGCGCCACCAGCCAGCGCGGCGGGAAGATCGCGAAGTCCATGTTGCTGGTCCCCGGCGTGTCGCTGGGCGAATGCAGCACCAGGAAGATCGACGGGTCCGGATGGTCGTAGCTGATCGAACCGAGGGTGTTGAAGCGGCGCAGGTCGTAGCGGTACGGCGCGTAATTGCCGTGCCAGGCCACCACGTCCAGCGGCGAATGGTCGATCGGCGCACGCCACAGGCGGCCCTCGAACTTGGCGATCAGCTCGAAGTCACCGTCGATGTCCTCGAACGCTGCGTGCGGGGTCTCGAAGTCGCGCGGATTGGCCAGTCCGTTGGAACCGATCGGGCCTAGGTCGGGTAACTTCAGCAGCGCACCGTAGTTCTCGCAGATGTAGCCGCGACTGGGGCCGTCCGGCAGCTCGACGCGGAAGCGCACGCCGCGCGGAATCACTGCGATCTGCTGCGGCTCGATCTCGATCACGCCCAGCTCGGTCAGCAGGCGAAGGCCGCCCAGCTGCGGCACGATCAGCAGCTCGCCGTCGGCATCGTAGAAGTAGCGGCCGACCATGTCTCGGTTGGCAGCGTAGAGGTGGATGCCCACGCCAGCATGCGCGTCGGGCGAACCGTTGCCACCCATCGTGTACAGGCCTTCGACGAAGTCGGTCGGCAGCTCCGGCAGCGGCAGCGGACTCCAGCGCAGCTGGTTCGGCGAGGCCGGCTGTGCGCCGAAATCACATTGCAGCTGCGACTGCGCGAACGGGGTGAACTCGCCATGGGTCACCGCCGGACGGATCCGGTACAGCCAGCTGCGGCGATTGCTGCCGCGCGGCGCGGTGAAGGCGGTGCCGGTCAACTGTTCGGCGTACAGGCCGTGGGCCACCTTCTGCGGCGAGTTCTGCCCGACCGGCAGCGCGCCGGCGACGGCCTCGGTGGCGAACTCGTTGCCAAAGCCGGACTGGTAGCCGCGGGCGATGATGGCGGGGGACATGGGAACTCCAGAGATGGCCGGCCAGCGGCCGGCACTACCATTCGGACAGGCAATGTCGACCGGAAGCCGACATTGCCTGCAGACCTTACAGCACGCCGCGGCGGATCTGGTCGCGCTCGATGCTCTCGAACAGCGCGGTGAAGTTGCCTTCGCCGAAGCCCTCGTTGCCCTTGCGCTGGATGATCTCGAAGAAGATCGGGCCGATGCAGTTCTGGGTGAAGATCTGCAGCAGCTTGCGCTGGTGGGTTTCCGGATCGGCATCGATCAGGATCTTGTTCTTGGCCAGGCGCGGTACGTCTTCACCGTGGTTCGGCACGCGCTGGTCGATCACGTCGAAGTAGGTCTCCGGCGTGTCGAGGAAGTCCACGCCCTGCGCGCGCATCGCTTCAACGGTCTCATAGATGTTCTCGGTGAAGCAGGCGATATGCTGGATGCCCTCGCCCTTGTACGCGTCCAGGTACTCGTTGATCTGGCTCTTCGGATCGGACGATTCGTTCAGCGGGATGCGCACGATGCCGTCCGGCGCGGTCATCGCCTTGGACACCAGGCCGGTCTTCAGGCCCTTGATGTCGAAGTAGCGGATCTCGCGGAAGTTGAACAGGCGCTCGTAGTAGTCCGACCACTGCTGCATGTTGCCGAAGTACAGGTTGTGGGTCAGGTGGTCGATGAAGGTCAGGCCGAAGCCCACCGGGTGCAGGTCGGCACCGGCGATCGGCTCGTAGTCGCCGTCGTAGACGCTGCCGGCCGCGCCGTAGCGGTCGACCAGGTACAGCATGCAGTCGCCGATGCCCTTGATGACCGGCGCGCTGACCGCCTTGCTGTCCGGCTTGAAGGCGATGGCTTCGGCGCCGTTGCCCAGCGCGGCCTGGTAGACCTCCTGGCCCGGCTTCTTGAAGCGGATGGCGAAGCCGCAGGCGCAGGGGCCGTGCTTTTCGGCGAAGTCCGAAGCGAACGAATCGGGGTCTTCGTTGACCAGGAAGTTGACGTCGCCCTGGCGATAGACGGTAATCGGACGCTGCTTGTGCTTGAGCACCGCGCTGAAGCCCATCTTCCGGAAGTACTCGTGCAGCTCCTGGCCGCGGCCGGCCGGGGCGGCGAATTCGACGAACTCGAAACCGTCGATGCCCATCGGGTTCTCGAAGGTGGTGACCTGCATGCCGGGGTTGGGGTGCGAGGCGGTCGGGACTGCGGTATTCATGGCGTGGCTCCGAATCGGTACCGCATCGGTACAAACCAGGTGCGGGCAGGTAGGGACCCGGCGAGAATGCAGGGTCTGGACCTACCCCTTATAGTTACACTTGAAACCACCAGCAAGGTGCACCGCAACATGAGCCCCGATCCCGCCTCGACCCGCCTGCGTGCCTCGCACGTCCTGCTCGACCTGGAACAGTTCCTGCCGTATCGGCTGAGCGTGCTGTCAAACCGGGTCAGCGGCAACATCGCCAAGCTGTACGGCGATCGTTACGGTCTGGCGATCCCCGAGTGGCGGGTGATCACCATCCTGGCGCTGTACCCGGGCTCCTCGGCCAGCGAGGTCTCCGACCGCACGGCGATGGACAAGGTGGCGGTCAGCCGCGCCGTGGCCCGCCTGCTGGAGCGCGGCTTCATCAAGCGCGAGACGCATGGCGACGACCGCCGCCGCTCGGTACTGGCGCTGTCGGCCGCCGGTTTCGAGGTGTACGAGACCATCGCGCCGATGGTGATCGAGATCACCCGCAAGCTGATGTCGGTGCTGAGCGAGGAGGAAGAGCAGGTGCTGGAAAAGCTGATCCTGCGCCTGGCCGGCGAAGGCCTGGAGCGGATGGGCGAAGGGGTCTGAAAGAAAAAGGGGACGGAGGGGATTAAGTCGTTTTGGGCCCCAAGTCGCGGGTGCCGACCTTGGCCGGTAGCGGAACAGCGGCTGAGCGATTGTCGTCCGCCACCTTTGATCTGACGGGACCCGCTCTTTGGCGGGCTGTGGGCCGGCCACAAACAAGGCCATCGGACACATTCACTTCCCGCGGAACCCGTCCTGAAGTGTCGCCCTCGCCCGGCGGCATTTCCGCATTGGCCCGATACGGCCCGTTTCCGCGAGGCTGGTGTATCGAAACAGGCTGATCCAGTGAGTTCTCCTATTGGACTGTCCGTGTGTACGGCCTGACGGTAAGCGTTCAACGGGTGCCAGCCCGGCCATGGATCCACATCGGACGGGCTCCCTCATGGATGACTCGCGTTCAACGCTGCCGCATGGCCAGGAATTGCTGGCCGATCTCAGAGCGCTGATCTGTTCCGCGCGCAGCAGGATGCACAGAACCATCAACGCCGAACTGACCCTGCTGTACTGGCGAATCGGGCGTCGCATCCATGTGGACCAGATGGCTGGGCAACGTGCGCGCTACGGAGAGGTCCTCTTCCCACGGATAGCCAAGGCGCTGTCCGCCGAGTTCGGTACCTCCTTCGGTGAGAAGAGCTTGCGCAGGATGGTGCAGTTCTCCACCGCATTTGCAGATGAGCAGATTGTCGTATCGCTGATACGACAATTGAGCTGGACTCACTTCATCGCGCTGATCCCACTGGCGGATCCGCTCAAGCGCGACTTCTATGCGCAGATGGCCGCCACCGAGGGCTGGAGCGTGCGCACATTGCGCCAACGCATCGATTCGATGCTGTACGAGCGCACGGCGCTTTCCAGTCAACCCGAGCAGACCATCGCCGAAGAGTTGGCAGCACTGCGCGGCAACCAGCAGCTGTCTCCGGGGCTGGTACTGCGTGATCCCTACGTACTGGATTTTCTTGGCCTGAAGGACAGCTGGGATGAGCAGGACCTTGAAAGCGCGATCCTTCGCGAGATGCAGGGCTTCCTGCTCGAACTTGGCACGGGTTTCAGTTTCGTCGCCCGCCAGAAGCGCATCCAGATCGATGGTGATGACTTCCACCTGGACCTGCTGTTCTACAACCGGCGTCTGCGCAGGCTGATCGCCATCGAGCCGAAGATCGGCGAGTTCAAGCCCGCCTACAAAGGGCAGATGGAACTCTATCTTCGATGGCTGGACCGCTACGAACGTGAGGACGGCGAGCAGGCGCCGTTGGGCATCATCCTCTGCACAGGGAAGAAGGCCGGCCAGATCGAATTGCTGGAGCTGGACCGCTCAGGCATCCATGTTGCGGAATACCTGACCACCCTGCCCTCTCGGGAGGTCCTCGAGCAAAGATTGCAGACCGCCATGGAGCGGGCCCGGCAACAGCTGCAGACTGCGGCACCCAGCCCCCTGTAGATCCGCGCCGTGCGTGGATGGCGCCCGCGCCTCAGCTCAGGTGCTTGCGCCGTGCGTGGATCCACGGCACGGCCAGTGCTGCGATGGCGCCGCCGGCGAAGCCCAGCGAGGCGGCAACCGTGGCGGCTTCGACGGCCCCGGGCAGCGCCAGCGCCGCAGCCACCAGCAGCAGCGACGGCAGGCCGACGAAGGTGCCCAGGAAGAAATGCCAGCGCGGTGACCATGTATTGAGCTGCAGCAGGCTGACCGGTTGCCAGGCGTCGGACGCGGCATCCTCGGCGATCTTCGCCACTACCTTGCCCAGATCCACTTCCGGCAGCGCGCGCCCCGGGCGGACGGTCGCCAGCAGTTCGGCCACGGCCTCCACCGGTGGGAAGCTGGACGGCCACGCCACCGGGGCCGGCACGCCGTAAGCGGTCAGCAGCGGCACGCTCAGCCACGGCGCCACCAGCGGGCGCATGCGGCGGCGGCCATGCACGCACCAGATCTGCGGCTGTCCATGCGCGGTGACGTTGTACAGCGCCAGTTCGTTGGCGGGCGGATAACCCAGCATGGTCACCCGCGCCGCCAGGCTGTCCTGGCCCATCGCACGCAGGAAGCCCGGGCGGCTGCGCCCTTCCTGCATCCACGCCAGGCCCAGCGCACCCACCAGGTACGCCTCCGCCACGTCCTTGCTGCCCGCAGTGGCGCGCTCATCACTGGCCAGGTACCACGCCAACGACTTCGGCTCGGCGACATCCTCCAGGCCCCATCGGCTGTCATCCCCCAGCACGTGCCGCACCGGCAGGCGGGCAGGCGCAGTTTCGCCACGCTCCCCGGTCTGCAGGAACGGCAGCACGGCCTGGATGAAGGTGGACAGCTCGATCGCGCGCGCGCCATGGCCCTGCCATTCCGGCGGCAGCAGCCCGGCCAGCTGGCCCTCGGCCGCCAGCGCATCAAGCCGCGCCTTCTGCTCGACCAGATTCTGCACCGCGCCCTTCAGCACCACGTTGTCGGGCAGCGCGATCTGCGGCAGGCGGTGGCGTGGTGGTGCCAGTTCGACGGTTTCCTCGCCGGTGCCGGCGTCGTCCAACAGGGTTTCCTGCGCCGGCAGGGTCACGCCTTCGCCTGCCCCACCCTCGGCCAGGTGGCTGGCAGGTTCGGGCAATCGTTCGGCGTGGTCGCTGTGCATGGGCGTTCCGGTAGGTAGCATCGACAGGATGTCGACTGAGGTCCTTGCCGGTAACGGCGAGCGCGTTGGGAAGTTGAGATGCCGATTCAGGGAGTGTGACGGCGCGCGCAGTAGAGCCACGCCATGCGTGGATGCGACCCGGCATCAGTGCCGGCCAGCGGCCGGCACTACCGGTCAGGTGCCCACTGCTTGAGGAACGCGCTCACCCGCGCAGGCTGGAAGGCTTCGCCCCTGCGCAGTTCGCCGGTGGCCTGCGAGACCAGCAGGCTGCCATCGGCGTCCAGTACCAGCAGGTGCGGGTAGTCGCGCTCCATCACCGGGAACTGGGCGAAGAAGGCGGTGTTGGGCTGTTCATCGCTGGCGTTGACCTTCACCCACACGTAGTGGGCGTCGCGGAAGCGGCGCAGGTCGCCGTTGCCCTCGACCATTTCGTCCAGCGCCCGGCAGCGATCGCAGGCGGCGTTGCCGATCTCGAGCAGGATGCGCTTCTTGCCGCGCTGGGCTTCCACCTTGGCGGTGGCCAGGTCATCGGCGGGGTCGCGGGCCGGGTCGAACTGCGCGCCGAGCCCGGCGATGGCGGCAATGTCCGCCGCCACCGGGGTGTTGCCCGAGGCCACCGGTTCGCTGGGGTCAGCGACCGGTGGCTCGGTGGGCCGGGTATCCAGGGGCTGCGTGGGCTCGGCGGTGGCAGGCGGTTGCGGTTGGGAACAGGCGCCGATCAGCGCCGCACAGACCACCACCATTGCACCACCGAGCTTGCTGCGCATGCCTTCTACCCTCGCTTCATTACTTGACGCCGTGCATCAGCTTGTTGATCAGCGGGGCGATCAGGAACAGCACCACGCCGGAGCCGATCAGGGCCCAGAACCCGAAGGTATACCCCTTCAGGGCCGACTCGACCGTCATGCCGCCTTCACCACTGACCACACCAGCGAAGATGCCCGACAGGTTGTTGCCGATGCCGGTGGACAGGAACCAGCCGCCCATGCCGAAGCCGACCAAGCGCACCGGGGCCAGCTTGGTCACCATCGACAGGCCGATAGGCGACAGGCACAGCTCACCCACCGACTGGATGACGTAGACCATGAACAGGGTCCAGAACGGGATCTTGCCGTCCACCACCATCTGCGACAGGGCGAACATCAGCAGCGCGAAGGCGGCGCCGTTGAACAGCAGGCCCAGGCCGAACTTGCGCGGGATGGACGGATTGGCGCGGCCCATCGCCACCCAGATCCAGGCGATGACCGGGGCCAGGGTGATGATCGCCACCGAGTTGACCGACTGGAACCACGCGGTCGGGAAGGTCCAGCTGCCGAACTGGCGGTTGACGATGTTCTCGGCCAGGAAGGTGAACGAGCTGCCGGCCTGCTCGAAGAACATCCAGAACATCACGTTGAAGGCGAAGATGATCAGCATGGCGATCACGCGGTCGCGCTGCACCTTGCCTTCGCGGATGCCCTCGACCAGCAGCAGGATGGCCAGCGCGGTGAACATCGCGCCCAGGATCCAGGCCAGCGCGGTGGCGCCGGTGGCCAGCAGGAAGTACGCGACCGGGATAGCGACCACGGCACCGGCCAGCACCATGATGATGCGGCCGAAACCTTCCGCGCCGGCCGGCGGTGCGCCGATGCCCTTCAGGCCGGCACGACCGATGTAGAACCACACCAGCGAGATCAGCATGCCCACGCCCGAGGCGATGAACACGACCTTGTAGGACGGCATCGCATCGGTACCGAACACCTTGCGGGCCAGGTACTCGGTCAGCACCGGGGCGATCATCGCGCCGATGTTGATGCCCATGTAGAAGATGGTGAAGCCCGAATCGCGGCGCTCGTCCTTCAGGCCGTACAGCTTGCCGACCATGGTCGAGATGTTGGGCTTGAACAGACCGTTGCCGACGATGATCGTGGCCAGGCCGAGCTTGAAGATGTGCTCCTGCGGAAGCGAGATCATGAACAGGCCGGCGGCCATGATGATCGCGCCGGTCAGGATCGAGCGCTGGTAGCCCAGTACCCGGTCGGCCACGTAGCCGCCGAAGATGGCCGCGGCGTACACCAGGGCCAGGTAGGCGCCATAGATGCGGCTGGCGTCGCCTTCACCGGCAGCGCTGCCGTTGTAGAACTGGGCAACGATGTAGAGCACCAACGCCCAGCGGATGCCGTAGAACGCAAAGCGTTCCCAGAACTCGGTCATGAACAGCATCCACAACGGGCGCGGGTGGCCCAGCGTGGTCTTGAAGTCCGGCAGTGCCGGCTCTGGGGTGTTCGCAGTGGCGTTTACGCTCATGCGGATTTCCTGGTTCGGTGGATGACGAGCACGTCCGCTGTGCAGTTGGAGCAACGCGCGAGGATCACCGACTTCTGGCGTTCACGTCAAATACACGCCGTTTGAGGCAGGTGGCAGCCTGCTCCCTGAACTTGCATCTGAAACGATCCAGCCGCGGGCCGGGAACCAAGCTGAATGGGGATCAGCCCAGCGCTGCCGGGGGCGCGGCCTGCAGGCTGGTGCGCACCTGGAACAGCTCGGGGAAGAAGGTCAGTTCCAGCGCCTTGGCCAGGAAGCCCACGCCGGACGAACCGCCGGTGCCACGCTTGAAGCCGATCACCCGCATCACGGTGCGCATGTGTCGGAATCGCCACAGCTGGAAAGCCGTCTCCAGGTCCACCAGGTCCTCGCACAGCGCATACTCGCGCCAGTAGCGGTCGGTGTCCTGGTAGATGCGCTCGAAGACCGGCTGCAATGCGTCGTCGGCCACGTGTGGCTGGGTCCAGTCGTGGGCCTCGTAGACCGCCGGCACGGCATGGCCGAAGCGGGCCAGGTACTTCAGGAATTCCTCGTACAGGCTGGGCGCCTCCAGCACGGTGCGCAGCTGCGCCTGCCCGGCCGGGTCATGCTCGAACACCTGCAGCATCTGCGCGTTCTTGTTGCCCAGCAGGAACTCGATGTAGCGGTACTGCAGCGACTGGAAGCCCGACGACGGGCCCAGCACGTCGCGGAAGCCCATGTACTCGGACGGGGTCAGCGTTTCCAGCACCGACCATTGCTCGGTCAGCTGGCGCAGCACCTGCTTGCTGCGCGCCAGCACCTTGCGGCACTGCCAGACTTCATCGCGCTGCAGGAAGCCGATTGCGGCACGCAGCTCATGGCCCAGCAGCTTCAGCCACAGCTCCGAGGTCTGGTGCTGGATGATGAAGAGCATCTCGTCATGGTGCGGCGGGCTGGACAGCGGCTGCTGCGCGCTGAGCAGCTGGTCCAGCCGCAGGTAGCCGCCGTAGGTCAGGCGTCCCTGCAGGTCGGTGTGGATGCCGGCTTCGAGATCGCGTTGGTTGTTGTCGACGGACATGGGCGGGACCAGATCGGGGGCGGCAAGGGTAGCGCGTTGCCGCCGCGCTGGCAGCCGCCCGGTCCATACCGGGGCGTGCGGCTGGCCGTGGAGCATCGGCCGACCACCGGCCTGCGCGTGGAACCGTCCGCGCCGTTGTACCGGCAGTCAGCCAGAGGCGTATTCTGATGCTTTGCAGCAACGACTGAATACGTTGTTGTTATTGGCCCCCCACCCGCCGGCAGGGGTAAAACGGGGAATCTCCGTGTTGCGGCGCAGGAAGGCTATTCCGTACGCGTTCCTTAACATGGCGATTCATATCATTTGTAACTTCTCTGTCGAAGGTGCAGTACGCAATGACGGTTGCCGCTGAATTCAAGATCGAATACCTGCAGTACCTGAACACGGACGGCACGCTCGTCCGTGACGACCTGCCCGTGTCGCTGCGCGACCCCAAGGTCCTGGTACCGCTGTTCAAGCAGATGCTGTTCGTACGCACGTTCGACAGCAAATCCATCGCGCTGCAGCGCACCGGCAAGCTCGGCACCTACGCCGCCTGCCTGGGCCATGAAGCCGCGCACGTGGGTATCGGCGCGGCGATGCAGAAGGAAGACGTGTTCGCGCCTTCGTACCGCGAGTATGGCGCGATGTTCATGCGTGGCGTGCGCCCGCACGACGTGCTGATGTACTGGGGCGGCGACGAACGCGGCAACGATTACGGCGGCAACGCGGCCAAGGACTTCCCGTTCTGCGTGCCGATTTCCACCCAGTGCCTGCATGCGGCAGGTGCCGCGCTGAAGTTCAAGCTCAACAAGGAACCGCAGATCGCCGTGGCCGTGTGCGGCGACGGTGGCAGCTCCAAGACCGACTTCTACGCGGCACTGAACTCGGCCGGCGCCTACAAGCTGCCGCTGATCCTGTGCATCGTCAACAACGGCTGGGCCATCTCGGTGCCGCGTTCGGCCCAGACCGGTGCCGAAACGCTGGCGCAGAAGGGCCTGGCGGGCGGCCTGCACTGCCTGCAGGTGGACGGCAACGACCTGATCGCGGTGCTGGCGGCAATGGAACAGGCGCGCGAACGTGCGCTGGCCGGCGACGGTGGCACCGTGCTGGAACTGATGACCTACCGCCTGTCCGACCACACCACCGCTGATGACGCGCGCCGCTACCGCGACGATGCCGAAGTGAAGGATGCCTGGCAGCGCGAGCCGATGCTGCGCCTGCGCAAGTACCTGATCAACGCCGGGGTGTGGAGCGAGGAAGAAGAAGCCGCCTGGACCGCCGAGTGCGGCGCGCGCGTGGACGAGGAAGTGAACCTGTACCTCAACACGCCGGTGCAGCCGGTCGAGGCGATGTTCGACTTCCTGTATGCCGATCCGCCGCCGGACCTGCTGGCCCAGCGTGCCCAGGCGATCGCCCTGGAGAAGCGCCATGGATGAGATCAAGAACGGCGCGCCCGGCGCGCACACCAACGCCGCCGACAGCGCTGCAGTCGCGCGCGGAGATGACAGCATGACCACCACCCCGATCACCCTCATCGAAGCCATCACCCAGGCGCTGGCCTGGGAGCTGGAACACGATCCGTCGGTGCTGGTGCTGGGCGAGGACGTGGGCGTCAACGGCGGCGTGTTCCGCGCCACTGCCGGCCTGCAGCAGCGCTTCGGCTCGGACCGCATCCTCGACACCCCGCTGGACGAAACCACCATCGCCGGCCTGACCATCGGCCTGGCCGCACAAGGCATGAAGCCGGTGGCCGAAGCCCAGTTCGATGGCTTCATGTACCCGATGGTCGACCACATCGTCTGCCACGCCGCACGCCTGCGTTACCGCACGCGTGGCCGCCTGCACTGCCCGATGGTGCTGCGCGTGCCGTGGGGCGGTGGCATCCGCGCGCCGGAACACCACAGCGAAGCCAACGAGGCGATCTTCACCAACGTGCCGGGCCTGCGCGTGGTGCTGCCGTCGTCGCCGCAGCGTGCCTACGGCCTCCTGCTGGCCGCGATCCGCGAGCCGGATCCGGTGATCTACATGGAGCCCAAGCGCATCTACCGCCAGTACAAGGAAGTGGTCGTCAACGACGGCGAAGCCTTGCCGCTGGACGTCTGCTTCGTGCTGCGCGACGGCACCGACGTGACCCTGGTGACCTGGGGCGCGCAGGTGAAGGAAGCCCTGGAAGCGGCCGACAAGCTGGCCGGGGAAGGCATCAGTGCCGAAGTCATCGACGTGGCCACGCTGCGCCCGCTGGACTTCGCCACCATCGCCGAATCGGTGGCCAAGACCGGCCGCTGCGTGATCGTGCAGGAGGCCCCGAAGACCGCGGGCTTCGGCGCCGAGATCGCCGCGCGCCTGGCCGAGGAATCGATCTACGACCTGCTGGCCCCGGTCGAGCGCGTCACTGGCTACGACACCCACATTCCGCTGTTCCGCCTGGAAATGAAGTACCTGCCGAGCGTTGAGCGGATCGTGGCGGCGGCCAAGCGCGCGGTGGCGGCCGGCTGACATGCGGGCCCGCCTTCTGGGGGCTTACCGCAGCCAGTATCCCAACCCGCTTCGGTTCCACACCGGCCAGATCGTCGAAGTAGGTGTACGTGACGAGGAATGGCCGGCGTTTGCCTGGGTACGCACCAACGATGGGCGCGCTGGATGGGCGCCCATCGCCTGGTTGCAGCTGCTGGACGAGGGTCGCGCCGAAGCCCTGTGCGACTACGACGCCCGCGAGCTGGATGTGGAAAGCGGCGAGATGGTGAAGCTTCATCACGAACACGGCGGGTGGTGGTGGTCCGAGCGCGCCAATGGCGCGACGGGTTGGCTGCCGGCCCGCGAACTGGAACTGCTGGAAGAGAACTGCAAATGAGCCAGACCAAGAACTTCAACCTGCCCGACCTGGGCGAAGGCCTGCCGGACGCGACCATCGTCGAGTGGTTCGTCAAGGAAGGCGATGTGATCAAGCTGGACGAGCCGCTGGTGTCGATGGAGACCGCCAAGGCCGTGGTGGAAGTGCCCTCGCCGTTCTCCGGCAAGGTGCTGAAGCTGTCCGGCGCTGCCGGCGACATCATCCCGACCGGTTCGGTGCTGGCCAGCTTCGAACTGGACCCGAACCTGCCGCAGCGCGCCGATGGCCAGGACACCGGCCACAGCCATGGTCACGCCGCACCGGCGGCGCCGGCTGCCGCACCGGCGGCGCCGGCTGCCGCACCGACCCCGCCGCCGCTGCCGGCTGCGGCCGCTCCGGTTGCCGCCGAGGACGCCAAGCCCGCCGCAGCCGAGCGCGATGACGCCGGTACCGTGGTCGGCGCGATGCAGAGCTCCAATGCCGTGCACGCCGAGCAGGCGCTGGCCGTCGGTGGCGTCAAGGCCGTGCCGGCCGTGCGTGCGATGGCGCGCAAGCTGGGCGTGGACCTGAGCCGCGTGGCCGCTACCGGCACCGATGGCGCGGTGACCATGGCCGACGTCAAGCAGGCCGCCGCCAACGGCACCGCCAAACTCGGCGCCGCCCCGGCACCGGTTGCCGCCGCGTATGCCGCGCCGGCCCCGGGGCAGGTACCTGCCCCGGTGCAGAGCGAAGCCCGCACTCCGCTGTCCGCCGCCGGCAAGCCGATGCGCACCCAGCCGCCGGGCGTGGTCGCCAAGGGCCAGCCGGAACCGCTGAAGGGCGTGCGCCGCAACATGGCCCGCGTCATGGCCGACGCGCACAGCAAGGTCGTGCCGACCACGCTGAACGACGACGCCGACATCCACGCCTGGCTGCCGGGCAACGACGTCACCGCCCGCCTGGTTCGCGCCATCGTCGTTGCCGCACAGAAGGTGCCGGCCATGAACGCCTGGTTCGACGGTGAAGCGCTGACCCGCACCCTGCACGCCCAGGTGGACATCGGCATCGCCGTGGACACCGACGACGGCCTGTTCGTGCCGGCCCTGCGCAATGCCGACATGCTCGATGCACGCGGCATCCGCGAAGGCGTCAATCGCCTGCGCGAGCAGGTGGAATCGCGTTCGATCGCCGCCTCGGAACTGAGCGGCTACACCATCTCGCTGTCCAACTTCGGCATGTTCGCCGGCCGCTACGCGACCCCGGTCGTGGTGCCGCCGTGCGTGGCCATCGTCGGTGCCGGCCGTGCCCGCCACCAGATGACCCCGGTGATGGGCGGCGTGGAAGCGCACAAGGTAATCCCGCTGTCGGTCACCTTCGACCACCGCGCGGCTACGGGTGGTGAAGCCGCCCGCTTCCTGCGCGCGATGATGGACGACCTGGCGCTGGCCAGCTGATCGGCCACCTGACCGGTAGGTGCCAACCGTTGGTTGGCACATGAACTGGAAAAACGCCGGGCACAGCCCGGCGTTTTTTTGTGCCCGCTCCGTCGCGCTCCATCCACGCATGGCGGGGATCTACTGGGCTATCCGACCGTCGGTTGAAAGCCCAACGGAGCATTTTGAGAATAGTTGCATGGATTCCCAAGAGCAGCTCAATAGCATTGAACCTCTCTGCAGACGTCGAACTTCCGTGATTGAGACACCACCCACACTCGAAGAATTCATGAAGGCGGGCAATGATTTTTCCGCGCCTCTCCATTCTTCCTACGGTTGACGAGGGATGAGGATCCGTCAGACACGAACTGGGTCCTTGGCATCATCTTCCTGCGCTGGCTCGCCCGAAATCACGCTTTCCTTGACGCATCGGTCGGCTCTACGGTGGCAGCCGCCCCCTCGCCAGCAGATGCCTTGGCATGCATCGAAGGCGCCTTCCAGGACGAAATCCCCGGCGCTGCGTTCGACCCGGAATTGCTGGAGTTCACCGTTCGCTACTTCTGCATGGCCGCTCCCTACTTTTCGGACTTCTTCTCGTTGTTCCCCGAAGACGCCATGCCTTCTCCGGACGCCATGTGGGACAAACAGGAGCAGGTGTACGCAATTATCGACGCCCGCCTGCGGTCATGGCGCAACGGCGAGCCAATCGTCCGCGCGGTCATCCCCAATGCTGATCAACAAGGACATGCCAAACCGGCTACGCCGCTGGATGCTGACGTCTGGATCTCAACGCTGGCAACGCTATCGGATGCTGCGGTCACTCACGAAGCTTGCTGTGCATACGCCGACCACTTCTACAGGACTCTGACGAAACCAGCGTCAGTAGAAGTCATCCTGGCGGTCATGAGGGAGTTCCTTCGGAACCCGCCACATGATGCGTCGATCATGAGCTCAGCTGAGAACTTCCTGTCGGATATTCCGTTCTCCCGCTACATCAAAGCCTACTCCATCCTCGCGCCTGACCTCTTGGACGTCTCTTCAGATGCCGCGCTCAATCTCTTCAATTATCCAGGTTGTGAATTGACGCCACGTCAGGTCCGGCAGTTCATCAAGGAGCTCAGGCGGTGCAACCCCGAGCGCGATGTGGTCGGAGAACTGGCCCAGCTGGCCATTGCATGGAATTCGGAAGACGACGAGACATTTTCAATCGTCATCGAAGCCGCACAGAAGCATGGCTAGGTCCAGGAGCCGGAACATACCGGCTCCCTCCCTGAATCAATCGCGCGCGACCAAGCCCTCGGCGCGGCTGTACACGCGCAGGCGGTGCCCATCCGGATCGGCACCGACGAAGGTGTGGCCGAACTCCAGCGTCACCGGCGCCTGCAGGATCTGCACGCCGAGTGCGCGCCACGCATCGTGCATCTGCTGCACAGCCTCCGGGTTGGCCACCACCATCGCCAGTTCCGCGGCGCCGGCCTGCGCGGACACCGGCGGCTGCACGTCATCGCGCTGCCACAGGCCGAGTGCGGCGCCATCGCCGAGCAGGAACAGGGCAAAGCCGGGCGACTGCTCGACCGGTGGTTTGCCGAGAATGCCGCTGTAGAACGTGGCGCTGGTGGCGACGTCGCGCACGTACTGCAGCAGGGTGCTGGGTATGAACATGGGGAACCTCCGTTGTTGGGAGCGTTCATGGTGGAACACGCCTGCTGACATACTCTGTCAGTAGATCAAGCGGATGAAATCGATCGGGTAGAGCCGATCGTCGTTCGAACATCTCGCGTATTTCGGGCACTTCCGCCATCGGATGCAAAAACAGGCGACCCGCTGTGATCTCGCGATATATCGCAAAGCCAAGTCATGATGGGAGCTGTCGTCGGCGATGAACCTTCGCTCGGACCAATCAAAGGGAGACGCAGTTACCAGTTGCAACAGACAGAAGTTATTTAGAGTCAAATGCAGATGGAACGCCACTTCACGTAATACACATGAAAAGGAAAGTTCATGACCACAATACGCAGTTATCTCCCGTTGTTGGCAGCCATCCTCACCGCCTCTCCCGCCCTTGCGGACGACGCCCCCAAGGATGTAGCAATACAGCACTACGCGGAAACCATGCACATAGGCACGTTCGAAGCCGCGCAACGAATGGATGCGGAACGGGCCGCAGGTAAACTCAGCGCACGGCTTCAGAGGGAGAAGCCGGAGACGTTCGCCGGCCTTTACATCGAGCACTCCCCTGAATTCAGGATCGTGGTGAGGTTCACCGGCGATGCCTCACGCCAACTTTCTGCTTACACCAAGGACCGCCTCTACGTCGCAGAAACCGCGCCACGTTCTCTCGAGCTTCTCCGCGCCACCCAAGAGGAGGTGTCCGATCAGCTCGTCAAGGCCGGCATTGAGTTTGCAGCCACGGTAAACACGAAGATCTCTATCGTAGAGGTATATGTACGTGATCCCGATGCCGTACGCGCCAGACTTTCCAAACTTCTCTCTGTCGCCGACTTCATCCACATAAAAGAGACCACAGGTTTCATAGAGCCAACAAACACCGTAGCGGGCGGGCGGCGACTGGAGGCTACCAGCAGCAGCTCTGCACAGCCGGCTTCAACGTGGTCGAAACTGCAACTCGCGAACTAGGCTTGGCCACTGCCGGTCACTGTGACAATGACAATTATCAGCGCAATCCAACCGCTCGCATTCTGTTCAAGAGTGAACGCAACAAAGGATCTTACGACGTTCAGTGGGGTGCACAGCAGCGTGGCGGCGTCATCTTCTCCCAGTCGAACGAAATCATTGTCGATGGGGAAAAACTGACGATAACCGATGAGGCATCACTTGCCGACATGACACCAGGCACAACGGTCTGCAAGTTCGGCGTAACGACCGGTCGCACATGCGGATCCATCAAAGACGCAGAGTTCGCAGCCAACTGGAATGGGGAAGCCGGCACCTACGTCCAAGTCGTCAGCCTTGATGGAACCGTGATGAACAAAGGCGGCGATAGTGGTGGCCCCGTCTATGCCGGCAACTCGGCCTACGGCCTTGTTCATGGCAGGGGAAACGACGGCTCTCCTTGGGCGAATGACCTTTTCTTCATGCCCATAGAGAGGATGTCCACCCTGGGCGTGGCTACCTTGACGAAGCCATTTCAGCTGGACAGCGTTCCGAACGTGTCTGGAACAGGCGCCAGTGTTACTGCCACGATGAACTTCAGTGGGTATCCGAGGTTTCCGGTATGTATCAACCTCGAGATCTTGACTTGTCCTGCCGGATGGATCTGCAGCGGTGGCCGCGCCAAAGTCGACAGGAACATCCCATCCCCCATCACCTTCACTTGGGGTTGTACACCAAGTAAACCTGGTGAACCTCAAGTTTCGAGAGTCAGGACATTCTTGGAAGATGCGTCGGGCCTCGTAACCCAGGCCATAGAGTCGACGATTACCTGTACCCCCCCGGCCTCCCCCGGCACATAGCCCACCAGCTGTGTAAGCCCACCGCGTTGACGCACAGCGCCATTCCTCGATGTGGTTACGAGCGGTCCAACCAGTCCGGCGCGATGCCCTGCGCCTTCTGCCAGCGCCGCAGCAGCGTGGCGCGCGGCACGAGGTAGCGATCCTCCAGCACGCGCACCTGGCGGATGCGGTCCAGGCGGAAATGGCGGAAGTCCTCGCGGCCTTCGCACCACGCCGCCAGCATCGGCACTTCATCGAAGTAGCCCAGCGCGAACGGCCAGACAATGCGCTCGGTACGTTGGCCCTGCGCATCCTGGTAGCCGAACTGCAGGCGTTGTTGCGCGCTCACCGCTTCGCGCACAGCCTGCAGGCGTGCAGCAGGTACCTTGGCCGCAGCGCGCGAAGGGCCAACGCGCAGGCCGCTATCACGCAAGGCTTCCCGGCGTGCTGCGGGCAGCACATGCGCGATACGCGCCAAAGCATCACGCGCGGCCTCAGCCAGCGCCGGCTCGGTGCGGGCCGCAACCCAGCGCAGGCCAAGCACCAGTGCATCGATCTCGGCGGGCGGCAGGGTCATCGGCGGTAGGGTATCGCTCGGCGCCAGCTGGTAGCCGACGCCGGCCTCACCACGCAGGTCGGCGCCCTGCTCGCGCAGCGTTTCGATATCGCGGTACAGCGTGCGCAGGCTGATGCCCAGCGCTTCGGCCAGCGCCTGCCCGGCCACCGGCCGTCGATGACGGCGCAGCAGCTGCAGCAGCTGGGTCAGGCGCAGCGCTCGCGACATCAGCCGACCAGCGTGCTCGACGCCACCACGTGCTCGCCCGGCTGCGGGGCCAACGCAGCCTCGACCAGCGCCCTGGCAATCTCTGTGGCCGGATTGATCCGCCACGCACGCGGCAACACCGGCCCCAAAGCACCCAGCACCGTCAGTGCCAGGCGTTCGCCGCGACGCACCTCGTTGCGCTCGCCCCCGATCAGCCCTGGGCGGACCAGGGTCAACGAGTTGAATCCCAGCGCGCGCAGGTCACGCTCCAGCTCGCCCTTCACCCGGCTGTAGAAGATCGACGACTGCGGGTTGGCGCCGGCGGCGGAATTCAGCACGTAGGCCTGCGCACCCTGTGCCTGTGCCAGGCGGGCGAACGCCAGCGGGTAGTCATGGTCGATGCGATGAAAGGCCTCGCGGCTGCCGGCCTGGGCGATGGTGCTGCCCAGCGCGCAGATGACCGCGTCAACGCGCGCCCATTCTGGCGAAGTGGGCAACGCGTCGAATGCCAGCACCGGGTTCTCCAGCTTCCCGTGAGTCAACGCCAGCGGGCGGCGGGTCGGGGCAACCACGGCGCTGCAGCGCGGGTCGTCCAGCAGCCTGCGCAGGGTCAGCCCGCCGACCAGGCCGGTCGCCCCCAGCAACATCACGCGCATCACCACCTCCACTGCGGCATCCTGTCGCCCATCCTAGCCGTTCAAGCCCTCGGCGGCCGCGCCGATATGCTGGAACCAGTCCCTGCCAGCCCCAGGATTCGCTCCATGACGGACCAGCCCGACCACCGCCCTGCCCCCGGTACCGCCCTTGGGCCGCCGGCACGCGTGCGCGCGGTGGTGGACGATGGGCGGGGTGACCGCGTAGTGCTGCAGGGCGGCGGTGGCGTGGCGCTGCAGCAGCTGTTCGCAGGCGCCGATGCGCCGGAACCGCTGCTGGCGGCGTTCGCCAACGGCATGGCCACCCTGCCCGGCGAACTGGGCGACATGGGCGACCGCCTGCAGTCCGCACAGGCCAGCGCCGATTGGCCGCGCTATGGGCGCGCGATGCGGCAGCTGATCGACAAGTACATCCGCACCATCGAGCAGCATTCGCCGGACGGGCAGCCGGAAAGCCTGCGCCTGTCCGAGCAGCTGCGGCTGCTGCTGGGCGGTGCGGTGGTGGCCCTGCTGCAGCATGACCCGGACCTGCGCGAGCAAGCGCAGGCGCTGGCCCTGCGCCTGCGCCAATGGCAGCCGGGCACAGCCCTGGAACCCATCGAACAGGGCGTGCGCGAACTTGGCCACCAGGTCGGCGTGCGTGCCGAAAGCTGGCAGGAGCAGCAGGCGCTGCTGCTGGAGCTGTTCGCGCTGCTGCTGGAGAACGTCAGCGAGCTGCTGGATGACCGCAGCTGGCTGCAGGGCCAGATCGCGGCGGTACGCCAGTTGCTGGACGGTCCGTTGGAAGCGGAAGCGGTTGAGCGCACCCGGGCCGAACTGCGCGAAGTGATCTACAAGCAGGGACTGCTGCGCCAGGGCATCGACGATTCGAAGGCGGCGATGCGCGGGTTGATGGGCGAGTTCATCGAGCGCATGGATGGCATGGCCACCAGCACCGGTGAGTACCACGACCGCATCGGCAGCTACGCGCTGCAGCTGCGTGAGGCGCGCAGCATCGCCGACCTCAACCAGCTGCTGCAGGAGGTGATGCGCGACACCGGCAAGGTGCAGCAGCAGGCCGCGCAGGCCCGCGATCATCTGGCCAATGCGCGGCAGGAAGTGGAGCGCGCAGAGCAGCGCATTGCCGAGCTGGAGCAGGAACTGCGCGCCGCTGGTGACCTGGCACGCATCGATCCACTGACCCAGGCGCTGAACCGCCGTGGCCTGGACGAACTGCTGGAGCGCGAGCTGGCCCGCGCCGCACGCAACAACTCACCCCTGGGCGTGGCCGTGATCGACCTGGATGATTTCCACCAGACCAATGACGCGCATGGGCATGCCGGTGGCGATGCGCTGCTGCAGCACCTGGTGGCCGTGTGCAAGCTGCTGCTGCGCGCCACCGACGGTATCGCACGGCTGGGCGGCGACGAGTTCGTGCTGGTGCTGCCGGAAACCCAGGGCGCCGACAGCATGGCCACCGTGCAGCGCCTGCAACGTTCACTGGCGCACCGCGTGCTGACCGTGCAGGACCGACGCGTGCCGGTACATTTCAGCGCCGGGCTGGCGCAATGGCAGCCCGGCGACGATACCGAGACCCTGCTGCGGCGCGCCGATGACGCGCTGTATGCGGCCAAGCGGCAGGGCAAGAACCGGGTGCAGGCGGGGTGATCGTGGAATGGGGTCAGATCCCTTTTCCAACGGGAAAAGGGATCTGACCCCGAGGGTCTACGGGCTTATTTACCGCGCAGCTTCTGCAACCCGGTCACCGCCGCCAGCACGATGGCGCCGGCGATGATGCCGACCACCATGTTGCCCACCGCGCTCACCAGCCAGCCCCACTGCCCTTCGCCGCCCAGCGCCTGCACCGCGTGGTGCAGGGCCGGCACGTTGTGCACCAGGATGCCGCCGCCGACCAGGAACATGGCGATGGTGCCGGCCACCGACAGGAACTTCATCAGCCACGGCGCCGACGCCACCAGCCCGCGACCGAAGGCGGCAATGGCACCGCCCTTGCGCGAAAGGTACAGCCCAACGTCATCGAGCTTGACGATGCCCGCCACCAGTCCGTAGACGAACACGGTCATCGCCAGCGCGACCACGCTCAGCGTGAGGATCTGGTTGGTGAACGACGCAGTGGCGACCACGCCCAGGGTGAGCACGATGATCTCGGCCGAAAGGATGAAGTCGGTGCGGATGGCGCCCTTCACCTTGTCCTTCTCCCACGCGACCATGTCCACCTGCGCGTCAGCCAGCGCCTTGCGGCGTTCGGCCTGGCGCTCGGCATCGTCGTCGGAGGAATGCAGGAAGCGGTGCGCCAGCTTCTCCACGCCTTCGAAGCACAGGAAGGCACCGCCGATCATCATCAGCGGCACGATCAGCGGCACGTTCCAGCCGCGGCTGCGCAGCCAGGCTTCCAACGCACTGATCGCCAGGGCCGCCGGCACCAGGATCACCTTGTTGACCAGCGAGCCCTTGGCCACCGCCCACACCACTGGCAGCTCGCGGTTGGCGTTGACCCCGGTCACCTGCTGCGCGTTCAGCGCCAGGTCGTCGCCCAGCACACCGGCGGTCTTCTTCGCGGCGACCTTGGTCAGCACCGAGACATCGTCGAGCAGGGAGGCGATATCGTCGAGCAGGGCGAACAGGCTGGCACCGGCCATGGGGCGTCCAAGAGAGGGAATGCGCCGATTCTGACCGATCCGCCGGTCTCTGCGATAGCTGCGGGGTTCACCGCATGCCCACCTTCCCCCGGCGACACTGCCGAATCCGGACATTGCCGGCCAGCGGCCGGCACTACCGTCCTTGCCGCATGGGAGTTCCGCTTGAGCAATCCGCCCACCGCCAATGGCAATCCCCCGCTGGTCAAAGGCATGAACCGGCGCAGCCAGATCCTGCGCCTGCTGATGCGCTACCGCCATTCGGGCGTGTTCTCCGGCATGAACCTGGACGCCGCCAGCAACCAGGCCGACGTGCCCGCCGATGGCAACCCGGAACAGTTCGTCAGTGACCTGGAGGCCCTGGGGCCGACCTTCGTCAAGCTGGGCCAGATGCTGTCCACCCGCCCGGACATGGTGCCGGTGGAGTTCGCCACCGCCCTGGAGCGCATGCAAGAGAAGGTGGCGCCGATCCCGGTCGAGCGCATCCACGCCATCATCGAGCAGGAGCTGGGCGTGGGGGTTAGCAAGCTGTTTGCCTCGTTCGATCCCGAGCCGTTGGGTTGTGCGTCGATCGCGCAGGTACATCGCGCGGTACTGCACGATGGCCGCCAGGTGGCGGTGAAAGTGCAGAAGCCCGAGGTGGCCGCGCAGCTGCGCTCGGATCTGGAGGCGCTGCGCAGCTTTGCGCTGGCCGCCGATCACCTGACCCAGGTGGGCCGCCGCGTGCGCCTGCGCGACTGGCTCAACGAGTTCGCAAAGACCCTGATGCAGGAGCTGGACTACCACGCCGAGGCCGAGAACCTGGCACGCTTCGGACGGCATCTGCGGCCCTTCCGCCGCCTGTGGGTACCGCAGCCGATCTGGGACTACAGCAGCCAGCGCGTGCTGACCATGGAGCTCGCCACCGGCGTGCGCGTGGATGCGATCTCTGGCGTGCGCCGCACCGAGCAGGACATGGATCCGCTGGCAGCGGCGCTGATCCGCGGCTACCTGGACCAGATCTTCGTGCATGGCGAGATCCATGCCGACCCGCACCCGGGCAACCTGCGGGTGATGCCCGATGGCCGGCTGGCGATCTTCGACCTGGGCATGGTCGCGCACATGCCGCCGCGCCTGCGCGAGCGGCTGCTGAAGATCCTGTTCGCCGCCGTCGATGGCCGCGGCGAAGAAGTGGCCGACGATCTGATCAGCATCAGCACGCGGCTGGAGGCCTTCGACGAAGAGCGCTACCTGCGCGAGACCGGCCAGCTGATCGCGCGCTACGCCGCCAGTGGCAGCTTCTCCGAAGGCCGCGTGGTGCTGGACATGGTGCGCATCGCCACCGCCTGCGGCCTGCGCACGCCGCCGGAACTGAGCCTGCTGGGCAAGGCCCTGCTCAACCTGGAAACCGTGTGCCGGCTGCTGGCACCGGAGCTGGACACGCGCCGCATCGTCGAGCGCCAGCTGCAGCACGTGATGCGCGCGCGCCTGAAGAAATCCCTGTCGGCGGCCAACATCGCCAGCGAGGCGATGGAGCTGCAGCAGCTGCTGCGCGATGGGCCGCGCAAGCTGTCGGACATCATGGCGCTGCTGGCCGAGAACCGCCTGCAGATGAAGGTGACCGGGCTGGAAGAATCGCGGTTGATGGAGAACCTGCAGAAGATCGCCAACCGCGTGGCGGCCGGCATCATCAGCGCCGCGTTGATCATGGCTGCGGCAATGATGATGAAGATCGACACCGGCTGGCACCTGTTCGGCTATCCCCTGATCGCACTGATACTGCTGCTGATCGGCGTGGTGCTGGGACTGGGCATCGTCACCAGTGCATTGCTGTTCGATCGCCGCGCGCGGGCACGCGAGGAACGCGGGCACCGCTGATGCATTGGCGAAAAAGCCGCGTATTCATGCGGTTTTTAATGCAATCCAACGAAGCCTTTCACGCTCGTTTTACCTTCGCGGCGTGATCGCGCGCGCGTCATTCCAACAAACATTTCAGTCAGGTTCGTGCATGCACTATCGGGTCATCGGCCTGTCATGTGGATGTGCTTGCAGCAGCGCCGGTCGGATGGACACGCGTCGGTACGACGTCCATCACCACCACCCCGTCACTGCCGAAGCTGCCTATGCTCTGGATACTGCTGCTGTCGTTGTTGCTGCTGTGCTGGCTGTTCCTCGCGTCCGACAAGTGGGTGTGGTGGAAGGCCGGTGCATTCTCGCTGCTACTGCTGATGCTCAGCGCGTGGTGGCTGATCGACAAGCTGTCCGGGGATGGGCTCAACGCCGCCACGCTTTATCACCTCGGCGCCGACATGGAAGGCGCTGGTGTCTCCGACTTCAAGGGCTACATCGCCGGCTTCATCGTGCTGGCGCTGGTCTCGCTGCTGCCGCTGTTTGCCACGCGGGTGAAGCGCTGGCGCCGGCCCGGCCACGGTGGTGCGCTGTTCGCCGGTTTCGCGACCGTGTGGGTGGCCACGATCCTGATCAGTCCGCTGGCCCGTGACGGCCAACGCCTCTACCAGCAGCTGCGCCCGGTCGATTTCGCCCGCATCGCCCCCGAGTACCAGGTGCCGACGCAGCCGTTGCAGCGCCCGCGCAACATCGTATGGATCTACGGCGAGAGCCTGGAACGCACCTATCTGGACGAGGCCGTGTTTCCCGGCCTGATGCCCAACCTCAACCGCCTGGCATCCGAGTCGCTGGACGTACGTGGCCTGGCCTCGGCCGAAGGCAGCGGTTGGACCATCGCCGGCCTGGTGTCGTCAATGTGTGGCGTGCCGCTGACCACCTCGCAGGGCGACGAGAACAGCATGGACCGCATGGGCAGTTTCCTGCCCAAGGCGGTGTGCCTGGGCGACTACCTGAAGCAGCAGGGCTACACCAACCATTACCTGGGCGGCGCCAACGGCCAGTTCGCCGGCAAGGGCCAGTTCCTGGCCAGCCATGGCTTTGACGAAGTGCATGACCTGGCATGGTTCAAGCAGCAGAAGAAGATCGGCCGCATCCACTACTCGGCCTGGGGCGTGCACGACGACGTGCTGCTGGACACCGCCTACCAGCGCTTCGAGCAGCTCTCGCGCGCCGGTTCACCGTTCATGCTGACCACGCTGACCATGGACACCCACCACCCGGCGGGCCACCTGCCGGTGTCGTGCAAGGGCGAGCGCTACCGCAGCGGGTACGGCAACATCGGCCTGCTCAATGCACTCAAGTGCAGCGACCGCCTGATCTCACAGCTGGTCGAGCGTATCCAGGCCAGCCCGTATGGGAAGGACACGCTGATCGTGATCGCCTCCGACCACCTGGCGATGCCCAACGACCTCAGCCACGTGCTGGCCAAGCAGGAGCGCGAGAACCTGCTGCTGTTCCTCGGCGACGGCATTGCCCCGCAGCAGCTCAGTGCCGACGCTGGCACCACCCTGGATTCCGGTGCGACCCTGCTCAGCCTGCTGGACCCGAACCTGAAGACGATGGGCTTTGGCCGCTCGCTGATCGACCCGCAGCGCGCGCCCAGTGCCAGCGTGGCCGCGCGGCGCGATGATGGCCGCGACTACCCGCAGTACCTGGCCTTCGCCCGTTCGCTGTGGCTGGGCCAGCCGACCCGCGAACTGAAGATCGATGGCGATGACCAGGTGGTCGTTGGCCTGCAGCACGTGCAGCCGCCGGTGCTGCTGGAATACGACAAGGAGTGGGGCTTGAAGTCGGTGTACCTGGAAAACACCTCGCGCCAGTTCGATGATGCCAACCCGGACAACACCCTGGCCTACGTCGACCGTTGCACCGCGTTCGAGGACGGCTCGGCCGATGGTGACTGGTGCGCCCTGCTCGTCAACCGCGACAACGGCTTCAAGCTGTACCGCGACAACGACCTGCGCGGTGGCATCGCGGTGGATGCACCGCTGGATACGCTCCAGGGCCCGCGCCCGAGCGTGCGCCAGGCACACATGATCACCCAGAAGGGACGCCGTACGCGTGCCGGCCAGTACATGCTGCAACTTGTGGCGAGCACGCGCCCGGACCGCGGTTTCTGGATCGAAGCGGTGTCCTCGCAGCGCAAGGTGGTACTGGCCCAGCAGTGGGTACAGCCCGATGCCAACGGCAAGATCAACGTGTCGTTCGGGTTGGATCACGAAGTGGACGATCTGGAGATCCGCGCGTGGTTGAACCACGCCGAGAAGCTGGCGGTGGATACGTTCGCACTGGTGCCCTCGCGCAGCCGACCGCGGGGGTAGGGCTATTTGCAGGGCTGCGCCCTGCACCCGTGGTAGTGCCGGCCGCTGGCCGGCAACCTCAGAAGCAACAGCAACAGCTGGCATTCCGTGGGATGGCGGGGCGGTGTGGGTTGGCAGGACACGCCGTAAACCCGTCCATGGGGGCTCGATGGCGCCATCCATGGCGCCAACGGTCCTGCCAACCCACACCGCCCCACCTTTGACAGATTCCGTGTGCTGTTGGTGGGTGTCGACCTTGGTCGACACACTCTGTCAGTTATCGAAAATCAAAATGGGGTCAGATCCGTTTTCCTCCGGAAAACGGATCTGACCCCAAAAGCAATTCCAAAAGATCGCGGAAAACTGTCGAAGGCGGGGTGGGTCCGGTTGCGGGAGTGTCCGCGGCATGGATGCCGCGGCCAAGCCCCCATGGACGGGTTTACGGCGTCTCCCGCAACCGGACCCACCCCGCCATCCCTCAGGAAGCCAGCTTTTGCTGTTGCTGTTGAAGTTGCCGGCCAGCGGCCGGCACTACCGCGGGTGCAGGGCGCAGCCCTGCAAATAAACCCCTACTCCTGCGGATCGCGGGTGATGTGGATATCCGTCGGGGTCGACAGCGGAATGTTCCGCTCGGCCAGGATCTGCAACAGGCTGAAGTACAGGTCGCTGCGGGTGGCGTACACCTGCCGCGGGCTGGCCACGTAAGCGAAGCTGTTGATGGTGATCTGGCCACCGGCAATGCTGTCGATGTAGACCGTCGGTGCCGGCTGTTTCAGCACGTTGGTGTGCGCGGTGTACGCATCCAGCAGCGCCTGCCGCAGATTGCCGACATCCGTGCTGGGCGGCACCGCGAACTGGATCTGGATGCGGCCCTGGTTGTTGCCCATCGTCATGTTGCGCACGGTCTTGGTGACCAGCTCGGAGTTGGGCACGATCAACGTCGACTTGTCGCCCACCTGGATCTCGGTCGATCGCAGGCTGATGCGGCGGATGTCGCCCTCCTGGTCGCCCAGCTTCACCCAGTCGCCGATCTTCACCGGCCGCTCGGCCAGCAGGATCAGGCCGGAAACAAAATTCTGGGTGATCACCTGCAGGCCGAAACCGATACCCACCGACAGCGCGCTGACCAGCAATGCCAGCTTGCTCAGCTGCAGGCCCATCGCCGACAGCGCCCAGATCACCGCGATGATGATGCCCACATAGCGGGCAACGGTACTCACCGAATTGCGCGCGCCCAGATCCAGCTCGGTCTTGGGCAGGTAGGTGTCGGTCAGCCAGCGCTGTACCAGCTGGGTAACGGCCAGGCCAGCCAGCAGCACCAGCACCGCCAGCACGATGCGCACCGGCTCCAGCTTGGTTCCGCCAATGTCGAATCCAGAGGTGAACAGCGAGGAGAAGCGCTCCACCACCGCGCCGATGTTGCCGAACGGTGCCACCAGCGCCAGCAGCGCGATCAGTACGACGATGGTGCGCAACGCCGCCGACAGCAGCACGCCCGCCTGTTCCAGCCGCGATACGCTCAGGCCGGTGCTGAGCAGGATGGTCTGGCCGACCTTGCTGTCGGCGTTGAGCATCCAGGTGCTCAGGTCATCGACGAACTTGAACAGCAGGGTTGCGGCCAGCACGACGATGCTGCCGCCGATCAGCTGCTGGTTCACGAACTTGGCGAAATTCAGGTAGCCCAGCAACGTGGCAACGATGGCCGCCACCACCGCGATATTGCCCGCTACCCGGGCCAGCACCAGCCAGCTGCTGCGGCGCACGGGCGTGGTTGCCCCCACGCCATCGGCCTGTGCTTCCAGCTTGGCCTCGGCCTCGGCGGTCTGCCGGCGATGCAGGCGCGCCAGGGTCACCAGCATGGCCATGATCAGGCCGAGGTAGGTCAGGGCAATCAGGCCGTCCAACGCCACCGTGGTGACGTCGCTGGTGCGCGTAGCCTGGTCGAGGGCCACCAGCACCGTGCTCAGCCAGGCCAGCGCAGCCGCGCCCCAGGCATATTTGCGCAGCTTCAGCGCGGCGGTGTCGTCCAGGTTCAACAGCCGCCATGACGGGCGCTTGGGCACCAGCAGGCAGGCGCTGAGCGCGGCAATGAACGCCGCACGGAAGGTGGCGGTCTCCAGGCCGTCGGCCACGACCTGCAAGCGCGGCGCGATGGCATCGATCGCATCCAGCGCCGCCATCAGTACCACCACGGCATAACCGGGCAGCAGCGTGCCCACCAGCAGCAGCCACATTGCCAGGCCAGACCGGCGCAGTCGTCCATCAGGCGCGCGCTCGGACGCGGCGAACTGCCGCCCCAGCCTGCGCAGCCACAACCGCAGCGGGAACATCATCACCAGCGCGGCCAGCAGGCCCAGCAACGGCGTGCCCCAGCCATGGGTGCGGATGCCGGCCACCAGCGCGTCACGCCCCTGCTCGGCCAACGGCGCAACGCGCGCGATATCGATCGGCAGGCGCTCGGCCACCTTGCTCCACAACGCAGGCGACAGCGGCGAGGCGACCTTCTGGCCCAGTTCTTCCGTACGTTGTGCGGTGCGCTGCTGCTCGATGTCCGCCGCCAGCTGCTGTGCACGCACGGCACTGGCCTTGGCCTGCGCTACCGACGCGGCCAGGCCGTCGCGCTGCCTGGTTATGGCCCGTCGCTGCGCTGCCAGCTCCGGCGGCTCCGTGGTGCCCTCGGCAGGCGTCCCCAGCTGCGCCAGCTGCTCGTTGATGCGATCCAGCTGGGGCTGCAGTGCCTTTTCCAGTGCCTCGGCGTCACGCCGTGCCTGCGAGGCATTCTCGGACAGCATCGCCAGCGTCTCGGTGGCTTCCGCATCGCCACGTTTGCGCTCGACATCCTTCAACCGCGAATCGATGTCCGCCAGCTGTTGCTTGGGCGTGGGGTCCTCCTCCTGCGCCAGCACCGGCGCGGACAGCAGGAAGGCAGTGCACAGCAGCAGGGCCCACCAGGGCCCTCGTGCACGGATCGATCGCAGGAAAGAAGACACGCAGCCACACCGGTTCGCGCGGACCACCGCGCCTGCGCGCGACTATACGGCAGAGGCGGTAAAGGACGGATGGGGGACGCGCAGCAGTATCAGTACTTCAGGCGCAGCTCTTCCACGGTCGGCTGCTGCAGCGCGTACCAGTCCTGGAACTCTTCCTCGGTGATCTCATCGGGCGCATATACCGCCACCGGGTGCCACTCGTGGTCGGTCGGCAGTGGCTGGCGCGGGCCGGCTCGCAGGCTGTAGCTGACGCCCTCGTAGTCGACCAGGTCGTCGACCTGCGGCCACTGTTCGCGCGCGAACGCGGATTCACTCTTCAACAGGATCACCTGGTACATCGGCACCTCCACCTCGGTTGGATCAGGAAAACACGGCGCTGGCGGCAGGATACCGCCATGCCGGTGACAACAGGCACGTCGCAGCGGCGACGGATCGTTCTGGACACGGCCATCGCCCCGGCTTCACCCGCCCATGGCGAGCCCATCGGCATCGTGGAGGCCCGCCCCTGCCACGATGACCGATGACCGAGCACCCGCCGCTGAAGACCGTCGCCGACCTCAAGCTGCCGCGCTACCTGGGCACCTGGTACGAGATCGCGCGCCTACCGATGCGCCACGAGCCGGAAGGCTGCACCGATGTGTCGGCGCACTACACCCTGCTCGACAACGGCAATGTCGGCGTCACCAACCGCTGCCGCATGGACGGCGAGATCGAAGAGGCCACCGGCGAGGCCTGCGCCGTCGACAACGACAGCGCGCGCCTGGAGGTCAGTTTCCTGCCCAAGGGCCTGCGCTGGCTGCCGTTCGCCAAGGGCGACTATTGGGTGATCCAGGTCGCCCCGGACTACAGCGTCTCGCTGGTCGGCAGCCCGGATCGCAAGTACCTGTGGCTGCTGGCGCGCGAGCCACGCCTGGAC
This sequence comes from Stenotrophomonas sp. YJH_SMC_32, assembly GCF_059369975.1. Taxonomy (NCBI): domain Bacteria; kingdom Pseudomonadati; phylum Pseudomonadota; class Gammaproteobacteria; order Lysobacterales; family Lysobacteraceae; genus Stenotrophomonas; species Stenotrophomonas sp. YJH_SMC_32. Next base: position 230,398 of record NZ_JCAFTE010000001.1, on the reverse strand, counting down.
GCAACCGTGCAGGACCATTATCTGGCCGCGGCCCGCCTGCAGGGCTTCGATCTGTCCGAACTGATCCAGACCCCGCATACCGGCCACCCCACCGCCTGAGCACGACCACGCATGGACCTGAAAAGTGGCTACCCCTGGTGGGCAGTGCGCAACGGACTGCTGCAGGCCTTTCCCCCGCTGGAGCAGGATCTGCGCTGCGACGTGCTGGTGGTCGGTGGCGGCATCACCGGTGCGCTGATCGCCGACGAACTGTCCGCCCACGGCCACGAGGTGGCGGTGATCGAGCAGCGCGACATCGGCTGGGGCAGCACGGCGGCCAGCACCGCGCTGTTGCAGTACGAGATCGATACCCATCTGCTGGAACTGGCCGAGCGCTATGGCAAGGATGCCGCCGCCCTGGCCTACCTTGCCTGTGCCGACGCGATCCCGGCACTGGCTGAAGTGGCACGCGGGCTGAAGGAGGTGGACTTCCGGCAGATGGACAGCCTGTACCTGGCCAGCCGGCGGCGCGACGTGCCGCGCCTGATGGCCGAAGGAGCTGCACGCCGTGATATTGGACTGGACGCGCGTTGGCTGGACAGCGAAGCCCTGCGCGAACGCTTCGACGTGGATGCCGGCGGCGCCCTGTTGACCCGCCAGGCGGCGCGGGTCGATCCCTACTGCCTCACCTACGGCCTGCTCAAACGAGTGCGCCGTCGCGGCGGCCATGTGCACGACCGCACCGTGCTGCACACGCTCAAGCCTGGCGCGCAGGGCGTAACCGCGATGACCGAGGCCGGCGCCACGGTCCGTGCCCGCCACGTGGTCCTGGCCATGGGCTACGCCAACCAGCGTTGGCTTGAACAGCCGGTCGCGCGCAACCGCAGCAGCTACGCCTTCATCACCGACCCGATCGATGCGGACACGCTGGGCCGGCTGCAGCGCACGATGGTGTGGGAGAGCGCACGCCCGTACCTGTACCTGCGCGCCACCGGCGACCGCCGCCTGCTGGTGGGTGGGCTGGACGACGCCATCGATATCCCGGCGCGGCGCGACCGGCGCGTGCAGCGCAAGGCCGAAAAGCTGATGGATCAGCTGCTGCATTGGTTCCCGCGGCTGGACCCGGTGCCCGCCTTTTCCTGGGCCGGCACCTTCGCCGAAACCGCCGACGGCCTGCCCTTCTTCGGCCCGCACGCGCAGTGGGGGCCGCGGGTCCATTTCGCCATGGCCTACGGCGGCAACGGCATCACTTATTCAATGATCGGCGCCCAACTGCTGCGCGCCCGGATCGAGCGGCGCAGGCATGCGCTGGAACGGCTGTTCGGGTTCGGGCGGCTGTGACCTGCAGCGGCAATGGCCGGCTCTACCCCGATCCGGCGCCGACAGGCATCATTCAAGCAACCCCTGCTAGCGTCGGCCTGTACCGCCGCGTGTTGCGTGGCCACCTGTCCGCTGGAGCGCCGTCATGATCCGCCCCCTGACCCTGCTGCTGTGCCTGGCCCTGCCGGGAACCGTGCTGGCCCAGTCCGCCGCCGGCGCCACCGCGCCGCAGGCTGCCGGCCTGGACCTGACGCTGCCGCAGGCGCCGATGCGCTATCTCAACGACCCGGCCCTGCAGCAGGACCCGCCCGGCACCTATTACGGTGACAAGAGCGGCCCGCGCGTGCACGGCGATGCGAAGATCGCCGACGTCACCGACGACAAGGTCAAGGTGTCGGGCAGCTTCACCACCGGCATCGGCTATTCCAAGAACGGTGGCAACAGCCACTACAACGCGGCCACGCTGAACCTGAGCAAGAACTACACCACCGATGAGGGCAAGACCCACGGGGTCAACGTCAACATCCACGTGAGCGAAGGCAAGGGACCGGGCTTCTTCGGTCCGTATGGCGGCTATTACGGCCGCGGCCCGGGCTATTGGGACTACCCGCCGCCGTACGGCTGGTAAGCTCCGCGCCGGGCCCGGGCCGACCCAGGTCGGCCGCTACCGCTGCGTACGCTTGGTAGGTGTCGACCTTGGTCGACACGCTTTCTCCCCGTGAGCCGGCCAGCGGCCGGCACCTACCGGCACGCGAATCAATCCAGCCAGCCATCGCGCTCGCTGTGCAGGATGCGGCCGTCATAGCCGCTCAGGCGCACCTCTACCTTCTGGTTGCGGGCATTGCGGGCTTCCAGCGACCAGGTCGCACCATCGCGTTCCAGCGAATGGATCTCGCGCAGGCCATGCGACTGCGCCCGTGCCAGCACCTGCTCGGTAGTCAGCAGCGCGCGGCCGCTGTGCTCGTCGAAGATCTCGCCGGTCTTCGGGTCCACGTAGACCTCGCTGAAGCGGCCATCGGCGCGGCTCACGTCGGCCTCCCACAGGCCATCATCGCGTTCGATTTCGTGGATCTGGGTATAACCGGCCTTGCGCAGGGTCTGTTCAACCTGGGCCATGCCCAGCGGCGCGGCCTGTACGGCCGGCGCGACGGCAAGCAGGGCAACAGTGGCGAGGGTGAGCGACTTCAACATGGGGGTTCTCCTGTTCGTGGCCGGACCATCCCGGCAACGCCACGATGCATGGCCCGGTTAACAGCGCCTTAGCCGTGGCTGTTAGCCGGCTGTTAGTCATCCCCGCCACACTCGCGCCTGTGCCCCTCTCTCTTTCCTTACCCGCATGCTCGCCACCCTGCCCCTGCTGCTGGCCCTGGCCAACGCCCCGACCGCCGCCGCGCCCCTGCAGGACCCGGCGCAGCAGGTCGCGCGTCGCGCCGTGCAGCAGGGCCGCTACGTGCCGCTGGAGAGCGTGGTGCGCGATGCGCTCAAGCGCTACCCGGGCCAACTGCTGGAAGTGGAGCTGGACGACGGCGTCTACGAAGTGGAGATCCTGCGCGGCGACGGCGTGGTGGTGGAGCTGGACTATGATGCGCGCAGCGGAAAGCTGCTGAAGACGGAGCTCGACGACTGATGCGCATCCTGTTGGCCGAAGACGATGCCGCACTGGCACAGCGCCTGGTGCCCCTGCTGGAACAGGCCGGCTATGTGGTGGCGGTGGTCGCCGACGGTCGCCAGGCCGAGGAGATCGGCCAGATCGAGGACCTGCAGGCCGCCATCGTCGACCTCGGCCTGCCCGGACTGGATGGACTGAGCGTGATCGAGCGCTGGCGCGGCAATGGCCGCAGCTTTCCGGTGCTGGTGCTGACCGCGCGCGGGCGCTGGCACGACAAGCTGGCTGGCTTCGATGCCGGTGCCGACGACTACCTGACCAAACCGTTCCAGGCCGACGAACTGGTGCTGCGGCTGCGCGCCCTGATCCGCCGCAGCCACGGCCACGCAAGCCCCCGCCTGCACTGCGGCCCGCTGCAGCTGGACGTCAACGCCGGTCGTTTCGAGCTGGACGGCAAACCGTTGCCGCTCAGTCCGCAGGAGTTCCGGCTGCTCAGCTACTTCATCCATCACAGCGGCCAGGTGATCGGCCGTGATCGCCTCGGAGAACAGGTGTTCGACGGCGGCCATGACCCGGACTCCAACGCACTGGACGTGCTGCTCGGACGTGTGCGCCGCAAGCTCGGCATCGACCTGATCCAGACCGTGCGCGGCCAGGGCTGGCGGCTGGCCGCGCCGTGAGCCGGCAACCATCGCTGCGACGGCGCCTGCTGCTGGCCGGCGGCGTCGGCCTGCTGCTGGTCTCGCTGCTGGCCAGCGCGCTGCTGGGCGAGCTGTTCAAGCGCAGTGCGCGTGACCGCCTCGACCACGAACTGCAGCAGGACATGCTGACCCTGCTGGCGCAGGCCGAAGTGGATGCGGACGGACAGCTGCGCCTGCGCCAGGAACCCAATGACGCACGCTTCCAGCGCGTGTTCTCCGGTGCCTACTGGCAGATCGCCGGGGCCGATGGCCGCGTGTTGCTGCAGTCGCGCTCGCTGTGGGATGAAACCCTGCCGGCGCCGGTTGCCGGGCCGGCCACCCGCAACCTGGCCGGGCCGCTGCAGCAATCCCTGCGCGCACGCGTGCAGCAGGTGCGCCTGCCACGCGCCAGCGAACCGTTCGTAGCCGTGGTCGCCACCGATCGCAGCACACTGGATGCGGATGTTGCCGCGTTCCGCAACCGCACCGCCATCGCCTTGGGCGTACTGGTTGCGGCGTGGCTGGCGGTGCTGGCCAGCCAGGTGCACTTCGGCCTGCGCCCACTGCATCGCCTCGGTGCGCAGCTGGAACAGGTACGGCGCGGTGATGTGCAGCACATCGACACGCAGGAGCTGGGCGCGGAGGTCGCACCGCTGGGGGAAGAACTCAATGCACTGCTGGACCACCAGCAACGCATGGTCGCGCGTGCGCGCACCAGTGCACAGGATCTGGCGCATGCGATGAAAACCCCGCTGAGCGTGCTGGCCACCGAAGCTGACGGCGACGGCGCGGACTGGCGGGCGACCGTGCGCGAGCAGAGTGCGCGCATGCAGGCCAGTGTCGACCGTTACCTGGCTGCAGGACTGGCCGCCGACCATCGCCAGCGCACCGACGTGGCGGCCGTCGCACAGGCGATGTGCCGGCTGATGGCACGCGTGCATGGCGAACGTGGCATCGCGTTCACGGCGGCGGGCATCGATCCGACGCTGCAGTTCGCCGGTGCCAGCGCGGATCTGGAGGAGATGCTGGGCAACCTGCTGGACAATGCCGGGCGCTGGGCACAACGGCAGGTCCAGGTCAGCGCGGAAGCCGACGACGGCCAGTTGCGCATTGGGGTCCGCGACGACGGCCCCGGCCTGGCTGCAGACGCGCTGGAACGGGTCACCCAGCGTGGCGTGCGGCTGGATGAGCGTGTGGGCAGCAGTGGATTGGGGTTGGCGATCGTGGGCGATATCGCCGCCAGTTATGGCGGACGCGTGGCGCTGGAAAATGCGCAGCCGGGCCTGCGCGCGACGTTGTGGTTGCCGGTGGGGTGAAGCGACCAACCTGACGGTGGGTAGTGCCGGCCGCTGGCCGGCAACCACGTAGGCACCGGGAATTCCCTGCGGAAGCCGGCCAGCGGCCGGCTCTACCGAGCGTCAATCCGGCCGGTCGCCGTGCTCCCGTAGGTGTCGACCTTGGTCGACACGCAGCAAGCATCAACGGTGGTGCATCCACCAGCAATCAATTGCGTCCAGCACGATGTGGATGATCAGACCGATGCCGAACAACCGCGTTTTCTTCGGCACGCACAGCCCGGCATAGACCGCAATGGCCGGTGCGGTGTGCAGCGGATGGAAACCAATGCTGCAGCGGTTCGGTGCATAGATCGGGTCGGCCAGCAGATGGTCCAGGTCGATGATCCAGCCCAGCAGCATCAACAACCACGCCGAGGCGAAGCGCTTGCGCCAGAACAACCATGCCAGCAACGCTGGCACGGCGGCATGCAGGAACAGGTGGAAGATCGCGCGCGCGCTCATCGGGGCCGGTAGCGCCGGGCCTATGCCCGGCATTCCCGTTTACCTCAGACCAACGGCTCGTCGGAGAGGTAGGTATAACCGGTCAGGCCGGCTTCCAGCGCCTCCGACAGCTCCTGCGCGCGTTCCGGCGACAGCTGCGCTGCAGCCACGCGCTGCGCATAGGTCGCCCGCAGTTCGTCCAGGCGGTAACCCACGTAATCCAGCATCACGTCGGTGGTGTCGCCGCGGCGCTGCTGGGTAATGGCATAGCCATCGGCATCGGCCAGCACTTCCACCGCGTCGGTATCGCCGAACAGGTTATGGATGTCGCCCAGGATTTCCTGGTACGCGCCGACCATGAAGAAGCCGATGCGGTAGCTCTCGCCCGGCTTCATCTTGTGCAGCGGCAGCGAGCTGTCCAGGCTCTCGTTCTCGACATAGGTTTCTACCATGCCATCCGAGTCGCAGGTCATGTCAGCGATGATGCCGCGGCGGTCCGGGGTCTCGTCCAGGCGCTCGATCGGCACGATCGGGAACACCTGGTCGATCGCCCACACGTCCGGGATCGATTCGAACACGCTGAAGTTGACGAAGTACTTGTCGACCAGGCGCTCGTTCAGTTCGTCCAGCACCGGGCGATGGCTCTTCTCGTCATAGCTCAGGCGCGCACGCACGCCGTGGGCGATGGCGTAGAACAGATCGTCGATGCGCGCACGCTGTGGCAGGTCGATCTGGCCCAGCGCGTAGCTGGCCAGGCCTTCGGCATGGAAATGCTGGGCTTCCTGGAACAGTTCCACCGCCGGGCGCACGTCCAGCTCGTCGTGGATCTCGCGCAGGTGGCGGATCGCTGCCGGCTCGTCATCGTGCTGGTCCGGCACGCGGCCTTCCTGCGCTTCTTCTACTTCCGACACATTGGCGATCAGTACCGCGTGGTGCGCGGTCATCGCGCGGCCGCACTCGGTGACGATGCGCGGCGGGGTCAGGCCGAACTCTTCGCAGGCATTGGCCAGCGGCTGCACGATGTTGCTGGCGTAGGAATGCAGGCCGTAGTTGATCGAGCAGAAGCTGCGCGAACGGGTGCCTTCATAGTCCACGCCCAGGCCACCGCCCACATCGACGTGGGTGATCTTCGCGCCCAGGCGCGACAGCTCCACGAAGTAGCGGGTGGCTTCGCGCATGCCGTTGGCGATGTCGCGCACGTTGGAGATCTGCGAGCCCATGTGGAAGTGCAGCAGGTTCAGGCAGTCGGCGTACTCGGTGTCACGCAGCGACTTCCACAGGTCCAGCAGCTGGCGCGGCGACAGGCCGAACTTGGCCTTGTCGCCACCGCTGTTCTGCCACTTGCCGGCGCCCAGCGAGGCCAGGCGCATGCGCACGCCCAGGCCCGGCTTCACGTCCAGCGCCTTGGACTCTTCCAGCACCAGCTTCAGCTCGGACGGCTTCTCGATGACGATGAAGGTCTGCAGGCCCAGCTTGCGGCCGATCAGGGCCAGGCGGATGTACTCGCGGTCCTTGTAGCCGTTGCAGACGATCAGCCCGCCCGGGCGCGACAGCGCCAGCACGGCCATCAGCTCGGGCTTGCTGCCCGCTTCCAGGCCGAAGCCCTCGCCGTGGTGGCTGGCCAGGGTGCCGGCCACGCCGCGGGTCTGGTTGACCTTGATCGGGTACACGGCGGTGTAGCCGCCGCTGTACTCCCAGTCCTGCTGGGCCTGGGCGAAGGCGGCCTGCAGCTTGCCCAGGCGCTGGCCGAGGATGTCCGGGAAGCGCACCAGCAGCGGCAGCTTGGCGCCCGCCGCGCGCGCCGCATCGACCACCTTGGGCAGCGACACCACCGGGCCGTCCGCCCCGGTCGGTCTCACCACCATGTGCCCGGCCTGATCCACGTCGAAGTAACCGTCCGCCCAATGCGGGATCGAGTAGGTCTTGCGGGCTTGGTCGAGGGACCAATCGGTCATTTCAGTCGGCCTTGTTGGCAATAAAAGGGGGGGCATGATAACGCCTATGTGCCCACAGGTTCGTTATCATGCGCGCCCGCGCCCGTGACAGGTTCCAACCTGAACGGGCCGATCCGTCCGGATGTGGCATCTGTGCCACGCGGCCCCGCCCGCCAGCCCGGCTCCACCCCTCCGAACAGGACCGTTTTCCAATGACTGACAGCAACAACTGGTACATCGAACACTTCGAGCGCACCGGCTCGGCCATCGGCTACCGCATCACCGGCAAGCTGGACGAGGTGCAGTCGCCGTTCCAGAAGATCGAGATCTTCCAGACCACCGACTGGGGCAACCTGATGACCATCGACGGGGCCATCATGTTGACCAGCAAGGACAACTTCTTCTACCACGAGATGATCAGCCACCCGGTGCTGTTCACCCACGCCGCGCCCAAGCGCGTGGTGATCATCGGTGGCGGCGACTGCGGCACCCTGCGCGAAGTGCTCAAGCACACCAGCGTTGAGAGCGTGACCCAGTGCGATATCGACGAGCAGGTCACCGTGATGGCGCGCAAGCACTTCCCGGAACTGTGCGACTCCAACGACGACGCCCGCGCCGAGCTGCTGTTCGACGACGGCGTGGCCTACATGGCCAACTGCCCGGCCGGCAGCGTGGACGTGGTGATCGTGGACTCGACCGACCCGGTCGGGCCGGGTGAAGGCCTGTTCAACAAGGCCTTCTACGAGAGCTGCTTCAAGGCCCTGAAGGACGACGGCATCCTGGTGCAGCAGTCCGAGTCGCCGCTGATGCAGCTGGAGCTGATCAACGAAATGCGCACCGAGATGGGCAAGGCCGGCTTCGGTTCGTTCAAGACCCTGCCGTTCCCGCAGCCGTGCTACCCCACCGGCTGGTGGAGCGTGACCATGGCGCGCAAGGGCGACAGCAGCTTCGACTTCCGCCAGGCCGACTCGGCCGCCAAGACCTTCAACACCCTGTACTACACCGCCGCGCTGCACACCGGCGTGCTGGTGACCCCGCCGTTCGTGCAGGCTGCACTGAAGTAAGGCGTGCCGACCAACGGTCGGCACCCACCAAGGCAAAAGAAAAACCCGCGCTGGCGACAGCGCGGGTTTTTTCATGTTCCGGTAGTGCCGGCCGCTGGCCGGCAACCTCATGTAACGATCAAAGCGCCCAGATACCGGCGATCACCGCCACCACCAGGCCCCACTTGATCAGCTGGTAGGCCACCACGCTGCGCTCGCGCAGTGCCTTGGCCTTCAGGCGCACCTTGTAGACGCTGCCGAATGCCTTGTTGACGCCACCGGTCGGGTCACCCGGCAGGTTCGGCGAGGCGCCGCCGGCCAGCAGCGTGGCCGCCACCGCGCGGTTGAACAGCCCCGGCAAGCCGAAGCGCAGCGGGCGGGCGATGTCGCAGAACAGGATCACGCGGTCCTGCTGCGTCTCGTTGTGTGCATGGTGGATGTAGGTCTCGTCGAACATCATCCACTCGCCGTCGCGCCAGCTCTTCTTGATGCCGTCCACTTCGATGTAGCAGGCATCGTCGTTGGGCGTGCTCAGGCCCAGGTGCAGGCGCAGCGAGCCGGCGAACGGGTCGCGGTGCGGGCGCAGCTCACTGCCCGGCGGCAGCTGCGCGAACATCGCCGCACGCACATCCGGGATCGACTCGATCAGCGCCGTGGTCTTCGGGCACAGCGTCTTCGCCGACGGGTGCGACGGGCCGTACCACTTCAGGTAGAAGCGCTTCCAGCCACGGCGGAAGAACGAATTGAAGCCGGCATCGTTGAACGTGCTGGAGGCGGCGATCTTCTGCGCGTCGCGCAGCGCCAGCGCCTCGTCGCGGATCATCTGCCAGTTCTGGCGCAGCGGCTCCAGCTGCGGAAACTCCTTGCCCGGGTCCAGGAACGGCGTGGTCGGCACCTTCGAGAACATGTACATGACCACGTTGATCGGGGCCATGAAACTGGAGTGGTCCAGCAGCTGGCGCGACCAGCGCGCGCGGACCTTGCCACGGAAGTGGATGTACAGCACGCAGGCTACGAACAGCGCTGCAATGACGATTTTGATGATCAAAGCACTTTCCTCCAGCCGCGGCCGGAACGGGAAACGGGGCGATGCACGGCCAGGCGGCCAGCACCGATGGGGAACGCGGCAGGGGACGGGGACGTGCCGGAGGGGGGCGGCCGCCGATGTCGCGGGTTAACAGCTTATGGTCGGCAGGCCGTGCGCCGGGGTCAAGTTGCCCGTGCGCCGCGTTCAGCCGGTTGTGGACGAGGCGCAGGGCTGAGCGCGCAAGCGGTTGATACTAAAGGCCAACTGGAATAAGTGAGACAGAATTGTCCGATTCTGCGCGACGAACTGTTCCAGCCACGGCCCCGACATTTCTCCGACAAATCGTGGAATAGCGAACTGGCGAGTACTAAAATTAACGAAAACTTAGTAACTCCCTGTAACACCGGTTCGCTTGACGCTTTGCGCCACCCACCGGGTCGTCCGAGACCCCGACATGCATCTTCCTGCCCTGCCCCCCTCCTCCTGCGGCGATGACGCCGCCTCCCCGCTGCTGCTCAAGCGCGGCGAACGTTTCCTGGCCCCCGACGTCTACCGCACCTGCCTGGACGGGCGCGAGGCGGTCATCAAGGACTACTCCCGCTACCGCGGCACTCCCGTTTCGCTGATCGCGCGGCTGATGGTGCGCCGCGAGGCCCGCATGCTGCAGCGCCTCGGCGGCTGGAAGCATGCCCCCGCGCTGCTCGGCACCTTGGGCGGCCTGGCGCTGGGCATGGAGTTCATCCCCGGCCAGACCCTGAGCACCGCGCAGGCCGTGGGCAATGAAGTGTTCGAGCAGCTGCAGCACGCGCTCAGCCGCCTGCACGCCGCCGGCATCACCCACAACGACCTGCATGGCACCAACGTGGTGGTCAGCGGCGGCGTGCCGGTGCTGCTGGATTTCACCTCGGCCTGGCGCGCCCCGCGCTGGCTGCGCCGCAATCCACTGAGCCGGCAGATGCGCCGCAGCGACATGAAGAACCTGCTGAAGATCCGCCAGCGCGTAACCGGCCAGGCCCCGAGTGCCGCGCAGGCTGCACTGGTGGCCGACCCGGGCTGGGTGGCCGCGGTGCGGCAGGGCTGGAAGCGGTTCTACAAGTGGGCGAAGCGCCGGTAAGCGCTGTTCGCCCTGCATTGCTTGCGCGACTGCTGTTTGCCCCTGCATTTGCCCCGGACCACACGCCCGATGTGCTCTGCGATACTCGTCGGCACGCCACTCGCAAGGACGCTGGGGATGCCGACACCTGAACACACCCGCCTGCTGACTGCAGCCGCAAGATCCATACTGCGCCCCTTGGGCTGCGTGCAGAAAGGCCGTTCACGCACCTGGCTTGACGACCAGGGCTGGTGGGTCGGCGTGGTCGAATTCCAGCCTTCAGCATGGGACAGAGGCAGCTATCTCAATGTCGGCGCCTGCTGGCTCTGGGACGAGCAGGATTACCTGTCCTTCGATGAGGGCGGCCGCGTCGCCGGATTCGAGCGCTTCACCGATGCCGTGAGCTTTGCCTCGGTCGCGCAGGCACTGGCCAAGCAGGCCGCAGCCGAGGTGCTGGCCCTGCGTGACCGCTTTCCCACCCCGGGGCACGTGCGTACATTGATGAGCCGTCACCCCAATCCGGGCATCCGCGAACACATCTATGCGGGCATCACTGCCGGGCTCGCGGGCGCTTACGACGAGGGTCGCAGGCACTTGGCACTAGCCGCTACGGAAACCCACCCAGCGCCATGGGTCGATGTGCTGAAGCAACGCTGTGCCGAACTCATGCCGCTGCTGCAACCTGATGGCGGCTTCGAGGCAGAGATCGCCGCCACCGTGACGCGCACCCGCCGTGCGCTCGGTCTGCCGGAGTGGCGGTCGTCACCCCTCATTCCGCCGGGCTGATCACACCGGGAGGGCTCTTCATCGCATACGGGTGTTCGCGCCGCCCGATCCCGGCTGTAGACTCGAGCTTGCTCGACTCAACAACAAAGGGGTCAAGCATCCCGTCGCCCAGACTCCGCAGCGGTCCAGCCCCCCCCCCCCCGCGCTGCAGTCGGCCGCCCCCACCCCTACTTACAACGCGTCCGCGTCCAGTTCACCGGTACGAATACGCACCACGCTGCCCAAGTCGTACACGAACACCTTGCCGTCACCAATCTTGCCGGTGCCGGCGGCCTTCACGATGGCCTCAACCACCGCCTCCACCTGGTCATCGGTCACCGCCACTTCCAGCTTCACCTTCGGCAGGAAATCGACCACATACTCCGCGCCACGGTACAGCTCGGTGTGGCCCTTCTGGCGACCAAAGCCCTTCACTTCCGTCACCGTGATCCCGGTAACCCCACGCTCGGCCAGCGCTTCGCGCACGTCGTCGAGCTTGAACGGCTTGATCACCGCCATGACCATCTTCATCGTCTATCTCCTGTCTTCCCGCGTGGAGGATAGCGCCTGAACGCGGCCCGTGCGAAGCCGCTGCGGCCTGTCCGGGCAGTGGGTGCCAGCAGTATCCTTGTGCCCGAATGGCCTGCCCGCGCCGGATGCACGGGCCCACCCCCACGGAGCACCCCATGATCGACCTGAATCAAATCGATGACCTCGCCCGTCGCCTCAGCGACCTGGTGCCGCCGGGCCTGCGCGAATCGCGCGAGGAACTGCAGGCCACCTTCAAGAGCGCGCTGCAGGCCGGCCTGGCCAAGCTCGACCTGGTCACCCGCGAGGAGTTCGAAGTGCAGCGCGCCGTGCTGCTGAAGACGCGCCAGAAGCTGGACGCGCTGGAAACCGCCGTGCGCGAGCTGGAAGGGCGCGGCGCCGCAGAATGAAAAAAGGAGGCGCACCGCGCCTCCCGTTTACAGATTATTTCCCGGATGGGGCCTTGCAGCAAGGCCCACCGGGCGCCCTAGACTCGCCGGCCTGTCGATCCGGCAGGACAAGCAGGGGCAGCAGCGATGGCGCAGGACACCGAATGGACACCCGTTTCGCATGACACCTGCGACCAGGTCGCCGGGCCGTTCTATCACGGCACCCGCGCTGATCTGGCGGTGGGCGAGTTGCTGAGTGCGGGCTTCCGCTCCAACTATCGCGACAGTGTGGTGATGAACCACATCTACTTCACCACGATTGCCAAGGGCGCCGGGCTGGCTGCCGAGATGGCTCGCGGTGAAGGGCGACCGCGCGTGTATGTGGTGGAGCCGACCGGGCCGTTTGAAGACGATCCGAATGTGACCAACAAGAAGTTTCCCGGGAACCCGACGCGGTCGTATCGGAGTGCGCAGCCGTTGCGGGTTGTGGGAGAGATTGTGGAGTGGGAGCTCTACGACGCGGAGTTCATTCGGCAGTTGAAGGCGTTTGTTGCTTCGGGGAGTGGGGAGATCATCAATTGATGGCCTGCTGGCGCTGGGCGTTGCGCACTTCTTCTTCGGCTTCATAGATGTCCAGCCCGAGCTCGATGCCGCGCTCACCCAAGGCGAGCAGCGCGCGAGGCGAAAGCGAGACACCACCGTTGCTGCTGCCCATGAAAAGACCGCAGAACAGGTCAGGCCGGAACCGTGCCAATGACTGCCATACGGCGAGATCGCCGGTGAGCTGATCGAGGATCTCGAAGATCTGAGCGCCCAGATCTTCAGGCTCACGACGCTCCGCATCAAGCTGCCAGCTGCCAGTCCTGGCGATACGCACGGTGCCTGATTGGCTGCCTTTAAGTTCCTGGCCCTTGTGATGCGATGCGGTCGGGGTCGCCCCGAGCAAGGCACTGACTTCTTCGGGCAGGAGGCTGTCTCCGAAGAATCTGAGGGTTACCAGGGAATGATCCAATGCTGTCATGGGAATCCAGTTGTCCTTTCGGAATTTCTTCCAATCCACACGTCTCATCGACGTTAGATCAGTTACCCGCCATCAACCCTGAATGAATTATTAGACGACTAGCTAACGAAACCTTCAATGCCGCGATCAGAAAAGCGATCCCGGCCAAAGCAGTGCAGAGATATTTGCGCCGCCGATCGCGTGAGCTTATAGGTCAAATCAAACGGCTTCTCGTATATGTCCGACGCAATTTTCAACATATTTGCACCTGACTCACTGCCGCGCGACGGATTCTTTATCCCCATGATCATCAAACCGTTGGCCATGAATATATTCTTCTGCTGGGATGTAGCGAGTCCGCCAGGGTGCGGATCTGAGAGCAGCTCAATGTCTTTCAAATATACTTTCGATATGATATCTGCGAGACGAAGGTACTCATCGACGGCAATATCCCCTCTAGCACATGCATTGAATAGTTTGCCGACGAATTCTGGCTTTTTCTCTGAATCAAGTCTATCAATCAGGTCGAGGATAGCTGTTCCCGCCGCCTCGGTACCGCCCTTTTTTCGGGATATATCGTCAATGACGCGATCCCTCTCCTCTTTTGATGTCTGTCCAATAACCTTAAGAAATTTATATATCTTTGCAGCGAAAATCCTGCCCCTGATTGATGTAAACGCATCATTAGCCTTCATTATTAAGCCAAAGAAAGGGATGTCTTTGGCAAGCCCATCATCGAGAAGGGAGTCGATAGCGACCTCCCCAACCTCCAGGGTGAGGTCAATTAAAGACGGGCTTTTCATTGACTCTACAACAGATGTTTCAATGGTCGCTGGAAGATTGGTCATAGCCTTCTAGAATTTTAGTTAAGCCGCGCCGCGAAGCGGCGTCGGCCTGAACGAATTGTTAGCCGATTTGCTCAATCCACATGTTCGCTTGCCGCTTGCCATTCAACCAATCCGCATAGGTAATCATCCTTTTCCAAGACTGATCATTATCCAACTGCTGGATGCGAGCACTCGACTCATGGGCATTGGAAACCTCAACGAATCTTCTGGCTTGATTGGTGAAACCACGTCGAATCTTCATTGGGCGCCCCATATAGCCGCCCCTCTGATCATCGTCAGCGACAAAAAGAACCCTATCTTCACCATCCGCATTAAAAGTAGGGTCACGAAAAACATCGCCCAGCTTGTGAACTACGTGGCGCTCAGCCTCAATGTAAGACTTGGGCAGGTACCAGATCTTGTACCCAAACACCTTTTCGCCACCAAGCCCTTCTATCAGCTTATCGACATTCATCTCGCAACACGACTGTCGACACCAAAGCTCGGGGATAACATCAACGAATATTGGCGCCCCCCTGCTGATTGACTTGCAAAAGTCTCGAACTTTCGCATCTATTTGCCCCGGGGTTGTCAGCCCATCAAGCTCCATCAATTGCTCCTCTCGGCCAATTATCTAATAGACGATCCCAGGGTCCGGCTATACAGCTTATCCGCAAAACAGCGCATGGCGGCCATTCACCTTAATGCAGTTCGATCCTAGACCGACCATGCGCAGCTGACAAGCCAGCGCGTACCCGGACCCGGCGGTGGGCTCATTGACCGAGCCAATGTCGGTTATTTTTCGCATGACGCCCTGTGGCCAGATGCGGACACTCGCAACCACGCCCAGCCACGAAGCGGTTTGGCCCTGAGAGAATGTTCGAGCCGGCCCCTACTTGAACATGTCCTAAAAGTCCTAGTCTTCATGCTGCCGCTTCCACGAGGAGAGTAAGCAGAGGCTCATCCCACTACGCATGGCAACCACCTGGAACCCTACAAGTTCTTTCTTCGTGACACGCTACTGCAAGGCGATTACCGGCTAGCGCCTTTGGTCTCTGGAGCAGCTCCAAGCCGCAACTAAGCATCTACTTCAGCGATTCGTCATTCCCGCCTTTCCGCCTGGATATGGATAGACGAAACACCGGAAACCAAGGAATGGCTGGACCAAGCATCCAGCTCTTCTGCAATTGAGCCACTCAAGAGCCATCCGCGGCCGGTGGATTGAGCCGATGCCAGGGCAAGAACCACAAATTCAGGCCACGATTGCGCGGCATGACGGGAGCAGGCACTCACCATAAAGCCGCCCTTTTGATAGGGCTCGGCGTGGAGATTGCTGACTTCAAGACCAGCTTGCTCAAACATCCGCGCCGCGACCTTGAGAGCCGCCTGCTGCGATGTGCAATTGGTGAACAAGCGCCAGTACAACTCCATGAGTCCACAATCTTCCAGAAGGCCCTCTGGGCTCGGTTGCGCTACTTATAGCAGAAGGCGCGTGCGACCTTTCCGCTCTTGCCACCCGAGGTGCCAGCCTCAAGGAACAGCTGGGGCCTGAGAATCGAGAAGTCCTTGATCGGTCCTCCATGTTCCTGTCGCGCGCCCACATCAATGCGCAGGCTGCGCCTTCAGCGTGCTTGAACCCCTGCGCAACAGATACAGCACCACCAGGAATGGCCACAGCGAGTTGATCGATGAAAACACACGCTGGGTCAGCCCCCTGAACCCCTCCGGGTCCGCGCCCACCACGTTCAACCAGAGATAGACGATGCCCCCGATGCTCACCAACGAGGTCACGGCGTAAGCCCTTCGGTTGGCCGACCACGCGCTCAATTCGATGTGCGACATTGCCGGTGCAATGATGTTGGCGATACCGATGGTGTAGAAGCCGTGCATCGGATGGCCCATGGGCCAGAGCCCGTTGGTCAGCATGGAGATACCAAAGATCATCCAGCAGATCGCGCCTAGGGCAATCCGGCGGCCGGACTCCCGCCATATCCCGATGGCAAACGCTGCGAAGCCCACACCGGAGCCGATAGCCGCGATCCTGCCGCAGATGCTTGCAAGCATTGGCGCCTGCAGCAGCTCGCTGGCGTGCTGTGCAAGCGGGTTGTAGCCCGGCGCAAACACGGCGGCAACGCTGGTCCAGAACAGGAACCACGGAAGCGGGACCAGACCCGCGCAGAGAAGCAGTCGGCTGCGGCGTGACATGTGCAGTGGTCCTTGTTTGGCCTGCGCCAGTGAGTGGAATCCAGTCGAACGCTGCCGAACCTTCCTACTGCGGGCAGGACGATCTTGAGTGACTACAGCAGTAGTCAGACTGCGCGCGGCACTCGGTAGGTTCAATAGGCAAGAAGTCATTTAAACCATCCAGCCGGTGTCGCAGCGGTTCGGTTGCATTCGCGATCACACATGCCCAATGGGCGAGTGCTGTCGCGTTTGCCGCGCCTGGCATCTCTGGCCGAAGGTTCTGACGACTCCGTTCCAGAAGTGCCGCTGCGCCAAGCACGCCAAGGCTCTCGCCGCTTTCCTCGCTATGCGACAATGCCAAAAGCGTCTCGGGTTTTGGCGGCATTGCCCCCTACCCCTTGGCATTCCCAACTACGTCAGGCAACTCTGGTATCGCCACCGAAAACGGGTGGCCGGGCCTCGAAAACCCGAGCTATTAGGATGTTGTTTGCACTTGCCAGCCGGCATCACCTTGCGTGGTGTCGGCTGGCATTCCGTCTGCCAGCTATGGCGGGCGGGGCGTGGGGGCCTTGTGCCCGCCGGTTTCTTCCTAATAGCCCGGTTTTCGAGCCACGCTCTGCCCGCCACCCTTATCGGTGGCGGCGTCCGCCTGCTTGCACGGAGCCCGCCATGACCACGCCGCACTCCCCTCCCCCGCGCCCGATCCAGGAAGCGCCCTCGGCCGCCCCGGCCCTGGATCCCAACAGCCTCATCGCCATCCTGCACGCCATCGGTGCGGGCGCTGCGGCAGACGGCCAGCCCTGGCCCGAGCGGCACCATCTACGCAGCCGGCAGATGCAGTTGTCCGACGCCGACTGCGCCCTCACCGGCCAGCGCATCGTGCAGGAGATCCTGCTGGCGGCCGAGCGCACGCGCCAGAACGGCGAGCCCGAACAGTACGTCGGCGACCGGGTGATGGAGGGGTTGGTGATGGCCGACCTGGCGCTGACCGCCTTCATCCACGAGCGGATGCGCCCCAAGGACTGAGCGCGCCTATGGCGCTGACCTTTCTGCCTGTGTGCGGGGTGACGAATGAAGAAGCACGGCCTTGCCGCTGCAGCGGTGTGCGTCGCGGTGATCGGCGCGATGTGGGTGGAGTGGCCCGAGCCCGCGGGCGATCAGGTGTGGGCCTACCAGAAGCTGCAGCCAGCCGATTACCGTCTGCTGCACAGTGATGCGCGCGGCTTCGTGACCGCGAAGGCCCACGAGGGCTTTGAACTGCACGCGCGCCATGCCGGGGCGACGTCCTTCGAGATCCGGTGCAAGGGCGTGCTGGTGATGGACGTGGAGAACGCGCCCTCACGCGTGCTGATTCGCATGCCTGCCGATGCACGGTGGCGGGCGCCGGATATCGAACGCCTGCGCAGCAGCTTCGAGCGCTGGCTGGATCTGCACCAGAGCCAAGGGCGATTGCTGGTGGAAAGTGCGGGGCCTTCGTGGGTTGAGGCGCGGTTTGGGCGCTTCAATGGGCTGGTGCTGGATGAGCAGCGGTGTCTGTCTGGGACCCCAGGCCGCCATTGACCGCCCCCCCTAACCGGCCCATTCGCAACAGATGTCTGGAGGAAGCGGCGCCTCCTGGGACTTACCCGCGCCAAAGGCGATGGTCCTGCCACCCAGTCGCAGCCCCGATGCTTCTCGTTCGGACTTCGGTCGTCAGGCCAGCCGAGAGGTGGGTATCGACACGTTCATGCCAATCCCTGAAATCAGCGGTCGTCGCTTCCAGAAGTCTGCGAAGCAGGAGCAACAGAAAGAAGCAACGATTCGGTGCGTATGGCGCCTCGCGCTCAGACCATCCTGCCGACCGTGGGCGAACTGCCGAAACACCGAGCTCCTTGTTCCATAACCTACTGTGGTGTGCAACGACGTTTCGCGCCACGCTGGTGACATGCAGCCAGTTTGCGAAGACTGGCGCGGCCAGCAGCATCTCACCCGCAACAGCCTTCTGTTCTCTGGAGTGCAGCGCTTTGTAGAAACGAGAAAGCGAGCCGAGCGACATGACTTCTGTCGCCATCCAGATCGGTACTCTGGGGAATGCGGGTGAGGCGTACTTGTCCTTGTAGTGCCGAATAAACGCCTCCTTGGAGCGCGTCACTTCACTTTCGACGCCGCCGAGCCAATCCGCATACTCCTGCCCGGTGAATGCCAGATTACGCGGCTCCAAGTGGCCGAAGGCGCCATAGGCATGGGCAAAGTGATACGTGAGCACGGTCCGCGTTGCGACCTCGATATGGCCAATGGCCTCCATTACCAGGTCTCGAAGGGCCCTATCGAATTCATAGAGACTGACCGCTTCTTCGAATGTCGCTTGAGCTCGGAAGCTGTCGCTACCGGGCACACGCTGTGTGTAGAGATACCCCATGAGGCGGTAGTAGCCAACACGCTGCAGATAGCGTTTGGCATTGGCGGCGTCGCCGATGGCCAGCCCGCGCTGCTGGAGGAGATCCAACTGCTCCTGAATCGACAGGGGTGGTTTGCGGTAGTGAGTCATCCTGACTCCAATCAGCGGGCAAAAAAAACCCGCCAATTTGAGCATGTCGCGAACTGGCGCGTCAGAGGCTTGGCGGGTGTGTTGGGTGAATTTTAGCGCCCCTTTTGCTTACCTTCAAGTAAATGTCTGTAGTTCCGGTGAAATGTAAATGCCTGTACGAAAAGCACTTCATAGGGAATTCTCTTGGAATTCCGCAGTCTCCCGGGCGCAGATCCAGTGAGGTGAAAGGCCGGCCCGGGCGAGCGGCAACGGCCTATTCCCCGGCGTTGTTCCACGTCATACCGGTTGAGTTCCGACACTCGATCGCGAACACCGGCCGCTACGAAGCGCACAGGCGCACCCCAACGGTCTGCCGGAATCCCCCTAGCCGCTTCACCAGCAATTCCCGATAGCCCAAGCGGAACGCCCGCCGCACCATCAAGCGCCCTTCCGCAGGAAACCACACATGAGCCTGGCGCTGGTCCACAGCCGTGCCCGCGCCGGGGTCGATGCCCCGCTGGTGCGGGTGGAGGTGCATCTCTCTGGCGGCCTGCCTGCCACCCAGATTGTCGGACTGGCCGAGACCAGCGTGCGCGAATCGCGCGAGCGCGTGCGTGCCGCCTTGCTCTGTGCGCGCTTCGACTTCCCACAGCGGCGCATCACCCTGAACCTCGCGCCCGCCGACCTGCCCAAAGAAGGTGGGCGTTACGACCTGGCGATCGCACTGGGCATTCTGGCGGCCAGCGGCCAGGTCGATCCGCAGTCGCTGCTTCAGTACGAATTCCTGGGCGAGTTGGGCCTGACCGGCGAGCTGCGCCCGGTGGCCGGCGCGCTGCCGGCGGCGATTGCAGCGGCTGACGCTGGGCGCATTCTGGTGGTGCCGCCAGGGAATGCCGCAGAGGCTGCGTTGGCCGAACACGCTGATGTGCGTGTGGCGCGTACGCTGCTGGAATGCTGCGCAGGGCTGGGCAATCCGCGCCTGCTGCCGCCCGTGGAGCGCGTGGACACGACGCCGTTGCCACTGCCCGATCTGGCCGACGTGCGCGGGCAGGCGCATGCGCGGCGTGCGTTGGAAGTGGCTGCGGCCGGTGGGCACCATCTGCTGTTGATCGGCAGCCCTGGCTGCGGCAAGACGCTGTTGGCCTCGCGCCTACCCAGCCTGTTGCCGGATACAGAGGAGGGTGAGGCGCTGCAGCTGGCCGCGATTGCCTCAGTGAGCGGTGAGGGGCTGGATCCGCGGCGCTGGCGACAGCGTCCGTTCCGGGCGCCGCACCACAGCGCGAGTGCGGCGGCGCTGGTGGGTGGGGGCTGTCATCTACACCGGATGGCGAGACTCAACATTGATTGCCGAGAATGGCCGCGGTCGGAAGTAAGGAATGCCCCCCCACTGCAACCATTTGATTCACAAAGACATCGCCACAGCCAGGTGAGGCGGCGCCCCCAAAGTTTGCTCAACTCCGCGTCGCGTCGATTTCAGACTACTGAGCAGGATGGGAGGCAGGCGACAAGCCGGCCTCCACATTCACTGGCCTACAAAGCAGTCATGACTGAGAGTGGAAGTGCTCGGGATAGAGAATGAGCATGAACTTGCTCTTCTCCCCGTCGGCAACGACGCGGTGCAGTAGCGTCGGGTCAAGGTCATCCGACTTGTCGATCAGTTGCTTCAGCAGTGACAGATTCTCCAGCTGCCACTTATTGAGCTTTCCGTACCACTCGGCCAAATACTGATGATCGTGATCGTCCACAAATTGTAGACAGCGAGCTACTAGCCCAGTGATCATGTCAGAGACCTGTACTAGCGGCTCTTCTTTCGAGTCAACAAATCGAAAGCGGACAGGGTCATCCGATCGCCCTGGGCTCTTGTCAAAGATCTCCTTCACGTTCGTTTCCATATCCATGACAACATTGTCCTGGCGTCTGGTGCTCACGGTGTAATCATAGAATGGAGTGAATGCGTCGATCAGCATAGCCTCCTCGCCATCCTCTCCCGTCGCCTGAACGAAGATCATCTCATCGATGCCGCGACTCGCATCCAGCAATTCCAAGAGCCGTTCAACTGCCGGCCTGAGACCAACCTCCTCTAGCTCCTCCTCATGATCCGGCGAAATGAGGAGGGAACTGACCCGCTCGGCAAGCGCGTCAATGAATGAAGCGGTCTTTCCTTCCAGATCCGGGTAGCCGAAGGAATGAGCCAAGTCCAAGAATGAGGCTCGATCCATTCTGATAACTCGATACAGCGTATCTTTGAACTGGTTGGGCTCATCTAGAGAGCGCAACTGGAAGTTCGCCCCACTCTCATGGCACCAAATTAGGCAGTCGTCCACAATGTCGATGAACGCCCAGTATTCAAGGTTTATGTTGAAGAAGTGCAGATGCAGATCTGAGCTTATCAACCACCGCAGCAAGGGGCCAATTCGCTCGGACTTCAGGCATGAGTCAAAGTCGCCCTTGGCAATGCTATTGAACTTAACTTCTTTGACGCTCTTATCTAGGTTGAGTGAATCGATCAGCGCCGGAAAGTCCGCAGAAGATGTCGCGTTGTAGTGCACCACACCACCAAGCACGAAGTTTCGACCTACCGGGACCTTTCGCTGCGTATCTTTATCGATGTTATAGGCTCGCCGCTCTGGGTCTATCCACAGCTTGCGATGATTGTTCGACTCGTCGTAGTAAAACGTTGCCACAACTTCCCCCTCTCTTTCCTTAGAATTGTGTTTCGCGATTCAGCCTAATTGACCATCACCCCATTCCCTGCGCTGCGCAAGAAACGACTTGGGAGCGGCCTGTGAGATAACTTACTGCTCCGCCCCAACAACCTGTGGCGTCGTCCACTCGTCTTCCAGGCGGGCGGAGAACTGCTCAAACGTTTCGTCGAAGACCCGCTGCTCTCTAAAGACACCACTGTCGAAGAATGATCGAAGTTCAGCTCTGGACCTCTCCACCTGATGATCGCTTACCCCCGCCACGTCAGCGAGCCTCAAACAAGTGATCTCCTGCGTAATGACCGTAATGAGAACTGCGATCTCCATGCCTCGATTCCGATCAGTGTGCAAGTCCGATGGTATGTTCGCCTCGTGAACGACCATGTTTCGCACGCGGTTGATGTGCACGACGCGCTTCTTCGCCTCGTCATTCTTAAGGTCAACGAGGCCAATCGAGGCTAGGAACTCTGTTGTTTTGTGTACAGCTGAAACTTCAAAGATGCTGGAGATCTTGTTCTTGTACGAGATCAGTTCGCGATCAACGAAAGACTCCTCAAGAACTGCCTCAATACTCCTACTGACCTCGCTGATCCGCTTCTTGGCTTCTGAAGACCTCTTTGGTATGCCGGTCTTTGCCCAGCGCGTACTGATCGCATCGAAAGCAGAACTTGCGTACAGCATCTGTCCAATCAGGTCTCGCACCCTCTTTGAATTGACCATGGCCCACAGGGCAGGCGTCAGCCCCTGCGCCGCAATTTGGTCAATCTGTGGCCATGTGGTCCCGTTACAGAGGAAGTAGTTTCCTCCAACAACGCGTTCACCATAGTGACTCGACTCGGTCCCCGTTATCATGCCAGGTGTGAGAACCTGCCTACCGGTTAGGAAGGACAACAGTAGGGCGAGATCACCAAAGCCGCCGTCATCGGCGCCAGTCTCAAGCAGATTAGGCGCGTGCGATAGATTTCCTACAAGACTCACGGTGGCGGTCTTGACTATCGCGCCTGGTACGGCATCAGTTTTGACCACGACGGGACGATGATTTTCATCGTAGGTGAACACCGTACGTCCGTGACGCGTCAGTTGCGACTGCGCTTCAACGTCTGCTTGTGTGATGTGAAACTCGTATGGGCCAAACCTATGCGCCCCAGGCTGATCAAATCCGTGGTCAAAGTTGTAGAGTTCTACGGTCGGCCTTTCGTCCATGGGAATCCTTCCTTCAGTGGCTTATCGAGAAATCGATATCGGCAAGCTCCGGGCGATTTTTAGCCCCAGGAATTTGCCTACGACCAAAGTCGAGTCCCTGATCTAGTCTGCAGCCGACCGCTATAGCAGTGATTGGTTCAATACGGGCTATTGAACAACACAGTGAAACCCATTAGGAGGCGATCGGCGCGGCCCTTCGTTCGTATCGCGGTAGCAGTGCCAGAGGCCGATCCGCGTAAGCGTCGTGGAATCCTTCTGCGGACAATACTTCCGCAAGAAGTCGAACGTAATTGACGTTGGTCCCTAAGGGCCCCAGCGCCGTACCGATCGCAGCGACGACGGCGTCAGGTGACGAGTCCGAGCACCAATGGCGAGCGCACCAGGGTCTCTACGTTTAGGTGGCCACAAGTCCCTGAAGAGGCTGCCGTCCATCTGAGCCAGGATGTGACGGCCAGCTCTCCAGATCGAGCGTCTCGCATCGCAGTCAGAGCAGGGCTGACACTTACCGACAGACGGCGACGGAGTGGGCCGGAGATACATCTAAAGACCTGAGACCGCCGACGGTGCAGACTCCATTTCGGAGAGATAGGGGGCTTCGAGCCCCCTATCTTTTGATCAAAGGAGGTCTTCAGTCATCCAAGTCGACACCGACAGATTCAACAACGATCTCGATCTCGGTTGCGCCACCATTTTTTGGCTTGACAGTGACCTCAACAGTCGCGGTGACGACCACACCAGTGACTTCCTGCTGCTCACTCTCGTCTTCGATACTGAAGATCGTACCGTCGCCCTTCGCTTTCACGACGTACCGATCGTTCTCAAAGTCCGATTCGTCGCGATCAATCTCAGACTCGTCGATCTCAATATTGATCAGCGCTCCTTCACCGCTGTCAATCTTGACCCCCTTCCATTCGCCGTTTCGCACTTCCTCTTCGATAGCGTCCTTGATTGCGTCCAGCAGGGTTCCCATGGTCAACCTCATGTAAGCGGATGGATGTAACTATTCAGCTACAAGATGAGTAGCGCTGACAGCATATCGCCTTGTTGCGGTATTAGTGGCCAAGCCCCTTGCCAGTTGCGAGCGTCACGCGTTCCGCCCGGTGTTCGGCTGAAGGGAACGAGCTCCCGTGCCATCACCCATGTTCGCGAAGAGTCCTCTGCCAGTTGGTGATCGGCGCTGATGCTTCCGAAACGATCCCAACGCGAGGGAGCATCGCGTCTCTCGATCTTGTCTCCAGGGCTGCGTTTGAGGCGCACGCCCTTCCACGCCACCGTCGCCCAAACGGGGATCTGAGCAACTTGCTGGCCAGTGTGAGCGCATAGCCCGATCAGCGCACGCGCTTGGCGGTTCCCTGCCATACGTCCAACTGATGATCACCGCAATGTTCGCGGACATGCCGACAACAGCCGTAGCCGCAACGCCCGTCATCGACTGAACGCTAGAAGCGAGCACCGCCGCCGGCAGCCAGGCCTGGAAAATGCCCCTAAGTAGCTGCCACTGCCCATGGCGCGCGGTACGTCGCCGCCATGCAGAACGTGAACATGAGCTCCGTCGGCAGCCACGGTGAAGCTACGCCCTTGTTTTTCATGGTTTTTCCTGAGCGCGGCATCTCAAATGAATGCAGTCTCATCCCATGACACGGGCCTGGGAGACCATGACCAACCCCAGCCGCAGCCCAAAAATTGCCAACTTTCGTCCATCAGATGGTCAGTTAGGCTCATACAGCGTGGCAAATGAATCGAAATTAGATCAAAATTGACCAATTGATGGAGGAATGGCTATGGCCGCGAAGAACAGTAAACGCGTCCTTGATGAGCAATTTGAATATGTACTGGACGTCTGCCGGGCCGCGGTGCAGACCGGCGAAGAAATACCGAAGCATCAGGTCCGCCGCCTGCTCGACTACTTCAATCAGTCCGGCGACGTAGACCAGGCCCGCGATCTGCAGAAGTTGTTCGACAACGCCGCCAAGGGTGTATCGGGCGCTCCGCGCCGGCTCGTCCGCTCGCGAGCCAATCTTCAAGGGGAAGTCCTAGGCAAAGCGGTAAGGCCCCCATTGGACAAGGAGACCTCTGCTCCGCTGGCAGACATCATCTGGCCAGACGACCTGCCCACATCCGGACCGGTGCTCACCAAAGAGCTCCAGCTCTTGGCGGACAACTTTGTTAAAGAATGGCATTTATCCGATGCCTTGCTGGAAGTAGGCGTTCTGCCCACTCGAAGCGCCCTGATCTATGGTGAACCAGGCACTGGCAAGACCCATCTTGCGTTGTGGATCTCCCAGCAACTTGGGATGCCGGTGGTGCTTGCCCGATTGGATGGGATGATCTCCTCGTTCCTTGGAACCACCTCTCGAAATATCGGCAACCTCTTTGATTTTGCAGAGCGCTACCAGTGCGTCTTGCTTCTTGATGAGTTCGATGCCGTTGCCAAGCTACGCGACGACCCACATGAGATGGGTGAGATCAAACGCGTGGTCAACACAATCCTCCAGCGCCTGGACCTGAGACGCGAGGTGGGAGTGACGATCGGCATAACCAACCATGAGCAATTGCTCGATCCCGCGGTCTGGCGCAGATTCCAGATTCAGATCCGGATGCCCAAGCCATCCTTGGAGGGCCGAGCTGCGATCTTGAAGCGCTACCTGCCGCCGTTCGTTCTTCCGGCACCAGAAGAACGTTTCCTAGCTTGGCTGACCACCGAAATGTCCGGTGCGGACATTCAATCTTTTGTCGATTCTTATAAGCGGCTCAAAGTTGTCATAGACAGGGATTTGACTTTAGTTGAACTTTGCAGAATCGCGGCCGATATGCACAATGATCGAATCAGTCAGGAACAGAAGCGGATTCTGTCCCTGACCGACGCTCAGGTGGCTAGAGCTTTGGCTGCGGCCCCTGACGCGGATGGAGACATACAGTCCCTCTCGGTGATCTTCGGGAAGTCCCGAAGCACGATCAAGAGGTGGTTGGACGGCTGATGGAACAGGGGGAAGGAAATGGCATCGCCAGTACAGGTAGTTTTGGACGCGGGTAGTTACGTAAAGGAATTCAGGAAACCGGCAGGGGGCTCCAAGAAGGACGTCTTTGCCGGGAAAGATGATGACTTCCAGGAACACAGGGATCGTCTCGTTCGCCAGGTACGAAGCCTGGCTTCCTCCAAGGGTGCCTTTGAGCGCTCCTCGATTGCTGTAGCGGCTGTCGAATTGAAGCCTGTTGCTCTAGCCAAGAGCAACAGGCCCAAGCAGTTGTTTGATCCCGGTCAGCTTCCCTCTATGGGGACGGCCAGACAGGCAGAGGTGCTGATTCAAGTCACCCCCACGTCTTTGCTTTCACTGGCATCGCGCATCGGCGAGGCGGATGACACCGTGCCAATGAAGCAGAAGGTCGATCCCAAGACAAATCGCAGAGTCGAAGTTCCCAACCCAAGCCAACTGCGTTGCGACGTTGGCGTGGTCGAGAATGTTGTTCTCTGGGATTCAGAGCGACGGCTTTCCCTCCCACTATCAGATATGGCCAACTGGTTCCGTGGATCTGGCACGCCATTGAGCTTGGTGGTACGACTTTTCCGATTCCAAGGCCATGAAGGCAGCGATTTGCTGCACACCGAGTTCAATCGCCTTCAAGATGCCCTGCGAGATTTGGGGTACACGACCGAGCTTGACGCAGACCCACGAGGCAATCCGTTCCGGCAGGACGTCTTGCTCGTCAAAGGCAGCAAGAAGTCGACTGGCGCGTCGGCTAAGCGTTGGATCGAGCGTCTCCCTAAGGTCGTCGATCTCCTATCTCATTGCGCGATTGTCCGCTCGATTCATGTGCCTGCGCGCATTACCAATAGCGTTGGACCTGGGAGTCCACCTCCACCTCCACCGCTTCTGCCATCCTTGCCAACTCTTCCGCCTGCGATCCTTGCACCAACTTCAGGTGCCAGCTACCCGGTAGTTGGAGTAATTGACGGTGGCATCTGCCCCAGCCTGAACGCTTGGGTTGAGCAAAGCGACCGTTTTCTGATGCCATCAGATATTGATCGTCGGCACGGCACCGAAATCGCGGGTTTGCTTGTGATGGGCCAGCAGCTTAACGGTGCTGAGGTCTGCCCCGAGCCGGACGGCTGCTCGATCATTGACATCTGCCTGATTCCGTCTGAACAAGGCGGCATGTTTGGTGTTTATTACGAGAACAGTGCGAACTTCTTCCGAAAGGTTGAAGGCGCAGTTCTGGCTGCCAAGAGGGCACACAACGCACGGGTGTTCAACTTCAGTCTGAACCTTTCAGTGCCATCAAGTAGCGAGTCCGACTACTGCTACGAGACGGAATGGCTAGACCGCATTGCATGGAAACACGATGTAGTGTTCGTGATCTCCGCGGGCAACTTGCCTTCCGGTGGTAGTCGCACCGAGTGGCCTGCCGACAGTGTCAGAGCCCTGAGTGTCTTGGCACAGCGCCTCACGGTCGACGAAGCAATTCGTGCCCCGGCCGACTCTCTCGCCAACATCTCCGTCTCGGCTATCAATCCGCCGCGCGTTTCCGGAAAAGTACCTGGGGCACTAGCGTCTTACTCACGCCGTGGGCCGTCCAGGTTTGGGGGACTCAAGCCGGACGTCGCTCACTTTGGAGGATGCTCGGGATCTCCAAGCGGCCTGCAATCGATCGCACAAGGCGGTATCGTCAAAGATGTCAGCGGAACCAGCTTCGCCGCGCCGCTGGTGGCCAAAACCATGGCGCGCTACTGCCAGCTGGTTGAGGGAAACATCTCGCGCGAGTTGATGATGGGCCTTGTCATTCATCACTCGCAGATTCCCGATCTGTACTCAAAGGCTCCGCTCTCCGATCAGGCCAAGGACCTCATCGGCTTTGGCGTTCCGCTTGCTGCTGAACCCGCCATCGCAGGCAAGGATTCGAGTATCACGCTGATCTTTGAGACGTCGATCCTCAAGGGCCAGCGCATGGATTTCAAGTTCGCATGGCCCAAGTCGCTCGTCAAAAAGGGGAAGTGTCGTGGCCGCGGTCGATTGACTCTTGTCTCCCGGCCGGCCGTCAACGGCGGCGATGGTGACGAGTTTGCGCGGACTCAGCTCGATGCGCACCTCAATCAGCTCGACCTCAACGGCAAGAGCAAGGGCGGAAAGTTTTCTATCGCCCTCCCTGACGCCCTTAGAGGGCAGAATGGCAAGGCCTTTGAGTCTGTCCAACGGCGCCATCAGATGAAGTGGGGGCCGGTCAAGGTCTACGAGTTCGACAGCCCTTCCGGCGTTGGCGAATCCTCCGAATGGCGACTACAGGTTGAGTCCCTGGAACGGGCCGCGGGCGAGACGCCGGAGTACGGCATCCAGTTCGTGGCCATCCTGACAATCGAGGACATCAAGGGTGATGCACCTGTTTTTGATGATCTTCGCCAGGATCTTGTGAGCCGATCAGTCCAGTTGTCTGACCTACGGGTTGCTGGTCGTACACGCGCACGACGCACAGGTCGATCCCCGTAAGACAGCGAAGATAGGGAAGTCAATTGAATGGCACGTTCACAAGTCCATCTACTGGATGTCGGTAGCTCGCAGTATGGCGACTGCATTCTTTGCAAGATCGCCGACAAATGGATTCTTATCGATGGTGGGCATCGTGCGGACATTCATGGGTCCATTTCCCACAAGTCCATCCCCGCCCAGATCAGAGAGATCATGGGGTTGGCCGATGATGACGCGATTCATCTGGACTTGCTGGTCGTATCGCACACGCATGCAGACCACATCGGATGCCTTCCCGAGCTAGTAGATGAATCGCTCAAGGCCAGCTGGGCATTGCTTACAGCCCCGGATCTTGCATGGCCTGACATAGAGCCTGCTGACGCAGACATCAGCACGGAGGGGGCGCGTGTGTATGCGATCCTGCGGGAGGAATACTGTCACTACACAGACAGCGCCTCCTTTGAGGAGGCACTCGCCGACGCCAGTAGCCTGCAACGACGCTATCGCGGGATGATCGAGAAGCTACGCGGTGACGGAACTCATGTTGTGCTTCATGGCGAAGACAACCTTGGCGCGCTTGAGGCTGCCTTTAGCGATGTTGGTATGTCGGTTATCGGACCAAGTCCGGCCGGCATGGCGGCTTGCGCCCATTTCCTCGAAGCCGCGGGTCGTGACTTCCTGGCTGAAGCCGACGCTGTCCTTGCAGACGGGACCAAAACGCGCTGGCTGTATCAGAACATGATGGACGCCTGGCGCGAGAATCTCCAACCAGACGGCCTGTTCGGTCCGGTTGTGAACATGCAGAGCTCGGTTATCGCCTTCGATGATGGCGATCACTCATTCCTGTTCATGGGTGACTCCCAACTGGAGCGCCCCGATGTTCCTGGCCAAGCAATCAAGGACGAAGTTGCCGCGATCAGAGCTGAACTCACCCGACGGAGTCGTCTGAAGCCATTCAGCTTCATCAAGGCTGGTCACCATGGCAGCCACAACTCTATCGGACCGGGTGTTCTTGGCGACCTGGGCAAGGGGGCGCTGAACTTTGGACTATGCACCGGCTCAGACAGCCGACATCATCCCAGCGCGAAGTTCTTGCAAGCTCTTACCGATCACTCCGAGGATGTCGTGCTGGGGCGCACTGACACCAACGGCAAGGTTGCATTTTTCTTTGATGACGGGAGAGCCGACATCAATGTCGAACGTGGCGAGCTCAACGACCGTTCTTCGCCGGAAGGGCAAGGCGCTGAGTCCATCGAACCAGCCAGGAGTCCCGCCCCGCCAACCCTGCCGCCCTATCCGATGCCGCCGTCACAAGAGGCCCCAGCCCCCACCATTACCCCTGTTCCCGTTACAACGGGCACACCCGGCCCGATCGAGATCCGAGTGCCCTACAGCCCAGCTGCAGGGCTGAACATTTCGATCCAGATCAAGATCGAACCATCCCTCCCCGCTGCCCAAGCCGACATCTCACCGGCTGCGTTTCAACTCGCAGGTGGACGGTCCCTGCCCAAGCTCCTCTTCCTGACCCACTCCACGGCACTCAGCCGAAATGTAGGCCAGGCATGCGTCGATAAGGCCCTGGCAGAACTAGCCACTAGGGGGCATACGGTTCTGGACGTAAGTAGCTACCTGGCAATTGACCCAGATTTGGCAGCGGCCAAGACCAGAGATGCCTTCAACGCCGATCCAAGGCTTGAGGGTGTTGTGATTCTCGGAGGCTATGACGTAATCCCCGCAGCCGCCGTGGATGTATACCCTGCGGGGCTCTCGGAAGAGGAGAGGCTAAAGGATGCCGATCACTTCACGGTATGGACCGACAATTTCTATGGCGACGTCGATGACGATGGGCTGCCGGAGAAGCCGGTAAGTCGTATACCTGACGGAAAATCAGCCGAACTACTCTTGGCCGCGCTGGCGGCGTCCCCCGCACCCAAGTCCGACAGTGGGCGGCGCCATGGGGTCTACAACCTCAAACGCCCTTTCGCCAAAGAAGTCTTCAAATTAATCCCGGGACAGGGCCATTCTCATCCGTCCTCCCCGTACTCGGTCGCAGATCGTTCACCCTCCTCGGGCGACTACCTCTATTTCATGCTCCATGGCCATCGTGACGATGCCAGCCGTTTTTGGGGAGAGACAGACCACAGGAAGCCCGTGGAAGCGCTCCAGATCAGCGATCTTAAGCTGAACCCAGGAGCGGTGGTCTTCACAGGGTGCTGCTGGGGAGCCCTGCCGGTCCAGGAGATCGCCCGAGGGTACTCTGGCGGCCAGGTAACCCCAAGAACGGCCAGCAACTCCATTGCCTTGGCTTGCCTGAATCAGGGGGCACTTGCGTACGTTGGCTGTACGGGTGTTCACTATTCACCCACCCTGCCGCCCTATGATGTAGGCGGCGGCGGAATTCACAGAAGCTTCTGGCATAGTGTCAGTAGCGGCAGCCCCCCTTCCAAAGCGCTCTTTGAAGCAAAAAAGGCGATGACCGTGCAACTGAGAGCTCACTCAGGCGAGACCCGGTTGCAGATTCTGGACATGAAGCATTTCCACCAATTTTGCTTGCTCGGCCTAGGATGGTAGGAGGAACCATGAGCGGAATCGATCCCGTGGTGCAAGACATCATTAGAAGCAAGATCCCAAATGCGCACATCGTTGATACCGATGTCATTTCGCCTGCCCAGTCGGCCGGGGCTCGAAAGGCTGTCAAAGCCGAAGCAATGATCGCCAAGTGGAGCTCACCTCAGTTCATCCAGCAAGCATTCGCTGAAGCTGATGGCGCCCCTTACAACACGACCCGCCACGTCATAGATTTCGCTGTGATTGAAGTCGATGACGACTTTGATGCTGGCTCGAAGCGTCGCCAGACGGTGATTGTTGACAAGACCGCTGGCGAGATCATCGCTGTTTCCGGCTAACTGGTCTTTGGGCAACTTGGTATTCGAGAACGGGCCCATTGGGCCCGTTCTTGCATCTCAGGGATGTCGGCACAGCACGCGGTTCGAGCAGCAACCGGCCCTTCCCCAGCACCCGTTGGAATGGCGCCCAACGTCCGCAGACCTGTCTGAAAGACTGAATCAGAACGCTGGCAGGCTGTACACCACCAAGGAGATGTAGAACATGGGAATAGCCAAGGCGATGGCTTTCGATAGGCCCTGGTCAGATGTATCCAACCTGCCTCCTGAGGCTCACTGCGAGCCTGAAGGAGCGCCATTTGAACCGGCCAAGTTCTGGCTCGAGCGTGCGGCCCCCGCGGATCAACAAACTGCAGTTGCTGCATGGTGGTACAGCCGATACTGCGATCCTGCATACGAGACCCCCTACGATGGGCGAGAGGGTGGGTACTTCTTTGTCCACGGTGGACCATTCGATCCTTCTGACATCCTCTGGGACAAGTTTGGAGGAGTAGCCGCCGACAAGGTGATTGAGGCTGTGATTGGCCAACTGCACACCGAAGTCGGCGATGCCTGGGCACCGCTACGATGGGGCAATCCCTATGAGTACGACGAGGACTACGATGTCATCCAGCCCTCTGAGAGGTCCGCCCCCCGGGATCGATTGACGAAGGCGTTGCTGGAGGGGCAGAAGCTGCAGACCCTTAGCGGCGATGCCGCAACCAAAGCGCTCCTCAACAGGCTGGCATTCTCCCACTTGTTCTCTGCCTTTGAGACCTATCTATGGGAAACCATGGTCTATTGGCTGGAGGCCGACCTCGACTCCAGCGGCCGAATTCTTGATCGTCTTCCAGAATTTGCCAACAAAGACTTGAAGGGCAAAGAAGCTCGAGCCTTCATTGAGAAGGGTAAGGAGAACATCAAGGGATACATGCAACGCCTGCCATGGCATCGCTGGTCGGACGTTAGGCCACTGCTGCAGATAGGCCTTGACGTTCCCGTTCCAGAGTTCAAGTCCTTCTCCGCCGATGTAAGGATCCGGCACGACATCGTGCATAGAAACGGAATGACCAACGAGGGCGATCAGGTTGATGTCACAGAGCAGATGCTCAGCGAGTTCGGCGCCCGCATCAATGCTTACGCAGAGCAGCTCGAGGGGGCCTTGGAGAAGAAGGAGGGAGACTTCTGAGCGCCCGCGGTACTGGCCCGACGCAACGACCAGTCACGGCCTCGACATCAGCATTGTGGCAACTGAGAACCACTGCTCTGAAGACCCTATACGCCAGCGTGGAGCGCATCTGTCAGTCGGGGTAGCGCCTCGAAAGCTTCTGCCAGATGCCCCCCCTGGTCCGCATGGAGAGCACCGGTGCTGGATGTCTAGAACAGTTTTCAGGCGCGAGGAAACCTGTGCTGACGATCAACAAGGATGATTGGGACTACACATTGAAGAACAACATTCGTTTTGACCTATCCAACTACTTGATCCACTTCTTCCGCGACATCGACATGGAAAGCTCCAACGCCATTGTCTTGCCGGAGCACATGGGCTGGCCCACGATCATTGAAGGACAGTCGATCCCAGCCATCCTGATGCTGAGGTCAGTCCTGCGCAACGGTCGCCTGTGGGCCACATGGTCTTTCAGAAATGGCATTCGCACGATATATGGCCCGCACCCGGCCGTGTGTATGACGGAAATGCCCATCGCAGCCTTCATTGAGGCCAGTCGTACGCGCCACGCCCGCGGTGAAGCAATGGGTGAGGTCGCCCTGGTCTTCCCCAAGTCGAGAATGAGATCGTTAGGCGCACGCCCAGTAATCTACGGCCTCAGCCGAGAGCTTTCGATTCTGCCCAAGAGCAACGCTTGGTCACCGCGACTACTACCTTCGGAGGCTCTGCCATTCGCTGAGCAGTACCGATATGTCACTGACGGCTCCAGCGTGGACTGGACGCACGAAAGAGAGTGGCGCTGGCCTTGTAGAGTTCCTGACTATCTCGCCACCGATGACTCCGTGAGGACCTGGTACGACATCCCCGGGTTGAACGTCTACGAAGAGAACATTGTCGGCATGGGTGCAATCGTCAAGACGCGCGCACACGCCAATCTCATCATCAGCGACATGGTTGCATTGGTCCTGTCCGGCCAGGCACGCGAGTGGTCCTTCGATTTCATTATTG
The DNA here is from genome assembly GCF_059369975.1 of Stenotrophomonas sp. YJH_SMC_32. Classification (NCBI taxonomy): domain Bacteria; kingdom Pseudomonadati; phylum Pseudomonadota; class Gammaproteobacteria; order Lysobacterales; family Lysobacteraceae; genus Stenotrophomonas; species Stenotrophomonas sp. YJH_SMC_32. Next base: position 197,317 of record NZ_JCAFTE010000001.1, on the reverse strand, counting down.
TTTCAGATGAGCTTCACGATGCAGCTGACCTTCGTGATCACGATGAACTTCAGGCTGCGGTTGACGCGGCGAAGATCGATATCAATCAATACTTCAAGTTCGATCCTGACGAAGCCGCCCGCGTCAAAGAGGAATTCGACCAGCTCCAGCAGCAAGTCGAAGAATCGGCCCCAGATCTGGAGCCAGGAGAGCAGGGAGGATGCTGGCTGTGGCTCCATGATGGCATATCGGATCTATCAAGGCTGCTCGTGGCCAGCGGTCGAGTCAAGGTCTCAAGAAATGGCAGATATCTCGCCAGTCTGCCGAAGTTCTCGACTGACAGGGATCTGCGTCAGCGTCAGGATATGACGGCGCGTCTGGCCGAGCTTGTGAGAGCGCGGTTTGGCGTTGAATGTAGCTACTTTTCAGTGTCAGGCTCATTCAACCCGGATAGGGAGCCCTTCCACGCGGGAGAACACAGCAACAGAATTAGCTTCTACAACGCAACTTGGATGTACAAGTAGCAAGCTCACCAAGAACAGCGTTCTACCGGAGGAGCCATGCCAGTTCCCTCATCCAAGATTGAGCAACCTGGACTCCGAGCTCCTTCCCAACCATTGAGATGCCGCGCCGCATCTCAGTTGAGCCCCCACGGGAGGTACAGGCCCGGTAAGTGTCTTCCTGGATGTATGCATCAACGGTAGTCACTTTCTAGTCGCTTCGCGTATGCATTGACACAGTCCGACCCTGCCTGACGTCCAAGAGAATGTCGAGCGTTCGCGTGGCGATTCGGGCTGCCTGACCTGACACAACGTCCCCTTCCGTCCCTGCCTCAGAGTGCTGCGGCCAGAATTTCAAGGCACATGAGAGGTGATCGAGACTGCCCGCAAGGAGTACGTGGCACACCAGTGACCTCAAAGTGCGATCTGATTTACCCGGAAATCCGCACGCTGTACACGGAGAGGACGCTCCGGCCTTCAAACGCCAAACTGCACTCCCGCGCCGTGGAGGCAGAGCTCGGGTGGTTGACTACAGGAGTGACACGCTCGTCAGGGCTTGGCCATTTCGCCAATGGTTGAGCCCGATCGTCGGGAGTTTCCTTACATCCAAAGAATGACAAGGGTCATCCTTTGCCCAGTTGCGGACCTGCGGCCATGGTCGACGATTGTCCTCAGGCGACGTCCGCGTTCCTAGTGGTCTGTGCCTCATGATCTCGGTGCTTCGTGGCCGCAGGACTCGGTCTAAATTTGAGAGACACGGTGCCGCTACCAAAGGAGCCGCACTCCCTGATGCTCTTGAATGACCGACTTCACGCTCTATCCTGCTGATGATCGAAACTGGTTCATCCGTCACATCGATGGCTTCGTTAAGCCACACCTGGGAACCACCTCGGCCTCTGTCCAGTGTGAATTGGCGCCGATCCCCGCGGAATGGACTGAAGAGCCTTCTGAGCTCAGCCCCTCGAAGGTGGCCCACCTGTTCGGTCGCCGCAATCCGGAGACCATCATCACAACGATCTTGGTCGGCGCGATCCCATCAGTGCTAATTGGCCTCGTTTTCAGACAGGGTGCCTACGTTGGATCCCTGCCGGCGGTGGATCTGTCACTCAATAGCGCGTTGCAGAAGGCTGAGGCCTCAGACCTCCATGGCTACGATAGCGAGTCTGCAGCCAGCCGCGCAGTTCATGCCTGCACCGAGGTTGGCCGCACAAAGAGGGGCCATCCTGTAGTCACGCTCACTGAAGAGCAGCTTTATCTATCCGGGGGTGCCCGTCTTCATAGCGAGTTCCTGGTAGTTAGGGATGACAGCGATCCCAACCCGGGAAACCATGTTGAGTTCGTCATTCCGCGCGTAGTCATCTACCGGACGTACTACGGCTTCAGCACCAAGATGGCCAATCTCTTCACTCAGGGACAGTGGAGTGACGTCGACTCGGAAGCCGTATTCAAAGGAGACTTTGCGGGCAACAAGACGGGAGTGAACCTAGAGACTGGTGCTTGGCACATCGTACTGGCCTTGGGCATGAGCGAAGACGACGCCCATCAGACCGCGCTTCTGTACTTCGATGACTATGCTAAAGCTGAGGCAAACCGCCTGAGCAACCCGATGACCCTGGCAATGGAGCGAGTCCAGGTCACTGGCGGTGCCGACGCTCATTGGTACACGAATGCTCGCTTGCCACTGGATCCAGCTAGGGGGCCTTACACTGGCACTGTGTCTGGCTACTTCCTGGCCCCTCGGCGCGACGGTAGCTTTCGGGGCAAAGTCTTTCTGGTGCGCGCGATTCACTGCCTCAACTTCCCGCAGGGGCTGCCTCCTATTGGCCATATTCTGGTCAATAACAATGATCCCGGCTTGGAGAAGGAGGTCGTTGACGTTCCGCAGACGTGGCCGAGCAAGCCAAAGAACAAGAAGCGCCCTGGAAACATGCCCAACGTGGACAACCACGATGCTTCCACCAGGAAGCCTGGATTCAAGCTTCCCTCGTCCAACTTCCTGATCATCCCACGGCCAGAAAGCTTCCCACTGATCAAGGACAAGAGCACGACTCGGTCCGGCCAGAGGAAGCGCAACTATGAGCAGCCAAGCCCACAAGGATCGAGCGGAAACGCGAACGGACGCGGGGAGTCGCAAAGTGCTCATGAGGGTGAGCTTGAGAAGCGCGCTCCATACCCGTTGTTCGCGGCGCTGATCGAGGCCATGGCGGCGCTAAAGGCGGAAGGGCACATCAGTAATGCGGCGCCAATCGACCCCTCCACCCATGAAGAGCGCGTCATGGTGGGAGGTCGTGAATGCTGGAACTTTCTAAGCGAGGCGCAGCGCTTGGCGCTGGAGACCCATGACATGGGGCAATCAGACGAGCCCTATTGGCCCACACGGTGTTGGCAGTACGTCGTGTCGGGAGGCTCTCCCTATAAGGCATTGGAGCGTGCTGCTCTTGTGCTGCGCGTGGACCTACCCAATGGAAAGACTGGGATCTGGTTCGAGATCGAAACCAGAGAGGCAGAGAGCTACACGTCTGCATTGGTGATTCACGAGACTGGAGACATCCGCAGGGCCGTTAAGGACGGCTTGGACATCATTTGCAGCGCCAAGGGCGTGTCGCTTTCCAAGCATTTCCGGATGAAGGGGAAGGTATGCCACTGCCACCCCCACTACATGGAAAAGCAGGACGACAGCCTGGTCAAAGCAGATGATCTGCAAACGGTAGTACCCGCAGAGCCACCGGCGACACTAGATGAGGGGCAAAGCCATGGGGTCGAATGCCTCGCCAAAAAGACACCCAAGACAGCAGGGGCAACTGAGGAGACGATTGCTTCGGCCAAGAAGGCGTGGAGCATGGGGCCGTTGATCGCTTTCTTTAACGGCGTCACTGCAGATGTTGAGGGAACAAGCCGACCCTAAAGCGCGTCCACTCGTCCTACATCCCTCCACTGCCTAAATCCTGCGCTTGTACCAGACCGGGCGTGTAGCTGTAGGGCCCCAAGACATGCAACGGCGCGATCATGGCGCCCTACGAAAGGACATCGATCTCCATGGCCGATCAGGTAGTAGTGCTACTGCCACAGTCACTGCTGGTGACCGACACGATCCGTGCGACCTTCCACTCCCGCCCAATGAAGCAACAGGGGGGGTATCGCAACGTGTGGAGCACAACCCTTCCCCTGGGTAGACCGGGGCCGTTACCTGCCGACTGTGCATCTCAATGCGTACTACACTTGATCCAAGACAAGCGACTTGGCTGCCCTTGCGCCCTCACTTGGATGCGCGCATTTGTGCGCATTGTTAGCATAATTGCCCTTAACGAGCAGATTTACGCGCAAATGGAGCCGATGCCAATCCAGTCCCCTGGCGAGATCGTTGAGGCGCTGGGCCAACGAGTCAAAGCACGTCGACTCGCCGCAAACGTCTCGCAAGCTTCTTTGGCTGACAAGGCGGGCATCTCCCGGCGTGCCTTGGTGCAGCTCGAAAGTGGTCAAGGATCAACCTTGCACACGCTAGTTAGCGTGCTCAAGGCACTGGGTTTGGATCACCAACTCAACCACGTCGCCCCATCCCCGCTAGTCAGCCCGATGGCCATGCTGAAGGCGAAGCGATCACGTAGCCGCGCAGGCTGATCGGCTCAACCTTCGCCTCGTCCGATCCGGCACCATCAACCTCACATGCCGCCTGCAAGCAATACGAAGCTGTCGGTAGGAAACGGAGGCCTCCCACCTCTCTGGAGCAGTTCATCGCGTCCAAGTGAATCCCAGGAACCTCTATCTTGTTGGTCGGTGCTTTCAGACCGGCTCTCATTGCCCTAACCGGCGCTAGTTCGGCATATAGCTGCAGTTGGGCGTAGCATCGAGCGTGTTCCGCGAGAGCATGGCCTCATGAACGAATCCTTCTCGAGTGAAGACCCGAGGCTTGCAGGACCAGCCCTGAGGTCGTTCACGCAGATCGCTGACTCCTGGTCACTGACAGCTCTGGAGCAGTCTGCGCTCCTAGGCCAACCCGTATCGACCGCCTTCACCGCTGTGGCGGCAGAGGAAGGTGGCGACCGTTGGCGCGAGACGTTGAAGCGAGTGAGTTACCTGGTTGGGATCTATCAGTTGCTGCACACGATCTTTAGCAATCCGCAGCAAGCGGACAGCTGGGTCCGACGCCCAAACAGGGGGATGCTGTTCAAAGGTGACAGTGCTCTGCATCTCATGTGCAGCGGCCGCCTCGCGGACTTGGCGGCGGTTCGCCAGCACTTGGAAGTCGAAGGGCTTGGTCTCGGCTAGTCGCACGTGCATTTCTGGTCGAATGTGCAACTGTAGAGGCGACTTGGGGACCGCTCGGATCAGTGATCAGAAGAACGTCCTCGGCTCAGCCCATCCCCGAAATGCTAGATCTACGGCACATTGGCCAACTATGTACACCTTTGCGCGCAGGCGGGCGTGCATCGTCAGGTACGTCATCCCCGAAAAGACAAAGCCCCCGGTAGCAAGCTACCGAGGGCAAATTCTAAGGCTTACGGAGGACGTGTCATTGCCCATCCCGCCTGCTGCAGCTAGCGCCTAAGGTACGCTCGGTACCGAGGAATCACATGCAGTCTTGAGAGTCGATTGTTCCCGACAGGCGCAAAGTTACGGTACCGCTACGTGGGTGTCAAGCAATTGCTTGCTCATCCCTGTCGGGAATCGGTCCCGTGTTAGCTGCCAATTCAGGCATCCCCTCAACAGGCACTGCCGCCAATTCCTGCCCCGCCGACACAGGCATACCCATCGATCCATTCACTTTTGTGAAAGATCCTGCATGGACGCCCAGGCACTTAGCCGCGGCAATGCGAACAGCCAACAAAACAGCGGGCGGCAGTGTCCCCTTGTCGACTACGCGCTTACCGTTCTGCCCTCTGTGAGCGCGTACCAACTCCAGACGCTCAATGGACATGGTGTAGACCATGTCGCACTTTGCCCACCGAGCCCCCGGCTGGTCGCGCAAGCCCTTCGGTAGATACATACGGTTGATGTCTACGTGATGGGCGCAAACAGTGTTGGGGGCGGTCATGCTGATCGGCACGATGTTCACAAGCGTCGGCCGGGTGTCAATCTTGTTGTTCACAACAATGACCGGACGCTTCTTGATCATCTCCCCATGCATGTACTCCGACGGGAACTCGCACATGAAGATCTCGCCAGGTTTAGGGTGGTAGGTAAGTCCCACAATGCTCAGCCCTTTAGATATGTCGTCACTTTACCTAAACAATTGGGCCGCGCCATGGAAAATTCTGTGGATAAGTGCGGTTAGCTTCAATCAGGGTGAGCTTGACACCAGCCGGAAACGGGAAGTTCTACGGCGCAACGGGCGTCATACACGCAAGCGGAACCAATGCAATAGACATGCCCCCACCTTGGCCCAGCAATGAGTTGAACGACTTAGCCAGGGGCCTCCGGAGGACTTCTTGTTAGCCGCGGTCATCAACAGCAGTGAGCGTTCGTCAGTCACGTAACACTCCAATCTAAACCAAGGCTCACTCTCCAGCAGCCGGCAGGCACGCCGGCAAGACTGTTCACTACCTGCCTGCCCAGAGATCCTGCTTGAACTCGATGCAGGCCGCTCGCAGAACGCGGGCCGGGTCGCTGGCAAGCGCGTCGGCCAGCCGGGCAAAATCCAGCAACGCGTGCGGCGACAGAAACCACTCCACCGCTCCCCATCCAGGACTTCGATTCAGACCATTGGACTCGCGTTGGAAAGGGCCAAAGTCGCGTAATGCGATCAGGATCTCGGCCAAGAGTTCCAAGGGCCGAACATCACGGTCGAACTGCCAGGTCGGATCGCGATAGCAGGGGGCCGGATGACGGACTTACACCCCCAACAGCCGACCTTCGTGATGCAGCTGGCTTACCGACAGCTTTTCGTCGCCTGACAGCGCCGCAAGGCCAGCACTTACATCGGAGGCAGTGAACCACTCCGCGGAACGATCTTCGCGCTGGGCTGCAGCATCAAGCAGAATCCGCTGGGCCGGTTCGGACACCCGCCACACCGATCCGAGCACGCAATCGCCCCAATGCCAGTGCTAGTCCATCGTCATTGCTTAGATAGGGAGAGCCGAAGAGCGGAATCTCAACCCACATATCTTCCTGCCCTGGATGGACATATGCGCCGTGGTCATCCAGCAACAAGGCTCTCCCACAGTCCGGCGAAACGAACCTGAGATCCTTCGTCTTGCCAGACCATTCCACGTACCGCAGGTTCGCAAACCACGCCGGTGCGCGATCTTCGGAAACCAGTAGAGCTGCAATGGTTCTAAAGCGCTCTTCCGGGACCGTTGTAAAGACCACAAGCTGATCGAAGCACAAGCGCGCCTCTTCCAGAAATTGGTATAGCCCAGGCCTAGGAATCTGGCTGATGGCATTGGAGATGAGCGTTCCTTCAAGGTCCAAGGCCAAGATGGTCGGCTTCATGGCACTACCTCGTGACGGCGCGTGCAACCACCTTGCGCCTTCGCAACAGGGCTGTCTATCGCGTGAGCCTACTGGTACGCATCCCCCGTGAGCCTACTGGTACGCTTTTGCCGTGAGCCTGCTGGTGCAGAACAGCACGGCTCGATCTCAAATGCCTTGGGAGCACTTGAATCACACCTCGCTGGTCAGCAACTGAAACGGCAACCACCGCGCTTCGGCAGACCGTCAGGGCACACCATGACCCATGGGTTCCGCCTTGCCCCCGCCAGGTAAGCACGCCTCCCGCGCGCAGCGACCGGGGGGGCTGCATGGAACGCCCACGCTACTAAGCCTAGGCCTGTTCCACTCAAATATTGCGCTTGGCCCACTCCAAGACGACACCCTTCATCTCTGGCCGCACTTTGATTGCACCGTCCCTAGTCTGGATATTGCCTTCCGAGTCCACAGAAATAATGTGTCGCTTCAAATGCGCTGAATCGAACTGATAGACCAAACGCAGGACTTCCACCAGATCCGCATTGGAAGCTCCACTGGGATCGGTAACATGCTGGAGAAGATCACTCAGCTTCAGCGCATCATGCTTAATCCTCACCCTGGCGGGGTGTTTGGGTGGCATGGATACCTGCCATCCGTAGTGAGTGCGCACGAAACTAACCCAGGTACTCAACGTCGCCCGTGCACCAGGCACCTTGGATAAGTACGCCACGAGTTCAGCCTGGCTGAAGGGGCCAGAGATCTGCCCGTCCACGCAAAAGGCCTGTGCGACAGACAGGTACTGAGCTGTGGTTCGCGCCGGCTTTCCTGCAAGAGCTTGTCTGTACTGCCGCAACAATGACTCCCAAGGCTTGCCTGCTGCCTCCTTCAATCCACGCTCAATGCGGGCCAGATCACGACCCTGGCTTCGAGCGGATTGGTCAATCTCAATACCGTAGTGCTCGCAGATGAAGCGCTGTGCATTCAGGTGCTTACGCAACTCTCCGCTATCGAATATGCGCAGCAGATCGCTCGCTATGAGAGGCTGGCGAACGTCATCGTCCAAGTCAATCTTGCGGAAGAACACGGCCGCGACTGCCGCCCTTTCAGGCAATGCTGCGGTTGCAACGCTCCTGGACAGCAGCCACTCCCCATAGGCACGATAGAGTTCGGCCAGCCAAGGGCGCTCGAGCATGCCCGCATTCAAGCTCACCCTCTTACGCAACCTTGCCTTGATGGAGCAGTCCTCGCAGCGTGCGGCGCCAGCACCTTTTACCGTGCACTGACAATCCGGGCACGGATGAACCTTCTCCTCAATACAAGCTGCACATAGTGGTGTTCCTTCGGCAGTAGTGACGGCGACCTTTCTCGACCTCCGGCAGCTGGAACAGGTTGCGTGAGTGCCAGCGGTGCGGCACTTCGGACAAGCTTTTGTGCCCTCTGGGAGGTGCGAAGCACCGGACAACCGCTGGCTTGGTTCCTTGCAGATATCACAAGGAACCGCGGGCACGAAATAGGGATAGCAGGACAAGCACGCAACTACCGTCTCAGTCACAGTCACGTCCCCGCAGGGGCCAGGGCTGGTTACCGTGACCAAGCGAGCGTCAGGTGCGGGTCTACCGCACCTCGAGCAGCAGCGCTCGGAGCGATCACACTCCCCGCACGAGGGAACATGTAACTCTGACTTGTGATAGACCACCGAGCCCGTGCAGGTGGGACACTGGGCTCTCACGAAGTGGCGCTTGTAACAGGTTCCGCAGTAGTCCTGACCCCGATGTACCCGCTTGGCCTTATCGATGCGGTGACCGCAACCGAACCCGTCGCAGGTCCTTCGCCCGTGCTTGTCAGTACTCATACTCTTCTTCCAATCATCTTGAATAACAGATCTGCCCTCAACTCTTGCCAGCCAGGAGTTCGAGACCTCTGTGCATCTACAACAGTCTTTACTTCCTTTCGACCCGCCGCAAAGCGCCTGTTGACTCGACCAGGAACCAGCAGGGCTACCACGGAGTGGAGCCACCCAGGCATCTCCTGCCGGAAGCATCTCTGGGTGACGTGATAATCGGCGGCGACCTGCCCAATCGTCCGTGCATCCGCTGCTAGGAGGCAGTCGAGCAGCTTCATATCTGCATGCCTTGCTTCAACCCTTTTTTTCTCCACTCTTGGGTGCTCATCACCCGCCTGGTCCTCGCGTCGCCCGTGCCCGCAAAAGGCGGATAGCAACACGTCCGCACCCCAAAGTAGCTGGCTCCCTCTACACCGAAAATTGCACGGCTCAAACCAATCAGACGGTCCAACCAGGGCATTGAAGAGCAAAGCTTGGCTGGCTGTCGGCGCCGCGCGCACTGGTGAGCACACGGTCAGATCTCCGCTACAGCTCCAGCACAGCCGAAGGTCAAAGTCCTGACGATGAGGCTGGACCACAGCACCGCAATGAGGACAGGCGTCCATAAGCAGACGATCGTGGAAAGGACAGACCGTCCAGAAGGACAGTCGCCACTGCCTCAAGAATCCACCGCGCTCGCCAAGGCAGTCAGGACAGAACGCCTGGCCATGCAGTCGGCGGGTCCGGTGATACAAGCCTATACAGTCGATCCAGTGATAGACACCTTTCGTTCGGACCTCACTCCTGCGGGTTACTTCGGCCCAACGGGACAGTGTCAACTCATCCAGTAGCTCGGGGGAATGGCCCGATGAGACACATAGCGCATCCATGAACTCCGATCCAGCGCACACATCCAGATCCCGGTTCCAGACAGACGAGCGGGGCAGGATAAGCCTGGTGAACCTGTCAGCTGAGCTCCCCTGCGCGATTGCCTGCCGCATAAGGTAGCTGGTCAGCAGTTCGCCGGGAATTGGCCGACTCCATGAGGCGCACATGACTAGAGCTCGGCGGCCACCGCTTTGCTGTCCGTCGCACTAACTGCACTACGGATAGTCTCCTCCGTGATGCATTCCTCGCCTGTCCTAATGGCGATCGTTGCTGCTTCTCGAAGCAATTTGACAGTACCACCAATGGCCACGCCGCCTAGATCGAACAGCAAAGCCGACAGGTTCTCTGATGCGAGATTGGAGGGATTCGCCAAGGGCAACAGCAACTCATAGGTATTGAGGAAGCTTCGATAAGGCACCTCCAGTTCCCACCGCGGCATCGCCACCGACGTAAATCGTGACTGCATCTGCGGGTCGTGTGACAGCGCGTGAAGCGCAGCCTCAGTACCCGCTGCAGCTATGCTCAGATTCAGGTCATTGCTCAGCTTGCGCAAACCAGCAAGGATGTCCGCCGCCCCCTTTCTGGCCAGCGCGACGTCATTGAATTCATCAATTGCCAGAACCCGGGTCCCGCGGGAGCGCAGGACGGCAACGACCATCGCATACTTCACATGTGCCGGATCGCTCTTACGATGCGTGGTTGCGCAGCGACCAAGAATCTCTGACCAAATCTGGGAGAGATCAGGCGTTGCTGGCATCGCGATCCGAATCACTGGAGCGCACATGGTCCCATCCGGGCGCGCCTTCATTTGGTGGCGCAGCTGGAACTGCCGCAAGAGTGCCGTTTTTCCGTTATCACCTCGAGCAAGGATGAGCCGGCAGGGCGGTCGTTGCGTGATCGGATAGACGACAAGTTGATCAAGATCGTCCAGCACCGACTTTGCTCTGGTGTAGGCAATCCAGCGATCAGCACGGCATACGGCGATCCGCTCTTCGACCGAGCCCCGCATGTAGGGGATGACCTTCTCATGAAGGTGGACGTAAGTGCTCATCAGTCAATTTCTCCGATCTCAAACACTTCTGCCGGCTGGGAGAAGATGCCCCGATCCGGGGCGGTCCGAGACGGCGCTGGTGCCTCAGGGGACTGCTCAGGAGCCTTCGTCTCCGGCCTGGTCTTGGGCCGCTTTTCGCTCTGGCGCCTGGCTGCTTTGGTCCTGGCCACGGATTCATCGATCAACTGGCGATTGGCCTCAATGCTCCGGAAGATCAGGTCTTCGTCGACCGCAGCTTTACCTTCCGCACGGACTCGTTTAGTGGCCTCTCTCAGTTCACCGGCCGACACCGGCGGGAGCCCGACGTTGCGATACGGAATGGGGATGTAGTTACCGACCACCGGGTCCAGGAAGTAGATGGCACTGACGTTACGTGGATCCCTCGCAAATACGAACTTCCTGGCTCGGTCGGGATTGTCAGGGTCTTTGGCGCCGATGTAGCTGTCCAAGATCGGGTCGTAGTAATAGACGTGATCGATGCGAACACCGTACCGCTGGACCGTGGAACTGAAGTAGGGAAGGAAATCCATACGGATGCGATCAGGATTAGACGGCAGCATACGTCCAATGCCGGGCTTGGTACCGCCGAGGATTGCCTCTTCCCAGACTCGCATGGGAGACGAGCCATTGAGCTGGCTATGCGGGCGCTGGTGGTAGATGTTGACGATAAAGCGAACCAAGTACTGCTCCACCTCCCTCAAGGTCAGAGCCGACTCCTTCTCCGAGTCATAGCCTTTTCGCTGCTGGGTGTTGGAGAAGGTCGCGCCAGGGATGTTCCTCATCTCTGTGGCAACCGTGCCCATGTAGCGTTCGATGTGGCCGCCGTAGTGAGGCTTCTTCACCGGTCGCCACTGCATGTCGATGTGATTTGCCTGACAGCCACGGTTGGCAGCCTTGCACTTGAACTCACGTGCATTGTCAGCGTGCAGCGTGCCAATTTGGCCCCAGATCGGCCAGTCTCCCTCAACCCCCAATTCGCGCAGGTAGTCACTTTTGGTGTTCATGCCATGAGAGATGCACATTGCAACCGAGGTCGCCGATGGCGCATCAAGCGTCACATAGAGCCCCACGACGGCCCGACTGAACACGTCGATGGCCAACGTCAGGTACGGACGACCGATCGGCTTCCGGTGCATCTCGTCTACCACGATGACATCTAGCGGGGTGTGGTCGATCTGAACAACGGCCATCGGGAAGTCTGCGCCCGGGAACGCGCCCATGATTGGCTCGAAGCCGTCCCGCGCCTTGTCCTTCTGCCCCCTGCGGCGAAGGGCGCTCGCGGGCCTCAGGTCAGCGATTCGATTTCGGATCGTGTTCTCGTGCGGCGGATCGATTTTCGCCGTGCGGCACCGCTTTAACACCTCCAGGACCACTGCTGCCGGTGTGCGGCGCTGCTTGGTCAGGTACACATCCTCGATCGCTGAGGAGATCACCAGCTCCTGATCCGCCGACAGATATCGTCCGCCTTTATTGGGCCCGGGCTTGCGGGGAACCAGTGACGCAACGTGCTGGTGGTTGAGGTAGATGGCAATCCACTTGTAAAGGGTGGACGTCTTGACGCCGATTCGCAGCCCGGCTGCGGCTACATCACGCTTGGTCCGGTGCGGGTTGTTGATCAGCGGCTTGATCGCCTCAAATCGGCGCTGTGCAACTGCCCAATCCTTTTCGGAGTAGTGGTGTACCGAGTAGTTCGGGCTACCATCCGGCGCCTCTGCCTCGATCACCCGGGACATGGTCTCTACACGCAGGCGCGTCGACTGACCGGTCTCGATGTCTTCTGCCAGTACGCTGTTCAGGTCCAGAGAGTGGGTGATGCGATAGTGGCGCTGGCCGACCATCACCTCCATCCCCGGGGAGATCTCAAAAAAGTTGGATGCGGTCATCTTCTACTCCCGCAGTTCGATAGGACTGAACATGCTCAACGGCTTCTGGAGATCGATCGTGAAGTCACCTCGAGCCACCATTTGCCAAAGAGCAGGGATGGACAGCGCCTGCTCGTCCTTGGGCCAATAGGCGGCGGCCAACAGGGCCTGGGGCGTGGTGGGGCCCAGTGCCGTCGCGGTATAGCGGAGCTGCGCCTGGCGAACTAGGAGAGGCTCCATTGCCCTGAAGATGCGTAGGAACTTGGCATTGGCCAGGTACGGGGTGCGGATGTGGCGCTCGGTCACGATCTTGAACTGCCAGTCCCGCTGGCTGCAGTAAGCCACGGCGGCTTTGAACCGCGGGCGCAAGGCATGCCATTCGGAGCGGAGGACCTCCAGCGGCTTGACCTCGTAAACCACGACCGGGGTGCGCTCACGGTCGTATTCAGCCAGCGCATCCGGGGTGTAGGGCCTTACCCGGCCATCGTGAATATGGGTCAGGGTGAACGGCTGCTCGCGAACGGTCAGTACCTGCGGGTCGAAGTCCAAGACCAAAAAGAGGTCTCGCTCGAGGGAGGACTCAAAGCCCGCAACGCCGCCTGGCTCCAAATTGACCTTCCCAGTCAAGGCGCGCCGACTATTTTTCAATCTTCGGACAGGCCCGGTTGAATCGAGTCTATTCATCTTCTGTGCTCTGCAATCCGGTCTCGCGGATCGGTGTAGACAGTCCGATCCTTCGATGTTGAGCTTAGCCGGGCTACGCGGCGGTGAAGGACTCTAACCGGCCCTCTGAGGCCCGTGGTTCCAGTCATCTGCTGGAAGTGACAGGGGCAATCCGCCCTGCCCCGGCGAGATCTCGCTGGCCCATCACGGCGTGCTGTTCCTGGATGAGCTACCAGAGTGGAACCGCAGTGCGTTGGAAACCCTGCGAGAGCCGCTGGAATCCGGCCACATCCGCATCGCCCGCGCGGCACGCAGCGTGCAGTATCCGGCGCGATTCCAGCTGGTGGCGGCGATGAATCCCTGCCCCTGTGGCTGGGCCGGCGACCGCAGTAACCGCTGCCTGTGCAGTGATGAGCGCATCAACCGCTACCGTGCGCGGGTTTCTGGCCCGCTGCTGGACCGCATCGACCTGCATATCAGTGTGACGCGCATGGATGCCGTGGAGCTGCGGGAGAGCACGCCACTGGGTGAGCCCAGTGCTGCGGTACGTGCACGGGTGGAAGCCGCCCATGCCCGGCAGCAGGCGCGTGGCGGGCTCAATGCGCATCTGCCGCCAGCGGCGCTGCGAGCCTGTACCCGACTCAGCGAGGCAGATCAGGACATGCTGGAGCAGGCCATCGAGCGTCTGCAGCTTTCCGCACGTGCGATGCACCGGATTCTGCGCGTGGCGCGCACGATTGCGGATCTGGCGGGTTGTGAAACGATCCACACGGCGCATCTGGCTGAGGCGATTGGCTATCGGCAGTTGGATCGGGGAAAGCCTTAGAAATGACGGTCGGGTTGGCTATTGGTAGAGTCGACCGTTGGTCGACTCTCGCGCGAAGCGCGGCCTTCTGAGAGGTAGATGCGAAGAGCGGTCGACTAACAGTCGACCCCACCAAGGGCAGGCATCAGGCTGCCGAATGCAACCGTCCCCGCTTCGCCAGCAGCGCCACCCGACGGCTGACCAGCGCGTGCAGCTCCGCCAGCTCCGACGCCCGGCCAGCCGTCATGTTGTCGCCGAACAGCACCCGCGACAGCCCCGCCGCGTCGCTGTCCTCCGGGTGCTGCCAGCGGTCGCGATATACCTTCTGGCACACCAGCCAGGCCTGCGGCAGCCCACCGCCGGGTAGCGGGCGGACCACGCGTTCGTAGACGTGCCAGAAGTGGTACTCGGCCTGCAGGTCGATCACAGGCGCCACGGACGGCGCCTGCCGGGGCCGTCCTGGGCCTCGGATGCCGAACAGCGGGGTTCGCGGGTTGTACTGAGCCATGCCGACAGCATGACCCAGCAACATTGTGGGAACCTTGCGTCGCCGCCAGAAAATCCCTGTTGATTGCGCAAGGCGGGCTTCCGGACGGGCTTCGGGGTCAGAGCCCTTTGCTGCGCAAAGGGATCTGACCCCGATCACGGGATGGCTGCGGGGTCGGATCCCTTTGCGCAGCAAAGGGCTCTGACCCCGCCCTCATCGCCTCAGAACGCCATCGAGGTACTGAACATCAGCTGCCGTGGCGCGCTGCGCTGCAGGGTCTGGTAATCCCCCGAGAACGACGAGCCGGCGATGGTGGCGGTGCCGATGTTGTGGCGGTTGAACAGATTGCTCACGTCCAGCCGCAGCTCCAGACCGGGCACGGCGCTGTCCGCACCGAAGCGGTAAGCGGCGTAGGTGTTGACCTGCCAGAACGTGGGCACGCGGATGTCGTTCTCGTAGGTGAAGGGCTGGCGCAGGTACGAGGTGCTGGTTGCACCAAAGCGCCAGTCACCGAACTGGGCGGACAGGTCGCTGACCAGCGAGATCTGCGGGTAGCCCGGCTGAGCATTGCCCCTGATCGGGTACACCGTGTCGCCCACCACGAAATCGCTGTCGTAGTACGAACGGGCCACGGCCACGCCCTGGTAGAACTGCAGGTGGTCGGTCAGGTCGGCGGTGATGCCAAGGTCGGCGCCGATCACGTGCATCTTCGGCATCAGCCGCACGGTGTTGATCTGCGCGAACTGAGTGCCGATGGCCGCCGACAGCAGGCGATTGCGGATGTCGTTGTAGAACACGTCGCCGGTGATCGTCAGCCGATCGAAGCGATGCGATGCACCCACGGTGAGGATCCAGTTCTTCTCCGGGCGCAACGTGCCGGCCACGCGGTCGAACTCTTCCTGGTCGGTGATGGTCCACGCCGAGGCGGTGTAACCGATGTTGCCGCGCTGAGCGACGCGATAGCCGTTCATGGTATTGGCCAGGTCGATGAAGGCATCGGTGGATTCGGTGGGGCTCCAGAACAGCGAGACGTGCGGCAGGAAGTTGCTCTTCGCGCGCAGCGTGCCGTTCACCGGCCGGTCCTTGGCATCGCCGAGGCCGCCGCCGCGGGTGCGGAAGTCCACGGCCTTGAAACCAACGCCCAGCTTCAGCGTGTCGTTCAACACGATGTCGTCCTGCAGGTAGAACTGGCGCGAGCGGGTCACCCAGCTCGATGCGTTGTCGGTCTTGAACGCGGGGCCGTACACATCGAACGGGCCGGTGGCCTTCAGCGGCGGGCCCTCGCCCAGCAGTGGCTGCGGGTACCACTCGGTCTTGGCCGCAGCCTTGCTCTTCTCCTGCCAGAAGCCGGCGGTGAAGGTGTGCGCGCCGGTCTCGAACTGCAGGTTGACCATGCCACCCAGCCGGTTGAGGCGCGGTGTCTGCACCTGTTCGGAGAACGGCGCACCGTTGGGCGATGGCACGGTCGGGTCGGTCAGCGTGGCCTGGGTGTGGCTGTTGGCGTTGTACAGCTGCACGTTGCCACTCAGCGCCGGGGTGATCTGGAAGCGATGGTTGATCGATGACACGCGGTCGCGGGTGATCTGGCCGGTGTCGTACGGAATCAGTTCGGAAAGCTCGCCGCAGGTGTAGGCGCCGCAGGACTTGTCTGCATTCTCCGGCGAGGCCACGTACCAGGCCCACGCATAATCCGGGTAGAAGATGTCGGCCTTCCAGCCCAGCTTGCGGATCATGTCGAAGGAGATGTTGTTGTAGCCCCAGACCTTGGCCTTGCTGTCGGACAGGAACACGGTGACATCGCCCCAGGCGACGTCCTGCTGCAGCTTCAGGTCGCCGCGCAGGAAGTTCTGCGTGCCCTCGCCCTGGTACTTGTCGGCAGACACGCGCTGCAGGTCGACCAGTACTTTCGGGCCCTGCTCGCCGAGCTGGCCGCTCTGCCCGGATACGGTGGTGACCAACGTGCTGTTGCTGCCCACGCCCTGCTTCACGCGCAGGCTGGGCGTGTCCTGCAGGTCACGCAGGCGGTACTCCAGGCTGCCGCCGTTGACGCTGCTGGAGAACACGCTGACCGGTGCGCCACCGGGGCCGACCGTGATCGCGCCGATGCCATCGGGCACGCCCACGTTCACCACGCTGGTGCCGGTAAGCGAGAGGAAGCCGTTGTCGTTCAGCGGCACGCCCTCGAAGGTGATGCCCATTTCATTCATGCGGAAGCCGCGCACGAACAGGCTGGTGGCCGAGATATCCAGGCCCAGCCCGTCGGTGGCGGTGTAGCTGGCGCCCGGCACCTGCTTGAGCATGGCCAAGCCGTTGTTGCCGGTGACCATCGCGTCCAGGTCTTCGGCCTTGATGATGTAGCGGTTGGGGCCGACCACCTGGGTCGGTGCCACGGCCGCACCGCGCGGTGTGGCGATAACCTGCAGGGCATTGAGCGTGGTGGGCGTGTCGAGCGCGGTGGCGTGCGTTTCTGCGGCATGCGCTGGCGCGGTGATGGCGGCGATGATGGCCAGGGCGAGGCGCGTCGTGGGTGGGGTGTTCATGGGCAGATCCAGGTGCAGGGAGAGAGCGGCGCAGGCGCACGCCCAGCGCGTTGCAGCACCGGTGTCGGCGCCCTGGCTGGCGGTGCGATTGCGTTGAGAGGGTGACGGCGCGGTGCGCGCCGGTCAGCAGACGAAGACGATCATCTGCCGCAGGATTCGATGGCGTGATTTCGACGTGCGAAATTCTTGCATCGCACTGGCGCATCCGCCATTGCACCGTGGTACAGCGCAGATGGTGATGGGGATGTATGGGCTATACGCAGGTATACATCCAAGCCAGGCTAGCGAGCAGTCGTGGACTGCTTCCACTCATCGATCAGAGCCACAACGGCAGCATGCAGCTGGGCGGCATCAAGCTCATACGCATGGCGATCTACATCTTCGTCGCAATACATGTCAGCAGCACAGAAGATGCTGGACAGGCACGTTGAAAGCGCTATGTCATCCAAAGCCGGCAAGTCGAGATCCCGCTCGATCTTCCATAGCTCGATGTAGGACTCGGAGAAAACTTGCGCCGACAACCGCTCGTTGGCGAAGGACTGAGCAAACATCATCAAAGTCCAGCTCATGATGTGCGTCCGATCATTGCAGGACGAAGCGCTCAATGGCACGTGCCACGCCTTCGTCGGCATTGCTGGTGGTCCCGAACCGCGCGACCGCCTTCACTGCGTCGATGGCATTGCCCATCGCCACGCTGGTGCCGGCGTACTGCAGCATGGTCAGGTCGTTCTCCTGGTCACCGATGGCCATCACGTTGGCGCGGTCGATGCCCAGGTGCTCGGCCAGCTTCTGCAGGCTCGGCCCCTTGCCTGCACGGTGGTCGAACACTTCCAGGAAGAACGGCGCGCTCTTCAGTACCGCGAAACGTTCGGTCAGCTCGCTGGGCAGGCGCGCGATGGCGGCATCCAGCACATCCGGCGCGTCGATCATCATCAGCTTGATGAAGGACATCGACGGATCCATGTCCTCCACGCGACGATACGACAGCGGCATCCGCGAAAGATGCGAGTCGGCTACGGTGTAGTAGCTGATGTCCTGGTTGGGCGTGTACATGCGCTGGCTGTCCAGCGCCTGGAAGTGCACGCCGAGGTCGCGGGCCACCTGCTCGCAGAACAGGAAGTCGTCGAAGCTGAGCGGATATTCGACCACGGTTTCGCGCGTGCCGATCCGCTGCACCAGGCCGCCATTGCAGGCGATGCAGTAGTCGTCGTTGCCGGTGATGCCCAGCTCGTGCAGGTACGGCGCCAGGCCCGGAACCGGGCGGCCACTGGTCAGCACGATGTGCACGCCCAGCGCCCGCGCCTGCGCGATGGCCTTCCTGGCGCGGGAGGTGAGCTGGTGCGACGGGTCCAGCAGCGTGCCATCCATGTCGATGGCGACCAGTTCGATGGTCGATTGCCGGCGGCCCATGTCCATTGCGTTCAACTCGTGCGGGGCACGCCAGTTTACCCCCTCATGCCCGGTTCACCTCTTTGCCCACGTTGGCCGGGATACTGCAGGAGCCTGTGCGTCCCCCACCGCAGGACGGCCCCTTGACCGCCCTTCCCTGGAGAACCTTGCGACGCATGACCTACCGTGCCCCTGAAACCAATGACAGCGCGCCCCTGGCCCAGCAGATCGAGCAGATGATCGACGAACTGCCCGGCGACCAGGTGAGCGTCGGCACCCTGCTCAGCGCGCTGGGCGATGAGGGCCTGCTGCTGATCGTGATCCTGCTCTCGGCCATCTTCATCATTCCGGTGTCGATTCCCGGGCTGAGTACGGTGTTTGGCGCCTCGATCCTGCTGATCGGCCTGAGCCGGGTGCGCAACCGCCCGCTGTGGGTGCCACAGAAGCTGGCCCGCCGCGAGATCGCCACCGACAAGCTGAAGACCAACCTCGGCCGTGCGCTGAAATGGGTGCACCGCATGGAGCGGCTGTCGCGGCCGATGCGGCTGGCGGTGATGGTGCGCTCGAAGAAGATGATGCGCCTGAACAACCTGATGCTGGTGTTCGCGACCCTGCTGTTGATGGCGCCGGCCGGGCCGATACCCTTCAGCAACACGCTGCCGGCGCTGGCGCTGATGTCCTTCGCCATCGGTTTCATCCAGCGCGATGGCGCGGCGGTGGCGGCCGGTTATGGCTTCGTGGTGGCCACAGTGGTGTATTTCGGCGTGCTGCTGGGCGGCGTTGGGTTTGCTGCCGAGTCGGTGTTCAGCGGGTTCCGCAGCGGTACTGCGGAACTGTAGAGCCGAGCCCACGCTCGGCTGCTCTTCGACCTGTACGCGAAACCCCGCGCTGCGCGCGTAAGCCGAGCATGGCTCGGCTCTACAGAACTACCTGGCCGACACCCGCCACACCACGTCGCCCACGTCGTCGGCCACCAGCAGCGCGCCCTCGGCGTCCATGGCCATGCCCACCGGTGCGCCCATCAGGGTCTTCTCGTCCTTTGAGGCGAAGCCGCTCACCACGGTCTGCGGGCGCCCGGTCGGCTTGCCGTCCTTGAACGGTACATACACCACTTCGTAGCCGCTCAGCGGCGAGCGGTCCCAGCTGCCGTGCTCGCCGATGAAGGCGCCGCCGTGGTACTGCGCCGGCAGTGCCTGTCCGGTGTAGAACAACAGGCCCAGGGGTGCCACGTGCGAGCCGATGGCGTAGTCCGGCACGATTGCCTTGGCCACCAGGTCCGGTCGCTGCGGCTGCACGCGTTCGTCCACGTGCTGCCCGTAGTAGCTGTAAGGCCAGCCGTAGAAGCCATCTTCCTTCACCGAGGTGAGGTAGTCAGGCACCAGGTCGGCACCGATCTCGTCGCGTTCGTTTGCTACCGCCCACAGCTTCCCGGTACTCGGCTCCCAGTCCAGCCCGGTCGGGTTGCGGATGCCCGAGGCGTAGATGCGGCTGCCGCGGGTGGCCACGTCCACTTCCAGCACCACCGCACGGCGGTATTCGACGGCCAGGCCGTTCTCGGTGATGTTGCTGTTGGAGCCCACGCCCACATACAGCTTGCGGCCATCACGGCTGGCCAGCAGTTCCTTGGTCCAGTGGTGGTTGATGGTGCTGGGCAGGTCGGTGAACTCGCGGCCCTTGTCCGACATGCGAGTTTCGCCGGGCACGTAGTGGTACTGCATGATGTTGCCGGTGTTGGCCACGTACAGCGTGTCGCCGATCAGCTGGATGCCGAACGGCGAATGCAGGCCCTCGATGTAGACATGCTGGGTCCACGTGCTCGTTCCCGGCGTGCGGCGCAGCAGGGTGACCCGGTTCCCGCCCTTGCCGGCCTTGCCCGAGCGCGCTTTGACCTTGCCGGCAATCCACTGCTTGGGCGTGGTGACCGGTTCTTCGCCGGGGCCGTTGCCTTCCACCACCAGTACATCGCCATTGGGCAGGGTCAGCAGGCGCCGCGGATGCTGCAGGTTGGCGGCGATGCGCTCGATCTTCAGGCCCTCGGCCACCGTGGGGGTCTGTCCATCAGACCAGCCGACGCCCTTGGGCACCTGCATCGGCGGCATCAGGAAGTTGGCCGGCTTGGGCAGCGGCGGCTGCGGGCCCGACTGGTCGGCGGGATGGTATTCAGCCTTGCCGGCGCAGGCCGACAGCATCACGGCCAGCGCCAGAGAGCCCACGGTGGGCAGGATGTGCTTAGCCATGACGACCTCCCTGCAGCACCGGCGGCTGCAGTGACAGCAGGATCAGGCCCAGGGCGATCAGGGCCACGGTCAACGCCGACAGGATCGTGCCCGGCACCGCAACGGCGTACGCATCGCGGCTGTGCACGAAGGCGTTCCAGATGGCCAGCACCACCGCGACCAGGTTGAGGAAGAAGTCGATGCGGTCGATGCGGGTGGCGGTGCCGTTGCGGCGCCAGACCGCGAAGAGGTTGATCAGGCGCGGCACGATGGCGATCAGCAGGCCGAAGGTGATCAGCCAGGCAGCGGCCTTGCCCCACATCACCTCGGCGCTGTTGAGATAGATCGCGTCGAAGATCAGTGCGCCGACGAAGAAGCCGAAAGGTATCGGGTTCAACAGGCTGAACAGCGTGGTGCCGAGGCCGCGATGGGCCTGGGCGAGCGGATTGACCATCATCGTGCTCCGTGCGGAAGGGTGCACGGGCTGTAGTAGCACAGCGCGATGTGAGGACGCGCGATGATGCCCCGGCGGGGCTGCCACACCCTCCGCGCAGGCACCGCGCTAAGTGGATTCGTCCTCGCGCACCTCGTGGAAGGGCAGCATCGTCTCGAAGCCGAATTCGTGTTCCATGCTGGTGCGGACCAGGCCGCCGATGGCGTAGCGGCTGGTGTTGGCATGCACGTCTATGCCACCGGGCCGCCACTCGGTGCGCAGATGCAGCGTCTCTGCGCGTCGCATGACGATCCGTTCCTCCTGCAGCAGCGCGCGACGATGCTTCTTCATCAACAGGCGCAGCGGTTTCACCGTGGTGATGCCGAAGGCTGCCAGCTCGGGCAGCAACTCGCTGATATCGGCATCGTCGCCATAGTCGTGGCTGCGCGTATGCACGGACAGCACCACCTTGCGGATGGCGGCAACCGAGAGCGGAGTCTGGTCCGCGTGCGCACGGGCACGCTGGCGTGCGTTCTTCATGTGTGACTTCACTTGTATGTGATTACCCACGTTTCCCGTACCTCGAAGCAAGCGCGCGAAGATGGCGTGAAGGTATTCGCGTGACCTGTCATAACTTGACGTACTAAGCGTTTGTGACGCAATTGGCACATTCGCACATTGCGGGTGTGAAGAGGTAGGGGGTTCTTCGTTGTGTCGCGTTTGGCTCGTTGCGATGGGGCAGTTCCGCCCCGCCGTCCTGCCATGCCGATTCACAACAGAAGGATTCGTGTATGAAGCGACATACGCAACGCACCGCGCCACCGCGCTCCGCGCGGCTGGCCCTCGCCACTGCTTTGGTACTGGGCAGCCTGGCCGTCACCGCCCAGGCCCAACAGGCCGATCCACTGGCGGCAATCCAGTGGCACCTGCTCAACACCGGGCAGACGGTCCCGGCTGACACGCTGCCGGTGGCCGGCAACGATCTGAACGTGGATGGCCTGTTCCGCAACGGCATCCGCGGCCAGGGCGTCACCATCGCCATCGTCGATGACGGCCTGCAGATCGCGCATCCGGACCTGGCGGCCAACGTGGCCGCGGTGGCCGGCAAGAACTTCACCAATGGCTCGAACAACCCCACCCCGACCAACCCGGATGTCGACAACCACGGCACCATGGTCGGTGGCATCGCCGGCGCGGTGGGCGCCAACAACCTGGGCGTGCGCGGCGTAGCCCCGGCGGCGACGTTGAAGGGCTTCAACCCGATTTCGCGCTCGGCCCTGGGCAACCAGCAGAGCAACATCGAGTACGCCTGGTGGGACGGCGCGGAATCAGCCGACGTGCAGGTGTTCAACAACAGCTGGGGCGCCGGCCCGGGCAATCCGAACCTGCCGCTGGCGTACAGCGAAAACACGATTCGTTCGTACGAGCAGGCACTGTCGGGCACGCGCGGTGGCCGCGGCGGCATCTACGTGAAGTCGGCCGGCAACAACTTCAACAATGCCTCGATCAGCCAGACCCAGGATGTCTGCACCACCGACACCAAGAACCGCAACACCGGCTGCGTGCCGGCCGGCCGCGATCCGCGCAACAACCTGTTCAACGTGATCACCGTGGGCGCGGTGCGCGCCGATGGCGTGCGCTCGTCGTATTCCTCCACCGGCTCGGCGCTGTGGGTGTCGGCCTTTGGCGGTGAGTACGGCCTGCAGGCGCAGTACGCGCCCGGCCTGGTGGCACGCGCGTACGACCCGGCGATCGTCACCACCGATGTGACCGGGTGCGCGCAGGGCAGCAACAAGAACACCAACCGCCAGAACACCCTGGACAGCAACCTGTCGGCCATCGACAGCACCTGCAACTACACCGCCAAGATGAACGGCACCTCGGCATCGGCGCCGATGGTATCGGGCGTGGCGGCACTGGTGCTGGAAGCCAATCCGAACCTGTCCTATCGCGATGTGAAGTACATCCTGGCCACCACCGCCACGCGCAACCACCCGAACCAGCCGGCGGTGACGCTGGCCGACGGGCGCACGCTGGTGCCGGGCTGGACGGTGAATGCCGCCGGCCGTGCCTACAGCAACTGGTATGGCTTCGGCGTGGTCAACGCTGCACGTGCAGTGCAGGTGGCCGAGAACTTCCAGTCGCTCGGTGCGCTGGTCGACAGCGGCTGGCGCACCACCACGCGTACCGTGGCCATCGGCAATACCTCGGCCGCCGCCGCACGCCTGACCTTCCAGTTGGCCAACGGCGCGCGCAACATCGAAAGCGTGCAGCTGGGATTCCGGGTCAACCACCGCAACACGCGCCAGCTGCAGTTCGTGCTGGTGTCGCCCAGCGGCACCCGCAGCGTGGTGCAACCGGCGTTCACCGCGATCGGTTCGGGCACGGGTGGCGCGCAGAGCAATTTCACCAGCTGGGACCTGCTGTCCAGCAATGCCTTCCTGGATGAGAATGCCAGCGGCACCTGGACGCTGGAAGTGACCGACATGGGGCAGGCCGCGACCGCAACTTCGCGCGGCAACCTCGAATTCTTCAAGATCCGCGTTCTGGGGCACTGATGATGAAGACCACCATTCTGTTGAGCACGCTCGCCTTCGCGGCGATGACCTCCCCTGCCTGGGCACAGAGCTCGGGGCAGACCCCTCCGGCCAGGACCCTGTCGACCGTGGATGCGCAGGAACTGAAGGCGTCCGCTACCGGCCGCGCGTTCGATGTGGGCGGCACGCGTTTCCAGCTGTCCCCCTCGGCCACGGTGAAGCAGGCCAGCGGCGGCCAGTTCACGATCACCCCGCAGGCGGCGGCGACCACCAGCTCGCGTACCAAGCGTTCGCTGGATGGCGCAGCGGCGGCACCTGCTGATGCCGGTGCCGGCAAGTTCGCGGCGGCGGTCTCCCGTGACGGCGCGCCGGTGGTGGCGACGTCGCGGGTCAAGGTGTTCTTCACCGATGCAGCCTCGGCCCAGCGCGCAGCCGCCGCCACTGGCGGTACCGTGGTGAAGGTCTCCAAGGCTTCAGGCCAGGCCATCGTGGAGTACCCGTCGGTGAACGCGGCGCTGGATGCGACCACCAGGCTGCTGTCCACCGCCGGTATCCGCGCCACCGAGCCGGACGTGGTGCAGTGGGAAGAGACCAAGTAAGGCGTTGAGTGGTGCCCCTGGCCGGTTGGCTCTCCTGGCCGGCCGGGGGATTGATGTCAGGGTGTGCCGACCAACGGTCGGCACCCACCGGACTCATGCATCACGTGTCGACCAAGGTCGGCACCCACCGCGGTAGAGGTGGCGTCAGCGGGCGGCGAGTGTGCCGCTGTGCTTGAGGTGGCAGCTGGCCAGTGCGTCGTTACCTGCCGCTGGATGGGCCGGTTCCAGCAGCAGGCGCTGCACGTCGGAGAACAGCTTGTCCACCGGCATGCCGTACGGCGCGAACAGGCGCAGGCGGCCCTTGCGGTCGAACACGTAGCCACCGGCGATGTGGCTCATGGTGTAGGTCTCCGGCACCTGGCCGGGCTCTTTTTCGTAGAACGCCTTGAAGTCACTGGCCATCGCCGCCAGCTGTGCTTCGTTGCCGACCAGCGCGATTGCCTTGGGATCGAAGGCTTCCACATAGGTGCGCGCAACCTCCGGCGTATCACGCGCCGGGTCGACGCTGACGAACACCACCTGCAGCTGGTCGGCATCCCTGCCCATCAGGTGCTTGACCTGGCTCAGCTCGACCATGGTGGTCGGGCACACGTCCGGGCAGCTGGTGAAGCCGAAGAACAGATAGGTCACCTGGCCCTGCAGGTCCTTCGGGCCACGCACGGTGCCGTGGCTGTCGGGCATCGACCACTGTTGGCCAAGTTCTTCGCAGGCAATGTCCTTGGAATAGAAGTCCATGCGCGACTGCGCACTGCAGCCGGCCAGCAGGCCGAGCAGCAGGCCTGCGGCCAGCCGCAGGCCACGATGGGGGAGCGCAATGCCTTTCACGGTTCGCAGGCTCAGTTGATCATCATGTGGTAGTGCATGCTCCAGATGATCCAGACCGACAGCGCGACGACGATGAACAGGATCACCAGGGTGAACACGAAGCTGGCCAGGTTCCACCCGCCTTCGGACTTGCGGTCCATGTGCAGGAAATAGACCAGCTGCACCAGGATCTGTGCCACCGCCAAGCCGACCAGCAGGAACAGCGTGAGCGGCCGCGACAGCACCGGGTTCATCACCAGCGCGAACGGCACCACGGTCAGCAGCGCGCACAGCACGAAACCGATCAGGTAGGACTTGGTGGAGCCGTGCGCATTGCCGGCGCGCGAGGTTTCGACGTGGGCCATGTCAGAAGGCTCCGATCAGGTAGACGAAGGTGAAGACGCAGATCCACACCAGGTCCAGGAAGTGCCAGAACAGGCTCAGGCACGAAACGCGGGTGATGTTGGTCGGGGTCAGGCCACGGCGGTAGACCTGGTGCATGACCACCGCCATCCAGATCAGGCCGCTGGCGACGTGCAGGCCGTGGGTGGCGACCAGCGCAAAGAACGCCGACAGGTAGGCACTGGTGCTCGGGCCTGCGCCTTCGTGGATCAGGTGCGAGAACTCGTAGATTTCCATGCCGATGAACGAGGCACCGAGCACGAAGGTCACGCCCAGCCAGCGCAGCACCGCCGACGCATCGTGGCGATGCATCGCCAGCACGGCCTGGCCGTAGGTGATGCTGGACACCAGCAGCAGGAAGGTCTCGGCCATCACGAACGGCAACGAGAACAGCTCCTTGCCGGTGGGGCCGCCGGCATAGGCGGTGCTGAGCACCGCATACGAGGCGAACAGCGAACCGAACAGCACCAGGTCGGACATGAGGTAGACCCACATGCCGAACACCTTCATGCCGCCCTGCTCGTGGCTGTGGTCGTGCTCGTGGTGGTCCTCGTGCGCCTGCGTGTCGCTGGCCAGCTCGGGGCGGGTCAACAGGTTCATGCGCGTACCTCCTTCAGCTTGGCAAGGTTGGCCGCTTCAGTGCGCGCCACCTCTTCGGAACTGACGTAGTAGTCCACGTCCTCGTCGTAGGACCGCACGATCAGGGTGACGATCATCGCGATGAAGCTGACCGCGGCCATCCACCAGATGTGCCAGACCAGGGCGAAGCACAGCACCAGGATCCAGATGTTGAGGATCAGTGGCACGCCGGTGTTCTTCGGCATGTGGATCGGCGCGTACTTCTTCGGCGGCGGCGGCAGGCCGCGCTTCTTCGCTTCATGGAAGGCGTCCAGCTCGTCGGCCTTGGGCACCACGGCGAAGTTGTAGAACGGCGGCGGCGACGGCGTGGCCCATTCCAGCGTGCGTGCGTTCCACGGGTCGCCGGTCAGGTCCAGGTTGCGCTTGCGGTCGCGCACGCTCACGTAGATCTGCACCAGCATCAGGATGATGCCCACGAACACGAACAGCGCGCCGATGAAGGCGGCGATCAGGTACGGCGTCCACGCCGGGTTGTCGTACTGGTTCATGCGGCGGGTCATGCCCATGAAGCCCAGCATGTACAGCGGCATGAAGGCCAGGTAGAAGCCGATCACCCAGCACGCGAACGACCACTTGCCCAGGCGCTCGTTGAGGGTGAAGCCGAACACCTTCGGGAACCAGTAGGCGAAGCCGGCCAGGTAGCCGAACAGCGCACCACCGATGATGGTGTTGTGGAAGTGCGCGACCAGGAACAGGCTGTTGTGCAGCAGGAAGTCCGCGCCCGGAATGGCCAGCAGCACGCCGGTCATGCCACCGATGGTGAAGGTGACCAGGAAGGCAATGGTCCACAGCATCGGCACACTGAACTCAACGCGGCCACCGTACATGGTGAACAGCCAGGTAAAGATCTTCACGCCGGTGGGAATGGCGATGATCATCGTCATGATGCCGAAGAAGGCGTTGACGCTGGCACCGGAACCCATGGTGAAGAAGTGGTGCAACCAGACGATGAACGACAGGATTCCGATCGCCAGCGTTGCACCGACCATCGACTTGTAGCCGAACAGCTTCTTGCGCGCGAACGTGGCGGTGACTTCAGAGAAGATGCCGAACGCCGGCAGCACCAGGATGTACACCTCCGGATGGCCCCAGGCCCACACCAGGTTCACGTACATCATCGGGTTGCCACCCAGCGTGTTGGTGTAGAAGTTGAAGTCCAGGTAGCGGTCCAGGGTGAGCGCGCCCAGCGCGACGGTCAGGATCGGGAAGGCGGCGATGATGATCACGCTGGTGACCAGCACGGTCCAGGTGAACACCGGCATCTTCATCAGAGTCATGCCCGGCGCACGCATGCGCAGGATGGTGATGAACAGGTTGACGCCGGTCAGCAAGGTGCCGATGCCCGAAGCCTGCAATGCCCAGATGTAGTAGTCCACGCCCACGCCTGGACTGAACTCGATGCCCGACAACGGCGGATAGGCGACCCAGCCGGTCATGGCGAACTCGCCAACGCCGAGCGAGATCATCATCAGCGCGGCGCCGACCACGAAGATCCAGAAGCTGAAAGCGTTGAGGAACGGGAACGCCATGTCGCGCGCGCCGATCTGCAGCGGCACGATGATGTTCATCAGGCCGACAACAAACGGAGTGGCCACGAAGAAGATCATGATCACGCCGTGTGCGGTGAAGATCTGGTCGTAGTGCTCCGGTGGCAGGAAGCCGTCACTGCCCGGCCCGGCCGCGGCCAGCTGCGCGCGCATCATCAGCGCGTCGGCGAAGCCACGCACCAGCATGACCAGCGCCACCACCACGTACATGATGCCGATCTTCTTGTGGTCCACGGTGGTGAACCAGTCACGCCACAGCGGGCCCCACAGCTTGAAGTACGTCACCGCGCCAAGCAGCGCGAGACCACCCAGCACCATCGCCGCCAATGTGACCACGACGATCGGCTCGTGCAGCGGCACGGCCTCCCACGTCAATTTACCCAACATGTTCGTTACTCCTGGGAAACCTGGGCACCGCCGGCAGCGCCCGCCGGGGTAGCCGCAGCGGTGTTCTCACCGACGCCGATGAACTGGTCGATGACCTTCTTGAACAGCAACGGTTCAACACTGGAGAAGTGCTGCACCGGTGCGTTCTTCGACGGCGCGGCCAGCGCCTTGAACTGGTTGAAATCCAGCGCCTGTGGCGCGCTGCGTACCTCGGCCACCCAGCGCTCGAAGTCCTCGTTGCTGCTGGCGGTGGCAATGAACTTCATGTTCGAGAAGCCATGCCCGCTGTAGTTGCCGGACATGCCACGGAACTGGCCAGGCTCGTTGGCGATCAGGTGCAGCTGCGTGCGCATGCCCGCCATCGCGTAGATCTGCCCACCCAGCTGCGGGATGAAGAAGGTATTCATCGTCGAGTTGGAGGTGATGTTGAACGCCAGCGGGCGGTTGGCCGGGAAGTTGAGCTGGTTGACCGTGGCGATGCCCAGGTCCGGGTATACGAACACCCATTTCCAGTCGGTGGCGATCACGTCCACGTGCAGCGGTTCACCGGCCACGTCCAGCGGCTTGTACGGGTCCAGTTCGTGGGTCGACTTCCACACGATCACCGCCAGGCCGGCAATGATCAGCAGCGGCACGCCCCAGACCACGATCTCCACCTTGGTGGAGTGCGACCAGTCCGGCGTGTATTTCGCTTGGGTGTTGCCGGCGCGGAAGCGCCAGGCGAATACGAAGGTCAGCACAATGGCCGGTATCACCACGATCAGCATCAGGCCGATGCAGATCAGGATCAGGTCGCGCTGGGCGAGCCCGACCATGCCCTTCGAATCCAGCAGCACCCAGTCACAGCCCGACAGGCCGACGCAGGCCAGGGCGACCAGCGCCAGGCGGATGCGGTTCCAGCAGATATTCATTGGAGGTCAACCCTGTTGAAGAAGCGCGCTTGACCGGCTCGCCTGCGCGCAGCGCCCGGGCGTGGAGCGGCTACACTGTGGGTACGAGGTCGCCTACAAGAAGGCGAACCACTCCAATCAAGCCCATACAAGATACATCATTGTATGGACCTGTGCACCTGCACGTATGGAAAAACCTGACCGATGACGCCACCTGCCGCCGGCCGCCGCCTGAAACACCCCAATCGCACCTGGGTTCGCCCCTTCCGCGAGGGCGCAGGCCCGCTGTACCTGCAGATTGCCCAGCAGGTGCGCGAGGCGGTGGATGACGGCGTGCTGCGCCCGGGCGACCGCCTGCCGCCGCAGCGCGACCTGGCCCAGCAGGTGGGCGTGGACCTGACCACGGTTACCCGGGCGTTCGCCGAGCTGCGCCAGGCCGGCCTGCTCGACGCGCAGGGCGCCGGCGGCACCTTCATCGCGCTGTCGGCCGGCAACCGCAGCACCTCGGTGGACCTGAGCATGAACATCCCGCCGCTGCTGGGCAGTGCGCCGTTCGCGCAGGGTATGGAGGCCGGTTTCCAGCACGTGGGCCAGCAGCTGGGCCAGGGCGAACTGATGAGC
The DNA here is from genome assembly GCF_059369975.1 of Stenotrophomonas sp. YJH_SMC_32. NCBI lineage: Bacteria > Pseudomonadati > Pseudomonadota > Gammaproteobacteria > Lysobacterales > Lysobacteraceae > Stenotrophomonas > Stenotrophomonas sp. YJH_SMC_32. The sequence goes on along the minus strand of NZ_JCAFTE010000001.1, from coordinate 167,851 downwards.
TACCACGTCGGCGCCGGTACCCGCGAGGACCGCGCCGCCGCGGTGCAGTGGCTGGCGCCGATGCTGGGCACGGTGGGCGCCGACCAGGTGGTGATCTGTCCCGGTGCGCAGACCGCGCTGTGTGCACTGATCCTGGCCTGCACCCAGCCGGGCGAGCTGATTGCCGCCGAGCAGCTGACCTACCCGGGCCTGCTGGCCGCCGCGCGCGTGCTGCAGCGGGGTGTGGTGCCGGTGGCGATGGACGCCGAAGGCATGCTGCCCGATGCGCTGGAAGAAGCCTGCCAGCTGCGCCGCCCGCGCCTGCTGTACCTGGTACCGACCATCCAGAACCCGACCACGGCAACGATGTCGGCACAACGCCGGCAGGCCCTGTTGGCGGTCGCCAAGCGCCACGATCTGACCGTGATCGAAGACGATCCCTACTGGTTGCTGGCCGGGGACGCCGCACCGCCGCTGGCCGCCCACCGCGACGCCGGCTGCCCGGTGTATTACATCTCCACCCTGTCCAAGTGCCTGGCACCGGGCCTGCGCACCGCCTACCTGGTGGTGCCGGCCGGCGAACCGATGGAACCGGTGCTGGACGCCCTGCGTGCGATCGCGCTGATGCCGACCCAGTCGATGGTGGCGGTGGCCTCGCAGTGGATCCGCAGCGGCAAGGCCCAGGACATGGTGCAGCGCTTCCAGCAGGAGCTGCGCGAGCGCCAGGCGATTGCTGCGCAGTACTTGCCGTCCCGTGCCCAGGCCCATCCAGCCGGCCTGCATGTGTGGCTGCCGCTGCCGCCACGGCTGGACCAGTACCGGCTGATCCAGGCCGCGCAGGAACAGGGGCTGGGCATCGCCAGTTCCGACGCCTTCAGCGTGGAAGAACCGCCTCCGGGCAACGCGATCCGCCTGTCACTGGGCGGCGCGGTTGACCAGGGTGCGCTCGCCGGGGCGCTGGCCAAGCTGAATGAAATCCTGTCTGAAGCCCCCGAGGCCCGGCACAACGCCATCGTCTGAACCGGACGCATGGCGCCATATCCATACAAGATGATATTTTGTATGCAATGTATGGATGAAGGGACGTGCCTCGATGCGCGCGGAGAAACTGAAGTTCCACCTGGTGATGGCCGGCTGCGGTGGCTTTGTGGTGCTGATGCTGGCCGCGCTGGCCTGGGTCTGCCTGCAGCCGCAGACCGTGGATGTGCAGGCCGCCGAACGCCACGCCATCGAGCAATGCGTGCAGCGCAGCGAGGATCCGTCGCGTAGCGAGATCCAGCGCCGGGCGCAGGCCGATTCCTGCCGCGAGATGCGCAAGCAGTACGTACACAAGTTCGGCGGGGACGCGTCCTGATGGGCGCAGCCGCGCCGCGTCGCCGCTGGTTGCTGCCGACGATGATCGCCCTCGCCTGCCTGTTCATGGCCGGCGTGGCGGCGGCGCTGTGGCAGTACTTCGGCTACAGCGCGCAGTCCACGTACACCGAACAGGCCATCGTCTTCGACGACTCGCAGCTGCGCCTGCCGGCCGATCTGGCCGGTAATACCGGCCGCATCCGCGTGGTGCATTTCTGGGACCCGGCCTGCGGCGTGTGCAACCGCGAGACCGGTGCGCACCTGAGCTACCTGATCAGCATGTACCGCCGCGCCGGCATCGACTTCTACGCGATCCGTCGCCCTGGCACGCAGGGCGAACTGCCCGAGCCGCTGCGCAACAAGGTGATCAACCTGCCGACCATCGATGGCATCGAGCACATTCCGGCCAGCCCTGCCGTGGCGATCTGGGACCGGCAGGGCCATCTGGCCTACGCCGGGCCGTACAGCATCGGCATGGTCTGCAACTCGGCCAACAGTTTCGTCGAACCGCTGCTGGACAGACTGGTGCGCGGCGAATCCGTGCGCCCGAAAGGACTGCTTGCCGTGGGCTGTTACTGCCCGTGGCAGGCCAAGCGCTGAGGACGCGCAATGATATCACTGGCTCTGGGTGGCGTGGCCGCCGCAAACAACAACGGCGGTCACCTGTCCGAACCGACCGATGGTTATGGACAGGCTCCCGCCGTTGGAAGCAACGATACGCCCCGACATGCTCCGTACATGCCGCGACCGGATGTCGCAGCGCGCGAATGGGTGCAGGACGTGCTCGCGCACAACGGGCCGATCTACCTGCGCATCGTCAATTCGCTGGAACGCACGGTGCGTCGCGGTGGTCTTGCACCGGGGCAACGACTGCCCTCGCAGCGCGCGTTGGCGCAGCAGCTCGGCGTCGACCTCACGACCGTGACGCGGGCGTTCGATGAAGCGCGCAAACGCGGCCTGATCGAAGCACGCGGACCACAAGGCAGTTTCATCGCACCGCCCAAGGCCGGCTTCGATCAGGTGGTGGACCTGAGCATGAACGTGCCGCCGGTGCCCGATGCCGATGCGCTGGCCGAGACGCTGCGCCGCGGTGCCGCCGCCGTGCTTGCGCGCAGCAATGCACCGAACCTGATGACCTACCACCTGGGCGGCGGCAATCCCACCGACCGCCACGCGGCAGCGCGCTGGCTGCAACCGATGCTGGGCGCGGTGGAGGATGCCAGCCTGTTGCTGACCGAAGGCGCGCAGGTGGCGCTTGCCGCGATCCTGGTCAGCCAGGGCCGCGACGGTGATGCGATCCTCTGCGATGCGCTGGTCTATCCGGGCCTGCTGCAGGCCGCAGCGGCGCTTGGCCGGCGGCTGTTGCCGGTGGACTGCGACGAACACGGCATGTGCCCCGATGCGCTGGCCCGGCTGGCACGCGAAAGCGGCGCGCGGTTGGTCTATCTCAACCCCACCTGCCAGAACCCGACCGCGCTGACCCTGCCGCTGCAGCGGCGCGAAGCGCTGGCGCGTGTTCTGGAGAGGGAAGGCCTGCTGGCGATCGAAGACGATCCTTACTGGCACCTCGCCGAGGATGCACCGACACCGCTGGCGGCGCTGGCACCGCGCCATGTGTTCTACGTGGCGACGCTGTCGAAGGTGATCAGCCCGGGCCTGCGCACCGCCTTCGTGCGCTGCCCGAGTGCCGCGCATGCCGAGGCGATGACCGCCGCGCTGCGGGCGACGCGGCTGATGGGCCATCCATTGGTGTCGGCGCTGGCCAGCCAACTGTTGCTTGATGGTTCGGCACAATCGCTGCTGGCGCAGGTGCGTGCCGAGGCGCGCGAGCGCGTGCGCATGGCCCGCTGCCTGCTGGCGCCGTCGCTGCTGCTGCGCGCTGAAGGCCTGCACGCCTGGTGCAGGGTACCAGCGCCATGGACCGACGCCACGCTGGTGCGTACCGCGCAGCTGCAGGGGCTGGCCATCGCTCCTTCATCGGCGTTCTGTCCGCCCGGGGTGCAGCATCAGCACGGCGTGCGGCTGTCGTTGGGGCTGGCGGCGGACCGACGGCAGCTGGAGAGCGCGTTGCGGCGGATTGACCGGTTGTTGTTGTCGGACGCGCTGCCGGCGATCGAGCGGTAGCCCTGGTAGTGCCGGCCGCTGGCCGGCAACGGCGTGCACGGATCATGAGGTTGCCGGCCAGCGGCCGGCACTACCCCAATGCCACCAGCGCCTGTACCAGCGCATCCATCTGCGCCGGCCGGGTGAACACCGAGGGCGTCACCCGCACGCAGGCGCCGGAGTCCAACCCGTCACGATGCGTGGTGAACACGCGATGCTCGTCCAGCAGGCGCTTCTGAAGCGCGATGTTGTCAGCCACGCTGGTGCGCCCGCGCAGGCGGAAGCTGGCCAATGCGCTGGCCAGCGCCGGATCAGGCGACGACAGCACTTCGATATGCGCCATCTGCCGCGCAGGGACGGTCCAGCGCTCGCGCAGGTAGCGCAGGCGCGCCTGCTTGTTGGCCGCGCCGATGCGCTGGTGCAGCGCGATCGCTTCCGGCAGCGCCAGGTAAGCGGCGAAGTTGACCGTGCCGGTGTGCACACGGCTGCCCACGCGGCCATCGTCGGTCTCGCCCATGTACGGGTCCAGGTCCGCAACGCGGCCCTTGCGCACATACATCGCGCCGACGCCGACCGGCGCACCGATCCACTTGTGCAGGTTGATGCCAACGAAATCGGCCTTGAGCTGCGGCACCGCGTAGTCGATCTGGCCAAACCCGTGTGCGGCATCAACGATCACGTCGATGCCGCGTGCGCGCGCACGTTCGGCGATTTCGGCCACCGGCAGCACCAGTCCATGGCGATGGCTGACCTGGGTCAGCAGCACCAGTTTCAGGCGAGGCAGCCGCGCGAACGTGGCCTCGTAGGCCTGCAGGATCTGCGTATGGTCGGGCACTGCCGGCAGCGCGATGCGCTCGGCCTGCACGCCGCGGCGCTGCTGCAGCCAGCGCATCGCGCCGATCATGCTGTCGTAGTCGATATCGGCGTACAGCACCTGGTCGCCGGGCTGCAGGCGGTTGTAGCCGCCGATCAGCGCCAGCATCGCCTCGGTGGCACCGCGGGTCAGTGCGATCTCGTCGGCGCCCACGCCCAGCAGTTCGGCCACCTGCCGCTGCACCGCCATGTACTGCGCCGGGAACTCACGGCGGCCATACCAGGCATTGCCTCGGTTCACTTCCGCGGTGTGGCGCTGGTAGCTGGCCAGCGTCTGGCGGCCCATCGCGCCCCAGTAGCCGTTCTCCAGATGGTTCACTTCGTCGGTGACATCGAAGTGGCTGGCCACGGCGGCCCAGTAGTTTTCATCGCGGGCCAGCACGTCCGGCGCCACGGTCGTTGCGGGAATCTGCATGGACGCAGCGTAACGCGTGGCAGCCATGGCCGGCAGTGAAGAAAGTGCGGCTGCGGCCGGCAGCAAGGTGCCGGCACGCAACAGGGAGCGGCGGGCCGGGTCCATCAGAAGCTCAGCCGGTACTGTGCGTACAGGTTGGCGCCGTCGGTGTCGTACGGCGCGTTGCGCGAGTAGACCAGGCCGCGACTGGCCTGGAAGGTGGCTTCGTCCGGATAGCGGTCGAATACGTTGTCGGCACCCACACGCAGGCTGTGATGTTCGTTGATGCGATAGCCGACGGCCAGGTCGAGGAAGCTCATCGCGCCGAAGCGCTGGTAGATATCGCCCACTGCATTGCCGCTGGAATCGGTCCAGGCGCCGTAGTAGCGCATGCGTGCCATCAGCGACCAGGCGCCGATGTCCCAGCTTCCGGTCAGGCTGCCCTTGTGCTCGGGCAGGCGATCCTCGAACAGCACGCGCTGGGTCTCGTTGGTGGCCACCGAGGTGCTGCCGTTGTCCACGCGGGTGCGGTTGTAGTTGTAGGCCAGGGTCAGCGTCATGCGGCCTGCGCCGAGATCGCGCAGGTAGTTGCCGACCACGTCCACGCCGGTAGTGGTGGTATCGAAGTCGTTGGTGAAATAGTTCACCGAGGTATAGCCCAGCGGATTGGGCGTACCGGCCGGAATGGCGAAACTGGCCGACTGGCTGAAGCGGTCGCTGAGCTTGATCTGGTAGACATCCACCGAGCCGGACAGGCCCAGGTCGGTGCGCCAGGTCAGGCCCAGCGACGCGGTACGCGATTGTTCCGGCTTCAGCGGCCTGGCGCCGAGCAGCTGCGCCAGCGGATCGTTCGGCGACAGACGGCCACTGGTGAAGATCTGCAGCGTGCGCGTATCCAACCCCTGGGTGGTGCTGGTGGTATTGAGCTGCGCCGGCGTCGGCGCACGGAAGCCGCTGGACACGGTACCGCGCAGGGCTACGTCCGGGGTGATCGCGAAGCGCGCCGAGAGCTTGCCGTCCAGCGTGCTGCCGAAGCTGGAGAAGTCCTCGTAGCGGCCGGCTGCACCGATGCTCCAGCGCTCGCCCAGCGGTACTTCCATGTCCACGTAGGCGGCCTTGCTGCGCTGGCTCCACTGCCCGGCCTGGCTGGCCGAGAAGCCGGGCGCGCCATTGGAATTGGCCTCCAGGCCCGCCGCAGCGCCCGGACCCACCGCGTACGAGGCCGGGTCGCCGGCATGCACCTGGTAGGTCTCCTGGCGGAACTCGCCACCGAAGGCGACGTTGACCGGCTGGGACAGCGCGGCCACGTCCCACTCGTAGTTGAAGTCTGCGTTGGCGTTCTTCTCGGTCTGGGTTAGGCGGCCAAGATCGAACGCGGTCGGGCTGGCCGGGCCGAGCGAGGCATTGATCGAGTTCTTCAGGCTGTAGTCGATGGCGTTGCGGCCATACGAGGCGCTGACATCCCAGCGCAGCTTGGGCGTGATCTCGCCGCGCAGGCCACCGACCAGCTGCAGGTCGTTCTGGACGTTGCCGTACTGCGGGCTGAAGCCGACCGGATACAGCGAGCGCAGGTTCCAGCCCGGGAAGATGGCGGTGGTGCGGTACGCGCCGGTGGTGGTGTCCGGGTTGCGCCAGTTGAAATCACTGACGCCATCGCTGTGGCTGTACAGGCCGAAGGCATAGAGCTCCAGCGTCTCGCTGGCATTGGCCTTCACGTTGAAGCCGACGCGGCGGCTTTCCAGCTCCGGCTGGCCCCAGCGCTGCACCGGATTGGGCACGTCCAGCTCCGGATGTGCAGCCTGGAAGGTGATCGCGTCCGGGCGCTGGCGCGTGCGCGAGGTGGCGCCGGAGTTGGACGATTCGGCGAACAGCACCAGGCTGCCATAGTCGCCCAGCGACCAGCCGGTGCGCGCACTGAAGTCGCGCGAGGCACCGTCGCCCTGCGCGTACTGCGAATAGCCGGCGGTGATCTCGCTACCCGGGCCATCCTCGAGGATGATGTTGATGACACCGGCGATGGCGTCCGAGCCGTACTGCGCCGACGCGCCATCGCGCAGCACCTCGATGCGCTTGATCGCACTGGTGGGAATCTGTGCCAGATCAGCGGCCTGCGCACCGCGGTTGCCGAGCAGCGCGCTGCGATGGAAGCGGCGACCGTTGACCAGCACCAGGGTCTGGTCCGGCGACAGGCCACGCAGGGTGGCCGGACGCACGAACACCTGGCCGTCCGCCATCGGCAGGCGCTGCACCACGAATGATGGCACCAGCTGCGCCAGCACGTCCTTCAGGTCGGTGGATTCGACGGACCTGATGTCTTCCTTGCTGAACACGTCCACCGGCGCCAGCGTTTCGAACTGGGTGCGGTTGGACGCGCGGGTACCGGTGACCAGCATCGCGTCGAGCTGGGTGGGCACGGCGCGGCTGCCGCCGGCGGCATCGACCGCATCGGCCTCCGCTGCAATCGCGCCTCCTGCGCTGGCCATGCAAAGGGCAAGGAGGATGGAACGCGAAAGCTTCGAACGATGCACGGCAGGGCTCCGGGAGGACGCGACAGGGCCAGCACCTGCGGGGGTAGCGCAGGCCTGGACAAGGCGCGCAGTCTCGGCGCGATCTGTGAAGGAGGCATGACGTCAGTGCGACAGCTTGAATCCGCACAGGCGCAAGAACTGCTAAACGCCGCGCCTGCCGATCCGCTACTGTGCCGGCATTGGATCCGGGGAACGGCAGGATGAGCGCGACAGGCAAGGCATTGTGGTACATCGAAACCCACGCGGACCGGCCACTGGCGCTGGCCGACATTGCCGCTGCGGCGGGCCTGTCGCCATTCCATCTGTCGCGCCTGTTCCAGGCCCGCACCGGCACCTCGGTGGTGCGCTACCTGCGCGGGCGCCGCCTGACCGCTGCCGCGCAGCAGTTGGCCAGCGGCGCCGGCGACATCCTGGAGGTGGCGCTGGGTGCCGGCTATACCACCCATGCCGCCTTCACGCGTGCCTTCAGCGAACAGTTCGGACAGACGCCGGAGCGCGTACGCGAACAGGGCACCGATGGGCTGGCGCTGGTGCAGGCGATCCGCATGGACGAGGCCCCGTCCGCCTGCATTGAAGCCCCCCGCCTGCTCGAGACGCCCGCGTTCCAGGTGGCCGGCATCGGCGTGCGGCATACCCGCGACAGTGGCGGCGCGATTCCCGGCCAGTGGGCGCAACTCAACCGCGAATGGCCGATGCCGGCGCCGATCAGCTTCGGCGTGTGCTGCAACAGTGATGACAAGGGTGGCTTCGATTACATCGCGGCACTGCCGGTAAGCACGGTGCCGAGCGTGCCTGCGCGCTGGCAACGCGTGGACATCCCGGCGCGCCGCTACCTGGTGGCCTGGCACAGCGGGCACATCTCGGCCATCCGCTCGACCTGGTTCTGGTTGCTGGATCATTATCTTCCTGCTTCCAACCTGAGCCTCGCCGATGCGCCGGATCTGGAGCGGTACGACGCCCGGTTCGACGAGCACACCGGCCAGGGCGGCGTGGAAATCTGGCTGCCCGTCGACGACCGTCCCCACTGACAAGGAGTTGAAGATGCGCATGACCGCTGCTGTGCTGGGAGCGATGCTGATGGCGTTCACAAGCACCGGCGCCGCTCGCGAAAGCGGGGTGGCCGGCGAGCGCCACGGCACAACGACGCTGGCCAGCGCGGCCGTGCGCGACGCAGAGCGCCGCGACGCCTTGCGCTACACGGTCTGGTATCCGGCACCTGCAGGCAGCCGGGAAACCGCGCTGACCATCGGTCCACCCGACGCGCCGCTGTTCGACGTCGGCCGGTCGTCCAAGGATGCGCCGGTCGCCGGTGATCGCCTGCCGACCTTGCTGCTCTCCCATGGCAACGGCGGCAGCGCGCGCATGATGGGCTGGCTGGGCACCGCGTTGGCGCGGGCAGGCTATCTGGTGATCGCAGTCGATCATCCGGGCAACAACGGCGTTGACAGCATGACCCTGCCCGGCAGCGTACTGACCTGGCTGCGCGCCGATGACCTGCGTGCCGCACTGGCGGCTGTGCAGGCCGATCCGGTGCTGGGCCCGCATGTCGATCCTGAGCGCCTGGGGGTCGCCGGATTCTCGGCCGGCGGCTACACCGCACTGGTGGCGGCCGGTGCGCGACCGGACCTGCAGCGACTGCTGGCCTTCTGCACGGCGCATCCGGATGACGGCGTCTGCCGGCCCCAGCAGGAAGCGGCCACGCACACGATGGAGGCGCGTGTTGCCGCTGCGGCGTCGCCCGAGCTGTCGCCGTGGATGTCCCACGCCAACGACGCGCGCGCCATTCCCGGCGTGCGCGCGGTGTTCCTGCTGGCACCGGCAATCGTGCAGGCCTTTGCGCCCGAGCAGCTCTCCTCGCTGGAACAGCCCGTGTCGATCGTACTGGGCGAGGCTGACACGGTTGCGCCACCGCAGAGCAATGGCGAGGCTGCGCGTGCGGTGATTGCGGGCGCTGCACTGCAGGCGCTGCCCGGTGTCGGCCATTACGATTTCCTCGCCGCATGCACCCCGACCGGACAGCGGCGGCTGCAGGACCTGTGCAGGACGTCGGTGCCGAAGGCGCAGACCCACGCGCAGGCAGTGGACGCAGCAATACGATTCTTCAACCATTCACTGCGCTAGTGGCCGCCGGGCAGGCCCCAGCGTTACAGTGAGCGCGTCCATGGAGAATCGGTCATGCGCCTGCTTCACCTCACCCTGCCGGTGTCCGACGTCGCCACCGTCGCCGCGTATTTCCACGATGTGCTGCAGCAGCGCGTGGTCGGCAACCATGTGCACATCGGCTGGAGCACGATCGAACTGCAGGCGGCGGGTGATCACCCCATCGGTGGCGTGCACCTGGCCTTCAACGTACCGGACAACCGCTTCAGCGAGGCGATGGCCTGGTTGCGCGAACGTACCCCGCTGCAACGTAATCCTGAGGGCCTGGATTACTTTGCGCTGGAGAGCAGCTGGCAGTCGCAGTCGGTGTACTTCACCGGTCCCGATGGCCTGATCCTCGAGTTGATCGGCCGGCGCCGTCTGCCAGTCAGCACGCGCGCTGGCGCTTTCCATGGCAGCGAGCTGACCTGCCTGAGCGAGGTTGGCCTGCCCAGCCACGATGTCGATGCGGTGCGCGAACAGTGCAGCCAGCGCTTCGGCCTGCAGCCGATCAGCCCGCCTTCGCCGCAGTTCGCACCGGTGGGCGACGACGAGGGCCTGCTGATCATCGTCGCCGCCGACCGTCGTTGGTTCCCCGAGCAGAAAGACCTGCCCAATGCGCAGGGCGTGCAGTTGCAGGTGGGTGATGTGAGCGGCAGCGGCGAGCTGCGCGATGCGGCGCTGGGCTGGCGGGTGTGGGCGGCCTGAGCTACCAGCTGCCCGAAGCGCCGCCACCGCCGCTGCGACCACCGCCACCGGACCAGCCGCCGGAACTGCTCGAGGACGAACTCGACGACGAGGTGCTGGACGAGGAACGGTAGCCTTGGGACGACCTTTGTCCGCTGCGTGCTTTTTCGCCGGGCAGCAGGGTGAACACCCAGATGAAGTACAGGAACAGCGTGCTTGCGCAGGACACGATCGTCGCCAACACGCGTGCGTTCTCGTCGCCGGCCCGGTCGATGGCCAGCAGCGCGCCCAGCGCATAGCCGCCGGTCAACAGCACCAGCACCACCAGGCGCACGGCGAAGCTGTTGCGGTTCTTCCGCCAGCGCGCGCGGCCGGCCTGCACCAGGAAGAACACCAGCATGGCAGCAATGGCGACCGCCAGGTTCAGCAACGTGTGCAGGGCAAGGCTGGGCGGCAACTGACCACGAACCAGCATCACCATGAAGAAACCGATACTGAGGGCCAACATGCCGGACAGCACGATGCGCACACCACGGCTGCGACGCCAGCACCACCCCAGCAGCGCCGCCACCGGTACGGCCGGTAACAGCACGAAGAACAGCGCAGGCAGCACATGCCGCGGCAGCAGCAGCGTCGCCGAAACCAACCCAGCGGCCATCACTGCCGTTACCAGCAACGGTCTGCCCCAGGCAGGCAATGTCGGCCAATTCGGCCTGGGCATTGCCGCATTGGCTGCCAGTGCCTTGCGCCGCCGCTCACGGCGCTTACCGCTGAACTCGGCCTCGGTCCTGGTGGCCAGCAGGCGTGGCGGTGATCGCCACAGACCGGCCAGGAACCCCACCAGCAACGTCAGGGCAACGACCGAATCCCCTGTACGCCAATCCGCTGGCAACAGGTTGCGTGCGGATGAATCCTGCTCGGGCCGCAGCGGCTCGCCATCGATCAGCGCCACCAGCACCCTGCTGCCGTCCAGCACGCCCTGGTCCAGGTCTCCTTCGCGCAGGCGCGGCACGATCGCCTTGTCGATGATGCGCGCGGCATAGGCATCGGGAATGGTGCCTTCCAGGCCATAGCCGGTCTGGATGCGTACGCGCCTGTCCTGCACCGCCACCAGCAGCAACACCCCGTCATCGACACCGGCGCGGCCCAGCTGCCACTGGTCGAAGACACGCTGTGCATAGGCTTCGATGCCGTCATCGCCAACACTGGGCACCACCAGCACCTGCAGTTGCGCGCCTTTGCGTGCCTGCAGCTGCAATGCCTGCTCGCGCAGCGTGGCGCGGGTGCTGGCGGACAGTGCGTTGGCGGTGTCCACCACCGGGTCGTCCAGTGCCGGAATCGGGGCCGCCGCCAGCACTGGCAGCGGCAGCAGGCAGAGCAGCAGTGCCAGCCCTACCCACTGCCATGCGTTGCGCCACGGCAGCACCCGGCTCATGTGGACGCCGTGCCTTGCAATGGCGGTGCTGTGCATCATGCGAAACGGCATCCGTGTATGTCCTTGCCCCATGAACGGAAAAGCCGGCCGGATTACCCCGGCCGGCCTCCTATACCACACACTTCTTCACACGCAGCGGTCAACGGCCCATGGCCACCCGCTGCTGCTCGTCCTGCACGTGTTGCTGCGAAGGCTCATGCTTGGCCAGCATTGCAGCGCTGGTCTCCTGCAGGCTCGGTGCCGCCTGGGTCATGTCCACCGCAGTACGGAAGCCGGGAACGGTGCCCACGACGAAGGCCTTGCCATCCTGCACGGTGACGCCCTGCAGCTTTTCCGGCGAATCGATGCCGGCGGCCTTGGCCTGGGCGGTCACATGCGCGCTCATCTCGTTGGAGATCATGCCCGGCATGTGGCCACGGATCGCATTGTGCAGCGGCGTATCCGGATGCGCCTTGTCGCCCAGCTGCGGCCCCTTCGGCGCCGCCTCGGCATGGCTGCGGCCTTCGGCCAGCTTGCCCAGCGTCGCCGGACCCGCCACGCCGTCGGCGGAGAGCCCGTGCTGCTTCTGGTAGGCGATCAGTGCGTCCCTGGTATTGGCACCGAACTTGCCGTCCTCGCTCAGCGGATTGCCTTGGCCGTCGCGCACGCCCAGGCGGTTGAGTTCCTTCTGCAGCGCAGTCACTTCCTCGCCCTTGGCCCCCTGGCGCAGCACACCGTTGTGGTCGGCGTCATGCGAATGGCCACCCTTGCCGGTTTCCTTCAGCTTGCCGTGGTCCCAGAAGTCCTGCGGGCTGATCAGCTTGCCGTGCGGATCCTTCAACTGGTAATGCACGTGCTGGGCATACTGACCCGCACCGCCCGGGCCACGCCCGCCCATGGTACCGATCGGCTCACCCGCCTTGATCGGCTGGCCTTCCTTCACCTGGGTCGACTGCAGGTGCAGGATCTCGTGCGAGTTGCCCTGTGCATCCCTGATCTTCACCGTACCGTAGTCGCCACCGACGAACGTCACCGTTCCGGAGATCGGCGCGTTGACGGTCGGGTGCTGCAGATTACGGCCGTGCTGGCCGCCGACATAGTTGAAGTCGGTGCCACCGTGCGGCTTGTGCGCGCGGTGTTCGCCGAACTCACCGGTAATGTGCGGCTTGACCCCGTTCTGCGGGGGCAGCATCACCTGCATCGTCTGCTCGAAGTTGCGGGTCTGGCCTTCGGCATGCGCCGCTGCCGGCTTGGCCTGCGCGTGCGTGGCCGCAGCTACGGCGGGGGCCGCGTGGCTGCCCTGGGACTGGCCGTGGGTCAGTCCCAGGCGCTGCTCCACGAACCGCTCGTACTTGTCCACGTACGGCATCACCTTCTTTTCAGACAGGGCGAGGCCGCCGTAATCGCGGGTCGGGCCGTCGTGATGGTACTTGTAGATGTACTCCTCACCCTGGCCGCGCTTGTGCGCCAGCGTGCGGTTATCGATGTAATGGTCAACCAGTGCATCGGACTGTGCGCCGACGTCGAAGCGGTTGCGGTTGTTGAGGTGGTAGTGGTTGCCGGTCTTGTCGATGAACTGGCCCAGGCCCGAGGCCGAGGTGGTGCCAGCGGCGGCATCGGGGTTGAAACCCGATTCAACGCGGGCGATGGCCAGTACGTGCGCCGTTTCGCGTGGGGTCAGTCCCTTCTCGCGCGCCGACTCGATGATCGTGTCGATCACCCGTGACTGTACTTCCGGGGTCGCATCGCCCCACCGGCGGGAGTTGCCATGCAGGCGGCCGTCGCTCTGGTCGATCGGCTCGCGGTAGTGGCTCCACGATTTGATGCGGTCACTGCTGTAGGCCGCCCCGCGGGGCTGGACCATGTCCTGGTAGATGTCTGCCATGTCTGTGCTATCCATTCTATGAAAAAGGGAATTTCCTTAAGGGGTACTGCTCCTGGTACTTCTGGTACTGCGGTACTGCAGTGCTGCGTTCACAGCGCGCGTGCGACGTCCTGCCGCTGCGCTCAGTCTTCGATGTAGTTCACCTCCGGGTGCTTGATGCCGAGCGAGTCGATCAACTTCTCGTACTCGTCGTTGTTGGGCTCCTGCTCCTCGCCTTCCGCGCCGCGCAGCGGCGGTGTGCTGTGGGTCAACTGGCGGCCACTGGCGTCGTACAGGTAGTACCACTCGCAGAAGCTGCAGCCGAACGGCAGTTCACCGTACTGCACGACGAAGTACGGCGTACCGCTGCGGTCCTGCACGCAGGCCAGGCCAACGGCGGTATAGCCGTCCATCTCCTTGGGCGCAGCAATGGCCTGGCGTGCGCCGTCCTTTTCGATTTCCAGCGTGGTCAGCCGGGAAGCGTCCGTGTCTTGGGTGGGCTGGGCCGCCAGGTGCAGGCGGGTGCCTTGGCAATCGATATGCATGCCGGTCTCGTCGCGCGTAAGAGAGGTGGAATGGTCCGCAACGGCAGCCGCAGGCGCGGCCGGCGTCGCTGCCGGGTCAGTGGAAGCAGGGGCCGCCGGTGCAGCCGCGTCAGGGCCGCTGCAGGCAGCAAGCATCAGGGCCAGTACGGGGGCAACGGGAGACAGACGCATGCGGGGCTCCTTGGGTGAATCACACGACCGCTCGCAGGCGGTCGCTCAGGGATCAGATCGATTCGTCCTCACGCTTGACCAGTTGCCAGCACGGCTTCTGGGCAAAGGTGTAGATCTGCTGGTCACTGGTATCGGGAGTGCGCATCTGCACCTGTACCTGGCCATCGGGCAGGCGGGTGACCTGCATCTCGCGGCCCTGGCGCTGCAGCGTGGCCGGGTCCGGCATCACCGGCCATTCGACCTTGGCAAGCGGCACCTTCTCCTCCACCTTGCGTGGCTCCGGCTCGGCTTCGCTGTCGATGTGGCTGTCCAGCAGCGGATCGGCAGTGGACGTTTCCTGCAGCGCGATCTCGTTGCCGAAATGCTTGAGGAAGTCGTCGAAGACCGGATGGGGGCAGCTGGCAGAAGCCTCTGCCGGGGCCGCGGCAACCGGCGTGGCCGGCGTCGTGGCGGTGGCCGTGCTGGTCGGAGCCGGTACGGCGGCGTCAGCGGGGGCTGCCTGGGGCGCAGGCTTGCAGCCGGACAGCGCAAGCCCCAGGGCAAGCGCAAGCAGGGCAACGGGGCGGAGCTGGTTCACGGGATCCTCCTGATTCCGGGCGGTCGCGCGCGGTTCCGGCGCGGTAGGGAGGCAAGGATAGCCATGCCTCGGTCAATTCAGTTTCAACATCCGCTGTCAGGAATATCCCGACATGTCGAATTGTGACCAATATCACACTAATACTGAAATCAACGTCATCGCAGCCGCCGTTAGACTACGCCGCACACGCTTCGACCCTGGCCCCATGCGCGCATTCCTGCTTGCCCTCTCCCTGCTGCTGCCAACGCTGTGGCCTGGTGGTGCGGCCGCGCTGGAGGTCCGGGAAGGCGATCTGCTGTTCGTCACCGCCGGCCATGCCGGCCTGAGCGCGGCCATCGACGATGCCACCGGCAAGCAGGGCGCACCCAGCTTCGATCACGTGGCCCTGGTCGCTGCGGCGCCAGACGGCTGGGAGGTACTGCATGCGGATGAGAAAGGCTCGCGCCGGCAGACGCTGGATCAGTTCCGCGAGGACGCCCGAGGCAAGCAGCGGCAGGTCGTGGTCTATCGGCTGCGCGCATCGCAGCAGGCTGCCATCAAGGATGCGATCGCGACCGCACGCATGATGCTGGGCAAGCCCTACAACACGTCGTATGTGTTGAATGAGGACAGCTACTACTGTTCGGATTTCATCGAACGTGCGTTCCGTGCGCACCATGTGTTCGCACTGCAGCCGATGAACTTCCGCAACCCGAAGACCGGGCAGATCGCACGGCACTGGGTCGATCTCTACCGCGCCATGGGCATGGAGGTGCCGCAGGATCAGCCGGGCACCAACCCGAACGACATGTCAGCAGCGCCGGTGCTGCAACGCATTGGCGTGCTGGAATAAGCGAAGCCCCGCACGGGGCGGGGCTTCGCGCATCACAGGAAGTGGGTACCGAAGTCACTCCTCCTCGTCCTGCCCACCCTGTTGCTGGTTGCGCTGGTTGCGCTGCTGCTGTTCCTGCTGCTGTTGCTGCTGCTGGTCGCGGCCACGCCCCTGCTGCTGATCCTGCTGGTTCTGCTGGCCCTGCTGCTTCTGGTTCGGGTTCTGGTTCTGCTGTGCCATGTCCGATCTCCAAAGCCACACGCGGAATGCGGTGGACGGGACCATCGTCTGCAGCGAAGAGTTAATCGCGCGTTGGTGGGCGGCTACATTGGTGTGTACGCGCGTGAATGAACGGGCAAAGCCCCTTGCGGCACAAGCCGATGAAGGATTCATATGGGTTCGGCATGTGCTCATGCCGTCAGCGCGACTGCGCGCATTCATGGCGTGCTCTGCTGGAAACACGCGCTGAACGGAGCTGGCGTCCTGCTCGCGCACGGACGCCAGCCCTGCACTCACGGCATCACCGGCGGCACATACGCCAGGGTCATGCCCAGCAGCCACAACAGGCCCAGCACCAGCGGGATGTGCACCAGCAACTGGATGAAGGTGAAGCCCACGATGTCGCGTGCCTTCAGCCCCAGCACGCCCAGCAATGGCAGCATCCAGAACGGGTTGATCAGGTTCGGCAGCGCTTCGGCCGCGTTGTAGACCTGCACTGCCCAGCCCAGGTGCGCCTTCAGCTCGTTGGCGGCCTGCATCACGTACGGCGCCTCGATGATCCACTTGCCGCCACCGGACGGCACGAAGAAGCCCAGCACCGCCGAGTAGATGCCCATCACCAGCGCGAAGCTATCGGTGCTGGCCACGTGCACGAACAGGCTCGACAGCCGGTGCGCCAGGGTCTGCCCGTCACCACCGGCGGCGTGGGTGAGGATCATCGCGATACCGCCGTACAGCGGGAACTGGATCAGCACGCCGGTGGTGCTCGGCACCGCCTTGGCCACCGCGTTGAGGAAGCTGCGCGGGCGCCAGTGCAGCAGCAGGCCCAGCGAAATGAAAAGGAAGTTGTAGGTGTTGAGGTTGGCGATGGCAGTGACCACCGGCTTGTTGGCGAACTCGTTGAACAGCCAGCCGAACGCCAGCAGCGAGAGCAGCACGGTCAGCAGCGGGCTGTATTCCAGCCATTCGCCCGGGCGCGTGCGTCGCTGCAGCGGTTCCGGCTCGGCCTGCGCAGCGCCGGGAAATTCCTCGGCAGTACGCGCACTGCCGGCCGCAGGCGCGGTCAGCCAGGCGATCAGCAGCGAGACAAGGATCAGCACTGCGGTCAGGGCGATCGACTGCCACAGAAAGATGGTTTCGGTGAACGGCAATACGCCGGTGATCTCCACCAGGCCCGGCGGCATGCTGGCCGGGTTGGCCTGCAACTGTGCGGCCGACGAGCTCAGCCCCATCGCCCACACTGCGCCCAGGCCGAGATAGGCCGACGCACCGGCGGCGCGGTAGTCCATGCGCAGTTCGGTACGGCGGGCCAGCGCGCGCACCAGCAGGCCGCCGAACACCAGCGAGAAGCCCCAGCTGAGCAGCGA
Source organism: Stenotrophomonas sp. YJH_SMC_32 (assembly GCF_059369975.1). NCBI lineage: Bacteria > Pseudomonadati > Pseudomonadota > Gammaproteobacteria > Lysobacterales > Lysobacteraceae > Stenotrophomonas > Stenotrophomonas sp. YJH_SMC_32. Next base: position 150,827 of record NZ_JCAFTE010000001.1, on the reverse strand, counting down.
GGCGAGCATGCTGACCAGGCCCACGTACACCACCGCACCGCGACCGGTGCGCGGCACCCGGGCCAGGAAATCGATGAAGCGTGCGACCACCGGCGCGGTCGCCACGGCGTAGCCGCCGATGACCACGAAGGCCATCTGCATGGTGAAGGGGATCAGGCTCCAGAAGCCGTCACCAAAGGCGCTGGCGGTGGCCTGAGGGGTCGAACCGAAGCCCATCGCGGCCAGCGCGACAATGACCACGCCCAGCACCGCGAACACATACGCATCGGGGAACCACTTTTCCGCCCAGGCGGCCGAGCGCAGCGCTGCGCGCGCCATCCAGCCGTCCTGTACTGCTGCCGTCGAGGCCATCGCCTACCCTCCCAGGTTCGATGGACCGATTCTGGGCGGTGGGGTGTGGGCTGTCTGCCACCTATTGGTCGTAGGTGGCGGTAGTGCCGGCCGCTGGCCGGCAAACTCGGGATCGCGCACGGGTGCAGCCGGCCAGCGGCCGGCTCTACCAACCCCTGGGGTCAACGCAGCGCCAGGTCCACGGCGATACCGGCAAACAGCGCGGCGCCGACCCAGTTGTTGTGCAGGAACGCCTTGAAACACGGGCCGCGCTCGCGGTTGCGGCAGATCCAGAATTCGTACACCACCAGCAAGGTGGCCATGGCCACGCCGGCCAGGTAGTAGCCACCCAGCCCGCCGCGCACGCCAACCAGCGCCATGGTGGCCAGGAACAGCGCGTACAGCACGCCCTGGATGACCAGATCGAGATCACCGAACAGGATCGCGGTGGAGTGCGAGCCCATCTTCAGGTCGTCCTCGCGGTCGACCATGGCATACCAGGTGTCGTAGGCGGTGGACCACAGGATGTTGCCGGCATACAGCAGCCAGCCCAGCATCGGCACCTCGCCCTGCACGGCGGCGAACGCCATCGGGATGCCCCAGCCGAACGACATGCCCAGGTAGACCTGCGGCAGATGGGTGTAGCGCTTCAGGTACGGATAGCTGGCGGCCAGGAACACGCCGATGAAGCTCAGGCCGATGGTCAGCCCGTTCAGGGTCAGCACCAGGCCGAAGGCCACCAGCATCAGTACGGCGAACAGCGCCAGCGCGGCGCGACCGCTGATCGCGCCGGTGGCCAGCGGCCGCGCCTTGGTGCGCTCCACATGCGGGTCGAGCCAGCGGTCAGCGTAGTCGTTGATGACGCAACCGGCCGAGCGGGTCAGCCACACGCCGGCGGTGAACACGAACAGCGTCCACAGCGGCGGCAGGCCGCCGGCAGCCAGCCATAACGCCCACCACGTGGGCCACAGCAGCAGCAACGTGCCGATCGGGCGATCAGCGCGCATCAGACTCCAGTAATGCCGCCAACGCGGCGTCGCCGGCGACTGCGGCGAAGTGAGGGGGGTATCAGCCATGGCGATAGGATACTCCTGCCCCTCTGGCAGGGCTTTGCCGGTGGGGGGAGATTTGTTCGACGAAACTGGATAGAATGCCGGTCCCGCACCGCCTCATGGCGCTGCGATGCCCGCCCCGGCACTGGCCGACGGCGCGGCGGTTCTACAACGCGCCCGTAGCTCAGCCGGATAGAGTAGTGGCTTCCGAAGCCATTGGTCGGGGGTTCGAATCCCTCCGGGCGCGCCATTTTTCCTTCGTTGCCTGGCCGGCGCGCCGCCAGAAATGTCAGGGAATGAACGTTGCCGAGCGATGCTCGCAACCGGCAGTATCCTGTACCACGATGGAGTAATTCGCGCCCGCGCTGGATGCGCCGGGCAGGAACAGGCCATCACCATCGAACAGAACGCTCTGCTGTTCATCCTGCCCGATCGACAGCCCGATCGCTCCCGGTGTGATTTCCTCAAGGATCACGTTGTAAGGCCGCCAGGCATCCTCGCCTGTGCGCCTCATCTCTGCGCGAGCGGTCCTTGGGTTCAACCTGCGTCTCTCATCCACCCACAGCTGAAGCGGCTGATCAGCATTGTGGGTGACCTGGAAGCGCCCGTAGGTCAGTCCGTCGACGCTCTCGGTGCCGACGTAGGTGAAATGGGCCGGCGGACACTTCGTGGTGCGGTTCGGATGCGCCGCACAGGATGTCAGTGCAACCACGAGGCAAAAGGCGTTCAGGTGCTTCATGGCTTCGAGGCCTGACGTGGGTGGTTGTCGCGGCGGTGTTCGGCAGTGAGGGCAACCAGCACTACGCCCCAGAGCGGCGTGAGCAGCACGACGCTCATCACCGTCAGCGAAACCGGTACCTGCCAGAGCAGCGATGGGCTGAATCCGCTGAATCTATAGGCTTCCAGTACAAGCACCACGACCTGGGCCAGAAGGCCCGCGAGCAGCCCCAAGCCAGCCCCCTTGGCAAGCCGCCTGATCGTAAGGCGGCCCGCGGCGGGAACCCGTGCGCAGATTCCCAGCAACAAAAGGCTGACGGCATACAGCCAGAAGAAAACCTGATGTGAGTCGAAGGCGTAAAGCGCCCTGCCCACAAAGTGCAGGAACAGCCAGAGTGCTCCACACGACACCGCGTAGGCCAGCCCGTACCGAAGAATCTGCCTGGCTTTCATCTTGTACCTCTCCGAGGGCGTGCAGCCCGATCGCGTTCTTTTGTGGAGGAGTGCGGGAGCTCATGCACCTTGCCTCCCGCTTGGCACCCTACTCGCGCAAGGCATCGCGCAGCGCTCGAGAGTACCTGCCTGCCTCCAGCGTTCGCAGCTGGGCCAGTGGAATCCGATACCTCCTGAACAATGCGGCCAGTTCCCAGACGTCCTCCTCCAGTACCGCATCTGGATCCAGGGATAGATAGATGACATCCCCTCTGCCGACCACATTCCCGATGCAGCCGATTCGACCGCGCACCCGAGGCGCTCTACGTCTCGTCGCCCGAAGGCGGGTAAATTTCCACCGCCAAACCGAGGCCCAAAGTTGTGACTCTGGTGAGAACTGCACGATCCAGTTCAAATCCGCCAAGTCCGCCCACAAAGATGCTGATATAGAATTCTGCCCTCCCTCCCGTATCTGTGATGTGGCCAATGAACTCACGCTTGTTTATCAGAAAATCGCACCAACGGGAGATCTCCTCATCCAACTCGACATTCACCTTCCTCGCGAGAGGAATAGATAGATAGGTAAATTCATAGAGCTGCTGATCCTCACCCTGCCGAGCTGGTCTAGGCTCGCCTGCACTGCGGGCAAAGCGGGACTCCAAACCAATTTCCTCCCTAATGGATTCAGCAGAAACAGAGGGATGGAAAAACCTAAGTGAAATATTCACCAAAAGACCACTCACGCATCACCTCCCAAAACCATAATCACTAATATTCCCCTCTATTCTACCTTTGCCGTCCTGCGTCCCAACCCAAATATCGCCATTTGGGGCTATACCAGTCCAGTGCGTCGGGCTAGCAGCGGAACCTTCCTTAATGGTTTCAACGGCACCATGATCAAGCCCGAAGGATTTTTTGGCCGTGTCTATAGGGAGTGTTCCTACTGGACAGTTCGTAGGCTTGGATCGCGCACCGTCCTTTTTCTTGCTGAAGTAGAGGTTGGCGAGAGCATCCACGATTACTGGCAAACTTACCGTCGCACCAATGAAAGCATCGATTGGCGAGTGGATCGGACTCATATCAATGTATGGCGCAGGAGCTTGCCCTTCCCCATAGCCCGGGAGGTCAGGATTCCACTGCTGGTAACCACTTCCAGGCCGATACGCTGGAGGTGGCAATCGCATAGCCCGAGCTGCACCGGACTGTAAGCCAAGACGATCCAAAGCAGACGCAGGGTTCCCACTCACATATGAATAAGTACTGATGCCTCCAACCAAACCAATCGGATCACTCTGCGAGTACCGCCCCACCATTGGTTCATACTCACGCTGGTAGTTGTAGAACAACCCACTCGCATCCGTGGCCTGCTGGCCCGGGAAGCGCAGCGCCAGTTCAAACGCCACACCATCGCCATCTGGATCGGCACTTGGGATCTGGTTGCCGAACACTTCGCTCTTGTTGCTCCACTCCCAGATCGCCACATCACGCACCGGATCGATCACCACGCGCGGCGTACCCAGATGATCCGGCTGCACGTAGGTCAGTTCCGGCACGCCGGCGCTCGGCACGTTGATCAGCGCTACCGGATAGTTGTCCAGCCAGATGGCCTGCTGCTGCGCCTGGCCCGTGGCCGAGTAGTTGCCCAGCCACTGCCCCGCCTCGTCGTACAAGGTGATCTGAGCCGCGCCACCAGCCGGGGTGCGCAGCACGCGCTCACCGCGATGGTTGTAACCGTAGCTCTCCAGTGTGGCGTTACCCTGCTTCACCGCGTTCATGCGGTTGGCATCGTTGTAGGTGAACGCCTTGCTGCCAATACTGGTGGTATTGCCCGCTGCGTCATGGCTGCGTGCCTCGCCATCCACAGCAGTCAGGCGATGGCTGGTTGCGGGATAGGTGTAGCTGGCGGCGCCTGCCGAGGTGGTCAGCGCGGTGCGATTGCCGGTGGCGTCGTAGGCATAGGTTTCAATCGGCGTGCCTGTCGTCCCGTCCTGGGTCTGGGTCAGGCGACCCAGCGCGTCGTAGGCGTACTTGGCCAGCACCGTCGAGCCTGTGCCGTTCTTCAGCTCGGTGATCGAACCGACCGGGTCATAGCCGTAGCCCAGTGACAGGCCACCTGCGGCCGGGTCGTGTACCGCCTGCGGGCGGTAATCCAGATCCAGCGGACGCTGCAGCTGGCGGCCGTTGCCGTAGGTCCAGCCGGTCGCCGGGCCGAAGGCCGCATAGGTCACGTTGTTCACCACGATCTGGCGTGCCTGGCCGGGCCGGGTCAGGCCGATCTGGCTGATGCGGCCCTGGGTATCGCGCACGTAGTCGGCCACGCTGCCGTCGGGGTAGGTCAACGCAGTCAGGCGCCCCGACTTGCTGTAGGCATAGCGCAGGGTGGTGGCCACACCATTGACGGTCTGCACCTTGCGGGTGACCTGGCCGAAGCGGTCATGGCAGTACTGGGTGCTGCCATTGGCGTGCAGCACCTGCCCCAGACGTCCCTTGGCAAAGCGTTCGTCGGCGGCACAGGCGGCCGGCGCCACGTCATAGCTATAGCCGATATCCAGATTGGGGTCCGGGTAGGCGATACCGATCAGGCGGTTGAGTGCATCGTAGTGATAGGTGGCGGTGACGCCACGCGCATCGGTAGCCGTCTTGCGATTGCCGGCGGCGTCCACGGTGAAGCTGCTGGCGCCACTGTCCGGGCTGACTTGCCCGGTCAGATCACCGAAACCGTTATAGGCATAAGTGGTGTGCAGACCTTTCGGGTCGGTGACCTGGGTGACCTGATCCAGCGCGTTGTACTGGCTGCGGATCTCCGCCGCCACGCCGCCGACGTCCTGCAGAGTCTGCGCCAGGCGGTTCAGCGGGTCGTACTGCTGGCTGGTCACGCGCTGCAGGGCGTCGGTGATCGTCTGCGGGTTGCCGTTGGCATCGTAGGCAAAGCCGGTGGCGTGGTTGCCCGCATCCTTCAGCGCGGTCAGCTGGCCAAGCGTGTTGAACGTCCGCGCCAGAGTACGGCGCAGGGTGCCGCCTGCATCCAGCGTGTCTTCCTTGAGGCGGTTGCCGGCGTTGTCCAGCGCATAGTGAATGGTGTTGCCCGCACTGTCCGCGATGTCCGTCAGCCGCTGGGCGGCGTCATAGACATAGGTAACGCTGCTGCCGTCAGGCTCGGTGATCTGTTGCACCTGGCCGGTCGGCCAGTAGCTGATCTGGGTCACCCGGTCCTCGGCTGTGGTGGCACCGCGCACGGTGACCGAGGTCGGCCAGCCGCGCGCATGGTAGGTGTAATCGGTGACCACGCCGTTGGCATCCTTGACCGACAACGGCCGCCCGAACGCGTCGTAGGCCAAGGTCTCGACCGTCTGGCCCAGCGCATTGGTCACGCTGCGCAGGTCGCCCTTGCGATAACTGCAGGCACCATTGGCCGCGCATCCCGCGTCGTCCGCGGTGTAGTAGGCATAGGTGGAGACATCCGCCACATCACTGCGTGGGCCATCCACGCTACGCAGCAGTCCCACCAGCGGGCACTCCGGCCCTTCGGCCTCACAGTAGGTCTGCGTGGTGATGCGGGTATCACCGGTCACCCTGTCGCGCACGGTGATGGTGGTTGGCTGGAGGCGCACATTGCGTGCGACGCGGACCTCACGGTTACCGACGGTCTGCTGCACCAGCCGATTGCTGTCCATGGCCACGCGCGTTTCGCTGATGCGCTGGTCCGGAGTACCGGCCGCTTCGGTGGTGGTGGTCACACTGACAGCACCTGCGACAGCGTCGCTGGCCTCCGCATAGGCGTAGTTGGTAACAACGCCACGGCGATCGGTCACCGACTGAAGCCGACGCCGGAAATCGGTGCCCTCAGGCAGATAGGTGCGACTGATGCTGCCGTTGCTCTCGGTGATGCCATTGACCTTGCGCGGAAGGCCGCTGGTACCGCTGGCGGTCAAGGCGTAGGTGCTCTGCTTGCCCAGTGCGTCGGTGACGATGGTGGTGCCTGCCGGCGTGTACTCCAGGCGCACGCCATCAATGCCCACGTCGGCTTGACTGCAATCGCCGGAATGGCGGCTGCAGGTAACCCGCCCCTTGGCGTCGTAGCCGTACCAGCTGTAGCGCCGGGTGTCTTCGGCGGTCACGCCGGTCAGGTAGCCCGGGAAGCGGGCGTCCTCATAGTGATACGTACGGCTGGCACCGTCGGCATAGGTCGCAGTGATCAATTCCCCGGCCGGGGAATAGGCGTAGCTCACCACAGGCTGGCCGGCGATCACCAGGGCCGAGATCAGCGAATCGTCACCCGGCGCGAGATACTGGACGTCCACGCGCCGACCGGTTGAATGGGTGATGCTGAGCAGGCGGCCACGGCTGTCGTGTGCATAGGTCAGCGAAGTACCGTCTTCGAGATCACGGCGCTGCATCAAGCCATCAGCATCAAAATAAATGCGCTCTCCGGCACGTGAAAGTTGCCAGTTGGTGCCCTGCTGGACCGCACGATCGCCGCTTCCGTCCATGGCTTCGTAGCTTGCCCCCACTTTCTGGAATGCGGTCTGCCCGCCATCGGCGCCGATCAGCCCAACTTTCAGTTCGGAGCTGGGAGGGAAGGTGGAATCGTCTACGCCTGCGGTAAGCCGCAGATTGTGGGAATGGGTCCAGCCCGTACCCAACGCGCCGCCCGCCGTGCTCGTCAGGGAGTGATAGTGGCGTTGAAAGCTCACCCATCCAAGGTTGAAATCCGGCTCAGGCTGGGATTTATCGCCAGTGGTCGGATCACACGGGTTACCAACAGGACACTGCTGCGGCGGCAGCGGCCCGCTTGTGTAGGAGAGCATGGGCGACATGTGCGGCTCGTCCTGCTGGACCAGAGAGCACATCTGCAGGGCCTCATTCCACGTCAGGGACGGTCGATTCGGACAAAGCGCCGTTCTGGCCCGGCGCACACGCTCCCACCCCACTATCGACGAGCATTCTTGAGTGCTCTGATGATAGAAGTTCAAGGTGTAATGGAAATCCTTCTCCTCGTTGGTGACGCTACCGTCGTCGCCCCTGCCAAGTCCAAGGAGCTCCACCCAAGGATCCTCCGTGAGTGAAGTCGCCGGGCACTGCGGGTCGCTGACGCGGGTAGCGAGGATCACGCTACGAATCTGATCTTCGGATGAGTACTCCTGCCCTGAGTGGATGTAGACCCAGTCGGTAGTAACGATCTTCTCGGGTCTCACCCGGTAATCGTAGATGACCTTCTTTCCAAGGACGCGTTGGCGTTTGACATGCCAATCGAAGGGTTTGTCCTTTTCGTACTGGGAAAAGAGCGACTTGATGTCCTTCTGCACCGCCGCTTCGGTAGCTCGCGGCTGGCCCATCGACAGGTAGCTCTCCCATTTCTTCTGCACCTCCTGCGCCTGCGCAGCCCAAGGAGCCAAGCTCCCCAGCGCGATCATCGCCAGTGCGGCACACGAAATGGTCTTCAGTCGTTCCAACATCCCTGTTCTCCTTCCTGGACAAACACAGCACCGGCAGGAACGAGAACGTGGGGCGGTTGCCTCACCACGTCATGCTTCGGATCGTCCCTGGTCCGGAATGCGGTCTGACCGCATGGAGGACGTTATCTCCGATGTCGTTTACACATTCAAGTCAGAAACTGTGGAGTGGGTCGGATTTCAGAGTTTTCTGATTCAGGGGGGGGGGAGCGTGTCGGAAACTCAGCCGAGCGTGGGCTCGGCTCTACAAGGCGAATGCCTCCAGAAACAGAAACGCCGGGCATCGCCCGGCATTTCCGTCACAGCATGGAAGGGATGAATCTCAGTATTTACCGTCGAACGCGAAGATCGGCTTGCGCGTCTTCCACGCACCAGCAGTAAAGTCCGGGAACTCCAGCGTCTGGAAGCTGTTGGCAATCGACTGCTCGCTCAGCGGCGTGATCGCACTCCAGGTCACCGCGTCGTAGATGTCGATCGGCATCGGTGCCTTGGCCTTCAGCGCTTCAACAAAGGCATGGATGACGAACCAGTCCATGCCACCATGGCCGGCACTGGCGGCGGTGTCGGCATTCTGTTTCCACAGCGGGTGCTCGTACGCGTCCTGGTATTTCTTGAACTCTTCCCACTGGTGCGGCGGGCTGCGGCCTTCGATGTGGATCGAATGGTTGACGTCCATCCACAGGCCCTTGGTGCCCTGCACGCGGAAGCCCATCGAATACGGGCGCGGCAGCGAGGTGTCGTGCTGCAGCAGGATGGTCTCGCCGTTCTCGCAGGCCAGCGTGGTGGTGACGATATCGCCGAGCTTGAACTTCACCTTGGTGCTGGGGTGGGTGCTGCCGCCACTCTTGGCCACGGTGTATTCGTGCAGGCCGCGTGCCTTGGTCGCGAAGGCGTTGATGTGGGTGAAGCGGTTGCCACGGTTGATGCCGGTATACATCGCGCAAGGGCCGATACCGTGGCTGGGATACAGCTCGCCGTTGCGCTGCACCGAATGCTCGGTGCGCCAGCGAGCTTCGCTCCAGCCCTTCGGACCGAACTCCACGCCGCTGTCGTAGGGCTGGTTGGGGTCGCCGGAATTGAACTTCACGCCGCGCAGGTCGTGCTGGTAGCCGGCCTGCAGATGCACCAGTTCGCCGAACAGGCCCTGGCGCACCATCTGCAGCGCGGCCATCACGTCGCGGCGGTAGCAGACGTTCTCCAGCAGCATGTACGGGGTGCCGGTGCTCAGCTGGGTCTTCAGCACGTCCCAGTGGTCCTGCAGCGTGATGCCGGCCACCACTTCACAGCCCACGGCCACGCCGGCCTGCATGGCGGCAATCGCCATCGGTGCGTGGTACTCCCACGGCGTGGCGATGATCACGCCATCGATGCCCTTCTGTTCCAGCAGGCGCTTCCACGCGTTGGTATCACGATCCTGGCCATAGGTCTTCGGCGCGGGCTTGCCGGCCTTCGCCACCATCTCTGTGGCACGGCCCAGCATGATCGGCTCGACGTCGCACAGGGCAACCACTTCGACGTCGTCGCGGCGCACCAGCTCCTTCAGCAGCACCAGCCCGCGCATGCCGGTACCGATCATGGCCAGGCGCACCTTGCGCCCGCGTGCCCATGCCGGGGTCTGCGGCAGCAGGCTGCTGGCGGCGACAGCGGCACTGGCCGCGATGAATTCCCTACGCTTCATGGCAGACATCTCTCCTCTTGGCAGCGTGCCGGCCGCAGCCGGCACGCCAGGTCACGCAAACGGAATTACTTGAACCGGTAGCCGATGGTCACACTGTAACCACGGCCGAAGATGGTGGCGTAGTCACTGGAGTCACCCAGGAAGCTGTTCGGATCGTAGAACGGCAGGCGGTTGAACAGGTTCTTGACGGTGAAGCTCAGGTTCCACGCATCGTCCGGGCGCCAGGTGACGCTCATGTTGGCGGTCCACCACGACGGTGCACCATCGCACTTGCTCTTCTGCAGGGCCAGGTAGCCGCCGGTGCAGGTTTCCTTGTTGTTGCTCTCTTCGTCGATCTGGTCGGTAGCCCACTTGGTGCCACCCACGTAGTTGACGAACATGCTGGTGGTCACCTGCTTGTACGTCCAGTCTGCATTGAGCGTGGCACGCAGGCGCGGGTTGTTGTAGTAGCCCACCACGTCGCCGTAGTACCAGCCGTTCTCCGCGTCCATGTAGAAGCGGTTGCGGTTGGCGATGGTGGCGGCCAGGCCGATGTTCAGGTTGCCCCAGTCGCCCAGCGAGAAGCGGCTGCGCGCGTCGATGTCGAAGCCGTCGATCAGCGTCTTGCCGCGGTTCTTGTACTGGCCGACCACGCTGGCCACGTTGCCGGCGGAGTAGCCCGGCAGGGTGGCCGGGCAGCTCACGCCGCTGGCCGGATCGGCGCACATTGCCGCCAGCTGCGCCAGGTTGGCGCGGTCGCTGTCGGTGATCGGCGAGCGCGACATCGAGATGATGTCTTCCATGCGGCGATAGTCCGGCGCGACGATTTCATTGTTGCGGTAGATGAACCAGTAGTCGGCCGACACCGACAGCCAGCTCGCCGGCTCGTAGACGAAGCCGAGGGTGGCGATCTTCGCCTTCTCCGGCTTCAGATCCTTGTTCGGCTGGGTCATGCGCGCCACGGTACGGCTGCAATCGACGTTCAGCAGGGTCTTGCCGAGATCGACGTCACCCGGCCGCTGCGACTTCAGCAGCAGGTTCGCGATCGCGTTGGTCTCGTTGCAGCGCAGCTCGTCACGGAAGCCGCCGAGCTGGGCGAATACGCCGCCGTTGCCGGACTCGGCCAGGCTCGGTGCGCGGAAGCCGGTGGAATAGGTGCCGCGCAGCATCAGCTGGTCGAACGCCTGGTACTTGAAGCCGATCTTCGGCGCGATGTTGGCGCTGAAGTTCGGGTACTTGTCCACGCGCACCGCCGCATCCAGTTCCAGCTTGTCGGTGATCGGTGCCACGGTCTCGGCAAACAGCGCGTAGGTGTTGCGCTTGCCGTCGAACCACGAGCCGCCCTGCTGGGTGATCAGGCCATTGGCCGCATCGGCATTGCCCGGGGTGTAGAAGGTCTCACGGCTGGCGTTGAAGCCGAACGCGGCGCGCATCTCGCCTGCCGGCAGCTGGAACAGCGGTCCTTCGATCTTGCCGTCCAGGGTATGCAGGCGGGTCCACGACTGGATGTCGAAGGTCGGGAACGCTTCACGGATCAACGCGGCGTTGGCTTCGCTGATCTCGCCGAACTTGTACGCCGGGTGGTCGGAGATGATCACCCGACCGGTACCAGGATCGATCGTGTACGGCCCGAACGCCTTCTCGAAGCCCTTGGTGTTGACGTTGATCGTCTGGTAGGTGGTGGAGTGGGTACCGGCGCTGGCGAAGGCGGTTTCCCAGTTCCAGTCGCCCCGGTTGCCACGCGCACCGGCCAGCACGCGGTAGCTCTTGTCGGTATTGCGCTGGCCGAAGTAGTTCGGGCCGGCATCCTGCAGCAGGTAGTTCAGGCCGACCACGCCGCCCATCATGGCCTTTAACTGCGGGCTGGCGTGGTTGTACTCGTTGTTCGGGCCCAGGAACGGGTACAGGAACTGGTTGACGGTGTTGCCGGTGTTGCGCGAGAACCAGCTGGTCGGGTTGCCAGTCGTGGTGCCATAGGTGCGCGGCGTGCCGCCGTTGGCGCGCAGGTCGATGTCGGTATAGGTCGCCTCGGCGAAGATCTCGGTGTTGTCACCGACCAGGAAGGTGCCGTTGAGGTAGGCGGTGTTGCGCTCGGACTTGGCGCCGGCATCGATCTCGTTGTTCATCCAGGTTTCCCAGACGCAACGCGGGCCGGCCGCTTCACTGGTCAGCACGTTCCTGCAGCCCGGCGCGGCTTCCTGCACGCGGCGGCCGGTGACCGGATCGAAGGCGAAGTAGGTGCCCGGGTTGAACTCGCCCGGCCTGCTGCCCACGCCCAGGCGCAGGTTGTTGAGGTAGTTCGGGTTGTTGACGTAGTACTGGTCTGGACGCTTGTCGTAGAAATCGCTCAGCGGAATCGCGTCGCGACGGTACATGTTGACCGCGCCATAGATATTGAAGCGGTTCTCGGCCAGGTCACCGAAGCCGGCGGTGATGCTGGCCTGGCGCTCACCGTAGGAATCGATGCGCGAGGAGGTGTCGTTGGTGAAGCTGATCTCGGCACCCTGGAAGTTGCGCTTGGTGATCACGTTGATCACGCCGGCCACCGCGTCGGTACCGTACACCGCCGAGGCGCCGTCGGTCAGTACTTCCATGCGCTCGATGGCCGCCGCCGGGATCGCATCGATGTTGACGAACTGGGTCTGGAACCCGGCCGGTGCGCCGTAGTACGACAGGCGGCGACCGTTCAGCAGCACCAGTGTGCCCTGTGCGCCCAACCCGCGCAGGTTGGCCTGCGAGGCACCATCGGAACCGGTGAACAGCGAGCGCGCATCCTGCTGCGCGGGGCGCGCGGCCGGCAGGTTGTCGAGCACCTGCAGCAGCGTGCGCGCACCCATGTTCTGGATGTCCTGCTTGCTGATCACCTGCACCGGCGAGGCGGTTTCAACGTCGGTGCGACGAATGTTGGAGCCGGTGACCTCGATACGGGCGAGGTCGGTGGCGTTGTCCTTGCTCTCCTGGGCGAAGGCAGGAGCAGCAAGCGAGAACAGCGCGCCGGCAATGGCCAGCGTCAGCGGAGCGATCGGGCGGCAGGGGGGGCGGTGGTGGCGGGCGGGCAACATCGGGGTTCTCTCCTGGCAGGGGTGCGGCGCAACTGAGTGAGCGCGTGGGCGTTCGGCGGGCAAAACGCTCCCGGGCCACGGCCATGAGGGCCGTAGTCGGGATGGGGCGGGGGAGGAGCGGTGTTACGTGGGGGTCATGGGGCGACGATGCTGGCGGAGTCGCCCTCCTGGCCGATCAGTACGGCGTTGGCCCAGTTGGCACAGACCTGGGCGGGTTGGCTGCCCTGCGCACCCAGCGTGCGCAGGCTCAGGGTGGAAAGGCCACGGATGTCCAGCTCCGGCTTGACCACGCCGGGCGCCTTCACCAGGCCGCTGTCGTACAGCAGGCGGTTGTCGCCCCATACCTGGAACTGCAGGCCGCCGGCGTTGCGGCAGGCGTCGTCGATGCCGAGGTCGGCACGCAGCAGGTGCCAGCCGCCCTGCAGGCGCAGGTCGATGCGGCTGTTGGCGCCGACTCCCAGGCCACGGCGGAACTGCAGGCCGTTCATGCGCATGCCGGCGTCGCCACGGAAGGACTGGTCGGTACGCAGCTGGCTGGCCAGCGCGGCCGGCACCGGCAGCTCGGAGAGATAGCGCTGCCGGGCCGGTCGCTCCGGTTCCTGGTGTTCGAGGATGTGGAAGGTGGACAGTGCGATCGGGCCGACGTCGCGCGGCTGCAGTGCATCGAACGCGCGGGCGCTGCCCTGGGCGGCGGTCACCATCGGGTCGGTGCTGCTGGCGCTGTCGCCTTCGGGGTTCTGCACGCTCAGTACGCGGAAGCGCAGCAGGCGGCCGGCATGGGCCGGGAAGTCGATGCGTTGCACGCCTTCCTTCAGCTGCAGGCGGCCACGGGCGATCGGCTCGCCCCACTCGCCATTGCTGTCGCCCAGGTACACCTCGTAATCGCGCACCTGGCCGTGCTTCCAGTTCTTGTCGTTGCGCGGCGCGATGTCGATGCCATCGATCATCCTGCGTTCGCCGAAGCCGATCACCCACTCGTGCGCGCCAGTGCGCACGGCCTGGTTGCGCACGCTGCGGAACCAGGTGTTGGGATCGTCATCGAAGGCGTTCTCCAGCGCATGGCCGGGCTCCTCGGCCGGGCGGTTGACCATCAGCAGGCTGTCTGCGGGCAGTTCGCGGCCGAGTACCGGCGCGGCCGGATAGGCATCGTCGGCGGCCGCAGCGGCCGCCGCGAAGTCCAGCTGCAGCTGCAGCGGCTGGCGGATGTCCTGGACAGCGGTACGCACGTGCAGCGTGCCACGGCGCTCCTTGGCATCGAAGTACCAGCCTTCAGCCGCACCGTTGAACGCCGCCGCATCGGCCAGCGCTGGCAACGCGCGGCCACCGGCCTGCACTGCACGTGGCGCCTGCCGGCTGAGCACGCGCAGGCCATAACGACGCTGCGCCAGCTGGCCGTTGTACTGGCCCTGCACCGCATCGATCTGCACCTGCACCGGGCCACTGCCCAGTGCAGGCGCCTGCACGCGGATTACCTGCGTGCTCGACTCACCCTGCTGGTAACGGCGCGTGTTGCCATCGTCTTCGTACAACGTGTACTGCGAGTCGCCCTGCGGGTACAGGTCGAAGGTCACTTCATCGAGCGGCTTTTCGCCGTCGAACAGCATCGACGGGTACATCGGCAGGATCGCACCGGCGCGCACGAACACCGGCAGCGTGGCCAGGTCCACCTGGCGGTCCAGCTGGCGGCCGTCGGCACCGGCCTGCACGCGACGGCCGTCCCAGTAGTCGATCCACCCCCCGGCCGGCAGGTGGATGTCGCGGCGCCAGCCACGGCTGGCGGCCTGGCTGCGGTACACCGGCGCCACCAGCAGGTCGCGGCCGAGCAGGAACTGGTACTTGTAGGTTTCATCCTGTGCATGCGGGTCGCGCGGGTAGTCCCACATCAGCCCCCGCACTGGCGGTGCGCCGGTCTGCGCGGCCTCGTGCACCAGCCCGTACATGTACGGGGTCAGGCGCATCTTCAACTTCAGGTAGTCGCGGTTGATGCTGCGGTACGGCTCGTCGTACCACCACGGGTGCTTGCGCGCGTTCGACGACCAGCCGCTCATGCCCATCAGCACCGGGGTGAACGCCTTCCACTGCAGGTCGCGGGTGAAGGTCTCGGCGCTGCCGCCGAAGATTGCATCGACGTCGCCACTGGCGTACGCCATGCCGGACAGGCCCGAACCTACCAGGGTCGGCACGTGCCAGCGGATGTAATCCCAGCTGCTGCTCTGGTCGCCGGTCCACGCTACGGCGTAGCGCTGGATACCGGCCCAGCCCATCACCGTCCACAGGAACGGGCGCGAATCGGAGTTGTCGAGGATGCCGTTGAACGCCTGGCGGTTGGCATCCATCGCGAACTGGTAGCCCTTGCCGGTCCAGGCCACGTCCAGCTTCTGCACGCGGCTGCCGGCCTTGCCGACTTCCCAGGCGATCTTGTCGACGCCGTTCTCGGTCCACAGGCCGGTGCGGAAGCCGTAGCCGGCGAGCCCCTTCACCGTTTCCGGCAACTGCTTGTAGCCGCAGCCGTAGCCATCATTGGGCAGGATCCAGCCACCGGGCATGTCGTGGGCGCGGTACTGCTTGGCCACGCTGTCGATCACATCCGGCGTGGTGCCGGTCGGGCCGTCGCTCCAGCCTTCGGGCACGGTGCCGGGCTTCTTGCTGTTGTCGCTGTCGTTGTAGCAGTCGGCATCGCCATAGGACAGCGCCCAGCGCGCCACCATGTTCGGGCGGCCGGTCAGCTGGGTGTAACGCTCGATCAGCTTGGGCAGGTCCGCGCCGACGAAGTAGTAGGCATCGAAGCGGTCTTCGCGATGCAGCAGCGTGGCCTGGTCGGGCTGGCGCAGGTCGTAGCTGCCATCGCTCCAGGTATTGCGCAGCATGCCCCAGCCACGGCTGCTCAGCAGCATGGGTGCCGGGCTGGGGCGGTCGCCCTCTTCCCAGCCGCCGGAATAGGACACCTCCAGCTCGCGGCCCTTGAACTGATAGCGGCCGTTCTGCTGGCCGCCACCGAAGTAGCCCTCATCGGCCTGCGAGGACAGCACCTGCACGCTCTGCGTGGCCTCCAGGTCCAGCGGCTGCAGTTCCTGCCACAGCGCGGTGGGCTGGCCGTTGTCCAGGCGTTCCAGGCGCAGGCGCAGCGGTTGCCGCTGCACATGCAGGACCAGTGCGTCGGTACGCACGCGGATTTCCTGCGCGTCTTCTTCCAGCTGCGCCTGCACGTTCGCCTTGGGCTGCGGCAGCACGATCGGTGCGGCCTTGTCGCCGGCGCCGGTCAACGTGCCGTTGCGGCCGGCCTGCACGCGGATGATGTCGGTCGCCGGCAGTTCAATGCGGATGCGCGCGCCCTTGTCGGTCTGCAGGTCCCAGCCCTGCACGCCATCGCGGCTGGCGCTGGCGCTGACCAATCGCAGGTTTCCGACCGGCTCGGCCCGGGCCGTCATGGACGCCAGCATCAAGGCCGGCAACAGGGCCAGCATCAGCGGCGAGCGACGTACGCAGTTTTCCACGCGGACTCCCAACCCGTTCACCGGGCGTTTCGAAAGCGATTGGGCCGACTCTAGGGCAGCGATTCGAAAGATGTCAACAAATTGAAAGGAAAAAGGAAGATATATTCCATTGAAACGAAAGTTGTTGCGTCGCAATACTTTGTGTAAGCGCTTGCAGTCGCCTGTTAAGCATTGTGCGATACGGCATTTGACCCGTCCTTTCGTTTTCATGGTCATTCCGCGACTGGGAAAGCCACTCGGCCATTTTCTTTCTTTTTACTTTCGATGTTTGACATTTCGAAAGAAAACACAGATGGTGCGCTGGCCCAACTGGAACCTCCGAATGGACGTCACCCTGCTTTCCGATGTGTCCGCCTGGCAGCGCCTTGGCGGAGCCGATACCGCAATCGAAATCGCCCAGCAGCCTGCGCTGTGGGAAGCACTCGCACAGGACCTGTCGCGTGCCCGCGACCGCCTGCAGGCCTTCCTCGGCGACAGCCTCAACGATCCCAACCAGCGCGTGCTGTTCACCGGCGCCGGCAGTTCCGGCTTCATCGCCGAGATGGTGGCCGACGCGATCAACGCACAGTGGGCGGCCGAGGTGCGCGTGGTGCACACCACCAGCCTGCTGACCCACCCGGCGCTGTACCTGCAGCGTGACCGCCCGACCCTGCTGGTGTCGTTCGGCCGCAGTGGCTCCAGCCCGGAAAGCGTGGCAGCGGTGGATCGCGTGCGCAGCGACGTGGACGACGCGCGCTTCCTCGACATCACCTGCAACGCCGATGGCGAACTGGCCCGCCGTGGCGCCGGCCGTGGCGATACGTGCACCCTGCTGATGCCATCGGCCAGCTGCGACCGTGCCTTCGCCATGACCAGCAGCCTGACCTGCATGCTGCTGGCGGCACTGACGGTGTTTGATCGCTCGCCGTGGGATGCGCGCGTGGCGCGCCTGAAGCAGATCGCCGCGCTGGCCCGCGAAGGGCAGGCGCAGTGGGACGCACCAGTGGCAACGCTTGCGCAGCGCCCGTTCAACCGCGTGATCTACCTTGGCAGCGGCCCGCTGGAAGCGCTGGCCCGCGAGTGTGCACTGAAGGTGCTGGAGCTGACCGCTGGCCGCGTTCTGGCGCTGGCCAACACGCCACTGGGCTTCCGTCACGGTCCCAAGTCGACGCTGGATGGCAACACCCTGGTGGTGGTGCTGCGCAGCGTGCAGCCGCTCGCGCGCCGCTACGAGCAGGACCTGCTGGACGAACTGCGCCGCGATGGCGTGGCCGGGCAGGTGCTGGCGATCGGTCCACATTCGGACATCGGCGCCGATGACGATTACACCCTCACCGTACCGGCGCTGGACGATCCGTGGCTGGCACCGGTGTGGCTGGGCTTCGCGCAGCTGTTCGCGCTGCAGCGCTCGGCCGCGCTGGGACTGACCCCGGACAACCCGTTCCCGGACGGCACCGTCAACCGCGTCGTCAAGGGCGTCACCATCCACCATGGCTGAGCTGATCGCCCACGCCTGCTATGGCATCGACATCGGCGGCACCAAGATCGAGCTGGTGGCGTGCGATGCGGCGATGCAGGTCACCTGGCGCCGCCGCGTGGCCACGCCGCAGGGCGACTACGATGGTTTCCTGCAGGCCGTGGTGACGCTGGTGGCCGAGGCCGACGCCGCGCTGGGCCGGAATGATGCGGCCATCGGCATTGCCCTGCCCGGCGTGCGTGACCGCCGCAGCGGCCGCCAGCTCAGCGCGAACGTGCCCGCACTGACCGGTCAATGCGTGGCGCAGGATCTGCAGGCGCGGCTGCAACGCTCGCTGCATTTCGGCAATGACCTGCAGTGCTTTGCCCTGTCGGAAGCGCACGGCGGCGCCGCCGATGGCTACCCCAGCATGTTCGGCGCCATCCTCGGCACCGGTGCCGGCGGTGGCTTCTGCCTGCAGGGCCGGCTGCTGTCCGGCTTCAACGGCCTGGCCGGCGAATGGGGCCACTGGAGCGTGCCCGGCCATCTGCTGCAGCGCCATGGCCTGCCGCTGCTGGACTGCGGCTGCGGCCTGCAGGGCTGCGTTGAGCGCTATGTGTCCGGCAGCGGATTGGCCATGATCGAGCGCCACCTCGGAGGCAGCGCCGTCGACGCCAGTGCGGTGATCACGCTGGCCGAAACCGGCGATGCCCGCGCGCGCAAGGCGCTGGACATCCATCGTGACCTGCTCGGCCACAGCCTGGCCGCGCTGGTGCTGGCACTGGACCCGCACGTGATCGTGCTCGGCGGCGGACTCTCGCAGTACGCGCCGCTGTACCAGCAGCTGCCGGCCGCCATCGCCACCCATCTGTTCAATGGCGTGCAGGTCCCGCCGATCGTGCCGCCACGGTTCGGCGATGCCGGTGGCGCACGTGGTGCCGCCCTGCTCGCCTGCCAACCCTCGTTTTCCTGATCTCCGGAGCCTGACCATGTCCCCGTTGCAGACCCTGCTTGCTTCCCACCGCGCCGGCGCCAACGTCGGCCTGTACAGCGTCTGCTGCAGCAACGAGCAGGTGCTGCGCGCGGCCATGCACGTCGCCCTGGCGCATGGCACCGTGCTGCTGATCGAGGCCACCTCCAACCAGGTCGACCAGTTCGGCGGCTACACCGGCATGACCCCGCCGCAGTACCGCGACTACGTGGGCACGCTGGCCGATGAAGAAGGCTTCCCGCGCGAGCGGCTGATGCTGGGCGGCGACCACCTCGGCCCGAATGCCTGGCAGAAGCGCCCGGCGGCCGAAGCGATGACCCACGCGCGCGTGCTGATCGAAGCCTACGTCGCCGCCGGTTTCCACAAGATCCATCTGGATTGCAGCATGTCCTGCGCCGATGATCCGGTGCCGCTGCCCGATGCCATCGTCGCTGCGCGCTCGGCCGAGCTGGCCGAAATCGCCGAACGCACCGCCGCCGAACATGGCCTGCCGCCGCCGGTCTACGTGATCGGTACCGAAGTGCCGATTCCCGGAGGCGAAGCCTCGCTGGCCGAGGGCCTGCAGGTGACCACGCCGGCCGCCGCCGCGCAGACCCTGGCCATCCACCGGCAGGCCTTCGATACCTCGCAGCTGCGCGATGCGTGGCAGCGTGTGATCGCGATGGTGGTGCAGCCGGGCGTGGACTTCGACCACAGCAGCGTGCACGAGTACGACGCCGCGGCTGCCAGTACGCTGGCCGATTTCCTCGAACAGCAGCCACGCATCGTGTTCGAAGCGCACTCCACCGACTACCAGCGCGAGAGCGGCCTGCACGCGCTGGTGCGCGACCACTTCGCCATCCTCAAGGTCGGGCCCGCGGCCACCTTCGCCTACCGCGAAGCGCTGTTCGCGCTGGCCGCGATCGAGGCCGAACTGCTGCCGGCGGCACAGTGCTCGCGCCTGCCGCAGGTGCTGGACGAGGTGATGGTGGCGCAGCCGAAGTACTGGCAGTCCTACTACCAGGGCGATGACGCCGCGCTGCGCCTGCTGCGCAGCTACTCCTTCAGCGACCGCTGCCGTTACTACTGGGGCGAGCCCGCGCTGGTGCAGGCGGTGCAGACCCTGTTCGCCAACCTGGAACAGCACGCGCCGCCACTGGTGCTGCTCAGCCAGTACCTGCCGGAGCAGTACCGCGCCGTGCGTGAGGGCACGCTGGCCAACACCCCCACCGCGCTGGTGCAGCACCGCATCGGCCTGTGCCTGGGCGAGTACGCGCGCGCCTGCAGCGCCAACCAGGCCGGAACCCGCACGCAGAACGCAGGTTCGGCTGCCGCAGTTGCTGCGAACGGCTAATCTCTACCTTTCCCCGCGAAACCGAGAATGGCCATGCGCAACACCCGCTCCCGCCGGCAACAGATCCTGCAGCTGCTGATCGAGCACGGCTCGGTGCAGGTGGCCGATCTGGTCGAGCGTTTCGGCGTGTCGGCGGTGACCATCCGTGCCGACCTGACCCACTTCGAGTCGCAGGGGCTGGCCAACCGCACCCACGGCGGCGCCACCCTGGTGCGCACGCCGCCGCAGGAACAGGACATCCATGAGAAGGACGCGCTGAACCTGCCGTTGAAGGAATCGATCGGTGCGCGCGCTGCGCGCCTGGTGCAGCCGGGCGACAACATCATCATCGATTCCGGCTCGACCACGATGACGCTGGCCCGCCACCTGCGCGCGCATCGCGACGTGACGGTGATGACCAATGGCCTGAACATCGCCTGGGAACTGGCCAATGCCGCAGGCATCACCGTGCTGCTGACCGGTGGCCTGCTGCGCCAGCAGTCGCTGTCGCTGCAGGGCAGCCAGGCCGAGGCCAGCCTCAACTCGTACAGCTTCGACACCCTGTTCCTTGGCGTGGATGGCCTGGACCTGCAGTTCGGCCTGACCACCCACGACGAGGCCGAAGCCCGCCTCAACCACCGCATGGTCGAGCGCGCGCGCCGCATCGTGGTGCTGACCGACGCCTCCAAGTTCGGCCGTGTCAGCCTGCACCGCATCGCCCGCCTCGACCAGATCCACGCCATCATCACCGACGCCGGCATCGACGAGGCAACCCGCGAAGGGCTGCAGCGGCTGGGTATCGAAGTGATCATTGCCGAGCCTCCCGCATGACCGACATCCGTTCCCTGCATGGCCGCATCCTCACCCCGCTGGGCTGGCGGCGTGGCCAGGTACACTTCGATTCACACGTGCGCCAGCTGCAGGTGGATGACCACAGTGGTGCTGACGACCTGCAGCTGCCGGTCATCCTGCCCGGCTTCATCGACCTGCATGTGCACGGCGCGGCCGGGGTGGACCTGATGCAGGGCGGCGACGTGGCGCGCACCATCGCGCGCACCCATCTGCGCTTCGGTACCACCACGCTGCTGGCAACCACCATGACCGCCGGCCTGGATGAGATCGAGCACGCGCTGCAGGGCGTGGCTGCGACGATGGCGGCGCCCGATGCCGACGCCGCCAGCATCGTCGGCGTGCATCTGGAAGGACCGTTCATCAGCCCGCAGCGGCTCGGTGCACAGCCCAACCGTACGATCGAGGCGACGCTGGCGCTGGTGCAGCAACTGCACGCACTGGCGCCGATCCGGGTGATGACGCTGGCACCGGAAATCGGCGATCACACCGCACTGATTCCCGCGCTTTCGGCGATGGGCATCCGCGTGCAGCTCGGCCACAGCGCCGGCACCTACGAGGAAGGCGTAGCCGCGCTGCAGGCCGGCGCCTCCGGCTTCACCCATCTGTTCAATGGCATGACCGGTGTCGACCATTACCGACCCGGCATCGCCGCAGCGGCGCTGGCGCATGCACAGTACGCCGAGATCATTCCCGACCTGCAGCACATCCATCCCGGCGTGATCCGCCTGGCCGCGCGCGCGATCCCGCGCCTGTATGCGGTGACCGACGCGACGGCCGCCACCGGCATGCCCGACGGCGAGTACGCGCTGGGCGAGCAGCGCGTGCACAAGTGCGGCGGCTGCGTGCGCCTGGCGACCGGTTCACTGGCCGGCAGCGCGCTGACCATGGACCAGGCGCTGCGCAACCTGGTGCGCGTCGGCCTGGAGCTGGCCGACGCCTCGCAACGTGTTTCCACCTTCCCGGCCGACTATCTGGGCCTGGGCGATCGCGGCCGCATTGCGCCCGACGCCCGCGCCGACCTGGTGGTACTGGACACCGAACTGCGCCTGCGGCAGGTGGTCATTGGTGGGCGCGTGATCGATCTGACCTGACGCAAGCGATGCGGCCCGGATGCCGCGCGGGCTCCCTGTAGAGCCGAGCCATGCTCGGCTCACCGCACGAAGCGCGGCATGGGGAACCTCGATATCGGAACGGAAAGCAGCCGAGCATGGCTCGGCTCTACAGAATGCACTCTGCGACGAACCGCCGCCTGGCCTGGCCCGGCGCTACCACAGGAACTGCCGATGACTGCAAGCACCGCTCCGCGCTGGCCCGTACGTTACCTGCTCTTCATCGGCGGCCTCGGTGGACTGCTGTACGGCATCGACATCGGCATCATCGCCGGCGCCTTGCCCTATCTTGAAGCCACCGCCAGCCACGCCTGGCAGCTCAGCAGCCAGCAGCTCGGCTTCGTGGTGGCCGCGGTACTGC
Source organism: Stenotrophomonas sp. YJH_SMC_32 (assembly GCF_059369975.1). Taxonomy (NCBI): domain Bacteria; kingdom Pseudomonadati; phylum Pseudomonadota; class Gammaproteobacteria; order Lysobacterales; family Lysobacteraceae; genus Stenotrophomonas; species Stenotrophomonas sp. YJH_SMC_32. Next base: position 128,570 of record NZ_JCAFTE010000001.1, on the reverse strand, counting down.
TGGGCAGCGTGCTGTCCTCGCTGTTCGCCGGCATGATCGCCGACCTGATCGGCCGCCGCGGCGCGATGCTGCTGGCCGGCCTGCTGTTCACCGCCTCGATTCCGATCATGGCACTGGCCTCCGGTTACACGCCGCTGCTGCTGGGCCGCCTGCTGCAGGGCATCAGTGGCGGTTTGATCGGTGTAGTGATTCCGCTGTACCTGGCTGAAGTGCTCAGCCCCGAGCGACGCGGGCGCGGCGCGGCGATGTTCCAGCTGCTGCTGACCATCGGCCTGGTGCTGGCCGCGCTGATCGGGCTGTACCACGCACATGCGGTGGATGCCGCCGCCGAGACCGTGCGCTCGCTGCCGCTGGCACAGCAGGCGCAGGAGCTGTTCACGGTGAAGGACCACGCCTGGCGCACCATCTTCTGGACCTGCCTGGCGCCGGGCCTGCTGTTCTGCGCCGGCATCTTCTGGCTGTCCGAATCACCACGCTGGCTGGTGCGCCGGGGCCGCATCGATGAAGCCCGCCGCAGCCTGCAGCGCGTACTGCCCGCTGCCGATGTGGAGCCCACCCTTGCGCAGATCCAGGCGCCGGAATCGAGCAGCAGCGACAGCAAGCGCGACCCGCTGCTCAGCCGCCGCTACGTGGTGCCGTTCCTGCTCGCCTGCGTGGTGCTGGCCTGCACCCAGGCCACCGGCATCAACTCGGTGCTGGCCTACGCGGTGAACATCCTCAACCAGGCCGGCCTGTCCGGTTCAGTGGCCAACGGCGCCGACGTGGCGATCAAGCTGCTGAATGCGGTGATGACCGTGGTCGCGTTGCTGCTGGTCGACCGCAAGGGCCGCAAGTTCCTGCTGATGCTCGGCAGCGGTGGTATCTGCGTGGCCCTGCTGGCCGCGGCCACGCTGTTCTTCCAGGCCGAGCGCGGTCGCGCTGATGTGCAGCCGCAGTTGCAGGCGGCGGTCAACGGCGATGGCCTGCAGCTGGTGCTGGATGAAGCCCAGTGGCAGCGCCTCGGTGCTGGCATCGACAGCGAGGGCCGGCCGCTGCAGCTGACCGTGTCGTACGCCTACGGCGACTTCACCAATGTGCGCGCCGTGCGCAGCGACAACCTGATTGATCGCGAACTGCGTATCGACCGCACCGGCACCGTACAGCCAGACAGCGTGATCGGCGCATTCTTCCGCACGCTGCATCTGAACCCGTTCGCCGACCCGGCCAGTGCCGCGCAGGCGCCGCTGCGCATTGAACAGGCGCGCATCGGCCCGGTGCCGCCACCGGCACACGGCTGGGCCGTGGCCGCCTGCATCCTGGTGTTCGTCGCGTTCTTCGCGGTCGGCCCCGGCGTGTGCGTGTGGCTGGCACTGTCGGAGCTGATGCCGAACCGCATCCGTTCCAATGGCATGAGCATCGCGCTGCTGATCAACCAGTTCGTGTCGACCACCATCGCCGCCATCTTCCTGCCCACGGTGGGCCACTACGGCTACGCCAGCATGTTCGTGTTCTGGGCGGCGTGCACCTTCGTGTTCTTCTTGGTAGCCGCGTTCTGGCTGCCGGAGACCAAGGGCAAGTCGCTGGAGGAGATCGAGGCACGGTTCGCCCGGTAGCGGTCGACCTTGGTCGACCTCCGCGCGTAACGCGGTGGTGTTGGCGCGCCCGTCACTGACCGGTGATGTGCTTCGCCAACGCCTGTGCCTCGGCAATGCTCGGCAGCCCGCTCAGCATCATCGATTCACCGAACGGGCCTTTCACCGTCGCCACCATCAGCACGCGGCCGTCCACGCTGAGCGCCGCGCGCTGGCCCACCAGTGCTGCCGTGCCATCGTGGATGCGCTGGTGCGCTTCGGGTCGATAGCGGATCTGCAGGCCAGGTTGCTTGTCCTGATCCAGCACGTAGCGCACATCGGCAATGTCGGCGCTGCCGGCGATCGGCGGCTCGCGCAGGGCCAGGGTTTCGCCCTGCCACTGCGCCTGCCTGCCCTTGCCGTCCGCATCGACCGCGCTCAGGCGTACATCCACACCCACGCGCGGTACGTGTCCCTCGACCGCCTGCACCGCGGGCGTGGCACCCGGCGTGCATCCGGCCATGGCCAGTGCCGCGCCCAGCAACAACGCAAGCACCGTTCTCACTTCAGCTTCCGCAGCTTGAACGCCACCAGCACCTGCAGCAGGCCGTACAGCAGGCTGCCAATGCCGATCCACAGCGTGGTCACCGCCACGCCCGCGTACGGGTTGGCCGCGAACAGCAGGCCCAGCACCACCGCCAGCACGCCGCTGAGAATCAGCAGCCACTCACCCTGGATCTGCTTGCGCACGCGGATCGCGAACACGATGCGATAGATGCCGGCCACCAGCAGCCACGCCGCCAGGAACAGCACCAGCACGCTGGCCGTGGCCAGCGGATTGATGACCGCCAGGATGCCGAAACCCAGCGAGGCGATGGCATACAGTGCCAGCCAGCCACGCGACGCGCCGCTGCCGCCGCTGACCAGTGCGAACAGGCTGATGACGCCTTCAACGATGGCCATCACGCCCAGCGTCCACGCCAATGCCATGGCGGCGGACAGCGGCCAGCCGATGGCGATGATGCCGAAGCCCAGCGCAACCAGCCCATACAGCAGCAGGATCCACCAGCTGCGACCCACCGCCGACAACAAGGGAGACAAGGGGGAATTCATGGCTACTCCTTCAGTCCAGTACCGGCCTCATCCTAGCCCCCGGCGATGAAGAGAGCGATCACGGCACGCGCGCGCAGACCCACACGCGCACTTCTTCTGCGCCTGTGCAGCGCAGTGTCTCGGCGATTTCCACCACCGTGCTGCCGGTAGTCATCACGTCGTCGACCACGGTCAGGCGCGTGGGCACCGGCCCATCGACATCGAACGCATCGAACAGGTTTTCCCTGCGTTGCTCGGCCGTTCGTTCGGACTGCGGTGCGGTATGCCGCCGCCGGTACAGCCCATGCCAGACCGGCAACGGCAGCAGCCGGCACAGCTCGGCGGCCTGGTTGTAGCCGCGTTGGCGCAGGCGGCGGCGGTGCAGGGGTACCGGCGCCAGTGGTGGGCATGACCAGGCGGGCGGTGCCCGCTGCATCAACTGCGCCAGCAGGCGGCCAGCCGCCAGGTCCTGATGGAACTTGTAGCGCACCAACAGTTGGTCCACTGGCGGCAGGTACAACAGGCTGGCATGGGTGGCCGTCTGCGGTGGCGCTTCCTCGCGGCAGCTGCCGCAGACGATCAGGGCGGCGTCCGGCAGCGGCAGCGCGCAACGCAGGCAGGCGCGGCCGGCCCAGGGTAGTTCGGCGAGGCAGGCGCGGCATAGGTCAAGGCCATCATGGCCTGGGTCGTCACAGACCAGGCAGCGCAATGGCAGCAGCAGGCGAAGCACGGCCTGCAGGCTCCAGGCGGCGGGGGTAAAGGCAGGCATACGTTGCAGCGTGAGCACCTCGATGGCGCGATGCCATCGGCGGTGTTCCCAGTGGGCCGTAGGAACTTTCACCGCTCTACCGGATCACTTCATCTCGTGGGCGCCGGCGCGGCATCCACCCGCGTGCGGTACACCATGTACGGCGCCTGCCGCCGATCAACGCCGCCATTGAATCCGGCTTGGCGGTGCAGCTGGTTGGCGGTGAAGTACAGATAGCCGTCCGGCCCCATCGACAACGTATCCGGCCACAGGATGCGCGGGTCGTGAACCACGGTCGTCCATCGCCCTTGCGCGTCGCGGGCATGGATCGCGTTGTGCTCGTAGTCGCTGGCATACAACCGCCCGTTGGCGTCCATCTCCATGCCATCGGAGGCGCCCTTGTCGCCGTGGTCGACCACTGCGGCCGCCAGTTCCGCTTCACTCACCTTCGGATCGCGCAGCAGCGCGGTCGGCGCGCTGTACAGATGACGGCTGGACAAGGGCGTGTAGAACAGCGTGGCGCCATCGGGCGACAGGGCGATGCCATCGGCGGCCACGGTGAACGGCTGGGTCGAACCATCCGCGTTGCGCAGCCGCATCTGCTGCCCTTCCACGATCGGTACGAAGGTCGGGTCGGCTGACGTGGACACATGCCCGATCAGGCGCTTGGTGGCGCTACCGGTAGCGAGGTCGATCACGATGATGCCACCGATACCGCTCAGCGACGAGTCGGTCACGTCGGCCACGCCCTCGCGGCCGACCCGGAAGTCGAAGCGCACATTGTTGACGTAGGTGCGCGCGTCGATGACGTTGGCCGGGAACACCAGTGTCCTGGCCACGGTATTGGTAGCCAGATCGATCGCCACCAGCTTGGCGCCACCGGCCTGCGGTGCGGAGAATGCGGGCGCTGCAGTGTCCAACACCCACAGCCGGCCCTGGCCATCGGCCACCACGCTCTGCACGCTGATGAAGTGTGCAGCCGGGTCGGCTCCGTCCGCGCTGTTGATGCGCGCATCCGGATAGGGAACGGCGCGGCCGTCGCGCCATTCGGCCACGCTGCAGCTCACGTCATCGCCCCAGCGCGGGAAGTTGACGAAGATGCGCCCGGTTTCAGATACCGCCACGCTGGTGGGCATGGCACCCTCGAAACGCGCCACCGGTTCGAGGGTACCGATGCTGCGCTCGCTGGGCAGCATGGGCGCGCCGGACATCGCCAGCGCGGGGGAACTGGCCAGGGCCAGGACGGCAGCCGCCAGGCTGCGGATACGACAGTTAATCATGTTGCTCTCGATGCGGGTCCGGGTGCAGCCCCGGCGTGGACGCATCTTCTGCGGCGCACGCGGCATCGGGTAGACGGTGCAGCGCGGAATCAGCTTCACTACAGGAGTGAAGATTCGAGATGATTGGTTCTGTTGATCAAGGCAATCAGTGAGGCCTGTCAGCTGGCTCTGCTTTCGGCACCATCAACAGCTCCGCCAACCCACGATAGATCGGCACCCGGCACACCAGCCCGGACACGCCGCGCGCGATCAGCACCGTGGCCAGGATCGGCAGGAGCAGATCACCACTGTCGGTCAGCTCCAGCGAGATCACCGCCGAGGTCAGCGGGGCCTGGGTGACGCCGGTCAGGTAGGCACACATGCCCAGCAGCACGAACGCACGCGGATCCACGCCCGGCATCAACATCGCCAGGTTATGCCCAAGACCGGCACCGACCGCCAGCGCCGGCGAGAACAGGCCGCCGGGGATGCCCGCCACGTAGGACGCCAGATTCGCCAGCAGCTTCATCAGACCGAACTCGTGGCCCACCATCGCCTGCCCCTGCACGAGGCTGCGCGCCTGTTCGTAGCCGGTGCCGAATGCGCCTTCTCCGAACGCCAGGGCCAGCAGCACCACCACCAGCCCGCAGCCTGCGGCCAGCAACACGGGATGCCGCTGCCGCAGTTGCCCGAGCCAACGGGGGCGGCCCGCCGCACTGGCCAACACCGCGCGCGCGAACAATCCGCCCAGCAATCCGGCCACTGCGCCGCACAGCAGGATCGCCAGCCAGCCCTGGCCGAGCGGCAGGCGCGCGCTCACATGGCCGAAATAGGTGTAGTTGCCCAACAGACCGAGCGATACCACGCCACCGACGATCACTGCGGTCAACAGGGTACCGGAGAAGCGATGTTCGAAACGGCCACTGAGCTCCTCGATGGCGAACACGATGCCGGCCAGCGGTGTATTGAATGCCGCGGCGATGCCCGCTGCACCACCCGCCAGCAGGAAGTGCGAGAGTTCGCGCGGATCCTTGAAGCCGAACCAGCGGCCGAACAGGTACATCAGGCTGGCACCCACATGCACGGTCGGGCCCTCGCGACCAACGGACGCGCCACCGAGCAGGGACAGCGAGGTCAGCAGCAGCTTGCCCGCCGAGACCGCGGGCGACAGGTTGGTCTTGCGGAAGGACTCGTCCGACCTGTCCAGTGCGGCAATGACCTGCGGAATGCCACTGCCGCGGGTGGGTTTGAGCGCACCCGCGGTCAGCCAGGCCAGCAACGCGAAGATGCCGGGTGTGAGCAGCAGGGCCCACCACGGCGAGTGCGCGGTGATGCGCTGGAACAGATGGAAGGCCGCGTCGCTGGCCTTGGCAAACAGGATGGCCACCAGCGCTACGGCCACAGCACCGCCCCAGAGCGCGGCACGGCGGCGCCAGGCCTCACTGAGAACCAGCGCGGTGATGCGGCCGCGGAGGCGATTGAGATCGGTCATGCAGGACAGTCTGGATGCGGCGGGTGCGAGCGGACAGCGGCTACTGTGGCTGAAGGCCTTGCAGGATGCGGTGAAATGCCCCGATACGGGTCGTCCCGACTGCCTGCCCCGTGCGTACATCGCTGGACGCGCAGGCGCTCCCGCCACCGGCGCTTTTGCACCCCGCACTTCCAGTACGCCGCGCGCGACCCGTTCGCGCACACGCTGGGCGTAGAAGGCATCGGCAATGCCGGGGTGGCGCTGCGGGTCCAGCGGACATCGCCTTCCCCTCGATGCAGGCGATGTTTCGGAACTGTCCGTCGCAGTGGGAACGCAGTTGCGCATCGATCCGGGCGATTGCCTTCGTCGGTCAGCGCGGCGGTGCTTTGCCGCTACTGGTCGGTGAGAGGGACATCGCTGTCAGGACCTTCGTCCGTATCACGCAGGCAACCGTTTATCGCCAACAAGCGAACCAAGACATAGTGACCGAATGCTTCAAGTTCCTCCTTCGGCAGCATCGCCGGATCGAGCTCCCCCGCCGCGTAGTCCTTGAAGGTCACGAAGGTGTGATTCTTCCACTGCCCCGGCGCATCGGCCTGACGCAGATCATCCAGCACCACGCGCAGGCCGCCGTCAGGAAGTGCGGCCAGGCTGCACAGCACCGCGTCGCGGCGGATCGGATAGGTCTGGTAGCTGTTCATGGCATGTACTCGCGCGTCCGTATGCAGCAATGAACTTACACCGTAGCGCCCATTCATGGCGGCCGCTCAATGTAAACTTTTCTATATAGAATTTGGTTGACAGCACTCACCCACCCACCCACACTGCCGCCCTCGCTCCACTCGTACCCAAGGTCCGCCATGGCTGCTGCCATCCGCCACGACTGGCAACACGACGAACTGCAGGCCCTGTTCGACCTGCCGTTGCCCGAGCTGCTGTTCCGCGCCGCGGCGGTCCACCGTGAGCACTTCGACCCGGCGCAGGTGCAGGTCTCCACGCTGCTGTCGGTGAAGACCGGAGGCTGCCCGGAAGACTGCGCGTACTGCCCTCAGGCGCAGCGCTACAGCACCGGGGTGAACGCGCAGAAGCTGATGGACACCGATGCGGTGCTGGCCAAGGCCCGCCAGGCCAAGGCCGCCGGTGCGTCGCGTTTTTGCATGGGTGCCGCGTGGCGATCACCGAAGGACCGCGACATCCCGAAGGTAGCGGCGATGATCGCCGGGGTGAAGGCGCTGGGCCTGGAGACCTGCGCCACGCTGGGCATGCTCAGTGGCGAACAGGCACGCGCGCTGAAGGACGCCGGCCTGGACTACTACAACCACAACCTCGACACCGCACCGGACTACTACGATTCGATCATCCACACGCGCCAGTACCAGGACCGCCTGGACACGCTGGAGCACGTGCGCGAGGCCGGCCTGAAGACCTGCTGCGGCGGCATTGTCGGCATGGGCGAGACGCGCGCGCAGCGCGTTGGCCTGCTGCTGGCGCTGGCCACGCTGCCGGCGCATCCCGATTCGGTGCCGATCAACAGGCTGGTGCAGGTGGCGGGCACCCCGCTGCATGGCAGTGCCGAGCTGGACCCGTTCGAGTTCGTGCGCATGATCGCGGTGGCACGCATCGCCATGCCGCGCTCGATGGTGCGGCTGTCGGCCGGGCGCGAAGCCATGAGTGACGAACTGCAGGCGCTGTGCTTCCTGGCCGGTGCCAATTCGATCTTCTACGGCGACAAGCTGCTGACCACCGGCAACCCGGAGAGTGAGCGCGACCTGGCCCTGTTTGCCCGGCTGGGACTGCAACCGATGGCGGTGCAGGTGGATGCCGAGGGCCACGATCACGGCGGTACAGTGCACGCCGACATCAGCGCCGATGCGCCCGGCTGCGGCTGCGCTCACGCGGCCTGAGACGGGGTACAAGCAGGCGTCGCGGCAACGCGCTACCCTAGCCGCCCCGTCGCCGCATTCAGCCGCCATGGCCCGCCCCGACCTGACCGCCCGCCTCCACGCCCAGCGCGCCCTGCGCGATGCCCAAGGCCGTCGCCGCACGCGGCGCACGGTCAACCGTCGTGATGGCGTCCGCCTGGAAGTGGACGGCCAGTGGCTGACCGGCTTCTGCAGCAATGATTACCTGGGCCTGGCCCAGCAGTTCAGCGTGGTCAACGCGCTGCAGGATGCCGCTGCACGCGAAGGCGCCGGCGCCGGTGCATCGCATCTGGTCTGCGGCCACCACGCCCTGCATGACGCGCTGGAGCGCGAAGTGGCGGAGTGGCTGGGCTACCCGCGCGCGCTGCTGTTCGGTAGTGGCTTCGCCGCCAACCTGGCCGTGCAGCAGGCACTGCTGAGCGAAGAGAGTGATGTCTGCGTGCAGGACAAGCTCAACCACGCCAGCCTCTTGGATGCGACGCGGCTGGCCGGTGCGCGCCTGCGCCGTTATCCGCACCTTGATGCCGAAGGCGCGATGCGCCAGCTCAAGCACGCGCCCGACGGCGCGGCGATGCTGGCCACCGATGGTGTCTTCAGCATGGATGGCGACATCGCACCGCTGCGTGCATTGTCGCTTGTGGCACGCCTGCAGCAAGCGCTGTTCTATGTGGACGATGCGCACGGCGTAGGCGTGGTCGGTGACGGCCGTGGTGCCGTGGCCGCCGCCGGGCTGGGCGTGGACGATGTGCCGCTGCAGCTGGTCACGCTGGGCAAGGCACTGGGCGGTTCCGGCGCGCTGGTGCTGGGCCGCGACGATCTGGTCGAGCACCTGGCTGAAACCGCACGCCCCTACATCTACACCACGGCGATGCCGCCACCGCTGGCCGCCGCTGCACTGGAAGCGGTGCGCCTGGCACGCCGTGACAACTGGCGCCGCTCGAAACTGACCGACCTGATCGCGCTGTTCCGCAGCGAGGCACGCCGCCATGGCCTGGACCTGATGGCTTCGGAAACGCCGATCCAACCGCTGCTGTGTGGTGACGATCACCGCGCCGTGGCGATGTCCAAGGCACTGGAGCAGGCTGGTTGGCTGGTCGGCGCGATCCGTCCGCCCACGGTGCCCGAAGGCAAGGCGCGCCTGCGTGTGACCCTGTCCGCCCTGCACACGCCGGAACAGGTGCGTGGCCTGGTGGCCGCGATCGCCAGCGCGCGCGATCGCGTGGATCTGGCGGTACGTGACGCCGCGCCACCGCCATTGCCTGTCTTTGCCTGAGCCTGCTGTCGTTTTCCCATGCATATCGACGTCACCGGCCAGGGGCCGGACCTGGTACTGATCCATGGCTGGGCCCTGCAGGGCGGTGTGTTCGCACCCTTGGTGCAGCGCCTGGCCGACCGGTTCACCCTGCATCTGGTTGATCTGCCGGGCCATGGCCACAGCCGCGAAGACACCACGCCGTTGCGCCTGCCGTTCGTGGTGAACGCCATTGCCGCGGCCACACCGCCGGCGGTGTGGTGCGGCTGGTCACTGGGCGGCCTGTTCGCACTGCACGCCGCCGCAACGCTTCCGAAAGTGCGCGGGCTGGCGATGATCGCGGCCACGCCGCGCTTCGTGCGCGGCCACGACTGGCCGCATGCGGTGGAGCCGGCGGTGTTCGAGCAGTTCGGGCGCGAGCTGGCGACCGATTTCGGTGGCACCCTGGAACGCTTCCTGGCGCTGGATGTGATGGGCTCGGCGCACGCCCGCGAGGAGCTGCGCACGCTGCGCCAACGCCTGGTTGAGCGCGGCGCGCCCACCGAACGGGCCCTGCTGGAAGGCCTGCGCCTGCTGGAAAGCACCGACCTGCGCGGCGCATTGCCAACACTGGGTAAACCCAGCCTGTGGATCGCCGGCCAGCGCGACCGGCTGGTGTCTCCGGCGGCGATGCAGGCCGCTGCGGCATTGGCCCCGGGTGCGCAGGCGCTGACCATCGCCCATGGCGGCCACGCGCCCTTCCTCGGCCATGCCGACGAGGTGGCCAGCGCCCTGCAACACTTCGTTGCCGGCCTGTCACCGGCCGATGGCGGACAATGAGCGCCTTCCTCATTCCACGGGATTGACGCATGGATCTGGGTATCAACGGCCGCTGGGCACTGGTCTGCGGCGCAAGCAAGGGCTTGGGCCTGGGCTGCGCGCGTGCGCTGGTGCGCGAGGGCGTCAACGTGGTGATCGTGGCCCGTGGCGAGGCTGCACTGCAGGTCGCTGCCGAAGAGCTGCGTGCACTGCCCGGTGCCGCTGAGGTGCGCGCGGTCGCCGCCGACATCACCACCGACGCCGGTGTTGCCGCGGCGCTGGCCGCGTGCCCGCAGGTGGACATCCTGGTCACCAATGCCGGTGGCCCGCCGCCAGGCGACTTCCGCACTTTCGAGCGCGACGACTGGATCGCCGCGCTCGACGCCAACATGCTGGCGCCGATCGCGCTGATCCGCGCCACCGTGGACGCGATGATTGCGCGTGGCTTCGGCCGCATCGTCAACATCACCTCGTCGGCGGTGAAAGCGCCGATCGACATCCTGGCGCTGTCCAACGGTGCACGCAGCGGCCTGACCGGTTTCGTCGCCGGCCTGTCGCGCCGCACCGTCGCGCACAACGTCACGATCAACAACCTGCTGCCCGGCCAGTTCGACACCGACCGCCTGCGCGCCAACTTCGCCCACACTGCGGGCAAGGACGGCGATGCCGGCGAAGTGGCCGAACGCCGCCGCCAGCAGATTCCCGCTGGCCGCTTCGGCACAGCGGACGAGTTCGGCGCCGCCTGCGCCTTCCTGTGCAGCGCACACACCGGTTACCTCACCGGGCAGAACCTGCTGATCGACGGCGGCGCATACCCCGGTACGTTCTAAGAGACTTTCGCAATGCCGTCCCACTTCGATGCCCGCCATGTCCGCCGCGCATTCGCGCGTGCCGCCACCAGTTACGACGCTGCCGCCGCCCTGCAGCGCGAGGTGCAGTCGCGGCTGATCGAATCGTTGGACTACCTGGAGGCACGCAAGCCCGAGGTGGTGCTGGACATCGGCGCGGGTACCGGCCACGCCAGCGCGTTGATGAAGAAGCGTTGGCCGAAGGCGCAGGTGATCGCGCTGGATGTGGCACTGCCGATGCTGGACCAGGCCAAGCGCCAGGCCGGCTGGTGGAAGCCGTTCCAACGCCTGTGCGGCGACGCCGCCGCGCTGCCGCTGGCCGACAACAGCGTGGACGTGATCTTCAGCAACCTGTGCCTGCAGTGGGTGGACGACCTGCCGGCGGTGTTCGCAGGCTTCCGTCGCGTGCTCAAGCCCGGTGGCCTGCTGCTGTGTTCCACCTTCGGCCCGGAAACCCTGATCGAACTCAACGAGGCCTTCGCGGCCGCCGATGACCGCCCGCACGTGAGCCGCTTCGCGCAGATCGCCCAGTTCGGCGATGCGCTGATGATGGCCGGCTTCCGCGACCCGGTGCTGGACCGCGATCTGTTCACCCTGACCTACGACGACCTGCCCTCGTTGATGCGCGAGCTGCGCGCGATGGGCGCGACCAATGCGCGGGTGGATCGCCGCCACACGCTGACCGGGCGTGGCCGTTTCGCTGCGGCGGCAGCGGCGTATGAACCGATGCGGCGCGCCGACGGCAAGCTGCCCAGCAGCTGGGAAGTGATCTATGCCCATGCCTGGGCACCGGACCCGGGCGCACCGATCCGCGAAGGCGGGCATGACGTGGCCTCAGTGCCGGTTTCGGCGATTCCGATCCGGCGCAAGCAGACCTGATCGTCTGGTAGTGCCGGCCGCTGGCCGGCAACCTCACGATTCCATGGTGGGCATCTGCCGGCCAGCGGCCGGCACTACCAAATGCGACGCCATACGCGAATCGCTCTGGTGGGTGCCGACCTTGGTCGGCACAGTGCCGGCAACCTCACGATTCCATGGTGGGCGTCTGCCGGCCAGCGGCCGGCACTACCGCATGGCACCCGCCCAAATCAGGTTTCCGCCTCAGGTGTTGGCCGGCGAACTCAGCGGCGGCCGCACCAGGTCGCGGTGGAAGAAATAGATTTCCTGCACCAGGAAGCGCCAGCTGGTGTGGAAGCTGCGGAAGCGCGTGCTGGGCGTGGACGAGGCCAGTGCATCGATGCCCAGCGCCTTGCTCAGGCGCAGCGCGCGCGCCATGTGCAGCGGGTCGCTGACGATGATCACCCGGTGCAGGTTGCGCTGGTCCATCAGCCGCTTGGCTTCCACCAGGTTCTGCACGGTGTTGCGCGAGGCAGTCTCGATCAGGATCGCATCGTCCGGCACGCCGTGCTTGAGCGCATAGCGCCGCGCCACCTGTGACTCGGAAAAGCGCGCGCCGGTACCACCATAGCCGCCGGTGAAGATCAGCAGCGGCGCGAACTGGGCCTCATAGAGATCCAGCCCATGACGGATGCGTTCTTCGAATACCGGCGACGGCTTGGCGTCATAGGCCGCCGCACCGAGCACGATGATGGCGTCGGCCTTGGCCGCCTGGTCACGCTCGCCGACCCAGACGATCCAGGCAGTCACGCCCAGCAGCCAGATCACCAGCAGGACAAACAACCGCCACAGCCAGCCCAGCAGGCCAGTGCGATGCCGGTGCCGGTCGCGGCTCACGGCGCGCCCCAGCGCAGTGCGGGCAGGTCGACGTTGCCGCCGGACAGCACCAGGCCCACGCGCAGGCCGGCAAAACGCTGAGGCTGCGCCAGCACCGCGGCGAGCACGGTCGCCGATGACGGCTCGACCACCTGCTTGAGGACCTCCCACAGCAAGCGCATCGCCGCCATCGTCGCCGCGTCATCGACCACGATCACCTCGGCGTTGGCCGCACGCAGCAGCTCGAAGTTGGGCGCGCCGATCAGGGTGCGCAGACCGTCGCAGATCGTGTCTGGGGTGAACGGCCCCTGGCGCTCGCCAGCGGCCAACGAGCGCGCGGTGTCGTCCGCGCCGGCCGGCTCGGCCAGCACCAGCCGGGTCTGCGGGCTGGCGAGCTGCAGGGCCCGCGCGGTGCCGCTGGCCAGGCCACCGCCGCCCACCGGCACCACCAGCACGTCGAACGGGCCGTCGCTGTGCAGCAGCTCCAGTGCTGCGGTGCCCTGCCCGGCCATCACCGCCGGGTCCGCATAGGGATGGACCAGGGTCGCGCCGGTATCAGCCTGCACTTTGGCGCAGGTGGCCTCGCGGTCGGCGATGGTTGGTGGGCAGCGCCAGAGCGTGGCGCCATGGCGGGCGATGTTGGCCAGCTTGGCCGCCACTGCACCTTCGGGCACCACCACGTGGCAGGGAATGCCACGGGTGCGCGCGGCCAGGGCCAGGGCGGCGCCGTGGTTGCCGGAGGAATGGGTGACCACGCCGGCGCCGGCGCGATCGGCATCCAGCGACCACACCGCATTGCACGCGCCGCGGAACTTGAATGCGCCACCGCGCTGCAGATGCTCGGCCTTGAACGCCAGCTGCGCGACGGCCAGCGCATCGAGCGTGCGCGAGCGCAGCACCGGGGTCACGCTGGCGTGCGGCGCGATCCGCGCAGCGGCAGCCAGGACATCATCGGCACGGGGCAACAGTGAATCGCTCATGACGCAAGATTAACGTATGGCTCCCTGCTGGCGACCCCGGCACAGGTCATGCCAGCATGGCAGCCTTCACCTCCATTCATCCTGGACAGTGAAGTTAAGGGCCGATTCAACGCCTGCGCATGAAGCTCACTGTACAACCCGTCCTCTGGGGGGACCCACCATGAAAACGCGCCTGATGCTTGCCGGTGGCCTGATGCTGGCCCTGACCGGCTGCACCACCTACGACTATGTCGGCGGTGGCCGCAGCGGCAGCTACTACCACGGTGCGCCGTCGGTGGAGTACCGCTACCCCGCCGGCTATCCCTACAACTACGGCTACCCGTACTACGGCGGCTATGGCGGCTACTACGGCGGCTATGGCAATCCGTATTACTCGCGCCCGATCTACCGCCCGCCGCACAACCACCGCCCGCCACCGCGCCCACCCGGCAACGGCGGCGAGAACCGCCCGCCACCGCCGTCGCGGCCGTCGTACAACGGCGGTTCGCCGTGGCGGAACATGGACTCGATGCGCCGGCCGCCGCAATCGAACATCCAGCCCTCTGCGCCCCCGCCGCCGGCCCGTCCGGCTCCGGCGCCGAGTGCGCCAAGAATGAACGGTTCCCCCTGGCGCAACATGGATCGTGGGACGCAGCGCACAGTTGAGCGCTGAACCGTCTTGCATTTCACACGGTCCAAGCCGCACTCTACGGGGCCAGTGACGGCCCGCGTCACAAAGTGACAAAAACGACACGGGCCGCCGCAAAAAGCTCTACGTCGATATCCGACAGGAACATCTGGATCCCCCCTGTTCCGGCCCTGTCGGATGTCGGCACCTCTGAAAGCAGACGGCCCCGCAGTGCGGGGCCGTTTGTTTTGCGGGGTCGTCAACCGGCGGCCGCAGCTTCCGTAGATCCACGCCATGCGTGGATGGCGGCCTCCCGATAGCGCCAAAAAACAGGGCCGGGCAGTCCCCCGACTGCCGGCCCCCTGCTCCCCCACCGTGCGCCTGTACCGGCCCCTGTTCCAATTCCGGTCACGGGCGCCTGCGGCGCCAGCCACGGTGGGTGCTATTGGGTTATCTGCAAAAATCCTGCCAACTTTAGGGCTGATTTCGACGGGAGCCGGCTGGCGCCGACGTCCCAGCCCCGAATGGCGCTAAAATCGCCACCCCGGTGCCGCCCCGGCCGCGCCCGCCCCCAGCTGAACAGCCCCATGAACCCGTCCTTCCATCGTTACGACGTCATCGTCATCGGCGGTGGCCACGCCGGCACCGAAGCCGCGCTGGCCGCGGCCCGTACCGGCGTGCGCACCCTGCTGCTGACCCACAACATCGAAACAGTGGGCGCGATGAGCTGCAACCCGGCCATCGGCGGCATCGGCAAGGGCCACCTGGTCAAGGAAATCGACGCCCTGGGCGGTGCGATGGCGCATGCCGCCGACCGCGCCGGCATCCAGTGGCGCACGCTCAACGCCTCCAAGGGCCCGGCCGTGCGCGCGACCCGCTGCCAGGCCGACCGCAACCTGTATCGCATGGCGATCCGCGCCATCGTCGAAGGCCAGGCCAACCTGACCGTGTTCCAGGCCGCCGTCGATGACCTGGTCATTGAAGGCGACGCCGTGCGCGGGGTCATGACCCAGACCGGCCTGCGCTTCGACGCCGGTGCCGTGGTGCTGACCGCCGGCACCTTCCTGGCCGGCAAGATCCATGTCGGCCCGACCCAGTACGCCGCCGGCCGCATGGGCGACCCGCCGGCCACCACGCTGGCCGCGCGCCTGCGCGAGCGTCCTTTCCAGGTGGACCGCCTGAAGACCGGCACGCCGCCGCGCATCGATGGCCGCTCGCTGGACTACAGCGTGATGGACGAGCAGCCGGGCGATTCGCCGCGGCCGGTGATGTCCTTCCTCGGCTCGGTGGACGAGCATCCGCAGCAGGTCAGCTGCTGGATCACCCACACCACCGAGCAGACCCACCAGATCATCCGCGACGCGCTGCACCGCTCGCCGCTGTACAGCGGCCAGATCGAAGGCATCGGCCCGCGCTACTGCCCGTCCATCGAGGACAAGGTGGTGCGCTTCGCCGAAAAGGCCAGCCACCAGATCTTCGTCGAACCCGAAGGCCTGGGCATCGTCGAGATCTACCCCAACGGCATTTCCACCTCGCTGCCGTTCGACGTGCAGCTGGAGATGGTGCGCAGCATCCGTGGCTTCGAGAACGCGCACATCACCCGCCCGGGCTACGCCATCGAGTACGACTTCTTCGATCCGCGCGGGCTGAAGGCGTCGCTGGAGACCAAGCTGGTCAACGGCCTGTTCTTCGCTGGCCAGATCAACGGCACCACCGGCTATGAGGAGGCCGCCGCGCAGGGCCTGCTGGCCGGCCTCAACGCCGCACGCCAGGTGCGTGGGCTGGACGGTTGGTGCCCGCGCCGCGACGAGGCCTACCTGGGCGTGCTGGTGGATGACCTGATCACCCACGGCACCAACGAGCCGTACCGCATGTTCACCAGCCGCGCCGAGTACCGGCTGCAGCTGCGCGAGGACAATGCGGACCAGCGCCTGACCCCGACCGGCCGCGAGATGGGCCTGGTGGATGATCGTCGCTGGGGTGCGTTCGAGACCAAGCAGGCCGCTGTTGCTGCCGAGCGCGCACGCCTGGGCGCGCTGTGGGCAACCCCGGCCAATGCGCTGGGCCGCGAAGTGCAGGACACGCTGGGCGTGGCGGTCAGCCGCGAGACCAACGTGCTGGACCTGATCAAGCGCCCCGAGCTGGATTACGCGCAGCTGATGCAGGTGCCATCGCTGGGGCCGGCCGTGGCCGACGCCAAGGTGGCCGAGCAGGTGGAGATCGGCGTGAAGTACGCCGGCTACCTGGACCGCCAGCGCGAGGAGATCGAGCGCCAGCAGCGGCATGAGGCCACGCCGATCGCCGAGGCGTTCGACTATGCGACCGTGCGCGGGCTGTCGGCCGAAGCACTGCAGAAGCTGGAGCGGGTGCGCCCGCAGACCATCGGCCAGGCGCAGCGTATTCCGGGCATGACCCCGGCAGCGATCTCACTGCTGCTGGTGCACCTGGAGCGCGCGCGCCGCGGCCGCGTGGCGTAACGCGGGACCGTCCGCTTCTGGTGGGTACCGGCCAAGGTCGGCACGCACCGGAGCGGAAGACGCACCCACATTGGCGAACGCGCTAGCGTGCGTCGGCGCAGCCGCCCAGCACCTTGAACAACGTCACCCGGTTGCCCGCCTCCTGCTGCTGCAGCGCGATCAGGTCCTGCTGCGCGGCAAACAGGCTGCGTTGCGCATCCAGTGCCTGCAGATAGCCGTCCAGCCCGGTGCGGTAACGCGCATCGGCCAGCGTGTAGCTGCGCTGGTTGGCGGCCACCCGCGCGCGCTGTGCGTCCATCTGCACGGTCAAGTGATCGCGCGTGGCCAGCGCATCGGCTACTTCACTGAAGGCCTGCTGGATCGCCTTCTCGTACTGCCCGATGCCGATGTCCTTGCCGATCTTCGAGGCATCCAGCGATGCCTTCAGCGCGCCGGCGTGGAAGATCGGCGCGGTGATGCTGGGCGCGAACGACCAGCCACGGGTGCCGGCCGAGAACAGCGTCGACAACGCGGTGGAGCTGTGGCCGTAATTGGCGGTCAATGTCAGCGTCGGGAAGAATGCAGCGCGCGCGGCACCGATATCGGCATTGGCCGCCTGTAGTGCGTGTTCGGCGGACAACACGTCCGGGCGCTGCAGCAGCACGCTGGACGGCAGGTTGGCCGGCAGCGGCGCCAGTGCCACGCTGCCATCCAGCGCCTGCGCGGTTGGCAGCAAGGCCGGATCCAGCGGCGCCCCTACCAGCAACTGCAATGCATCGCGATCCTGCGCCTGCTGCGTCTGCAGCTTGGCGAGCGCACCGCGCGCGGCTTCGACGCTGGTCTGTACCTGCGACAGGTCCAGGCCCGAGGCCAGGCCTTGGGCGTGGCGGGCCTCGGTGCGCTGCAGGGTCTGCTGCTGGCTGTCCAGGGTCTGCCGGGTGAACGCCAGTGACTGCTCGTCCGCTGCCAACGCCAGCCACGCCGTGGCCACTTCGGCCACCAGGCTGGTGCGCGCGGCGCGCTGGTTCTCGGCGCTGGCCAGCCAGTTCTGCAGGGCCTCGTTCTTCAGGCTGCGGATGCGTCCGAACAGATCCAGTTCCCAACTGCTGATACCCACCTGCACGGCATCGGATTCGGTTACCTGGGTGGCACCGGTCTCGCTGTTGGCATCACTTACCCGCGAGCGGGTGACACTGCCGCTGGCATCCACCGACGGCAGCAGCGCCGCGCGCTGGATGCGGTACTGCGCGCGTTCCTTCTCCACCTGCAGGATGGCCACGCGCAGGTCGCGGTTGTTCTGCAGCGCCAGCGCGATCACCTGCTGCAGGCACGGCTCGAGGAAGACTTCGCGCCAGGCTGGCACCGCCAGTGCTGGCTCGGCCTCGGCCGTGGCGGCATTGCCGAATTGTGCCGGCACCGGCGCCTCGGGCCTCTGGTAATGCGGCGCCATGCTCACGCAGCCGCCCAGCACGGTGGTCATCGTTGCGGCCGCAATGGCGCGCAGCAGCGTCGGCTTCATGGGCTTGCCTCCGGGGCAGTGGCTTCGGCAGGCGCGCGGCCCGGGAACAGGCGGCGCACGAGCAGGTAGAACAACGGCACGAAGAACATGCCCAGCACCATCGAGGCGACCGTGCCGCCGGCCACGCCGGTACCCAGCGAGCGGCGCGCGGCCGAGCCGGCGCCGGTGGCGAACACCAGCGGCAGCACACCCATCAGGAACGCCAGCGAGGTCATCACGATCGGCCGCAGGCGCAGATAGACGGCCTGCAGGATCGCCTCGCGGGTGCTCCTGCCCTGCTGTTCAAGGATGCGCGCGAACTCGACGATCAGGATGCCGTTCTTGGCCGCCAGGCCAATCGTGGTCAGCAGGCCGACCTGGAAGTACACGTCGTTGTTGAGGCCACGCAGGTTCATCATCAGCACCGCACCGAACACACCCACCGGCACCGCCAGCATCACCGCGAACGGCACCGCCCAGCTTTCATACAGCGCGGCCAGGCACAGGAACACGAACAGCAGCGAGATGGCGTACAGCATCGGCGCCTGATTGCCCGACAGCTGTTCCTGGTAGGCCATGTCCGACCAGGCATGGCTGAAGCCTTCCGGCAGCGCGTCGGCCAGGCGCGCGATCTCGGCCATCGCCTCGCCGGAACTGACGCCCGGCGCGGGCTGGCCGGTGATCTCCATCGCCGACACGCCGTTGTAGCGCTGCAGCGCGGCCGGCGCGCTGGTCCAGTGCGCGCTGACCAGCGACGACAGCGGCACCATCTGGCCGGCCTGGTTGCGCACGCTCCAGCGCTCGATGTCCTGCGGCTGCATGCGCGCTTCGGCGGTGCCCTGGATGAACACCTTCTTGATGCGGCCCTTGTAGATGAAGTTGTTGACGAAGTCGCCGCCCAAGGCCGCATTCAAGGTGTCATTGATGTCCTGCGGATTCACACCCATGGCCTGCGCCTTGGCGTCGTCCACCTTCACCGCATACACCGGCGCGTCTTCCAGGCTGGCGTAGCGCACGTTGACCAGCTTCGGATCCCTGGCGGCCTCCTTCAGCAGCGTGTTGCGCGCGGCCACGGCGGCGGCATGGCCGGCGCCGCCTTCGTCCTGCAGTTCCAGGGTAAAACCGCCCGCATCGCCCAGGCCAAGGATGGCCGGTGGCGAGGTGATGAACACCTGCGCATCGGGCACGCTGGCCATGGCCGCGGTCAACCGTGCGGCAATGGTGTCGGCGTCATCCTTGCGGTCATCCCAGTCCTTCAGGCGGATGAAGGCCTGGCCGACGTTCTGGCCGCTGCCGGTGACACTGAAACCGGCGGTGGCCTGGATCGACAGCACGCCGTCGTCCTTCACCGCGGCGGCACTCAGGCGATCCATCACCGCGCGGGTCTGCTCCAGGGTGGCACCGGCCGGCAGCTTCACCAGCGCGTTGAGCATGCCCTGGTCCTCGTCGGGCAGGAACGCGCCCGGCAGGTGCCACAGCAGCAGGCCGGTGGCCACGCTCAGCGCCAGGTAGAACCCCACGCCCAGCGTGCGCCGGCCAAGGAAGCCATCCACCCGGCGACGCAGGCCGTTGGAGGTGCGCTCGAAACGGTGGTTGAACCAGATGAAGCACTTGCCCAGCAGGCTCGGCTCACCGCCGTGGTCGCCATGCGGATGGCCGCCCTTGGGAATCTGGTGCAGGATGCTGCCGCACAGGGCCGGGGTGATGGTCATCGCCACCAGCACCGACAGGATCATCGCAGCGGCAATCGTCACCGAGAACTGGCGATAGATCACGCCGGTGACACCGCTGAAGAACGCCATCGGCAGGAACACGGCGGTCAGCACCAGCACGATGCCCACCAGCGCGCCGGTGATCTGGCCCATCGCCTTCAGCGTGGCCGGCTTCGGCGCCAGCCCTTCGAAGGTCATCACCCGCTCCACGTTCTCCACCACCACGATGGCATCGTCCACCAACAGGCCGATGGCCAGCACCAGTGCGAACATGGTCAGGGTATTGATCGAATAGCCAAATGCCGCCAGCACGCCGAAGGTACCCAGCAGCACCACCGGCACCGCGATGGTCGGGATCAGGGTGGCGCGCCAGTTCTGCAGGAACAGGTACATCACCAGCACCACCAGGATGATCGCCTCGATCAGGGTGATCACCACTTCCTTCAGCGAGATGGTCACGAACGGCGTGGTGGTGAACGCCACGTGGTAGGTGTAGCCGTGCGGCCAGTACTTCTGCAACTGCTGCAGGCGGGTCTCGATGGCCTTGGACACGGCGATGGCATTGGCGCCGGCATTGAGCTCGATGCCCAGCGACGCTGACGGCTTGCCGTTGAAGGTGCTGATGCTGTCGTAGCTCTCCGGCCCCAGGCCGATCGTCGCCACGTCGCCCAGGTGCACTACGCTGCCGTTGGCATCGGCCTTCAGCACCACCCGCGCGAACTGTTCGGGCGTGTGCAGGCGGCTGCGCGCGGTGACCGTGGCGTCCAGCTGCTGGCCCTTCAGTGCCGGCTGGCCACCCAGCTCACCGGCCGAGACGTCGGTGTTCTGCGCCTGCAGTGCGGTCTCGATGTCCGACGGCATCAGCGCGTACTGGCGCATCTTCTCCGGGTCCAGCCAGATGCGCATGGCGTATTCCTGGCCGATCGGCTGGATGTTGCCGACACCACTGACGCGGCTGATCTGGTCGTCGATGCGCGCTTCCATGAAGTTGGCGACATCGAAGTTGTCCATGCTGCCGTCTTCGCTGGTGAACGACAGCACCTCGAAGATCGAACCACTGGACTTGGTGATGGTCAGGCCGTTCTGCTGCACCGCCTGCGGCAGCGTCGCCATCGCCGCCTGCAGCTGGTTCTGCACCTGCACCTGCGCGGTGTCCGGATTGGTGCCGGTGGCAAACACCAGGTTGACCTGCGCCGAGCCATCGGAGGCGCTGGTGGAGGTCATGTACATCAGGTGGTCCAGGCTCTGCTGGGACTGCTCGATGACCTGGGTGACCGCGTTTTCCACGGTCTGCGACGAGGCGCCGGTGTAGGTGGCGCGGATGGTGATGGTGGGTGGGGCGATCTGCGGGTAGCGGTCCACCGGCAGGATCAGGATCGCGAGCAGGCCGAGCAGGCTGACCGCGATGGCGATCACCCAGGCGAAGATCGGCCGGTCGATGAAGAAACGAACCATGCGCGGCAGGCCTCAGTGCGACGTTTCGTCGGTGTTGCCGGTCGGATCGATCGCCGGCATTGCGGCCAGCTGCGCGGTGGTGGCCGCCACCGCCTGCACCTGCTGGCCAAGCGCTACCGCGCTGCCGTTGCTGACGATCACCCGATCGCCAGCCTTCAGCCCCTGCGTGATCTGCCACTGGTTGCCCACTACCTGGCCGGTGCTGACCCGGCGCTCAACCACGCGGTCCTTTGCGTCGAGCAGGCGCAGCAGCGGCTCGCCACGTTCATTGCGCAGCACCGCCTTCTGCGGCACCAGCAGGGCGCGCGCATCGGTGGCCATCGGCAGCACCGCCCTCAGGTACATGCCTGGCAGCAGCAGGCCCTCCGGGTTCGGAATGACCGCGCGCAGCACCACGTTGCCGGTGCCCGGGTCGACTGCGCTGCCGACAAACTCCAGGGTGCCTTCATGCGCGTACGTGCTGCCGTCCTCCAGCAGCACCTTCACCTGTGCCTTGCCGTCGATGGCTTTCACCCGGCCGGCATCGAGCTGCTTGCGCAGCGCCAGCATCTGCGTGCTGGACTGGGTGACATCCAGATAGACCGGGTCCAACCGCTGGATGGTTGCCAGCGCCGCGTCCTGGCCGGCGGCGACCAGCGCGCCAGCGGTGACACTGGACGTGCCGATGCGGCCATCGATCGGTGCAGTAACCCGGGTGTAGTCGAGGTTGATGCGGGCCGCCTGCAGCGCAGCGCGCGCGGCGATCACATTGGCCTGGGCCTGCTTCAGTGCCGAGGTGGCATCGTCGGCGTCCTGCTTGCTGGCCGCATCCATGCCCAGCAGCGTGCGCGTGCGCTCGGCCTTCGGCTGCGCTGACAACACAGTGGCCTCGGCCTGCGCCAGCTGGCCACGCGCGGTATCGAAGGCGGCCTGGTACGGCGCCGGATCGATCTGGTAAAGCAGCTGGCCGGCCTTGACCTGCTGGCCTTCGGTGAACAACCGCTGGCGGATCAGCCCGCCGACCTGCGGGCGCACCTCGGACACCTCGAACGGTACGGCGCGACCGGGCAGGGTCTGTTGCAGGGCCAGCGGCTGCACGCTGGCAGTGATGACGCCCACTTCAGGGGTGGCCGGGGCCTCGGGCCTGCCCGCCGAGCAGGCCGCCAGGGCCAGCAGCAGGGGCAGCAACAGCGGACGGGGGGAGCGGGACAGCGGGCGCAGGAGTGACATGGGGGGCGTGGGGGCCTTGCGTTGACCCGTGCACGCTGCCGTGGAACTGTGCAGAGAATATGGAGATTGTGCGACCGGCTCAGCGGGCGCTTGCTTTCGGCGCCGCATGCGCCGCTAATGGCCCCGCGATGGCGAAGATTCGACTCAAATTCGGCCTGACCGCGAAGACCTTCCTCGCGATCTTCACCGCCTGCCTGCTGGTGCTGGCAGTGAACGGTATTGCCAGCCGCGTGGCGTTCCAGACCGGCTTCCTGGACTACCTCAATGACCAGGGCGACCTGCGCATGCAGCGCGTGATGCCGCACCTGCAGCGCGAGTACAGTGCGCACGGCGGCTGGGAGCACCTGCGCGGCGACAGTGACCGCTGGGCGCGGCTGCTGCGCCCGGATCTGGCCCATGGGCACGAGGGGCCCGTGCCACCGCTGTCCGACCAGACCGGCGTTCCCTCCCGCCTGGGCCTGTTCGATGCACAGCATCGGTTCGTAGCCGGCAACCCGGACGCCACCAGCGACGACGAGCCGCACGCCGTGCAGGTGGACGGGCACACGGTCGGCTGGCTGGGCATGGTGCCGTTCCAGACCGTCATCGCCACCAACGACCTGAACTTCTACAACACCCAGATGCGTGCGTGGTGGGTGATCGGCATCGCGCTGCTGCTGGTGACGGTGCTGCTGGCCTGGCTGGTATCGCGCGCGCTGCGCCAGCGCCTTGCCAAACTGGCGGCGGCCACCCACCGGCTCGCCGCTGGCGACTACGCCACCCGCATCGAGCGCACCAGCGATGACGAGCTGGATGCACTGGTCAACGACTTCAACCGGATGGCGCAGGCGCTGGACGACACCGAGCGCAACCGCCGTGCCTTCATCGCCGATATCTCGCACGAACTGCGCACGCCGCTGGCGGTGGTTCGTGCCGAACTGGAAGCCATCGAGGACGGCATCCGCCCGCTGGACCGCGCCAACCTCGGTGCCCTGCAGGGCGAGATCCGCCAACTGGGCAAGTTGATCGACGACCTGCACGACCTGTCGATGACCCAGTCCGGCGGCCTGGCCTACCGCTTCGCACCGCTGGACCTGGCGGCGCTGCTGCGCAGCGAGCTCAATGGCATGCGCGTGCGCTTCTCCACGGCGGGGCTGGCACTGGAGGAGAACCTGCCCGCCACACCGCTGCAGGTATCCGGTGACGAACGACGCCTGCAGCAGGTGCTGGCCAATCTGCTGGAAAACGCATTGCGCTACACCCACGCCGGGGGCCGCGTACGTGTGCAGGCAGCGCGCGTGCCTGCCGGTGTGCAGCTGACCGTGGAAGACACCGCGCCAGGCGTGCCGGCGGACAAATGCGCGCTGCTGTTCGAGCGCTTCTACCGGGTGGAGAGCTCGCGCAACCGGGCCAGCGGCGGCAGCGGGCTGGGCCTGGCCATCAGCCACAATATCATCCTCGCCCACCACGGCCTCATCCACGCCGAGCCATCGCCGCTGGGCGGGCTGCGCGTGGTCATTACCCTGCCGGAGCCTGCATGAGCCTGTCCACCGCCGCGTCCTCGAAGATCCTGATCGTCGAGGATGAGCCACGCCTGGCCTCGGTGCTGCGCGACTACCTGGCCGCCGCCGGCATGACCAGCGAATGGGTGGACGATGGCGGCCAGGTGATCGACGCATTCGCGCGCTACCAGCCCGACCTGGTGCTGCTGGACCTGATGCTGCCACAGCGCGATGGCGTGGACCTGTGCCGCGAACTGCGCGCCAGCAGCGATGTACCGGTGATCATGGTCACCGCACGGGTGGAAGAGATCGACCGCCTGCTGGGCCTGGACATCGGTGCCGACGACTACATCTGCAAGCCGTTCAGTCCGCGCGAAGTGGTCGCACGGGTGATGGCGGTGCTGCGCCGCTACCGCCCGGACCCCGCTGCGCGTGCCAACAGCGGGCTGCATATCGACGAACCGGCAGCCCGCGCTACCTGGAACGGCAAGGGCCTGGACCTGACCCCGGTCGAATACCGCCTGCTGCGCACGCTGCTGGCCACGCCGGGCCGGATCTGGGCGCGCGACGAGCTGCTCGACCGCCTCTATCTGGACCACCGCGTGGTGGTCGACCGCACCGTCGACAGCCACGTGCGCAACCTGCGCCGCAAGCTGGCTGACGCCGGCATGGAAGGCGAACCGATCCGTTCGGTGTATGGCATGGGCTACAGCTACGAGCCGTGATCGCGTTCGCCGGGCTTGGCCCGGCGAGCGCAGCGATGCAGACCTGCGCTACAGTCGAGAACGCTCGACATTAAGAACACAACTGCATGGACGACATCCACCCGATCGCGCCGGACAAGCGCGCCGCCATTCTTTCCAGCCTCGCCGACATCGAACAGCGCCACAATGTGCGTGTGCTGCTGGCCTGCGAATCCGGCAGCCGTGGCTGGGGCTTCTCTTCGCCGGACAGCGACTACGACGCACGCTTCATCTACGTGCATCGCCAGCCGTGGTATCTCAGCGTCAACGAGAGCACCGGCCCGGGCGATGCGCAGCGCGATGTAATCGAGCTGCCGATCGACGATGAGCTCGATGTCAGCGGCTGGGACCTGCGCAAGGCACTGCGGCTGGTCTCAAAATCCAATCCGACACTGATCGAATGGCTGCGTTCGCCGATCGTGTACCGGCAGGACGACGCCGCCGTGGCGCAGCTGTGGGAGGCGGCCCAACGCTTCTACTCACCCTTGGGCAGCTGGTGGCACTACATGAGCATGGCCAGGACCACACACAGCCGCCACCTGGGTGAGCCCACCATCAGCACCAAGAAGTACCTGTATGTGCTGCGCGCCCTGCTTGCCTGCCAGTGGATCGAGAGCGAGCCCACGCCGCCGCCGATGGCCTTCGAGGATCTGCTGGACCGGTTGCTGCCGGACGGCCCGGTGCGCCACGCCATCGACGCATTGCTGGTGGTCAAGCGCGCCAGCGCCGAGGTCAGCGCTCGTCCGCGCATCGCGCTCATCAGCGAGTACATTGACCATGCGATGGCCGTTCGCGCGGCGCAGGCCCCGCAGCTGCCGGCCGGACAGGGCGACAGCGCCTGGCTGGACGTGCTGTTCCGGCGGATGCTGGCCGAGCACGCGCCGTCCTGAGCGGTTGCACCCGTTTCTGGTAGCTGCCGACCTTGGTCGGCACCGAGATCACCATCCACGCATGGCGTGGATCTACTGTGTATCCGCGCGGCCCCAGGGCGGTACCTTCCCCAGCGGACGCACGCGTATCATCGTCGCGAACGCCCTGATTGCCGGAGACACCGATGAACCCGCTGCGCCCCTTCCGCGACAAGATGCCCATCCTCGGCGAGCGCGTGTACATCGACCCGGCCTGCACCGTCATCGGTGACGTGGAGCTGGCCGAGGACGTATCAGTGTGGCCGGGCACGGTCATCCGCGGTGATGTCAATTACGTGCGCATCGGGGCGCGCACCAATGTGCAGGACGGCACGATCATCCACGTCAGCCACCACAGCCCCTACAACAAGGCCGGCTACCCGACCCTGATCGGCGAAGGCGTGACCGTCGGCCACGGCTGCATCATCCATGCCTGCACGATCGGCGACTACAGCCTGATCGGCATGGGCGCCTGCATCCTCGACGGTGCGCGCGTCGAGCGCCATGGCTTCGTCGGCGCCGGTGCGGTGGTCGGCCCGGGCAAGGTGGTTGGCGAAGGCGAGCTGTGGGTGGGCAATCCGGCCCGCCCGGCGCGCACGCTGAGCGACAAGGAGATCGAGTCGCTGCACTACTCGGCCGACCACTACGTGCGGCTGAAGGACGAATACCTGGGCTGAGCAGCCAACGCCGCCATGCGGCTCTGCTAAAGTCTGGGCCCGACCAGGACCTGTCGAGACCCCCATGCCTGTGGCTGCCTGCCGGAGAGGACTCCGGCGCCCACAACGAAGGCCATCGCACTGATGGCCGCACCGATGCTCGATACCTACCGCGAGGTGGTGACGCCGGAGGGTGTGCCGCTGCAGCTGCCGGCAGCCGGCCCGGTGCCACGGGCGATGGCGTGGCTGGTGGATCTGGGCGTGCGCATCGCGGTACTGGTGGTGATGTCGATTCCACTGGCACTGCTGGATTCGTTCGGCTCCGGGCTCGGCCTGGTGCTGATGTTCCTGGTGTACTGGGCCTACCCGATCGTCTGCGAAGCGCTGTGGGGCCGTACCCTCGGCAAGCGCGCGCTGGGCCTGCGCGTGCTTGCGCGCGATGGCGCGCCGGTAGGCTGGATGCCTGCCATCACCCGCAACCTGCTGCGCACCGTGGACATGCTGCCGTTCGGCTATGCACTGGGCCTGATCAGCAGCCTGTTCGATCCCCATGGCCGTCGCCTGGGCGATCTGGTGGCCGGCACCGTGGTGGTGCATGCGCCCGTGCTGTACCTGCCGCCTCCGCCCACCATCGACAGCGTGCTGGCCCCGCCGCAGCCGCTGCGACCGGAAGAGCAGGCCGCGCTGATGGCCTTCGCCGAGCGCGCGCCACGGCTGTCGGCGGCCCGCCAGCAGGAACTGGCCGGCATCGCCGAACCGCTGACCGGCACCCACGGCCAGGTCGGCGTACTGCGCTTGTATGCCATGGCCAACTGGCTGTTGGGGCGGCGATGAAGCAGGAGCAGTTCGTCGCCCGCTACCAGCAGGAATGGCAGGACCTGGAACACTGGCTGCTGCTGCGTGCTGGTGCTGCGCGCCGCACGCGGCGCAAGGCCAGCGCGCTGGCAGTGGACGACGCCGCCTTCCCGCAGCGCTACCGGCGCCTGTGCCAGCAGCTGGCACTGGCCCGCGAGCGCGGCTACAGCCCGCAGCTGGTGCAGCGCCTGCAGCAGTTGATGCAGCAGGGCCACAGCGTGCTGTACCGCACGCCGCCGACGCGCTGGCGCGGTGCACTTGAATTCCTGGTGGCCGACTTCCCGCTGCTGGTGCGCAGCCAGGCGCGCAGCATGTGGGTGGCACTGGCGATGTTCGCGCTGCCGGCGGTGGCCTGCTTCGTGCTGGCGCAGCTCTACCCGGACCTGATCCACATGGTGATGGACAACCGCCAGATCGCCGAGATGGAGCGCATGTACGATCCAGCGGCCGAGCGCCTCGGGCGTGACAGCGGCACGGACTGGATGATGTTCGGCCACTACATCCTGAACAACATCAGCATCGCCCTGCGTACCTTCGCCAGTGGTCTGCTGGCCGGCCTGGGCACGCTGCTGGTGCTGCTGTTCAACGGCGTGATCATCGGTTCGGTGGCCGGCCACCTGCAGCACATCGGCCATGGCGATCCATTCTGGCGCTTCGTCGCGGGCCATGGTGCGTTCGAGCTGACCGCGATCGTGATCGCCGGCGGTGCCGGCCTGCAGCTGGGCATGAAACTGCTGGCCCCCGGCCGGCGCAGCCGCCTGGATGCCCTGGTCGAAGGCGGCCGCATCGGGGCCCGGCTGTGCCTGGGCGTGGCGTTCATGCTGCTGGTGGCCGCGTTCATCGAAGCGTTCTGGTCGTCGATTGCCGAAGTGCCGGCGTGGGGCAAGTTCAGCGTGGCCGGCGTGCTGTGGGCCGGCGTGCTGCTGTGGCTGTGGCGCGGCGGGCGCGGAGGCGGCAATGCGCATTGACCGCCTGGACGTGGCGCTGCGCGCGCGCAGTGGCTGGGAAGCAATGGAGCTGGGCAGCGCCCTGTCGCGCCGCCACGCGCGTGCGGTATGGGGCAGCTGGCTGCTGGCCAGTGCACCGCTGTTCGTGATCTTCAACGCGCTGGGCTGGTGGCTGGATGCGTTCGGCTGGGCCTGGCTGGCGATGTGGTGGTGCAAGCCACTGTTCGAGCGAGCGCCACTGTACGTCCTGTCGCGCGGCATCTTCGGTGAGCCGGTGGGCGCGCTGGCAGCGCTGCGCGCGCAGCGCAGCTGGGGCAATGCGGGCTTCTGGGGCTACCTGGGCTGGCGCCGCTTCAGCGTGCTGCGCAGCCTGTGCCTGCCGGTGAACCTGCTGGAAGGCAACGCGCCGGCCCAGCGCGGTGCACGCCGCCGCGCCGTGGCGGCCGGTGCCGCGGGCGCCGCCGTCGTGCTGACCGTGGCCTGCATGGCCTTTGAAGGGGTGCTGGTGTCCGGTGCGATCGGCGCGGTGTTCATGTTCATGCCACTGGAGCTGATGTCCGAATCATGGCGTGCCGCATGGGACATGATCGGCCAGGACACGCCTGCCTGGGCGCAACTGGGCTTCAACCTGGCGTGCTGGCTGGCATCGGTGCTGATCGGACCGTTCTATGTCGGCGCCGGCTTCGGCCTGTACTTGAACCGGCGTACGCAGATGGAAGCGTGGGACGTGGAGATCGCCCTGCGCCGCCTGCGCGAGCGGCTGCTGCCGGCAGCATCGACGCTGGCGCTGCTGCTGTGCCTTGCCCTGCCGCTGGCCTCCGCGCCAGTGCATGCGCAGGACGCGCAGACGGTCGCTGGGCAGGCCGGCGATGCCGAAGGGGACGAGGACAGCGCGGAAGAACCCGCCACTGCGGCCAACGACCCGGCCAATACGCCGGCGATGATCTTTGGTGCGGCGCCGGTGGACACCGCCGGTTTCCGCCAGGCGGTGAACCGCGCCTATGAAGATCCGCTGCAGCGCCCGACCCGCCAGGTCACGCGCTGGAAGCCGATCGAACAGGCCGAGGAAAAAAAGAAGGAAGACAAGGCGCTGCAGAGCGACGGCAGCAGCAAGGGCGAGCGCAGCAACCGCAAGGCCGGCATTGCCTGGCTGGCGCGCCTGGCCGAGTGGGGCCTGTGGGCCCTGCTGGGCGTCCTGCTGCTGGTGCTGCTGCTGACCGCACGGCTGTGGCTGCCGTGGCTGCGCGGCAGTGGCCGGCGCAAGGCCGACGCTGTACCGCAGGTGGTGGAGGAACAGGTGGAGCTGCCGGTCGTGCTGCCGCCGGACGTGGCCACCCAGGCCGGCCTGCTGTGGGACCAGGGCCGGCCGCGTCAGGCGCTGGCCCTGCTGTACCGCGCCAGCGTGCGCACGGTGGGCGAGCGCAGCGGCATCGCGCTTCCGCCCGGTGCCACCGAAGCGCAATGCCTTCGCGCCTCGCGGCGCATGCCCGATGCCACCGACCGTGACCTGTTCGCGCGCATCGTGCGCATGTGGCAGTACGCCGCCTACGGTGGCCGCCTGCCCAGCCGCGCCGATTTCGATGCACTGGCCGACACTCTGCGCCAGCAGTACCGGTGGCTGGCATGAGCCCGCGCCTGTTCTGGTCGCTGCTGCTGGGCGGGCTGGTGCTGCTCGGCGTACCGCTGACGATCCTCTACCTGCGCACGCATGAGCGGGTGACCGAGACCGTGCAGCTGCCGCCGCAGGGCGAAGCTGGCTACAACCCGCTGTACGTGCTTGGGCAGGCCCTGCGTGCCGATGGCATCGACGTGCACTCGCGGCCGCGGCTGGACCTGCAGCAGATGGCGCTGGGTCCGCGCGACACGGTGGTGCTGCTGCAGGACAGCAGCGAACTGCCGGCACCGGCGGCCAGGGCCCTGCTGGCCTGGGTCGATGGTGGTGGCCATCTGCTGGTGCGCACGCCGCCACCCGCAGAGGACGACGCCAGCAGTACGCAGGGACCGCTGCTGGACCAGCTGGGCGTGGACAGCCTGTACCAGCAGAGCGACTGCCAGCCGTTCCACGTCATCGACGATCCCAGCCATGTGGAGTTCTGCGGTGGTCGTCGCTTCACGCTGGGCTTTGCCGCCCGTACACACGCCGAACGGCGTTGGGGCAACGAGCGCAACCTGGTGTTCGCGCGACTGCGCCACGGGCAGGGCAAGGTGAGCGTGCTGGCCGACATGGAGTTCATGCGCGGCGAGGTGGATTCGCCGGCAGCACGCCTGGCGTCGGCTGCGGGCAAGGCCAGCGACGGCCTGCACGATCTCTCGCACCGCGACCTGACCCGCTATCTGCTCGATCCGAACTACGGCAAGGGCACTTTCTGGCTGGTCTACGCCAGCCGCCCGCCGTCGCTGTGGGCGCGCCTGTTCTACCAGGGCTGGCCGGTGTGGGCGCCGCTGCTGCTGGCCCTGCTGGGCTGGCTGTGGGGCCGTTCGCAACGCTTCGGCAGCCGCCTGCCGTCGCCGGTGCTGGAACGCCGCTCGCTGCTGGAACACGTGCGTGCCAGCGGCGAGCTGCTGCTGCGCTTCGGCCAAGGCGCGCGCCTGTATGACGCCGTGCTCGCCCTGTTCCTGCATCGCCTGCGCCTGCGCGCACCGGTGGCCGCCGCACTGGACGGCGCGCCGCGCGAACAGGCCATCGCCGAACTGCTGTCCTGGCCGCAAGGCCGCGTTGCCAGCGCGCTCACGCCCCCTCCGCCGCACGATTCCTCCGCCCTGCGCGAGCGCATCCGCTTGCTGCTCCAGATGAGATCCCTGCTATGACCGAAGTCCCCGAGCTGCCGGCGGCCGCCAACGCCCGCCTGATCGAACGCGTCGATGCCATCCGCGATGCCGTCGGCCACGCCTTCATTGGCCAGGCCGATGTACTGGACCAGATCCTGGTGGCGCTGCTGGCCGGTGGCCACGTGCTGATCGAGGGCGTGCCCGGGCTGGGCAAGACCCTGCTGGTGCGCGCACTGGCACAGGCCCTGGAACTGGATTACGGCCGCGTGCAGTTCACCCCCGACCTGATGCCCAGCGACGTCAGTGGCCATGCGGTGTACGACCCGAAGAGCGAGAGCTTCAAGATCCGCCGTGGCCCGGTGTTCACCAACCTGCTGTTGGCCGACGAGATCAACCGTGCGCCGGCCAAGACCCAGTCGGCACTGCTGGAAGTGATGCAGGAAGGCCAGGTGACCATCGAAGGCAAGGCGTTCACCCTGGCGCCGCCGTTCATGGCGCTGGCCACGCAGAACCCGCTGGAGCAGGAAGGCACCTACCCGCTGCCGGAGGCACAGCTGGACCGCTTCCTGCTGAAGGTGCTGATCGACTACCCGCAGCTGGAGGACGAGAAGCGCATGGTGACCGCGATCACCAGTGGCCGCGCCGCCAGCGATTTCGACCTGAGCCAGGTGCCACGCGTACTCGGTGCCGGCGAACTGCTGGAACTGCAGCGCGCCACCGCGGCGATCACCGTCGATGACGAAGTGATCGACTACGCAGTACGCATCGTCGCGGCGACCCGGCAGTGGCCGGGCATCGCGGTCGGCGCCGGCCCACGCGGCAGCATCGCGCTGGTGCGTGCCTCGCGTGCGCAGGCGGTGCTGGCCGGCCGCGACTTCGTCACGCCGGACGACGTGCGCGACATTGCTCGCCCGGCACTGCGCCACCGCATTGCACTGGCCCCGGAGCTGCAGATCGAAGGCCAGGACGCCGACGACGTGCTGGGCGCACTGCTGGCCAAGGTGGAAGCACCGCGCCGATGAGGCCTGCCCCGCTGCTGCTGGCGCTGCTGCTGGCCTGGGCCGCCCTGGGCGGCCTGGTGCTGGGCGGGTTGCTGCCGCGCTGGAGCTGGGCGCTGGCCGCCGTGGCCATCGCGCTGCCTGCACTGTTCGACCTGTGGCGCCAGTCGCAGCGCCCGTCGCCGCAGGTACAGCGCGAACTGCCCGAAGCGCTGGCGCTGGGCGTGCGCCGCGAGGCGGCGCTGCGGCTGCAGGCCGAGCAATCGATGACGGTGCAGGTGTTCGACCTGGTCCCCGGCGGCTGGCCGC
Source organism: Stenotrophomonas sp. YJH_SMC_32 (assembly GCF_059369975.1). Lineage (NCBI taxonomy): Bacteria > Pseudomonadati > Pseudomonadota > Gammaproteobacteria > Lysobacterales > Lysobacteraceae > Stenotrophomonas > Stenotrophomonas sp. YJH_SMC_32. Next base: position 96,334 of record NZ_JCAFTE010000001.1, on the reverse strand, counting down.
TGGAATCGCTGCCACAGCGCGTGCGCCTGCGGGCCAGTAGCGCCTCCACGCTGCACTACCACCTGCAGCCGCTGCAGCGTGGGCACTTCCGCTTCGAAGGCGTGCACCTGCGCATGCGCTCGCCGTGGCGCCTGTGGTGGCAGCAACGCACGCTGCCGCCCGCACTGGACGTGCGGGTCTATCCGAATTTCGTGCCGCTCACGCGCTTTGCGTTGTTCAGTGCCGACCAGGCCTCGCGGCTGGTCGGTGCACACGTGAAGCGCCGCCGTGGTGAAGGCACCGACTTCCACCAGATGCGCGAGTACCGCGTCGGCGACAGCCTGCGCCAGCTGGACTGGAAGGCCACCGCGCGTGCGCGCAAGCTGATCTCGCGCGAGTACCAGGACGAGAAGAACCAGCAGTTGCTGCTGATGCTCGACAGTGGCCGGCGCATGCTGGCCAGCGAAGGCGGTCTCTCGCACTTCGACCATGCCTTGAATGCCTCGCTGGTGGTGGCCTACCTGGCGCTGCGCCAGGGCGATGCCGCCGGCCTGTTCGCTGCCGGTGGCGAACGCCGCTGGGTCGCGCCGCAGCGCGGCATGGGCACGGTCGAGCACCTGCTGCGCGCCAGCTACGACCTGCAGCCACGCGCGGTGGCCACCGATTACCTGGCCGCTGCCACCGAGGTGTCGCTGCGCCAGCGCCGGCGAGCACTGGTGATGCTGGTCAGCAACGTGCGCGACGAGGACATCGAAGACCTGCTGGCGGCGGTGCGCCTGCTGCAACGGCGCCACCTGGTGTGCGTGGCCAGCCTGCGCGAGCGCGAGCTGGACGGCGTACTGGAGGGGGACGTGCAGACGCTGGAGGACGCCACCCAGGCCGGTGCCGCGGCGCTGTACCTGCAGCAGCGCGCGAAGGCGCACGAAGCGCTGCGCAGCGAGAAGGTGATGGTGCTGGACGTCACCGCCGACGCCCTGCCGGGCGCGCTGGTGGAGCGCTACCTGGCGGTGAAGCGCGAAGGGTTGCTTTGAGCCGAGCGCGGGCTCGGCTGTCGGCCAGCGGCCGGCACTACCCTTGCAGCAAGCGACGCTGCAACCGCTCCACCGCACGCTGCAGCAGCGCCCGGTTGCGGGCCAGCTTCATCCACTGCGGCAGGCGCGAGAACATGGATCGATGATGGCCGCGGCCCTCGCGCAGCGTCGCGCCCGCGTATTCGTGCAGTGCCTGCAGATGTTCGGCGTTGTAGGCCCACAGCAGGCCCGCGCGGGTCGATTCGACCAGGCGCAGCGGCAGACCGAAATGCGGATCGGCAGGCTCGGCGTCACGCAGGGGACGCGTCAACACCGTGACCTCGGTGCTGCGACCGCACTGTGCGCATCGGGCGGGGAAGGATGCAGGCGCGGGGATGCCGGCGGGAATCGGCCGACACACATGCAGCCACTGATGCCCGCAGAATCCACAGGGCTGGCGGCCCAGAATGCGGACCGCACCCACCCAGTCGCCGCTGTCCAATGCAGCGCTGCAAGCGGTGCAGCGGAAACGCGCGGTCCATCGATAGGGTTCCCAGCGGGCGATCACCCAACCGGGGGCATCGCAGCGGTGGCAACGCACCGCGACGCGGTCCGCGAAGGCCTGCAGGCTGCGCCCGTCATCGAAATGCCGGCCCGGCGCGGGCGTGGCACGCCCATGCCGGCCAGGCCAACGCCGCACCGTCATCAGACGTAGATCCGCGTCGGCGCCTCGTCGACGATCGCGTGCGGCACGAACCGCGCACTGTCGCGGGTGATCGCGCTGTCGTCCTCGCGGATGCCGATGCCGCAGGCGTGGTCACCCACCACCCAGCTGCCGATCAGCGGGTAGCCACCTTCGAAGCGGGTCAGCGGATGGGCGCGCTGGATGATCGCCGGGCCGTCGTAGGGACCGTCGCTGCGCTGGGTGCTGCCATCGGCCAGGTGCATCTCGATGTTGGCACCTTCGCGCGAGAACAGCGGCTTGCGCACCCAGCCCGGGGCCAGCGTGCTGCCGTCATCGAAGTGCGCCTCCAGCAGGTTCGGATGGCCTACGTTGCGCTGCCACAGCAACGGCAGGATGCCCTTGTTGCTCAGCACTGCCTTCCACGCCGGTTCCAGCAACTGCACGCCCGAACCGGGCAGCGCGCGGCCGAACTCTTCGGCCATCAGGTCTTCCAGCGGGTACAGCTTGAACAGCGTGCCGATCACCGAATCATCCAGCGCGGTGAAGCGGCCGTCCTCGGACAGGCCAATGTCCTCGATCGCGATGGCCTGGCCATGCAGGCCGGCCTGCGACGCGCAGTCGCGCAGGTAATCGACCGTGCCACGGTCTTCTTCCGAGCTTCCCACCGCGCTGAAGTACAACGGCGGCGGCAGCTGCCTGGCCAGTTCGCCGAAGCGCTCGACCAGCGCCTCATGGATCGCATTGAACTGGTCGGCATGCTGCGGCAGGCGGCCGGCGTTGCGCTGGTCTTCCAGCCACTGCCACTGGAAGAAGCTGGCCTCGAACAGCGAGGTCGGCGTGTCGTAGTTCAGCTCGTACAGCTTGGCCGGGCCGGTGCCGTCGTAGGCCAGGTCCAGGCGGCCGTAAAGGTGCGGCTGGCGCTGGCGCCAGCTGTCGGCGATCCAGTCGCGGTAATGCGACGGAATCGCCAGCTGGTCCATCAACCGCTCGCTGCCGATGACATCACCGACCAGGTCCAGCGCCATCTGGTGCAGCTCGGCACTGGGGTCTTCGATGTCCTGTTCGATCTGGCGCAGGGTGAACGCGTAGTACGCGCTTTCATCCCAGTAGGGCTGGCCATCGATGGTATGGAAACGGAAACCCGCTTCCTCCGCGCGTGCCCGCCACTGGGCACGCTCGGCAATCCGGATGCGCTGCATGGGTCGATCAGCCGCCGTAGCTGCCGCTGGTGCTGCGGCGTGCGCTGGTGTTGCCGAAGCCACCACGGCTGGCAGTGACCGCACGGTTCGGCTCGCTGGTGACCGGCGCCAGGCCGGCCTTGCCGGCACCGATGCCGCTGGCGGTGTTCAGGCCACCGGTGCCGCCCGGTGCCGGGCGCGCCCAGCCAGCGTTCTTGTCCTGGTATGCCGGTGCCGACGCCGGCGCCTGCGGGGCGAGGCCGCCGCGGTTGCTCAGCATCTGCGACATGAAGAAACCCATCATCATCGGGCCGATGAACGAGGTGCCGGCCGAGGTGTGCTGCTGCACGCACTGCTCCGGCTTGTAATCCTTCTCGCAGGCTTCCTTGCTGGCGTACTTCGGCGCCGCATCGGCGGCCTGCTTCTGCGCTTCGGCAAAGGCGTTGCGGCACGACGACGGATCACCGGTGGCCTCGGTGCAGGCCTCGACCGAGGTGTACAGGCCTTCCTGCACCTTCACCTCCGGCTCCTTCTGGCAGGCGGTGAACAGCAGCGGCGCAGCGCTCATCAGCAGCAGCGCGGTGGTGCGGGAACGTTTCATGGCCTCATGCCCTGTCGACGGATCAATGCCCCAATGATGCCAAATCCGGGCCAGCAACCGGAATCGGCAAAGTGGGAAAGATGAACGGCCTTTCATTTTCGTCGGCATTGGGGTCAGAGCCCATCGCGCTGCGATGGGATCCGACCCCGGGCGGCACACCGCACTGGTAGGTGCCAACCTTGGTTGGCACACGCCCCGCGGCGCCGCGCTATGCCCGGCGCGCGCAGCCAAGTCTCCGGCGAGAAGCCCCCTTGTTGTTCAAGGGGGCGCGCCGCAGGCGCGGGGATAAGGGGAAATGCGCGGACCACCAAGCCGCTGCAAGCGGTGAAGGTGGTTGCAGCAGCAACCGAAAAAATTGGCCATGATCGGCTGACCCCCACGTCGTACGGCCCGCCCGTTCCGCCAGCCATGCCCGAATACCGTTCCCGCACCTCCACCGCCGGCCGCAACATGGCCGGCGCCCGCGCCCTGTGGCGTGCCACCGGCATGAAAGACGGCGACTTCCACAAGCCGATCATTGCCATCGCCAACTCCTTCACCCAGTTCGTGCCCGGCCACGTGCACCTGAAGGACCTCGGCCAGCTGGTCGCACGCGAAATCGAACAGGTCGGTGGCGTCGCCAAGGAATTCAACACCATCGCCGTGGACGACGGCATCGCGATGGGCCACGACGGGATGCTGTATTCGCTGCCCAGCCGCGAGATCATCGCCGACGCCGTGGAGTACATGGTCAACGCGCACTGCGCCGACGCGCTGGTGTGCATCAGCAACTGCGACAAGATCACCCCCGGCATGCTGATGGCTGCGCTGCGCCTGGACATCCCGGTGGTGTTCGTCTCCGGCGGGCCGATGGAAGCGGGCAAGACAAAGCTGTCCGAGCACAAGCTGGACCTGGTCGACGCGATGGTGGTGGCCGCCGATGACAGCGCCTCCGACGAGAAGGTCGCGGCCTTTGAACGCAGCGCCTGCCCCACCTGCGGCTCCTGCTCGGGCATGTTCACCGCCAACTCGATGAACTGCCTGACCGAAGCGCTGGGCCTGTCGCTGCCCGGCAACGGCACTACGCTGGCCACCCATGCCGACCGCGAGGCGCTGTTCCGTCGCGCCGGCCGCCTGATCGTCGAGCTCTGCCATCGCTGGTACGGCGGCGAAGACCCGAGCGCGCTGCCGCGCGGGATCGCCACCCAGGCCGCGTTCGCCAACGCGATGACCCTGGACATCGCCATGGGCGGCTCCACCAACACCATCCTGCATCTGCTGGCCGCAGCGCAGGAAGCGGAGGTCGACTTCGACCTGACCCACATCGACGCGCTGTCGCGACGCGTCCCGCAGCTGTGCAAGGTGGCGCCGAACACACCGAAGTACCACATCGAGGACGTGCACCGCGCCGGCGGCGTGTTCGGCATCCTCGGTGAACTGGATCGCGCCGGCCTGCTCGATACCACAGTGCCGACCGTGCACAGCGCCAGCCTGGCCGAAGCGCTGGAACGCTGGGACGTGGTGCGCAGCGACAACGACACCCTGCATACCTTCTTCAAGGCCGGCCCGGCCGGCATCCCCACCCAGGAGGCCTTCAGCCAGGCCACGCGCTGGCCCGCGCTGGACCTGGACCGCGCCGAGGGCTGCATCCGCTCGCTGCAACATGCGTATTCGCTGGAAGGTGGCCTGGCTGTGCTGCGCGGCAATCTGGCCGTCGATGGCTGCGTGGTGAAAACCGCCGGCGTGGATGAATCGATCCATGTGTTCGAAGGCCCCGCACGCGTCTACGAAAGCCAGGACGCCGCCGTCGCCGGCATCCTCGCCGACGAGGTGCAGCCGGGCGAGGTGGTGGTGATCCGCTACGAAGGGCCGAAGGGCGGCCCGGGCATGCAGGAGATGCTGTACCCGACCAGCTACCTGAAGTCGAAGGGACTGGGCAAGCAGTGCGCGCTGCTCACCGATGGCCGCTTCTCCGGTGGCACCTCGGGGTTGTCGATCGGCCACGTTTCGCCGGAAGCGGCCAGTGGCGGCGCGATCGGGCTTGTGGAAGACGGTGACCGCATCCGCATCGACATCCCGGCCCGCCGCATCGACCTGTTGCTGGATGAGGCCACGCTGGTCCAGCGCCGCAGCGAGGCCGATGCACGCGGCTGGAAACCGCGTGCGCCGCGCCCGCGCAAGGTCACCAGCGCGTTGAAGGCCTACGCCCTGCTCGCCACCAGTGCCGACAAGGGCGCCGTACGCAACACCGCCCTGCTCGGCGATTGATGCCGATCCGGTAGTGCCGGCCGCTGGCCGGCATCTTAAAAAAAGGGACGGAGGGGATTAAGTCGTTTGAGGCACAAACGACTTAATCCCCTCCGTCCCCTTTTTTCAGCCGATCACGCGCTTGAACGGCGGCAGCGCGTCGATGATGCGCTTTCCGTAGCGGCGGGTCAGCAGCCGCGAATCGAGGATGATCACGCGGCCGGTGTCGGTGGAGGTGCGGATCAGGCGACCGGCGAACTGGGTCAACGTGCGCAGCGCGTGCGGAATGGCGATCAGGTTGAACGCATTGAGCCCGCGGCCCTCGAACCATTCGCTGAGCGTGGCGGTCTGCGGATCGGTCGGCACCGCGAACGGTACCTGGGTGATCACCACCGTGGTGCAGGCTTCGCCGGGCAGGTCGAGGCCTTCGCCGAACGAGTTCAGGCCGAACAGTACCGAGCCTTCGCCGGCAGCGACGCGGCGCAGGTGTTCTTCGATCAGCCGGGTCTTGGACATCTCGCCCTGTACCAGCACCTGCTTGCGCCGCGCGGCGGGCATCAGCCCGGCCACCTTTTCCATCTTCCAGCGCGAGGTGAACAGCACCATCGAGCCCTTGGCCCAATCCAGCTCGGTGTCGAGGTAGCGCGCCACCTCGCGGGGATGGCCTTCGCGGTCGTCGGGGGTGACCGGGAACCTGGGCACGATCAGCTCGGCCTGGTTGGGCAGGTCGAACGGCGACGACAGCGAGACCATCTCGGCCTCTTCCGGAATGCCGTTGTCGATCGCCAGCGACTGGAAATCGCCACCGCCGGTCAGCGTCGCCGAGGTCATCACCACCGAGTCCACCTCATCCCACAGCAGCTTGCGCAGCACGTGCGCGGCCGATACCGGCGAGCCGTGCAGCACCAGGTCACCGTCGCGGGTGGCGGTGACCCAGCGCGCCATCGGCGGCGCGCCGTCCTTGTCCTCGCGGCGCCAGGCCTGCCACAGGTTGTACTGTTGCTCGATCATTTCCAGCGCCATGCCCAGGTTGCGCTGCAGGCGCTCGCGCGCGGCGTCGTCCGGCTTGCCCTTGGCCACCTGCGCGGTGGCGGCATGCGCCCAGTTGTAGAGGCTGCGGGTCTCGTCGGCCAGTGCCTCGATCGGCTCGCGCCAGGCCTCCGGCAAACGGCCGTTGGCCGCGCGCCACATCGGCTCCTCGTCCGCTGGCGCCGGCATCCACACCCGCTCGATGTGATCGCGGAACGCGCGCAGCTGCTTGGCGACGTTGCTGGCGACCTCGATCGCTTCGTTCGGCAGCAGGTTGCCGAGGCGGTCCTTGTCGACCGCGCGGTAGGCACCGGCAATCAGGATCTGCAGGCGCCCGGTGCGCTTGGCCATTTCATCCAGCGCCAGGCTGGCCGCGCCCTGGTCGATCGCCACGTTGCCGATGTGATGGCCTTCGTCCAGCACCAGCAGCATGTCCGACGGCGGCGCGATCAACGGCTGGCCGTTGTCGCTGTCGCCGATCGACAGCGCCGACAGCAGCAGCGCGTGGTTGGTGACCACGATCTGCGCATCGCGCACGGTGTTGCGTGAACGCAGCACCGCGCACTGCGCCGAATACGCACAACGGCGCCCGGCGCAGCCCGAGGCCGGCGTGGTGATGCGGCTGCGCAGGCCGGGACTGATGGTCTCCGGCGCATTGTCGATATCGCCGTCCCAGCTGCCGCCGGTGAAGGCATCGGTCAGGCGCTTGGCGATGTCCATCTCGATCGGCGCCAGCGGCCGGTCGAACAGTGGTGCATCATCCTCGAACATGCCGCCCTGCGAGCCCTCGCCCTGTGCTTCGGCGGCGTTACGCGTGCACAGGTAGCGGGTACGGCCCTTGGCCAGCGCCACGGTTGCTTCCAGGCCGGTGGCCTTGAGGAAATTCGGGATATCGCGCTCGACCAGCTGCGACTGCAGCGCCACGGTGCCGGTGCTGATCACCAGCTTCTTCTTGCTGGCCAGCGCAATCGGTACGCCCGCAGTGAGGTAACCCAGGCTCTTGCCGACGCCGGTCGGCGCCTCGACCACGCCAACGCCGCCGCTCTTCGACAGCGCGCGTGACACCACGCCGATCATCTGGCTCTGCGAGCGGCGGGTGGAGAAGCCGGGAGTATTGGCCTGCAGCGTCGTGTACGCCTTGCGGATCGCGTCCTTCAAGGGGTCATCGAGCGTGCGCGGAGCGGCGACGGTTTCGGTCACGCCGGGAATTACCGTGGCTGGATCGGGCCGGTCATTGTCGCATGGCCGGCCATGTCCGCCGCCGCTGGCTGCCTGAACGGGGCAGCGGCGACGCCCGGCGGCTGGATGAACACGCCGGACGCTGCTGGCGACGGCCCTGGGCCGTCACCGCGGTGTCACTGCACCGCGTTGCCGCGCAGCCGCAGCAGGCGCACCAGCGCCCACACCAGCAGCACCACGCCGATGGCCTCGACCATTGCCAGCGCGAAATGCAGCACGCCGAGGATGGCGCTCAGGCTCGACACGGCACTGAAATCACCACTGCGGACCATCCACATCGGCAGGATGCCCGCCGCCATCCCACCGAGGCTGGTCAACAGCAACAGCAGCAGGCCGACCAGGGCGCCGGTGCGGGTCGCATCGCGCGGCGCACCGACCACCCAGACCAGGCCGACGCACAGCGCGATCAGCACCGGCAGGCGCACACCGACCATGCTCAGCACGGTCACCATCAAGGTCGTGCCGTCCATCGATCAGTCCTCGCCGGCCAACACAGCCGGGCCCTGGCGCAGCGCCTGGTAGACCTCGTCGGTCTGCGGGCGTACGCCGTGCCACTGCAGGAAGCTCTCGGCAGCCTGTTCGACCAGCATGCCCAGGCCATCCACGGTGTTGCGGCAGTTCGCCGCGCGTGCCCATGCCAGGAAGGCGATCGCCGCCTCGCCGTAGTTCAGGTCGACGGCGGTGGTCATCGAGTTGACCAGCGACAGCGGCAGCTTGAACTCGACATCGCGGTCGCGGCCCGCCGAGGTGGCGTTGACGATCAGTTCAAAGTCGCCCAGGTCGCGCAGGTCCTCCCAGTAGCGGCTGATCGCGCGGCCCGGTTCGCCCATGGCATCGATCAGCTCGTCGGCACGTTCCGGCGTGCGGTTGACCACCACCAGTTCGGTGATGCCGGCATCGAGCAGCGCCGGGGCGACGCTGCGCGCCGAGCCACCGGCACCGATCATCAGCACGCGACGGCCGCGCAGGTCCAGGCCGTGGCGGTCGGTCAGGTCGCGCACCAGGCCGATGCCATCGGTGGTGTCGCCGTGCCAACGGTCGCCCTTGCGCAGCAGCGTGTTGACCGATCCGGCGCGGCGCGCCCGTGCGGTCAGCGTGGTGCACACCGAGAACGCGGTTTCCTTGTGCGGCAGGGTGACATTGGCACCGACACCGCCCTCGGCAGCGAAGGCCTCCAGGCCGGCCAGGAACGCCTCCGGGGCCAGGTCGATCGCGCGATAGTCGATGGCGATGCCTTCCTGGCGACCGAACGACGCATGGATCTGCGGCGACTTCGAATGGGCGACGGGGTGTCCGAAGACGGCGTAACGGTCGGTCATGGAATCCTCAAGCTGGCTAGACTGATGCTCTGTTCGTGCATGGAACCGGATGATGCGCATCACCCCGCCCCTGCTGGTGCTTGCCGCCAGTCTACTCTCTGCCCCCGTGGCGATGGCGTTGAACGAGTACGGCATCGAAGGCATGGGCGTGGTCTCGACCCGCGCCGACGAGGGTCGCGCCACGATCAGCGCCGATGGCCAGCGCATCGTTTTCGCCCGCCGCGACGAAGCCGGCTGGGGCCTGTGGGAGGCACGCGTGGTCGACGGTCGTTGGCAGCAGGCACAGGCACTGCCGGTCGGCGTGGCCGGTGAAGCCCGTGATCCCTACTTCAGCCGTGATGGCCGCTGGCTGTTGTTCGCGGCCGGCCGCGAGGGCGCGCTGGCGCTGTACCGCGCTGCGCTGGCCACCGATGGCCGGCTGGGCCCAGCGCAGCCGCTGGGCGGTGACGGCGGGCGCCGGGAAGAGCGCGGACCGGCCCTGAGCGCGGATGGCAAGCAGCTGTTGTTTGCCCGCCAGCAGGGCCATGGCGCCGGCTGGGACCTGTTCATAGCGACGCTGGATGCGCAGGGCCTGCGTGGCCCGGCCACCGCACTGAGCGCGCTGAACAGCGCCGACGACGAGACCGACGGCGACTGGCTGGGCCATGACGGCGCCGTGGTGTTCAGCCGCGGCCACGGCAGTACTGCGCAGGTCTGGAGCAGCGGCTGTGCGTGGAGCGGTGTGGCGCTGCAGCCGCTGGGACTGTCGTTCAACCAGGCCGGCGGCTGGACCGGCGCGCCGGTGATCGACAACGCCAGGCCCGGCGAGATGATGGTGGCCAGCAGCGCGGCAAAGGCGCCGCGCGCCGGTGGCGTGGACGTGTACCGGTTGGCGGTGCCCAGGGTGGCGGCGGTGGCCGGGTGCGTGCGGTAGATCCACGCCATGCGTGGATGGCGCCCGCGAAGGGGTCAGAGCCCTTTCCTGCGGAAAGGGATCCGACCCCGGGGATTGCCCGTCAGCGCGACAGCACCTTGGCGCGCAACTGCTCGTACTCCATCTCGCTCAGCTGGCCGTTGTCCTTGCGCTGGTTCAACGCAGCCAGCTCGGCCTGCACGCTGTCCGGCAGGGCCTGCTCACGGGCTACGTGGCGGGCGGCGGAAAGCTGCTCCGGCGGGCGCTTGCCCGCCCGCCAGGCGGCGATGAAGACAGCGACGATGATGGCACCGAACACCAGGACACCGGTGCCCCAGATCAGCCATTGCATCCATCCCAGTTCGGGTCCCATCGCGCAGTCCTCCGTCTATCGTGGCGCTATTGTCAGCGCTCGCGCAGCCATCGCGCCACCTGCGGCGCGAAATAGGTCAGCACGCCATCGGCACCGGCCCGCTTGAAGCCCAGCAGCGACTCCAGCACGCAGGCACGCTCGTCCAGCCAGCCGTTGGCGAAGGCGGCCTTCATCATCGCGTACTCGCCACTGACCTGGTAGGCGAAGGTCGGCACGCCGAACGTGTCCTTCACCCTGCGCACCAGGTCCAGGTACGGCATGCCCGGCTTGACCATCACCATGTCGGCGCCCTCTTCCAGGTCCAGCGCGATCTCGCGCAGAGCCTCGTCGCCGTTGGCCGGGTCCATCTGGTAGGTCTTCTTGTCGGCCTTGCCGAGGCTGGCCGCGCTGCCCACCGCATCACGGAACGGGCCGTAGAACGCCGAGGCGTACTTGGCCGAGTAGGCCATGATGCGCACGTTGATGTGGTTGTCGGCATCCAGCGCACGGCGGATCGCGCCAATGCGGCCGTCCATCATGTCCGACGGCGAGACGATGTCCACACCGGCCTCGGCGTGCGACACCGACTGCTTGACCAGCGCTTCGACCGTGATGTCGTTCAGCACATAGCCCTTGTCGTCGATGATGCCGTCCTGGCCGTGGGTGGTGTACGGGTCCAGCGCCACGTCGGTCATCACGCCCAGTTCCGGGAAGCGCGACTTCAGCGCGCGGATCGCACGCTGCGCCAGGCCGTCCTCGGCCCACGCCGCCGACGCGTCCAGCGACTTCAGCGACGGGTCGATCACCGGGAACAGGTCGATCACCGGAATGCCCAGTTCCAGCGCTTCTTCGGCCACCTTCAGCAGCTCTTCGATCGACAGCCGCTCCACGCCCGGCATCGACGGCACTGCGGTGCGGCCCGCCAGTTCGTGCACGAACACCGGGTAGATCAGGTCGTCGGTGGTCAGCGTGTTCTCGCGCATCAGGCGGCGCGAGAACTCGTCGTGGCGCATGCGGCGCGGGCGGTAAAGCGGATGGGACATGGCAGGCTCCGAGGAGTGGCTATTGCAACAGGTAACCCTGCGGCAGCAGGGGTTCGGGCAAGGGGCGTTCGCCGAGCGCGTCGAGCTGGTCGATCTCGATCGTGCGCACCAGCGCGTCCAGCGGCAGGTCGTTCGGCTCCAAGCCGAACGGGTCTTCCATTTCTTCGCCCAGCTGGTCCAGGCCGAAGAAGGCATAGGCCAGCACCGCCGACAGCACCGGCGTGCCCCAGCCCAGCGAACTGGCCAGGCCGAACGGCAGCAGCACGCAGAACATCCACGCGCAGCGATGCAGCAGCAGGGTGTAGGCGAACGGCAGCGGCGTGGTGAGGATGCGCTCGCAGCCGGCCTGGATCGACGACATCGCGTGCAGGCGCTCCTCCAGCTGGGTGTAGAGAATCGGATCGAGCTCGCCGGCGCGCAGCGCCTGGGCCAGCTCGGCAGCGATCATCGACAGCAATGCATCCGGCACGTTCTCGCGCTGGCCCAGCTGCTCGCGTTGCGGCTTGTCCAGCCATGGCAAGGCAGCCAGGGCCACGATGCGTCCACGCAGGCGCGCGGCCAGCGCATGGGCGAACGCGGTGGTGAGGTACGCGATGCGGCGACGGCGGCCGCCGTCATCGGCCAGCAGCAGGTGCACCTGGCGGGCCAGCGAACGTGATTCGTAGACCAGCTGGCCCCACAGCTTGCGGCCTTCCCACCAGCGGTCATAGCAGGCGCTGTTGCGGAAGCTGAGGAAGATCGACAGGACCAGGCCGAGCAGGGTGAACGGCGTGACCGACACGCGTTCGATGCCGGTCGGCGGGGCCAGTTCCACCACGGCCGCCACGGCAATGGACAGGATCAGGATGGCCAGCACCTTCGGCGCGATCGCTTTGACGATCGAGCCGCGCAGGATGTACAGCAGTTGCCAGCCGTGGGGACGGGGTCGGATGATCATCGGGCAGCCGCGCCAGGCGCGGAATCACAGGCACGCGGGGGGCTCGCGCAGCCGCTCATTGTACGCCCCTGCCCGGCCAGCAGCCGTGTATCTGCGACGCCCGGTCGCACCGGGTGCCGGGATTCAGATCACGCCGCCGCCCAGGCCCAGGCGCAGGATGCCGACCACCACCACGATGCCGTTCAGCACCAGCCCGGCCCAGGCCCGACCGCGCTTGGTCGGGTGGGTAAACAGGATGCCCAGCGCGGCGATCACCGCGCCGACGGCGGCGAACGGGATCAGGAACCAGTTGCCCCAGCCAAGCAGCGGAATCAGCGCCAGGATCATCCACAACAGCGCAAGTACGCCCCACAACAGACTGATCACGCCCATTCCGCTCTCCCGCAGTTGGTTCCTGTCTGTCCACCATAGTCGTTCACGCGGTCGCCGCCTACTGCCGTTGGCGGGGCTGTCACCCGACGCGTGCTAGCGTGCTGCCGTGGGTGCCCGGGCCCGGGTGTTGGCGCCGATTCAGAGTGGCCCACCGAAGATCGCAACCAGTCCTACAGGGGTCGTGCCATGAACATCCGTTGGGCCGCGCTGGCGGCCATCCTGCTGGTCGCCGCCGGTTGTGCCAGCACCTCCAAGGTCATGCTGGGGCGCGCCCGCGCGCCGATCGATCCGGCACTGGTGCAGATCTATTCCACGCCACCGGCCGGCTCGCAGGAAATCGCGCAGCTGGAATCGGCATCTGCCGTGGGCTTCGGCACGCAGGGCCAGACCGATGCCGCGGTGGCACGCCTGAAGCGTGAAGCGGCGGCACTGGGCGCCAATGGCGTGGTGCTGATGGGCGTGGGCAGCAGCGGCTCACCGGTGGGCATGTCGGTGGGTGCCGGCACCTTCGGCTCGCATGTGGGGGGTGGCGTCGGCATCGGTATTCCGACCACGCAGAAGCGCGCCGCCGGCGTGGCGATCTGGGTACCCAATCCGGAACCGCCGGCACGGTTGCCGACCCAGGTGATCACGCCGCAGCGGTGATGCAGTAGATCCACGCCATGCGTGGATGGACATTGACGCACGGGGTCAGAGCCCTTTCCTGCGGAAAGGGATCCGACCCCGGCGCGGGCATCACTTGTACTTCGGCACGAACACCTTGTTCACCGCATCGGCCAGCTGGTCCGGCGGCAGCAGGCCCTGGTCGAGCAGGAAGTTGTTGAACGCCAGGCGGTCGAACTTCGCGCCCAGTGCCAGCTCGGTCTGCATGCGCAGTTCGAGGATGCGGGTGTAGCCATAGAAGTAGCTGCCCGCCTGGCCCGGCATGCGCACCATGTAACGGTCCAGTTCCTGGGTGGCCATCGCCTTGGACAGGCCGACCTGCTCCATCAGCACACGTTCGCCGTTGGCGCGGTCGGTCAGGCCGAGGTTGAGCATCGGGTCAAGCATTGCGCGTGCGGCCCGCAGCAGGCGGAACTGCAGGGCGATCATCTGCCCGTCCAGCGGCTCGTACGGCACCATCTCGGCCTCGGCATACAGCGCCCAGCCTTCAACATTCACCGAATTGAACGCGAACATGGTGCGTGCCAGCGAGACACCACGCTCGACCATCGCGGTGAACTGCAGCTCGTGGCCGGGGCGGCCTTCATGCGCGCTCAGCGTCCATGCCGCCGCACCGAAGTTGAAATCGTCGTATTGTGCGCCCGGGCCCGCCGCCGGGTTGCCCAGCGGCAGCACGAAGGTGCCCTGCTGCCCGGTGTTGTTGACCAGCGGCGCCGGCAGGAAATGCGGGGCCGGGCTGGCCGCGCTCTCGGCGGCCGAACCCAGGCGCATCTGCATGGCGCGCTTGGGCACGTCGACGATGGCATGCTCGCGGATCAGCGGATCGATCGCATCGATCACCTTGCGGTAGTGCCCTTCCAGATGGTCGTCGGCGATCTTGTCGGCCTTCAGCGCGCGGATCACCGCCACCGGGTCACTCGGGTCGGCCACCTTCAGACCCTTGTCCTTCACCACCAGCGGCGCCAGCTGCTGCATCGCCGAGCGGGTTTCCATGAACTCCAGCTGCGCGCGCTGCATCAGCAGCTTCGGATCGATATCGATACCGACCTGCTTGAGCTGGTAGGCGTACAGCGGCGCCGGCAGGCGCGCATCGGTGCGTGCCTTCGGCAGCACGTCCTTGCGGGTCCAGGCGGCGTAGTCCTTCATCTGCCCGGCCAGGGCCTTCATCGCCTCATCGGCGCCGGCGATCTGGTACTTCTTCAGCAGCGACTCGATGCCGGTGATGTACGTCTCGACATTGTCCAGCGATTGCTGCACTTCGATCTTCGTCGGCTGCAGCAGGCTGCCGTCCTTCAAGCGCTCTTCGTAACGCTGGCGGGCCAGCGTGGTGAACGCGGTGCCACCCGGCTGCAGCCCGGCGTAGGCCTTGAGGCGGTCGATCGCCTTGGCCCGGCGCTCGGCCGGCACCTGGTCGGACAGCAGCAGGTTGAGGCCGCTGAAGATGGTCTGCGGCGCGTCACTCCATGGCAGCAGGTACTTCTCGTTGAGCTCGCTGCCTTCGATGTTCTGGTTGGCGGCGTGGATCATGATCTCCAGGTCCTGGCGGACGTTGGGATCCTGCTCGGTGGCCAGCTTGGCTTTCAGTTCATCGCGGGCCTTGGCCATCGCGGCGCGGTAGCGCTTGCCATTGTCCGCACCGAGGTCGGCCACCTTGTCGTCATAGCCGGGCACGCCGAAGAAGCCGGTTTCTTCCGGCTGGAACGGGCCCTGCGCATCAAGCAGGATCTGCGCCAGTGCGTTGCTGCGGGCCACCCAGGCCGGGCTGGCCGGAGTAGCGGCCTTGGCGGCGGGTGCCGCCAGCGCCGGCGGTGCGGACATCAGCGGGGCGGCAGTCAGGGCCAGGGCAACGGCCAACGCGATCGGCTTCATGGTGCACTCCAGGACAGGGTTGCCCGCACCCTACGCGCTCAGCGCTGTGGCGACAATCGGCCGGAGGTCACAACGCCGCAGCCAGCGGGCATTCGCCGCGTTCGCGGCAGGCCTGCAGCTCGCATTCCTGCGCGGCCTCGTCATCATCCAGCGCGGTCAGGTCGAACGTCTGCTTGTTCTCGCCCAGCACATACATCACCGGATAGTCCCAGACGTCGTCGCTGCGGGTGCCCTTCACGAACAGCCGGCCGTGCGCGCGCGGGCCTTCCAGGGCCACGGTCAGGCCGACGTCGCGCTGGCCGTTGATCGCGGTCTGCATGCTGCCCAGCGGCATCGACTCGGCACGCAGCGGCTCGCCGAAGGCTTCCACCAGTTCGATGCTGCATCCAGCGCGGCGCATCGCCTCGCGCATCGGCGGGCTCTCGCGTGCGGCCTCGCTCCAGCGCAGCACGCTCCAGGCCACCACGCCACCGGCACCGGCCAACACCAGCAGCACGGCCAGCGGCATCGCCCAGCGCCAGTGACGGGACCACCAGCCGGCAGGCTTCGGGCCATGGGTGGGAATCGGCGGCGGCAGTGTCATCGGCGGGCTCCTTCCCGTTTGTGCATCAGGGCTTCAGGCAGCGTCCCAGGAAGGCTTCGGCCACACGGTAGCGATGCAGGGCATCGGCGCCGGACAGGCCATGCTTGGCACCCGGATAGGTCATCAGCTCGAACGGCTGGCCGCGCTTCTGCAGCGCGCTCATCAGGCTGGTCGAGTTGGTGAACAGCACGTTGTCATCGGCCATGCCGTGGATCAGCAGCAACGGCGAACGCAGGCCGTCGATATGGGTCAGCACGCGCGCTTCGCGGTACCCCGCTTCGTTGCGCGCCGGCAGGTCCATGTAGCGTTCGGTGTAGTGGCTGTCATACAGGCCCCAATCGGTGACCGGTGCGCCGGCCACGCCACAGGCGTACTGGTTCGATGCCTTGGCCAGCAGCATCAGAGTCATGTAACCGCCGTTGGACCAGCCCTGCACGCCGATGCGCGCCGGGTCCACCCACGGCTGCTGCTTCAGCCAGGCCACGCCGCGCAGCTGGTCGGTCACTTCCACCGTGCCCTGCTTGCCGTACAGCGCGCCACCGAAGTCACGGCCACGTCGCGGGGTGCCACGGTTGTCCAGCGAGAACACCACGTAGCCCTGCTGGGCCAGGTACTGGTTGAACAGATGGTCGCCACGGCCGGGCCAGCTGTCGGTGACGGTCTGGCTGGCCGGGCCGCCGTAGACGTACACCGCCACCGGGTAGCGCTTGGACGGATCGAAGCCGGCCGGCTTGATCAGGCTGTAGTTCAACGGGGTCTTGCCGTCGGCAGCCATCAACGTGCCGAACTCGACCGGGCGCTGCGCATCGCGGTAGCGCGCATACGGGTGCTTGGGATCGGTCAGGTCGTTCTCGACCAGCGTGGCGATCTTCTCGCCGTTGGCGCGGAACAGTTCGATCTGCGGCGGCGTGGTGCTGTTGGACCAGCTGTCCACGTAGACGCTGGCATTGCGGGCGAAGCTGGCGCTGTGCATGCCCGGCGCCTTCGACAGGCGCTGCGGCTCACCGCCCTGCAGCGACACCGCGTAGATCTGGCTTTCGCGCGAGGTCTCGATGCCAGCACGGAAGTAGGCCTTGCCGGCCTTCTCATCGACCGCCAGCAGTTCGTCCACCGGCCAGTTGCCATGGGTCAGCGCAGTGGCCTTGCCCTTGTCATCGATGCGGTACAGGTGCTGGAAGCCGGTGCGCTCGGACGACCACAGCACGCTGCCATCTTCAAGGAAGCGCAGGCTGTTGTGCAGCGGCACCCAGGTCGGGCTGGTCTCGTGGGCGAGCACGCGCTGGCGGTTGGAGTCGAGCGCCACTTCGACCAGGTCCAGCTGCTTCTGGTCACGCGACTGGCGCTGGAAACTCAGGTGCTGCGCATCGCGCCAATCGACGCGGGCCAGGTAGATGTCCTGTTCCTTGCCCAGGTCGATCCAGCGCGGCTGCGCATCGGCGGCCGGTGCGATCACGCCCAGCTGCACGCGCACGTTGGCGTCGCCGGCGGCCGGGTAACGCTGTTCGATCACGTCGGTGCGGTCGGCATAGACCTCGTAGCGCTTCTGCACCGGCACCGGCGCCTCGTCGATGCGGGCGAAGGCGATGGCCGAATCATCCGGCGCCCACCAGTAACCGGTGTGGCGATCCATTTCCTCATCGGCGACGAACTCGGCCACGCCGTTGCCGATGGTGGTGCTGCCGTCGCGGGTCAGCTGCAGCTGCTTGCCACTGGCCAGGTCGATCACCCACAGGTTGCGGCCGCGGATGAAGCTGACGAAGCCGCCCTGGGGCGACAGCTTGGCGTCGGTGGCGAAGCCTTCACCGTGGGTCAGCTGGCGCACGGCCGCCTGGCCATGCTGCTTGAGGTCGTACAGGTAGAGTTCGCCGCCCAACGGGAACAGCAGGCGCTGCGCGTCCGGCGACCACTGGTAATCGACGATGCCGGTCATCGCGGCGATGCGCTGGCGCTCGCGTCGGGCCTTTTCCTCATCGCTGAGGGTCTCGGTGCCGGGCAGCACGACCTTGGAATCAACCAGCAGGCGGGTCTGGCCGCTGCCGATGTCGTAGGTCCACAGGTCCAGCTGGTTGCGGTCGCTGTCCTTGCCGCGCAGGAAGCTGACCTGCGAACCGTCCGGCGCCACCTTGGGCTTCATCAGGGTCGGGCCGGACAACGGCAGGGGGCCGGTGATGGCTTCCAGGGTCAGTTTTTCGGCGTGGGCGGCGGTACTGGTGGCGAGCATGAGGGCAAGCGAAGCGAACAGGTGGCGCATGGAGGATCCCGGCAAACGGCAGGTCCGCCTCCACGCGGGGCGCGGGACGGTCGTGCCCCCATCCTAACCAAGCCCGTGCGGGAAGGCAGCATGACCTTCTGCCCATAAGCAGTGCGGACGAGTGCCGACCAACGGTCGGCACCCACCTTCAGATGCCGGGGTCAGCGCTGGCCGAACAGATGCTTGCGCTCTTCGTCGCTGAGCGGCTTGCCGGCGTTCGGGTTCACCTGCTGGCGCAGCGCATAGGCGCGCTGGGTGGCCGGGCGCGCGGCGATGGACTCGTGCCAGCGCTTGAGGTTCGGGAACGCGGCGAAGTCCACCGGCAGCTTGTCGTAGGCGCCGATCCACGGGTAGCTGGCCATGTCGGCGATGGTGTACGCGTCGCCGGCCAGGAAGGCGTGCTGGGCCAGGCGCTTGTCCATCACCCCGTGCAGGCGGCGCACTTCGTTGTCATAGCGCTCGATCGCATACGGGATCTTTTCCGGGGCATACACATTGAAATGCCCCATCTGGCCGCTCATCGGGCCCAGGCCCGCCATCTGCCAGAACAGCCATTCCAGGGTGGTGACGCGGCCGCGCGGGTCGCTGGGCAGGAAGCGGCCGGTCTTCTCGGCCAGGTACAGCAGGATCGCGCCGGACTCGAACACGCTCTGCGGGGCGCCGCCATCGACTGGGGCGTGGTCGACGATGGCCGGCATCTTGTTGTTGGGCGAAATGGCGAGGAATTCCGGCTTGAACTGGTCGCCCGAGCCGATGTTGACCGGGTGGATGCGGTACTCCAGGCCGGTTTCCTCCAACAGCAGGGTCACTTTATGGCCGTTCGGGGTGGGCCAGTAATACAGGTCGATCATGGCGTCGGCTCGGGGTGCGGAAAGGAACCTGAAGTCTAGTGCGTGAGTTGGGTTGGCACCGTCATGGCGGGCCGGTAACCTCGCCTCTCCCCCGAAACGCAGCATCCCCCGCATGAGTGCAAACCGCCCGCCGCTCTCCCCGTTGTCCACGCTGATCTTCGCCTCGCGCTGGCTGCAGCTGCCGCTGTACCTGGGCCTGATCGTGGCGCAGTGCGTCTACGTGTTCCTGTTCGGCAAGGAACTGTGGCACCTGATCTCGCATTCGGTGTCGATGGGCGAGCAGCAGATCATGCTGATCGTGCTGGGCCTGATCGACGTGGTGATGATCTCCAACCTGCTGGTGATGGTGATCGTCGGCGGCTATGAGACCTTCGTCTCGCGCCTGCGCCTGGAAGGCCACCCGGACCAGCCGGAATGGCTGAGCCACGTCAATGCCAGCGTGCTGAAAGTGAAGCTGGCGATGGCGATCATCGGCATCTCCTCGATCCACCTGCTGAAGACCTTCATCGCCAGTGGCGCACTGAATGGCATCCCGCTGTGCACGCCGGAGCAGATGAGCGTGGCCGCCGCCAACATCGGTGTCGCCCGCTGCTCGATGCTGACTCAGGAAGGCGTGCTGTGGCAGACCATCATCCACTGCGTGTTCATCCTGTCGGCGATCGGCATCGCCTGGACCGACAAGCTGATGTCCAACGGCCACAGCAAGTCGCACGACAAGGCGCACGACCACTGAGGTCGGCGCCGGCAACGGCACGGCCGCCGTTGCCCATCCCGGCCACTGCTCTTGTACGCGGCGGCGGCCGGGATGCTAGATTGCACCCTCGCCGTTGCCGGCGGTGGCGTCGGGAAACGTCACCCTGCCGCGCCCGGACCGCAGGTCCCGGCCATGCATATCAATGATTTACGTCACGTCGTCTTCTAGAGGGGAGCAGGATGTCGCACGTCTCAACGATCACCGCCGCGCGCCGGTGGCTGCCGGTTGCCCTGGCACTGGCACTGGCTGCCTGCTCGGGCAAGGAGGAAACCGCCGCACCGGCCCCGGCCGCCGCACCCACCGCCGCTGCACCGGCCGCACCGGTGGTTGCCGCCAAGGTGCAGTCGATGGGCACCGAGCAGCTGCGTGAGTCGGCCAGCCAGGCCCTGCGCGAGAACCGCATGTACGCGCCGGCCGGCGACAACGCCATCGAGTACTACCTTGCCCTGCGCGACAAGACGCCGGACGACGCCTCGGTGAAGAGCGCACTGACCGATCTGCTGCCCTACACCCTGATCGCCGCCGAACAGCACCTGGGCCGCGAGGACTACACCGAAGCGCAGCGCCTGGTGGCACTGATCGAGAAGGTGGACGCCTCTGCGCCGGCGTTGCCGCGCCTGAAGGACGGCCTGGCCAAGGGCGTGCAGAACGCGGCCAAGCGCACCGAGGCCGAAGCCGAGAAGGCGAAGAAGGACGCCGAGGACCGCAGCAAGCAGCAGACCGAACAGCAGCGCCTGGCCGAGCAGCGTGCCAAGGAAGCCGACGCAGCCAAGCAGATCGCTGCCCAGCAGGACGCTGCCCGCCGCGACAACGAGCGCCAGGAAGCCGAGCGCCAGGCTGCGGCCCGCCGCGAAGCCGAGCAGAAGCAGCAGCAGGCTGCCGCCCAGCAGGCCAGCGCCGCACGCCAGGCCGCAGCTCCGGCGGCCGCTGCGGCGCCGAACCTGCGCCCGGTCAGCACCCCGGCGCCGCGCTATCCGTCCGAGGCGCTGCGCGCAGGCACCTCCGGCGAAGTGCTGGTGGAAATCACCGTCGGCACCGACGGTTCGGTGACCAACGCCCGTGTGCTGCGCGCAACGCCATCGCGCGTCTTCGATCGCGAGGCCATGAACGCGGTCAAGCGTTGGCGCTTCGAGCCGGTCAGCGCACCGGTCACCACCCGCCGCACCCTGGTGTTCGCCCCGGGCGGCAGCTGACCACGAAAAGGAGACGGAGGGGATTAAGTCGTTTCCGACCCGTAATGACGACACGGCCCGGCATGTCCGGGCCGTGTTCGTTTCAGGCGAGGCTGTCGATCAGGCGCTGCAGTTCCGGATCGCGCGCGTCCAGCACCTGGAACAGGCCCAGCGCATGCAGGCCCGGCAGCAGCGCACGCAGGTCGGCTTCGGCGGTGGCGCGGGTGGCGTCATCGCCGGCGGGGTCCTGCCAGTCACGGACGCTGGCGAGGAAGGCGCCGACGCTGCCCTTGCGCACGGTGAGGCCGTTCATCTGCACCTCGTTCTGATGGTCGGGAAGGATGTCCTGCGGCTGCATGGGTGATGCTCCTGTGGGATCGGGAGTCCAGTGTGCCGCCCAGCCATTGGCACTTCTGCCGTATAACTGCCATTGGATATGGCAGATCAGACATCACCCACGTTGATTGACCCCGCTTTGGCGAACGCCGAAGGCGGTCCCCTCGTCCTGGCCTCGCAGCTGCGGGTGCCGGGTCGGCGCCGCACCGCACGCCACCAGCACGTGCGCGGCCAAGTGCTGGGTGCCCACCACGGCCTGCTGCGGATCGAGGCCGGCGATCTGCACTGGTTGCTGCCGGCGGGGCACGTTGCCTGGATACCGCCCTTGCTGCCCCACGCCCTGGTAGGGGCAGAGGCATTCGATGGCTGGAGCCTGTACTTCAACGCCGAAGCCTGTCTGGAGCTGCCCGCCGTGCCGCGCATTTTCCAGCCGAACGTGCTGTTGCAGGCGGCGATGATGCGCGCACTGAGTTGGCCACATCAGGCGCTGGACGCCGCGCAGGCACGCCTGGCCGGCGTGATCACCGATGAGATCGCCGCCAGCACGCCTTTGCCGCTTGCCTTGCCACAACCGCAGGAGCGACGGTTGCGGCGGATCGCGGCGGCGCTGGCACGGTCGCCGGACGACCTTTGCAGCGTCGAAGCGTGGGCCGCCGCCAACGGACTGTCCGGCCGCAGCCTCGCCCGCCGGTGGCGGGCCGAAACAGGCATGACCCTGGGCCATTGGCGGCAGCGCCTGCGCGTGCTGCTGTCGCTGCCACGCCTGCTGGCGGGCGAGCCGGTGATCAGCGTTGCGCTGTCGATGGGATACGACACCCCAAGCGCGTTCATCACCGTGTTCAAGCGCGAGATGGGGGTGACGCCTGCGCGGTACGCAAAAGGGGACGGAGGGAATTAAGTCGCTTTTGACTCTTCCGACACGGCATCGCGGCGTTGCCTGATGTCCGGCTTCGCGGCCGCAATGACAGGCTTAAACCCCGTCCAGTCTCCAGATCCGATGCCCCGACAAGCGCGCCTGATGCTGGCAGGCCAGGCCTATCACGTGATCCAGCGCGGTGTGAACAAGGGCGCGATCTTCGTCGACGACATCGGCCGCCAACTGTTCCTGCATCTGTTGCACAGCGCATTCCTCAAGCACCACGTCGCACTGCATGCCTATGTCCTGATGGGAAACCACGTTCACCTGTTGGCCACGCCCTCCACACAGCAGGGTCTGGCTGGTGCAATGCGCATGCAGGGCAACAACTACGTACAGGCCTTCAACCAGCGGCACGGGCGCAGTGGACCTCTGTGGCAGGGCCGCTTCCATTCCTCAATGATCGACAGCGATGCGTATCTTCTCAGCGTATACCGCTATATCGAACGCAATCCCGTCCGTGCAGGAATTGCTGTCAGTGCTGAAGATCACCCGTGGTCCAGCGTGCATGGCAACCTTCAACGACGCGATGATCCGATGTTGACGCAACATCCCGCGTTCGAGGCGCTGGCAGCGACCGCTCTGGGAAGGGCGACGTTGTATGCCGAATTCCTGCGCGATGTGAATGCGTCCGCCGACGTACCCGCGATCCGCAACCACAGCGCCAGACAACGCCCGATGGGGAACGATGCGTTCCTGCGGATGGTGGAGCAGACGTTGGGGCGCCCGGTGGAGATGCGCGGACGAGGACGTCCGCGCAAGGAGGGGACGGGAGAGGCAGAAACGACTTAATCCCCTCCGTCCCCTTTTTGGTCAGCCAGAGATGGCCAGGCGCTCGTTGTGGTAGCGGCGCACGGCGGCGAACCACAGCACGGCGGCGAGGCCGAGGCTGGCGCCGAGGTAGATCGCCCAGACCGCCGGGGTGATGATCTCGTGGCGGATCACCTTCAGCAGCATCTGGTTCTGCGACAGGAACGGCACGGCGTACTGCCACAGCTCGCTCTTCAGCGGATAGGCTACCAGTGCATAGCCAGGCAGCATCGGCAGCAGCATCAGCCAGGTCATGTGGCTTTGCGCTTCCTTCATGCTCTTGGCTGCGGCCGACAGGAAGGTCAGAAGCGAGGTGCCGATCAGCAGCATCGGCAGCATCACCAGCAACATCTGCAGCATCGAGCCGACGTTCATGTTGAACTGGCGGCCGATGTTGCCGGGTGCGATCTGCGCGCTCACCTTGAACGCGACCAGGGTCAGCAGCAGCGACACGAAACCGACCACGCAGGCGGCGGCGATCTTGCCGCTGACGATCGCGCTGCGCGAGCCCGGCGTGGCCAGCAGGGGTTCCAGCGACTGCCGCTCGCGCTCGCCGGCGGTGGCGTCCATCACCAGGTAGGCGCCCCCGATGAACGAGGTCAGCGTCAGCAGTACCGGCAGCAGCATCGACAGGATCATGCCGCGCTTGGCTTCGGCACTGGCCAGGTCCTGGCGTGCCACGTCCAGCGGGCGTGCCACCTGTGCGTCGATGCCGCGTGCCATCAGGCGCAGTGCACCGACCTGGCCGTTGTAGGTGGCCAGCGCCGCTTCCAGGCGTGCACTGGGTACTTCGGCCGCGCGACGCGTGCTGTCCTTGATCACCTCCACCAGCGCCGGCTTGCCCTCGGCCCAGTCCTTGCCGAAGTCATCGCTGATGCGCAGCGCCACATCGATGTCCTGGGTGCGGATGGCCTCGGCCAGGTCCTTCGGTGCCGGTGCGGCATTGAGGCCCTGTGCGGCGAGGAAGCGCACCAGGTTCGGCGCGTTCCCGGCGCCGATGGTCGGGATCTGCAACGGCTCTTCGATCTGGGTGCGTACCCGGCTCTCGGCCAGCTTGCCCATGCCCAGCAGCAGCACCGGGTACAGCAGCGGCCCGAACAGCAGGGTCAGCAGCAGCGTGCGGCGGTCACGCGACAGGTCGCGCAGTTCCTTGCGCATCACCGTCATCAGGGTCGACATCATGCTCATGCGTGCAGGCCCTCTTCGCTGCCGATCAGTTTCACGAACGCGTCCTCAAGATTGGCTTCGCCGGCCTGCGCACGCAGCTCGTCGGCGCTGCCGGCAGCCATCACCGTGCCCTTGGCGATGATCACGATGTGGTCACACAACGCGCCCACCTCCTGCATGATGTGGCTGGACAGGATCACGCAGCGCCCCTCTTCGCGCAGGCCCAGCAGGAAGCGGCGCAGCGCGCGCGTGGTCATCACATCCAGGCCGTTGGTCGGTTCGTCGAGGATGACGTTGCGCGGGTCGTGCACCAGCGCGCGGGCAATCGCGGTCTTGGTGCGCTGGCCCTGCGAGAAACCATCGGTCTGCCGGTCGAGGATGTCACCCATGTCCAGCGCGTGCGACAGCACCTCGATGCGTTCGCGGATGCGCTCGGCCGACAGGCCATGCAGTTCGCCGAAGTAGGCGATGTTCTCGCGCGCGGTCAGGCGCTTGTAGACGCCACGCGCATCGGGCAGCACGCCCAGGTGGCGGCGCACCTCCACCGGATTGAGGGCGGCATCGATGCCATCGACAGTGATGCTGCCCTGGTCGGGCGTCATCAGTGTGTACAGCATGCGCATGGTGGTGGTCTTGCCGGCACCATTGGGGCCGAGCAGGCCGGTGATCAGCCCATCCCCGGCGCGGAAGCCGACGTTGGCGACCGCCTGAATGCGGCCCGTGCGGGTATCGAAGGCCTTGTGCAGGTTGTCGGCGACGATCATGGTTCCCATCCGTTGAACGAGGTGAACGCCGGCACGTAGCTCAGCGTATCCAGGCAGCCGGCATCCAGCGCCTTGGCATCGGTCTTGTCGATGAACTGGCCGAGCAGCCGCGGCATGCAGCCGGCGGTCAACGTGCCATGGCCCTGGCCACGGGCGACCAGCGCACGGCCGTTGGGCAGGCCCTTGAGCACCTGTGCGGCGTAACGCGGCGGCGTCACCGGGTCCAGCTCACCAGACAGCAGCAGTGCCGGCACGTCGCTGCGCAGCGGCACGGCATCGGTTGCCGGCGCCGGACGGTGCGGCCACACCGGGCAGGCCGCGAAGAACGCACTGGCCACTTCGTTGCCGAACAGCCGCTCGGGATCCTCGGCCGGCGCGTGGTAGCGCGGCGCATCCTCGCTGCAGATCACCGACCACTGCATGCCGCGGTTGATCTGGAAATCCATGCTGCGGTTCGCGCCGCGCGCCAGCGATGCCAATGGGGCATAGCGCCCGTGTGCGGCTTCATCCAGCACCAGTGGCAGCAGCGAGGAATACTGCGGCACGTAGGAGAAGGCGAAGGCAAGGCCGACCACGCTGTCCGGGGTCAGGACATCCTGCCGGGGTGCGTTGGTGCCCGGGTCGCGATACTCGACCGAGACCGGTGCACGGCGCAGGGTGTCGACCACGCTGCGCAGCTGCGCGCGGGTATCGGTCGGGAAACGCTTGCTGCACGCAGCATCCTTGCGGCACTGCGCCGACTGCAGGGCGATCGCATCCTCGAAGGTGGTCGCGAAGTCGCCACCGACCACCAGCTCGTTCGGTACCACGCCATCGATGACGATGCTGCGGGTGTGCTGCGGATAGGCCCCGGCATAGCGCTGGGCCACGCGGGTACCGTAGGAGCCGCCAACCAGGTTGAGCTGGTCCACACCGAGCGCCGCACGCACCGCATCCAGATCGGCGATCGCCTCGGTGGTGGTGTAGAAGCGCGCATCGGCACGCCCCTGCAGCGATGCGGCGCAGCGCTGGGCGTAATCGCGCAGCGATGCCTCGGAAGGCGCGGCATCCTCGTCCACCTGCAGCGGCTTGCCGTCCGCGCCCAGGCAGCTGAGCGGGTTGGAGCCGCCGGTGCCGCGCTGGTCGATCAGGAACACGTCGCGCTGCTTGCGCACCTGGCGCAGTGCAGTATCGACGATGACCGCCACCTCGCTGGCCGCTTGGCCGGGGCCGCCGGCCAGGAAGAACACCGGGTCGGGCTGGCTGGCGCCGCTGCTGCCCGATTCCAGCCAGGCGACACGCAGGCCGATCCGGCGACCGTCAGGCTGGGCCCGGTCCTCCGGCACCTGCAGGGTGGCGCACTGCGCCTCCACGTTGGCGCTGGCACCTTCGGTGGACAGTGTGCAGGGCTGGAAGTCGATCGTGCCGAAGCGGCGGCTGGGTGCATCGCTGGCGCTTCCGGCGTCGGCCGGCGTCGGCTGGCTGCACCCGGCAAGCATCAGGCTGGCCAGCATCCCGGCCAGCGCGAGGTGGTGTCTTTGCATCGTGCTCGTTTCCCCTGGAGGACGTTCCTGTCGACCACGACGGGCTGCCGCGGAAGATGTGACCCAACTTACACGGGCAGCGCGCCGACGGCGATGGGCAATGACGAATCCGCAGCCAACGGCGCGCAGACCAGGCGGTCCCGCCTCTCGGCCTTGGCCGGCACAGGGCGGCATCGGCGGCGGCCCGCAGCGCCCCATGGGCCAGTGCACCGGCCCGGCGGCAATGCGGGGTCTGAAAACGGCGAGCACGGCCGCCGGCGCACGCGCAGAATCCGCCGCAGACCCAGGAGACGCTCATGCACACGTGGTACCTCGGTGGCATCGACCATCGCCCCTTCCTGCACCTGTTCGAGATGAGTGACAGCGCGCTCGCCGCGCTCGGCATCCAGCGTCGCTGGGCCGGCGCCAACGGCGGCCATCCCTGCCGGATCAGCCTGAGCGATCCCGCGCCTGGCAGCGAGCTGCTCCTGCTGTCCCACGTCCACCTGCCGCTGCATTCACCGTATCGCGCCGCCGGCCCGATCTTCGTGCAGCGCGGCGTGACCCGTTGCGTCCTGCCGCCAGGCGAGGTGCCCCCGTATGTGCAGCGCCGGATGATATCGATGCGTGCCTATGACCACGCCGCGCTGATGTGCGGTGCCCAGGTCTGTGCGGGCACCGAGGTGGCCGACCACCTGGATGCACTGTTTGCCGACCCGTCGGTGGCGTTCGTCCAGCTGCACAACGCGGCGCATGGCTGTTTCTCGTGCCAGGCAGATCGGGTGGGTACCGTGACTGCGTAGCGTGATCCCCATGACGTGATCGATGCCACGCCGGTCACGTGACGTCCAGCGCATCCGTTCAGCCCTGCGTGAAGCCTGCGGGAAGGGCTTCACATGCGCAGTCACGGATCGGCACTGCGATGGTTCCGTCGCCTGCATCGCGACTCGATACTCGCCGTGGTGCCGCCGGAAGTCCACTGCGCAGCGCAGCGCCTGCGGTCACCGTTCCCTTTCGACGACCACAAGGATGCGCCATGTCATTCCGATCCACACCGCTGCTGCTGGCTACCTCGTTCGTGGCTGCGGGCCTGTCCCTGGCCGGCAACGCGTTCGCCCACGGCACCATGACCACGCCGGTCAGCCGCGTCTACGCCTGTTTCCAGGGCAACCCCGAGAACCCGACCAACCCGGCCTGTGCCGCCGCCAAGGCCATCGGCGGTTCGCAGGCGTTCTACGACTGGAACGGCATCAACCAGGCCAATGCCAACGGCAACCACCAGGCCGTGGTGCCCGACGGCAAGCTGTGCAGCGGCAACAACCCGACCTTCCGCGGCCTGGACGTGAACCGCAGTGACTGGCAGACCACGCCGATCCAGCCCGATGCCAATGGCAGGTTCACCTTCGTGTTCAAGGCGACCGCGCCGCACGCCACCCGTGACTGGCGCTTCTTCGTCACCCGCGAAGGCTGGCAGCCGGGCAGCCCGCTGCGCTGGGCCGACCTGCAGGAGTTCTGCACCCTGGGCAATACACCGCTGTCGGCCGATGGCACCTACAAGCTGCAATGCACGTTGCCGCAGCGCACCGGCCAGCATGTGATCTACAACACCTGGCAGCGCTCGGATTCGACCGAGGCGTTCTATACCTGCATGGATGTGCGTTTCCAGGGCGGCGGCGGAACGGCACCGGCAACGCAGTGGCAGGATGCCGGCCCGGTCACCGCGCGCGGCGAGCTGCCCGTCGGCACCACGTTGGCGCTGCGCGTGTTCAATGCCAACGGCAATGATGTCGAACGCGTGGAAGCCACGCTGGCCAGCGGCCAGACTGCCGCCGCACAGTGGCCGCTGGTGCTGGCACGCAAGGTCAATGCCAGTGCGCAGCACGCACGCGTGGGCGTGCTCAGCAACGGCGTGATCACGCCGGCGGCCTCGGCCACCGACAACCGGGTGTACCTGAAGGACGGCAACCGCTTCCAGCTCGACACCCGGGTGCCCGACGCGGGCACGCCGTCGCCGGGCGGTGATTTCGACCACGTGTACCCCGCAGGCATTGGCAGCTACGTCCCCGGCCAGACCGTGGTAAAGGGCACCGACGGCAAGCTGTACGCCTGCCGCCCGTTCCCGGAAGGGGCGTGGTGCAACGTCAATGCCGAGGCATATCGCCCCGGTATGGGCAGTGCATGGCGCGATGCTTGGGTGCCCTACTGACCCGTTGTAGAAGGCGGTGCGCATCGCGCCGCCTTCTGCCTGAGCCGCAGTGCTTTGAGCAGCGTGCTGCAGATCAGGCACGACAGCCACTGAAATCAAACTTGTCCGATATTGCCGGCCTGTCTGCATGTGAAGACTTCATGGGGTTTCCCATACCTCGCAAAGGAGTCTCTGCATGCACCTGTCCCACCGGGCAGTCCTCGCACTGTCCGTCGTTGCCGGCCTGGCCCTGTCCGGCAGCGCCTTCGCCCACGGCACCATGACCAAGCCGCTCAGCCGCGTGAAGCAGTGCCACGAGGGCAATCCGGAAAACCCGACCAACCCGGCCTGCGCCGCCGCCAAGGCCATTGGCGGCGCGCAGCCGTTCTACGACTGGAGCGCGATTGCGCACGGCAATGCCAATGGCAACCATCGTGAACTGGTGCGCGACGGCGAGCTGTGCAGTGCCAGCATTCCCAAGTACCGCGGGCTCGACCTGAACCGCACGGACTGGCCGACCACGCCGATCCGCGCCGACGCGCGTGGCCGCTACACCTTCGAATTCTATGCCCCGGCCCCGCATGCCACCCGCGAGTGGAAGTTCTATGTCACCCGTGAGGGCTGGCAGCCGGGCAGCCCGCTGCGCTGGGCCGACCTGCAGGAGTTCTGCACCCTGGGCAACGTGCCGGTGGATGGCAAGACCTACAAGCTGGATTGCCCGCTGCCCAAGCGCAGTGGCCAGCACATCATCTACAACACCTGGCAGCGTTCGGATTCGGGTGAAGCGTTCTACACCTGCATGGACGTGCGATTCGAAGGCGGCAATGGCGTGATTCCGCCGCCGCAGTGGCAGGATGCCGGCCCGGTCACCGCCCGCGGTGCGCTGGAGGCAGGCACCACGCTGACCCTGCGCGTGTTCAATGCCAACGGCAACGATCTGGAGCGCCCGGAAATCACCCTGGCTGCTGGCCAGACCGCTCCGGCACAGTGGCCGATGGCGCTGGCCCGCAAGGTCAACGGCAGTGCCCAGCACGCCCGCGTCGGCGTGATGAAGAACGGCGTGATCACGCCGGTGGCGTCCGCCACCGAGAACCGCGTCTACCTGAAGCCAGGCAACCGCTTTGAACTGGAAACCCAGATTCCGGGCCCGGTTGATCCGGTCGATCCGCCGGGTGGCGATTTCGACTTCGTGTATCCGGCCGGCCTCGGCAGCTACAAGCCTGGCGAGACCGTGGTGAAGGGCACCGACGGCAAGCTGTACGCCTGCCGTCCGTTCCCGGAAGGTGCGTGGTGCAACATCAACGCCGATGCCTATCGCCCGGGCACCGGCTTTGCCTGGCGTGATGCCTGGATCGCGTACTGAACTCGACGGGGGTGGCACTTCGGTGCCACCCCTCCTGCATGACGCTTCTTGCGATGGCGGTCGCATGGAAAAAGGCGATGGGTTCCCAGCCTCGTTTTTTTAGGAACCGTTGAATGGAGGACGCTCTATGCTGCGTGGAAACTCGGCGGGTCTTCCACGCGTCAAAGGACGTCATCGATGCAAGCCCACCTACTTGCAGCAGTTGCTGCCTCCCTGTGCGCAGCTCTCTTCGCCTCACAGGAGGCCCAGGCCCACGGCACCCTTTCCAAGCCGATCAGCCGCATCTACGCCTGCCGTCAGGCCAACCCCGAGAATCCGACCAATGCGGCCTGTGCGGCAGCCAAGGCCATCGGTGGCGCGCAGCCCTTCTACGACTGGGCCGGCATCAACCAGGCCGAGGCTGACGGCAACCATCGCCAGGTCGTGCCTGATGGCGAACTGTGCAGCGGCGGCAATGCAAAGTACCGCGGCATGAACCTCAATCGCACGGACTGGTCGACCAGCCCGATCCGCGCCGATGCCCGCGGTCGCTACACCTTTGAGTACCTCGCATCGGCTCCGCACAAGACCCGAGACTGGGTCTTCTATGTAACCCGCGAAGGTTGGCAACCGGGCAGCCCGCTGCGTTGGGACGATCTGGAGCAGTTCTGCTCGCTGGGTCACGTGGACGAGGATGCCAACGGCATCTACCGACTCGATTGCCCACTGCCCAAGCGTACTGGCCAGCACATCATCTACAACACCTGGCAACGCTCGGATTCGAAGGAAGCGTTCTATACCTGTGCCGACGTACGTTTCGAAGGCGGTGACATCATTCCGCCACCAGAGTGGGAGGACGCTGGGGCCATCACCGCGCGGGGTGACCTGGAGACCGGTACCACCCTGACCCTGCGCGTGTTCAACGCCAACGGCAATGACCTGGAAAGCCCGAAGATCACCCTCGCCACCGGGCAGACCTCCGCCACGCAATGGCCGCTGGCGCTGGCCCACCAGGTCAACGCTTCTGCCCAGCATGCCCGGGTGGGCGTGCTGAAGAACGGAATCATCACTCCCATCGCCTCGGCCACCGAGAACCGCGTCTACCTGAAGCCGGGCCATCGCTTCCAGCTCGACACGCAGCTGCCGGATCCGGTCGATCCGCCACCGGGCGACTATGACTTCGTGTATCCGGACGGTATCGGCAGCTACACGCCGGGCGAAACCGTGGTCAAGGGCGCCGACGGCAAATTCTACGCCTGCCGCCCGTTCCCGGAGGGCGCGTGGTGCAACGTCAATGCCGAACCCTACCGCCCGGGCACCGGCTCTGCCTGGCGTGACGCCTGGATCGCGTACTGAGGCCGGGCACCGGGGGCGGCGTGGTGCCGCCTCCGGTTTGCGGGGGGGTGCCGGCCAGCGGCCGGCACTACCGGGGTTCATGGGGTTGCCGGCCAACGGCCGGCACCACCCGGGCCTACTTGCTGCTGACGTACTTCTCGCGGCGGATCTGCGGGTTGCCCAGGCCGGCGGCCTTCAGCAGCTCGGCGCAGGCATCGACCATGTCCGGGTTGCCGCACAGGTAGGCGATGTCGGTGGCCGGGTCCGGCGTGAAGCCGGCCAGCGCCTGCTGCACGTAGCCGTGCTGTACGTCCGGGTGCGGATCAGCCGGGAGTTCACGCGACAGGCACGGAACATAGCGGAAGTTCGCGTGCTTTTCGGCGAAGCTGTAGAAATCTTCGCTGTACAGCAGCTCGCCCGGGCTGCGCGCGCCCTGCAGCAGCACGATCTGCACGCCGCGTTCGGCCATGGCCTTCTCCAGCAGCGGCAGCATCGAGCGGTACGGGGTAACGCCGGTACCGGTGGCGATCAGCAGGTAACGGGCGTTGTGGTCACCGGGATTCAGGCAGAACCGGCCATAGGGGCCGGACGCACTGATCTGGCTGCCCTGCTCCAGCGCCTCGAACAGGGCCGTGGCGGCGCCACCGGGCACGAAACTGACCGCGATGTCCACCGCCTCGCCCGGGCCCAGCGCATGGTCGTGGATGGTCGCCAGCGAGTAGCTGCGCTTGGTTTCGGTGCCGTCGGCGTAGCTGAAATGGACCTGGATGAACTGGCCGGGCTGGAAATCCAGAGGCTGCCCATCGTCACGCACGAACTGGTAGTGGCCGACGGTCGGGGCCAGCATGCGGCAGCCGACCAGCTTGAGGGGGAATTGAACAGGCACGACTTTTCGGGACAGTGTGTAGCCGGGGCAAGCCCTCGGGGTCTTCTATAATAGCCCCTCCCCGCCCCTCTCCAGCGCCAGCCCATGGGCGCGAAGGCTTCGAGCTTGGCATCCCAGAACGATACGGCGCCCGCCCTGCGCGTGCGCGACCTGCGCAAGACTTATGACAACGGCACCCAGGCCCTGAAGGGCGTTTCCCTGGAAGTGGCCCCGGGCGACTTCTTCGCCCTGCTCGGCCCCAACGGGGCGGGCAAGTCGACCCTGATCGGCATCATCAGCTCCCTGGTCAACCTCAGCGAGGGCCAGGTGGAAGTGTTCGGCAGCGACCTGGTGCGCAACCGCAGCGCCACCATGCGCCTGATCGGGCTGGTGCCGCAGGAGATCAATTTCAACCTGTTCGAAAAGCCCTTCGACATCCTGGTGAACTACGCCGGGTTCTACGGCGTGCCGCGCGAGGAAGCCGAGCAGCGCGCCGAGGAAGAGCTGAAGCGCGCGCACCTGTGGGAAAAGGCCCAGGTGATGAGCCGCACGCTGTCCGGCGGCATGAAGCGCCGGCTGATGATCGCCCGCGCGATGATGACCCGCCCGCGCCTGCTGATCCTGGATGAGCCGACCGCCGGCGTGGACATCGAGATCCGCCGCGACATGTGGCGCGTGCTGAAGGAGATCAACGCTGCCGGCACCACGATCATCCTCACCACGCACTACCTGGAAGAAGCCGAGTACCTGTGCCGCCACCTGGCGATCATCAACCATGGCCAGATCGTCGAGCAGGGGCCGATGCGCACCCTGCTGGCCAAGCTGGACGTGGAAGGCTTCCTGCTGGACATCGACGGTGACCTGCCGGCGCAGCTGCCGGTGATCGAGGGCGCGACGCTGACCGCGCCGGACCCGCACACGCTGGACATCGACATGCCACGCGCGATGGACCTCAACCGCGTGTTCGCTACGCTGAGCGAGTCCGGCATCCGCGTGCGTTCGATGCGTACCAAGAGCAACCGCCTGGAGGAGCTGTTCGTGCGCCTCACCGGCAACATGGAGAAGCCTGCATGAGCACCACCGAGCTGACCGACGGCCAGCGCAACCGCATCGCGCTGATGACCATCGTGCGCCGCGAAGTCGCCCGCATCATGCGCATCTGGGGCCAGACCCTGGTGCCGCCGGCGATCACCATGACCCTGTACTTCCTGATCTTCGGCAACCTGATCGGGTCGCGCGTGGGTGACATGGGCGGCTACACCTACATGCAGTTCATCGTGCCGGGCCTGGTGATGATGAGCGTGATCCAGAACAGCTACGGCAACATCAGTTCCTCGTTCTTCGGTGCCAAGTTCGGCCGCCACGTCGAAGAACTGCTGGTCAGCCCGATGCCGAACTGGGTGATCCTGTGGGGCTACGTGGCCGGTGCCGTGCTGCGCGGCCTGATGGTCGGCGTGATCGTGCTGATCATCGCGATGTTCTTTACCCCGGTGCGAATCCCGCATCCGATCGTGATGCTGACCACGGTGATCCTCGGCGCGACGATCTTCTCGCTGGCCGGATTCATCAATGCGGTGTATGCGAAGAAGTTCGATGACGTGGCGATCGTGCCGACCTTCATCCTGACCCCGCTGACCTACCTGGGTGGCGTGTTCTATTCGGTGAAGCTGCTGCCGGGCTGGGCCGAAGCGGCCACGCACGCGAACCCGATCTTCTACATGGTCAACGCGTTCCGCTATGGCCTGCTGGGTAGCAGCGATGTGCCGCTGCCGGTGGCCTACGGCCTGATGATCGGTTTCGTGGTGGTGCTGACGGCGCTGGCCCTGTGGCTGCTGCGCCGTGGCGTGGGCATGCGCAGCTGAGACCTGCGTGGTAGTGCCGGCCGCTGGCCGGCAACACCAGATCCACGCCATGCGTGGATGCAGCAGTCTGTAGAGCCGAGCCTATGCTCGGCTCTTTTTTGCCTGCAATCTCCGGCACAATCGCAGTTCTGATTCCCCCCAGAAAACGGTGAACGTGCAATGCGCATCCTGATCCTCGGCGCCGGCGGTACCGGCGGTTACTTCGGTGGCCGCCTGGCCCAGGCCGGCGTGGACGTGACCTTCCTCGTGCGCCCCGCGCGCGCCGCGCAGCTGGACCATGATGGCCTGGTCATCCGCAGCCCACTGGGTGATGCGCGTTTCCCGGTTCAGCACGTCACGGCTGATGCACTGCCCGCACTGGCCGCGCAGAAGCCCTTCGACCTGGTCATCCTCAGCTGCAAGGCCTACGACCTGGACAGTTCGATCGATGCCATCGCCCCGGCAGTCGGCGCGAACACCACCGTGCTGCCGATCCTCAACGGCCTGCACCACTACAACGCACTGGATCTGCGCTTTGGCCGCGACGCGGTGCTCGGCGGCCTGTGCTTCATCAGCGCCACCAAGGCACCCGATGGCGCGGTGCTGCATCTGGGCAAGCCGGCCAAGCTCACCTTCGGCGAGCGCGACGGCGGCGCGATCTCCGCGCGCGTGCGCGCCTTCGCTGCGGTCTGCGCGAAGGCCAACCTTGATCACCTGGCCAGCGAGCGCATCGGCCAGGAACATTGGATCAAGTACACCTTCCTGACCGCGCTGGCCGCAGCCACCTGCCTGCTGCGTGCGGATATCGGCACCATCGTCGCCACCGATGATGGCGAGGCGATCGTACGTGGCCTTTACGACGAGTGCCTGGCCATCGCCGAAGCCGCCGGTGAACCGGTTCCGGAGGCAGCGCAGGACACTGCGCGCGGCACGCTGACCCAGGCCGGCTCGGCGTTGAAGGCCTCGATGCTGCGTGATCTGGAGGCCGGCCAGCAGGTGGAGGCCGAACAGATTGTTGGCGACATGCTGGTGCGTGCGCGCAGGGCTGATCAGGAAGCCCTGCTGCTGCAGGTTGCCTACAGCAGCCTGCAGGCCTACCAGGCACTGCGGGTCGCGTGAGTCCCGCCTTGCAGGCCAGCCCATTGCCCGCGCGGGTACTGATTCTCGGGCTGGGCTGGAGCGGACGCGTGCTGGCCGCGCAGCTGCAGGCGCACGGCGTAGGCGTGGCCGGCACGGTGCGCGATCCCTCGTTCGCGCCGGACGATGGCCTGCCACGGCATCAGCTGCACGCCGACACGCCACCGTCGCCTGCCCTGCTCGATGAGATCGCGCAGGCCGATGCCGTGCTGTGCAGCGTGCCGCCCGACGCGGAGGGCGACCCGGCACTGCGCCTGCTGCTGCCCGCGCTGCAGGCCAGCCCGGCATTGCGCTGGGTCGGCTATCTGTCGTCGACCTCGGTGTATGCCGACCGCGCCGGCGGTTGGATCGACGAGCGCAGCGCGGCCGACGCCACTGAAGCGGCTGGTGTGCAGCGCCTGCTCGCGGAAGCACAGTGGCGTGCACTGGCCGGACAACGCAGCATCGCCTCGGCGGTGTTCCGCCTGCCCGGCCTGTACGGGCCGGGTCGCAATGCGCTGGTGCAGTTGGCGCAGGGGCGTGCGCGCCACGTGGTTCGCCCGGGCCAGGTGTTCAACCGACTGCACGTGGATGACCTGGCAACCGTCATCATCGCCGCAATGCGGCGACCGGCCCGGCAGGGTCTCTACCTGCCCAGCGACGACGAGCCTGCACCGCCGCAGGATGTGCTGGCCTTCGCCGCGAAGCTGGGCGGGTTTGCGCTGCCGCCCGCCGTGGCCTGGGATGACCCGGCACTGAGCCCGACGCTGCGGCGCTTCTACGAGAGCAACAAGCGCATCGACAGCCGTGGCACGCGTGAAGCATTGGGCTGGGAGCCGAGGTTCCCCAGCTACCGTGAGGGCCTGCGCGACCTGCTTCGGTAGTGCCGGCCGCTGGCCGGCAATCAAGATGTGCTGCCGGCCAGCGGCCGGCACTACCATCAACCCGCGTCGGGCAGGCGGAAGAACGCGCGGGCGGCCGCCGTGGCATTGGCCGCGGTCACCGCAACGTCCTCGCCACGGTCACGTGCCAGCTCTTCCACGATGTGCGACAGGAACATCGGCTCGTTGCGCCGGTCCTTCGGCATCGGCTTCAGCGTGCGCGGCAGCAGGTACGGCGCGTCGGTCTCGATCATCAGGCGGTTGGCCGGGATGTTCTTCACCAGTTCGCGCAGGTGCGCGCCACGGCGTTCGTCGCACAGCCAACCGGTGATGCCGATGTACCAGTCCTGGTCCAGGTAATCGAACAGCTCATCGCGTTCGCCGGTGAAGCAATGCACCACCGCCGGGCCGATGCGACCTTCGAAGTTCTTCATCTGTGCCATGAAGTCGGCATGCGCGTCGCGCTGGTGCAGGAACAGCGGCTTGCCGTTGTCCGCGGCCAGCTGCAGCTGGCGCTCGAACGCGCGGTGCTGCGCCGGGCGCGGCGAGAAGTCACGGAAGTAGTCCAGCCCGCACTCCCCCACCGCCACCACTTCCGGATGCGCGTGCAGCGCGCGCATCTCGGCATCGCATTCCTCGGTGTATTCCACCGCGTGGTGCGGGTGCACGCCGGCGGTGGCGTACAGGAAGCCGGGGTGCTGCTGGGCCAACTGCAGGGCCAACGGCGAGTGCTCGCGGCTGGCGCCGGTGATGACCATCTGCACCACGCCGGCCTGGCGCGCGCGGTCCAGCACGGCATCGCGGTCGCGGTCGAAGGAGTCGTGGGTCAGGTTGGCGCCGATATCGATCAGGTGCATGGTCATCGCGGGGGAAAAGTGCCCGCGCATTGTACCTGCGCCCGCCGTGCCCCCTTATCCTTTGCACATGACCGCCCCGCTCTTCCCGATTTCCCCGCTGTTGCCGCAGATCCAGCAACACCTGGCCACACAGTCGCGACTGGTGCTGGAGGCCCCGCCCGGTGCCGGCAAGACCACCCAGGTGCCACTGGCACTGCTCGACGCACCGTGGCTGCAGCGCCGCAAGATCATCCTGCTGGAACCACGGCGGGTCGCCGCCCGCAGCGCCGCGCTGTTCATGGCGCGGCAGCTGGGCGAGGAGGTCGGTGGCACGGTCGGCTACCGCATCCGCTTCGAAAACAAGGTTTCGGCGCGCACGCGCATCGAGGTCGTCACCGAAGGCATCCTGACCCGCATGCTGCAGGACGACCCGATGCTGGAAGAGGTCGGTGCGATCCTGTTCGACGAATTCCACGAGCGCCATCTCAGCGGCGACCTCGGCCTGGCGCTGGCGCTGGATGTGCAGGCGCAGCTGCGCGATGACCTGCGCCTGGTGGTGATGTCGGCCACGCTGGACGGCGAGCGGCTGGCACGTTTTCTCGATGCGCCGCGGCTGAGCAGCGAGGGCCGCAGCTACCCGGTGGCGATCAGCCATTTCCCGGCGCGCCGCGATGAGGCGCTGGAACTGCAGGTGCGCCGCGCGGTGCAGCAGGCCCTGGCCGAGCACCCCGGTGACCTGCTGGTGTTCCTGCCCGGCCAGCGCGAGATCGCGCGGGTGCAGGCGGGCCTGCAGGAATCGCTCAATGGCGATGTCGAGGTCCTGGCGCTGCACGGTGAACTGCCCGTGGAACAACAGGCGCGCGTACTTCAGGTGGCCAGCGATGGCCGCCGGCGCGTGGTGCTGGCGACCAACGTCGCCGAGTCGTCGGTGACGTTGCCCGGCGTGCGCGTGGTGATCGACAGCGGCCAGGCACGCGAACCGCGCTACGACCCCAACAGTGGTTTCACCCGGCTGGACGTGGTGGCCATCGCGCAGGCATCGGCCGACCAGCGCGCGGGCCGCGCCGGCCGCGTCGCCGAGGGCGTGGCCTGGCGGCTGTGGCCACAGTCGCAGCGGCTGGAACCGCAGCGCCGCGCCGAAATCGACCAGGTGGAACTGGCCGGACTGGCACTGGAACTGGCGGCCTGGGGCAGCAGCGATCTGCGCTTCCTCGATCCGCCCCCGGCGGGTCCGATGGGCGCGGCGCGCGAACTGCTGCAGCGGCTCGGCGCCCTGTCCAGCAGTGGCGCGATCACCGAACTGGGCCGGCGTGTGCTGGCGCTGGGCACGCATCCACGGATGGCGGCGATGCTGCTGGCAGCGCCCGATGCCCGCGCCCAGGCGCTGGCTGCCGACCTGGCCGCGCTGCTGGAGGCGCGCGACCCGTTGCGCCAGGGCGGCGACGCCCTGGCGGCCCGCTGGCGCGCACTGGCCGCGTTCCGCAATGGCCGCACACCGGGCGATGCCAACCGCAGCGGGCTGGCCGCGATCGATGCCGCCGCCAAGCAGTGGCGTCGCCGCCTGCGCTGCGAAGCCACGCCGCCGGCCAGCATCGAGGCCCATGAGCTGGGCGACCTGCTCGCTCATGCCTTTCCCGATCGAATTGGCTTCCAGCATCCCAGCGATCCTCTGCGCTACCTGCTGGCCAATGGCCGCAGCGCGCGCCTGCACGAACTGAGCGACCTGCGCGGCGAGCCCTGGCTGGTGGCCAGCGAACTGCGCTTCGAAGCGCGCGATGCGTTGTTGCTACGTGCCGCACCGGTGGATGAAAGTGCTCTGCGCAAGGCGTGGCCGGAGCGCTTCGTCACCGAAGACGTAGTGCGTTGGGACAGCGAACGCCGCGCCCTGGTGGCGCTGCGCGAGACCCGTTTCGACCGCATCGTGCTCGACAGCCGCTCGGCCGGGCGGGTCGATCCGCAGCATGCCGCGCAGGCGCTGACCGATGCGGTAGCCGAACTCGGCCTGCACGCCTTGCCGTGGACCGAAGGCCTGCGCCAGTGGCAGGCACGGGTCGAATCGCTGCGGCGCTGGATGCCGGAGCTCGGCCTGCCCGACTGCAGCGACAACGCCCTGCTGGCCACGCGCGCGCAGTGGCTGCAACCCGCGTTCGCCGGCAAGAGCCGCCTGGACGCGCTGGATGAGGCCAGTTTCGGCGAGGCACTGAAGTCGCCGCTGGAATGGTCACAACGGCAGCTGGTTGAGCGCAATGCGCCGACCCGCATCACCGTGCCGTCCGGGCTGGAGCGGCCGATCACCTACGCGTTGGACAGCGAGAGTGGTGATCCGCTGCCGCCGGTGCTGGCGGTGAAACTGCAGGAACTGTTCGGCCTGGCCGACACGCCGCGCATCGCCGATGGCCGCGTGCCGCTGACCCTGCACCTGCTCTCCCCCGGCGGCCGCCCGCTGCAGGTCACCCAGGACCTGCGCAACTTCTGGGAAAACACCTACGCCGAAGTGAAAAAGGAAATGAAGGGCCGTTACCCGCGCCATCCATGGCCGGATGATCCGTGGACAGCCACGGCCACGCACCGGGCAAAGCCGCGCGGAACCTGAGGGCGGGGTCGGATCCCATTGCATCGCAGTGGGCTCTGACCCCATACACCGCGCCGGGGTCAGCGCCCTTTCCCAAAAGAAAGGGATCCGCCCCCACCCTGCCTGATCCTGAATGGCTGCGGTAGAGTCACACCACGTGCGTCCCCGGCTGACATACCGTTTACGGGCAACGCGCGACACTGGACTTCGACCCGAGGCAAAGGACCCCCGCATGAGCAAGCTGACCGTAATCACCGACCGCGCCCTGGAGCGCGCCCTGGAGCTGGCCCACACCGCCGGCGATGGCCTGAAGAGCGCCGGTGGCAGCCTGCGCAATGCGGACTGGATCAAGACCGGCGCCGCCATCGGCGCAGTGAAGACCGGCGGCAAGGCCGCGACCAAGTTCGTGCGCCGCAATCCGGCCGTGGCCGTGGCCGCTGCTGCGGTGGGTGTTGGCCTGCTCGGCTATGCGCTGTACCGCAAGCAGCAGAAGAAGAAGGCCGCCAATGGCCACGTGGTGAATGGGCAGGCGCAGCGCATCAGCGCGCGTGACCGCCGCAACGACACCGTCGTGGACGAGCACAGCGATATCGGCAGCGACGCGTGAGTGTGACCGACCGGGTCAGAGCCCTTCCTGCGGAAGGGATCTGACCCCGAGCCAGGGCCGGATGCCGCGAGGTATCCGGCCCTTTCTGTTTCAACCGATCTGCCGCCACTGCCCGGGCTGCAGGTCCTCCAGCCGGTACGGTCCCATCGACACCCGCACCAGTCGCAACGTCGGCAGGTTCACCGCTGCAGTCATCCGCCGCACCTGGCGGTTGCGGCCCTCGCGGATCGTGATCGCCAGCCAGCTGTCCGGCACGGTCTTGCGGAAACGTACCGGCGGATCGCGCGTCCACAGCGTCGGCGCCGGGTCGAGGCGCTCGATCTTCGCCGGCAGGGTCGGTCCATCGTTGAGCACAACGCCATCGCGCAGCTGTTGCAGCTGCTCGTCACCGGGCGTGCCTTCCACCTGCACCCAGTAGGTCTTGTCGGCCTTGTGCCTGGGGTCGGTGAGCTTGTGCGCCAGCGTGCCGTTGTCGGTCAGCAGCAGCAGGCCCTCGCTGTCATGGTCCAGGCGGCCGGCGGCATACACGCGCGGCGGCAGGCCG
The DNA here is from genome assembly GCF_059369975.1 of Stenotrophomonas sp. YJH_SMC_32. Taxonomy (NCBI): domain Bacteria; kingdom Pseudomonadati; phylum Pseudomonadota; class Gammaproteobacteria; order Lysobacterales; family Lysobacteraceae; genus Stenotrophomonas; species Stenotrophomonas sp. YJH_SMC_32. The sequence continues at coordinate 55,710 of NZ_JCAFTE010000001.1, read as the reverse complement.
AACCCGGCCAGGGTCGGCCGCGGCGGCACGCTGCGGTCGGTGAACTGGCAGAGCACGTTGAAGGGCTTGTTGAAGGCGATCAGCATTGCAGGCATGGCGGGCGGCGGGTAAGGCATTGTCCCACGCCGCGCCACGCGCCACGTCCCTGTAGAGCCGAGCCCATGCTCGGCTGCTGTTGTTCCCTGTCGCGCTGCGCGCGATGAGCCGAGCGTGGGCTCGGCTCTACAGGGTCAGCGCATGCCCCCCTTACGGCTTGATGAAGCGCAGGGTCATGCGGTCGCTTTCACCGATCGCCTGGTACTTCGCATCATCGGCCTTGTCGTGCTGGTTGGTCGGCGGCAGCGTCCACACGCCGTTGGGGTGGTCCTTGGTGTCGCGCGGGTTGGCGTTGACCTCGCTGCGCGCGTCCAGCTTGAAGCCGGCGGCCTCGGCCATTGCGATCACCTGCTGCTGGCCGACATAGCCGGTGTCATCGTCGTCGGCCACGTCGGCCTCGGCGCGATGCTCGACCACACCCAGCACGCCACCCGGCTTGAGCACGTTGAAGAAGCCCTGGAACATGGCCTGCGCCTGGCCGGCCTTGCGCCAGTTGTGCACGTTGCGGAAGGTCAGCACCACATCGGCTGAATTGGCCGGGCCGAACACCGGCTTGGCCGGATCGTAGGCGACCACGGCAGTCTTTCCGAACTGCGCGGGTGCACCGGCGTACTTCTTTTCCAGGCTGTCGCGGCTGCGCTGCTGGTAGTCACGGCCGCGGCCTTCGGGCACGGTCATTGGGTCGACCACGGCGGCGACGTATCGGCCCTTGTCATGCAGCAGCGGCGCCAGGATTTCCGAATACCAGCCGTTGCCGGGGGTGATCTCGATGACGGTCTTTTCCGGCGCTACCTTGAAGAACGACAGCGTCTGTGCCGGATGGCGGAAGCCATCGCGCTTGACGTTGTTGGCATCGCGGGTGGGCGCCTTTACCGCCGCATCGATGGCCGGCAAGACCTGGATCTTCGCCGGTGCCACCGTGGCCGGTGCGGCGAACGCAGGAACAGCAGCAAGCAGGGCCGAAGCAAGCAGCAGGCGGCAACCACGCAGGGACGAAGCAGGCATCATCGGGACGACTCCAGCGGAAGATGCGGCGAGACTAGCAGTCGCAGCGTCCCAGGTGTTCACAAAACGTTAGCGGCGTGCGCGTCGCGGAACACTGTTTTGTGGTCGTCGCCGCAGCACGGTCACACATCGCGTTCTATTCTGGAACACTTCCCCCAAGGAGTCCGTGCCCATGACGGCAACCCGCGAACTGGGCCGTTCCGGCCTGCATGTACGTCCGCTCGCCTTCGGTGGCAACGTGTTCGGCTGGAGCGCCGATGAGAAGGCCAGCTTCGCCCTGCTCGATGCCTTCGTCGATGCCGGCTTCAACCTGGTCGACACCGCCGACGTTTACTCGGCCTGGGTGCCGGGCAATTCGGGCGGGGAATCGGAAACGCTGATCGGCAAGTGGTTCGCCCGCAGCGGCAAGCGCGACAAGGTGGTGCTGGCGACCAAGGTGGCCAAGTGGGCCGAACGCCCCGGCCTGACTCCGGACAACATCAATGCGGCGGTCGAGGATTCGCTGCGCCGGCTGCAGACCGACGTGATCGATCTGTACCAGGCCCACGAGGATGACGAGTCGACGCCGCTGGAAGCCACGCTGGCCACGTTCGGCCGCCTGATCGAGGCCGGCAAGGTGCGTGCGATCGGTGCTTCCAACTACAGCGCCACGCGCCTGGCCGATGCGCTGAAGGTGTCCACCGACTACAAGTTGCCGCGTTACGAAACCCTGCAGCCGGAGTACAACCTGTACGACCGCGCCGGCTACGAAAAGGAACTGGAACCGCTGGTGCAGCGCGAGCAGATCGGCGTGATCGGCTACTACGCGCTGGCCAGTGGCTTCCTCAGCGGCAAGTACCGCACGCCGGCCGATGCGGCCAAGAGTCCGGCACGTGGCGAGACGGTAGTGAAGCGCTATCTGAACCCGCGCGGCCTGGACATCCTGCAGGCGCTGGATGACGTAGCCAGCAAGCACAGCGCCAGCGCTGCGCAGATCGCACTGGCCTGGCAGATCGCGCGGCCGTCGATCACTGCGCCGATCGTCAGCGCCACCAGCGTCGAACAGCTGCACGACCTGCTGGCCGCAGCGAACGTATCGCTGAGCGTGCAGGATGTCGCGCAGCTGGATGCCGCCAGCGCCGAATCATGAGACCCGGTAGTGCCGGCCGCTGGCCGGCATGACACAGTCAGGTAGTGCCGGTCGCTGGCCGGCATCGCGCGGTAAAGAAGGAAATAATTCAACAAAATGGTTGCGCGCGACTAAATCGTGGTTTATCGTGCGCACCTCGTTTCAACACCCACTGGAAACTTCCCTTGAACGCGCATTCCGTCGCCATCGCCAAACTGCTGCCATGCCTGCGCATGGACCGGCCGGCGTGTGCGTTCGGCAAGGAAGACCAGCTGACAACGGCCTGATGCCCGCCCTGCGGAGATCGGCCACCCCGATCTCCGAGGCCTGACGACGCCCTCGGAACGCAAGTCCCGGGGGCGTTTTCGTTTGCGTCGGCACAAGGACCCGCGATGCCAGAACTGCACCCCGCGCGGCGACCCGCCGCTCACTGATCCAGGTTTTTCTGCCGTGCCGGAGGATTTTCTCCGCGTGCATGGCAACGCCTGGACATTATCTGCATCGCAACCAAACATTATCGCTCGCCGATAATGTCGGTGGCCTGCACCCTCGACTACCAACGGTCCCGTTTCAACTACGGGCTGGTGCGCGCGGCGTTGCCGTGGCGTATGCCGGAGGTCGCGGACATGCCATCGCCTGGATCGCCTGCTGGAGGCAGGCGCCGGTTCGCCGGCACGCGGTTCGATTCCGCGCGGTTCACCACTGGATAGCTCAGTCGGGTAGAGCAACGGATCCTGATTCCGTCTGTCGTGGGTTCGACTCCCACTCCAACCACATGACCTGTCACGTCATGACTTGAAGCAACACCCGGGGCGCAAGCCCCAGCGGCCATCGTCGCCGTCCACGGTCACTGCCCTCGGGCGGGGCGTGGAAGGCAACGGACCGCACGCCGGGCCTCGGCCCGCCGTCACTGCCAGCCACGTTCCGCCCCGGTGCTGCCTGCCGGGAACGACGATGGCAGCACTGCCGGTGCACCGAAGGCTCCGCGCGCGGACCGTCCGCCGATGGCCGCCCTCTTCCGCTGCCTGCACGTGGTGTGCAGGCGGCCTCGCCACGACCTGATCGACCCGGGTCATGGCGATTCATCTGCAACGGGTCGAACCACCAGAGCCATACAAGGAGAGACTCCCATGTTCTGGACCATCAAGGTCGTGATCGGCGACGGCGAGCGCGGCCTGGTGTATCGCAACCGTCGTTTCCAGCAGATCCTGCTGCCCGGCGTGCACCGCCTGTCGCCGTTCGGCGGCCGCCCGCACGTGGACATCCACACTGCATCGAAGGGCACGGCCTACACCGGCAGCGACCAGGACAGCCTGATCGAGGCACTGGGCGCGCGGTTGGACACGCACTTCGTGCTGGCCAACGTCGGCGCCAGCGAGGTCGGCCTGTTGCTGCGCAACGGCCGCATCGATGAAGTGCTGCCGCCGGGCAGCCGCCGCCTGTACTGGCGCGGTTCTGTCGACACCCAGGTGCGCGTGATGGCACTGGGTGACGAGCCGCGCGTCCCGGCGGACGTGCAGCAGCGGCTGGGCCAGCTGGGCGTGCTGCCGCGTGTGGCGGTGATCAGCACCGTGCCGAGCGAGTCGGTGGGCCTGCTGTTCATCGATGGCACGCTGCGGCAGACCCTGGACGCCGGCCTGCACGCGTTCTGGAACTTCAACGGCAACGTGTCGGTGGAGCGTGTGGAGCTGCGTGCGCGGTCGCTGGACGTATCCGGCCAGGAGCTGCTCAGCCGCGACAAGGTGACCCTGCGGGTGAACCTGGCCGCGACCGTGCAGGTGGTCGACCCGGTGCGCGCACACCGCTCGCTCAGCAATGCTGATGAGTTCATCTATCGTCAGCTGCAGTTCGGCCTGCGCCAGGCGATTGCCGCGCGCAGCCTGGACGAGCTGCTGGGTGACAAGGCGGCACTGGACGGTGAGATCGCCGCCCATGTGCAGGCCGCGATCGAGGGCCACGGTGTACGTCTGCTTGGCGTGGGCATCAAGGACGTGATCCTGCCGGGCGAGATGAAGGAGATTCTCAACGGCGTGGTGCTGGCCGAGAAGCAGGCCCAGGCCAGCGTGATCCGCCGCCGCGAGGAGGCCAATGCCACCCGTTCGCAGCTCAACACCGCAAAGCTGATCGAGGACAACCCGGTGTTGATGCGCCTGAAGGAGCTGGAGGCGCTGGAGAAGGTCACCGAGAAGATCGACAAGCTCACCGTGTTCGGCGGCCTGGACGGCGTGCTGAAGCAGCTGGTGACGATCAGGTAGGGGCTCGCGGTGGCGCAGGGACGCGCCGCCGGCCCATCAAGGACATACACGAAGACATGGACACTCAATACAATTATCAATGGCTGCATGCCGAGGGCAGCACGCCGATCAAGGGCTGGGTCAACGGCGTGCCACTGGAGGCGCAGGCGCATGAGCAGCTGCGCAACATCGCCGCGATCCCGTTCGTCGGGCCGTGGGTGGCGGTGATGCCGGACGTGCACCTGGGCAAGGGCGCGACCGTCGGCTCGGTGATCCCGACCCGCGGTGCAATCATCCCGGCGGCGGTCGGCGTCGACATCGGCTGCGGCATGGCGGCCGTGCGCACCACGCTGCGCGCCAACGACCTGCCCGATGACCTGCGGCAGCTGCGCAACAGCATCGAGCGCAGCATCCCGGTCGGCAACGGGCGCGGCGGCGAGCATCAGCGCATGCCCGACAGCATCCACACCCGGCTGGTGCAGTCCGGGCTGGCCGCCGGCCTGGAGAAGATCAAGGACAGGCACCGCAGGATCCGCACCGACAAGCTCGACCGCCAGCTCGGTACGCTGGGTGGCGGCAACCACTTCATCGAACTGTGCCTGGACGAGACGGATACGGTGTGGGTGATGCTGCACAGCGGGTCGCGCGGTACCGGCAACCTGATCGGTACCTACTTCATCGAGAAGGCGCGCGAGGAACTGGCCCGGCGCGTGCTGGGCTTCCACCTGCCGGACAAGGACCTGGCGTTCTTCATGGAAGGCGAGCCGCTTTTCGATGACTACGTCGAAGCCGTGTCGTGGGCACAGGACTACGCCCGGCAGAACCGCGAGGCGATGATGTCGCGCGTGCTGGCCGAGATGCGCCACCGGTTGCCGAAGTTCCAGCTGGCGGCGATGGCAGTGAACTGCCACCACAACTACGTGCAGAAGGAAACGCACCACGGACAGGAGCTGCTGGTGACGCGCAAGGGGGCCGTCAGTGCCCGCGAGGGTGAGCTGGGCATCATTCCCGGCAGCATGGGCACGCGCAGTTACATCGTGCGTGGCAAGGGCAACGCGGACAGCTTCAACAGCTGCAGCCACGGTGCCGGCCGGGTGATGAGCCGTGGCGCCGCGCGCCAGCAGATCACGCTGGCCCAGCATCGCGAGGCCACCGCGCATGTGGAATGCCGCAAGGACAGCGGCGTGCTGGACGAGTCACCGGCCGCGTACAAGTCGATCGACGATGTGATGGCCGCGCAGTTGGACCTGGTCGACGTGGTGCACACGCTGCGCCAGGTGTTGTGCGTGAAGGGGTAATGGAGCGGTGCCGGCCAAGGTCGGCCGCTACCAGAGCAGCACGTCGCGTCGGGGGTCAGATCCCTTTCTGCGAAAGGGATCTGACCCCGGGACATTCAGCGCGGCATGCTGTCCTCGGCCACCAGCGCGTGGTGCACGCCGATACCTGCCCGCACGCCCTCGGCAGCGGCCAACGTGATGTTGCCGACCGTGGTCGCATCGCCTGCGGCATACACGTTCGGCACCGAGGTCTGCTTCATCGCATCGACCTCGATCAGCACGCCCAACGGGCTCTCGGCCAGCACGCAGCCGAGCTGCTGCACCAGCGGCGTGGCCATCGCCTGGGTGGCCGGCACGAACAGCGCACGCTGGGCGATGCGGCGGCCATCGGCCAGCTCCACTTCCAGCCAGGTCGGCTGGTCGCCCTGCACGCCCAGCACCGGCGACGTCTCGATCCGCACGCCACGCTGCTGCATGGCAGCCCGTTCCTCATCGGTGATCGGCAGGCCCTGGCTGAAGAAGGTGACATTGCCCCAGTCGGCAAAGAGCGGCGCCTTGCTGGCGGACATCGGATGCCCACCAAGCAGCCCGATGGCGCCACCGCCCACTTCGTAACCGTGGCAATAGGGGCAGTGCAGCACGGTGCTGCCCCAGCGCTCGGCCAGCCCGGGCAGCTCCGGCAGCTGGTCGGCGATACCGCTTGCCAGCAGCAGCTTGCGCGCGGCGAGCACCTGCCCATCGGCGGTTCGCACTTCCACACCCTCTGCGCCGGCGGTGGCCTGCACTGCCTCGGCATGCACCCAGCGCACGCTGGGGTAGTCCAGCAGCTGCTGGCGCGCGGCCTTCAGCAGCTCGGCACCGCTGATGCCATCCAGCCCCAGCACCCCGTGCGAATGGCTGGCGAAACGATTGCGCGGCAAACCGGCGTCGATGACGGTGACCGGGCGGCGGGCACGGGCCAGGATCAGGCCCGCAGCAATGCCGGCATAACTGCCGCCGACGATGAGCACATCAGGATTCATGGTGACCTTCCAGGGAGCGGTGATGGGCGAGGTGGCGGGCGAAGTCGGCGCCGAGCTTGTCCAGTGTGGTCGCCCGCAGGCGCTGTTCGAGCAGGCGCTGTGCTTCGCGTGCACCCTCCAGCAAAGCGCTGTTGACCAGCTGCTGGATCGGGCAGCCGCCGCCGGAATCGCGGGCGCCGACCTGCACCAGCGGTGGTGCGCCCACGGCCAGATAGATGTCATGCAGGGTGATCGCTGCAGCATCACGGGCCAGGTGGCTGCCACCGCCATGGCCACGGGCGCTGCGAACCAGGCCCGCCCTGTGCAGCTGCGCCAGCAGGCGGCGGATCACCACCGGATGGGTCGGCAGGCAGGACGCCAGCTGCTCGGAGGTGCGCGGGCCATCCTGGCCGACCAGGTGCGCCATCACGTGCAGAGCGTCAGAGAGCGGGTTCGCGGATTTCATGTAACTACATTAGTTACATTTATATCCCCTGTCCAGGGTCCACATTTGTTCCATACGGACACATTTGTCCTATGAAACAGTTCCTTCACATCACTAAACGAAACGCTAATGTGCTTTACGTCGCACTTCAGCGGGAGCTTGGCGGGTCGATACCGCAATGCCCCTTCCCGAGAGTGCTTCCCCATGAATGCGTCTGTCCGTGCTCCGCGCCTGCAGTCCAAGCTGCTCGGCGCGGTGTCTGTTGGCTTGGCCGTGGTCCTGCTGTGCGCGCTGGCCGGCCTGGCCTCCGCCTGGTTCAAGTTGTCCACCGAGGTTCCGCCCGAAGTCACGCACAGCCGCGACGCCGAACGCCTGCAGCGTGAGTTCCGCGGCCAGGTGCAGGAATGGAAGAACGTGCTGCTCCGCGGCCACGACGACGCGTTGCGTCAGCGCCACCTGGACGCTTTCGACAACGAAGGCCGCCTGGTCGAACGGCTGGCCAAGGGCCTGGTGACCAGCCCGGACGCGCGCACGCGTGAACTGGCGCAGGCGTTCGTTGGCCTGCACGCGCAGCTGCAGCAGGACTATCACGCGGCGCTGCAGGCATTTGCCGCGGCCGGCTACGATCCGGCCGCCGGCGACAACCTGGTGCGCGGCAAGGATCGCGCGGTGGCGACCGCTCTGGATGCACTGAGCGCGCATGCCACGCAGGTGGCCGAAGCGGCGCTGGCGGCACGTGCGCAGCAGGCGCGGCAGACCCTGCTGCTGTGCGCGTCACTGACGGTGCTGGCCGCGGTGCTGTTGCTGATCGGCCTGGCCTGGTGGCTGCGGCGCGCCGTGGTGCAGCCGGTACTGGCGGTGGAAGCCGCTGCACGCGCAGTGGCTGCCGGCGATCTGCAGCACGTGGTGCAGGTGCGCAGCCGCGACGAGATCGGACGCCTCGCCCAGGCGATGCAGGCGTTGCAGTCCACGCTGCGCGGCGTGCTGGATGCGCAGGCCGCGATGGCCCAGGCGCACGAGGCCGGCACCATCAGCCATCGCATGGACGCCGCTGCCTTCCCCGGCGCGTTCGGCACCATGGTGGCCGACTGCAACACGCTGGTCGACGCACACATCCGGGTGAAGATGCGCGCGATCTCGATCATGGGCCGCTACGCCGTCGGCGACCTCAGCCAGGACATGGAACGCCTGCCCGGCGAGAAGGCAGTGATCACCGAAGCGCTGGATGCGGTCAAGCACAACCTCGGTGCGATCAACGGCGAAATCCGCCGCCTGGCCGAAGCGGCGGCCGCCGGTGACTTCAGCCAGCGCGGCGACAGTGCGCGCTTCGAGCATGATTTCCATGCGATGGTCGAGGGCCTCAACCGCCTGATGCAGACTACCGAGCTGAACCTGGGCGAGGTCTCCAGCATGCTGCGTGCCATCGCCGGCGGCCGCCTCGGCGCGCGCATGCACGGCGATTTCCAGGGCGTGTTCGCGCGCATCGCCGGCGATGCCAACACCACTGCCGCGCAGCTGGCAACCATCGTCACCGACATCAAGCATGCCTCCGGCAACATCCATACCGCTGCCGCAGAGATTGCCGCCGGCAACAATGATCTGTCGCGCCGCACCGAACAGCAGGCCGCCAATCTGGAAGAGACCGCGGCATCCATGGAAGAGCTGACCTCCACCGTGCGCCAGAATGCCGAGCACGCGCGCCAGGCCAACCAACTGGCGATCGGTGCACAGAGTGTCGCCTCACACGGTGGCAGCGTGGTCGGGCAGGTGGTGGCGACCATGGGTGCGATCGAAACGTCGTCGCGGCAGATCGCCGAGATCATCAGCGTGATCGATGGCATCGCCTTCCAGACCAACATCCTGGCGCTGAACGCTGCGGTGGAAGCGGCACGCGCCGGTGAGCAGGGCCGCGGATTCGCGGTTGTCGCCAGCGAAGTGCGCACCCTGGCGCAGCGCTCTGCGGCGGCGGCAAAGGAGATCAAATCGCTGATCGAGGCGTCGGTGGAACAGGTCGGTGAGGGTGCGCAGCGCGTGCGCGAGGCCGGTGACACCATGGCCGAGATCGTCGCCTCGGTGCAGCGCGTGACCGACATCATGGCCGAGATCTCCGCGGCGTCGCAGGAGCAGAGCGCAGGCATCGAACAGGTCAGCCAGACGGTGATCCAGATGGACGGCACCACCCAGCAGAACGCCGCGCTGGTGGAAGAAGCCAGCGCCGCGGCGCGCAGCCTGGAACAGCAGGCGAACCGGTTGATCGATGCGGTGGATGTGTTCGACCTGTCGGCCACGGCGACAGCGAAGGACGCGTTGGCGCGCGCGGCCTGAGTGATCCGGTTGCCGGCCAGCGGCCGGCAGCATCCACCGCCGCACGGGTGGCGCCCGGCCGTTGGTCGGGCGATGGCAGGAATCCGTGCGGACCAATGGTCCGCACCCACAAACCGGTCCGCACACACCGCGGCCCGCAGCGGCCTCGTGGTCGTACACGGTGGTGCAATGCACCGTTGCCGGCATGCACACGGGCGCTGGCCTACCCTTTCGTGGATATTCCCGTCTCCCTCCCCCCTGCTGGAGCCCCTCATGACAGTCCCCGCCTTCGGTCTTGGCACTTTCCGCCTCAAAGACCAGACCGTGATCGATTCCGTGCGCAACGCGCTGGATGCCGGCTACCGCGCCATCGATACCGCGCAGATCTACGGCAACGAAGCCGAAGTCGGCCAGGCCATCGCCGATTCCGGCGTGCCGCGCGATGAGATCTACCTGACCACCAAGGTCTGGATCACCGCGTTCAAGCGCGAAGCGCTGCTGGCCAGCCTGCGTACCAGCCTGGAAAAGCTGCGCACCGATCATGTCGACCTGACACTGATCCACTGGCCGTCGCCGAACGGCAAGGTCGACGTGCCGATGGAGGAGTACCTGACCGCACTGGCCGAGGCCAAGGCACAGGGCCTGACGAAGGAGATCGGCATCTCCAACTTCACCATCGCGCAGACCCGCAAGGCGATCGGCATCCTGGGTGCCGGCGCCATCGCCACCAACCAGATCGAGATCCACCCGTACCTGCAGAACCGCCTGCTGGTGAAATTCCTGCAGGACAACGGCATCCACATCACCGCCTACATGAGCCTGGCCTATGGCGAGGTAATCAAGGACCCGGTGATCCAGGCCATTGCCGGCCGCCACCAGGCCACGCCGGCGCAGATCGCGCTGGCCTGGGCGCTGCAGCAGGGCTTCTCGGTCATTCCGTCCTCGACCAAGCGCGAGAACCTGGCCAGCAACCTGGAGGCAGCAGCGATCCGCCTGACCGACGAAGACATGGCACAGATCGCCAAGCTCGACCGCGGCCATCGCCTTGCCAACCCGGAAGGCATCGCCCCGGCCTGGGATTGATTCCAACGACGGCGCGCAACTGCTCTGGTAGACGCCGACCCTGGTCGGCGCAGACGTCTGACCGATCGATGAAACACCGTGCCGACCAAGGTCGGCACCTACCAGAACGCGGGGATCATCCCCTGCCCTGCAACAACCACCCACGCATTGCCGCACTGACCTCGTCCGGTTTCTCCATCGGCGCCAGGTGCCCGCAATCGGGCACCACCACCAGCTGCGAGTGCGGCACCATCGCGTGCATTTCCTCGCTCACCGCGAGTGGCGTAATGCGGTCGTTGGCGCCACACACGATCAACAGCGGATCACGGTAACCGGCCAGCACATCATGGCCGTCACTGCGCTCCAGTGCGCTCTGGCGCAGGAACACCTCCGCGCCCAGGCGGGTGGTCATGTCGCGCACGCGCTGCACCAGCACGTAGTCGTCCAGACGCGAGGCGTCGATGTAGCTGCGCATCAGCACATCGCCGAAGCCGTGGAACTTCCCCGGCAGGCGCACGCTGGCGCGCTGGCTGCGGCGCTGCTCGGCGCGCTCCGGCGAGTCGGCGTGGATCGAGGTGTCAATCAGCGCCAGCTGCAGCACCCGCTCCGGCGCGATGCGCAGGATCTGCTGGGCCACGAAGCCGCCCAGCGAGAACCCGGCCAGCGCAAAGCGCTCCGGTGCCTGCGCCAGCACGTCTTCGGCCACCGCCTGCAGGGTCTCGCCACGGGTCTGGTCGCCCACGGTGCAGTCGGCGATATCGGCCAGGTCGGCCAGCTGCGCGCGCCACAGCTCGGCATCGTTGAGCAGGCCGGGCAGCAGCAACAGGGGGATACGGTCGGTCATGGGGATATTGTCGCGCCAGCACGGTGACGGAACCATGCCGCAACGGGCGATTGCGTTGTAGAGTCGCGCCATGCTCGACTGCAGCACAGCCTGTCGAGCATGGCTCGATTCTACAGAAGGCAGCGACACGGACGCGACCATGGCAGACCCCTACAACAGCGGCACCCCCACCCCACCCGCGCTGCGCTTCGACGATGCGCTGGTCACCACCGCCTTCGAGCTGCCCGGCCATCGCGTCGTGCGCAACCTCGGCGTGGTGCGCGGCATCACCGTGCGCTCGCGTTCGATCGTCGGCAACTTCCTGGGCGGTATCCAGACGCTCTTCGGTGGCAACATCACCATCTACACCGAGCTGTGCGAACAGGCTCGCGAGGAAACCTACCGCGACATGGTCAAGCACGCGCGGCAGCTGGGTGCCAACGCGATCATCGGCATGCGCTACGACGCCACCGATGTGATGACCGGGCTGACCGAAGTGCTGTGCTATGGCACGGCGGTGGTGGTAGAGCCGGTGCGGTGATGCAGCCGCCAAGCGTACGCAAAAGCAGCCGAGCGTAGGCTCGGCTCTACAGGGATTACGCCACCGGCGGCACGTCGGGCACCTCGACCTGCTGCACCGGCAAGGTCACCATCATCACCGTCGGGTCGTCCGGGTCCAGCCTGGTCTTGAATCCCAGGCTCTGGCACATCGCCAGCATGGTGCTGTTTTCGCGCAGCACCTGGCCTTCGACCACGTCCAGGCCCAGCCACTTCGCGTACTCGATCATGATCGCCATCAGCCGCCAGCCGATGCCGTGGCCCTTCAGGTCCGAGCGGATCAGGATGCCGTACTCGCCACGGTGGTAATCGGCATCGGCGTGCAGGCGCACTGCGCCCAGCATCTCGCCGCTGCGCGGTTCGATCGCTACCAGCGCGATCGAGCGCGCGTAGTCGAGCTGGGTCAGGCGCGCGATGAATTCGTGGCTGAAGTGCTTCACCGACTGGAAGAAGCGCAGGCGCAGGTCTTCGTCGCTGACGCGGGCGAAGAACGCGCGGAACAGCGCATCGTCTTCCGGTCGCACCGGGCGGACGAACGCGCGGCCGCCATCGGACAGTTCGATGGTGCGCTCCCACTCCTTCGGATACGGGAACACCGAGAAGCGCGGATGCCCGCGGCCCTTGTGCAGGATGCGCGACGGTGCCACTGCCACGCGCGCGTCGAGGGCGAGGATGCCCTTGCCGTCGACCAGCAGCGGGTTGATGTCCAGCGTACGCACTTCGGGAATGTCGGCGGCCAGCTGTGCCAGCTTGACCAGTGCCAGCGCCAGTGCGCGCTCGTCGGCGGCGGGCACATCGCCGTAGGCCTTGAGGATGCGCGAAGCGCGGGTCTGGCCGATCAGCTCGTGGGCCAGGCGCAGGTCCAGCGGCGGCAGGGCCAGCGCCTTGTCGTTGATCACTTCGACGGCGGTTCCGCCACGTCCGACCACGATCACCGGGCCGAACGTCGCGTCATCGGCGATGCCGACAATCAGTTCGCGCGCCTTCGGGCGGACGATGGTCGGCTGTACCAGCAGGCCATCGATGCGCGCATCCGGCCGCAGCTGGCGCGCACGCGACAGGATCGCGTTGGCCGCGCTCTGCACCGCCGGCAGCGTGGACAGATTCAGGCGCACGCCGTCCACTTCGGACTTGTGCGGAATGTCCGGCGACAGGATCTTCAGCGCTACGGACGCACCGCGTTCCAGCAGTGGCTGCGCCAGGTCCATCGCCTCATGCGCATCGCGCGCATGCATCACCGGCGCGGACGGGATGCCGTAGGCCTTGAGCAGCTCGTGCGTGGCCAGCGGGTCCAGCCACTGCTGGCCGTTGGCCAGCGCGGCATCGACCAGTGCGCGCGCGGTGGCCGTGTCGACGCTGAAGTCCTGCGGCAGGCTGGGCGGCGTTTCCATCAACGCGTTCTGTGCCTCGCGGTAGCGCACCAGGTGCTGGAAGCCCCGTACTGCTTCGGCCTCGGTCGGATAGGTCGGCACTCGTGCTGCGTTGAGCGTGGCGGTGGCCTGGTCGTCGTTGCCCAGCCACACCGCGAACACCGGCTTGTCGCGGTGATGGCGCGGGCGCAGGCCGAGCGTGCGGGTGAGGGCCTGCGCCGCGTCGGCGGACGAGGTAAACGCGGTTGGCACGTTGACCACCATCACCGCATCGTTCTCGTTGTCGGCCAGCAGTGCTTCGATGGCCGACGCATAGCGGTCACCATCGGCGTCGACCACGATGTCCACCGGATTGCTGCGCGACCAGCCCTGCGGCAGCACCGCATCGAGCTTCTCCACCGTGCTGTCGGAAAGGGTGGCCAGCGTGCCACGCAGCGCGATCAGTTGGTCCACGGCCAGGCGGCCGACACCGCCGCCATTGCTGAGAATGGCCAGGCGGCGACCGGGAAAGGTTCCCAGCCGCCCCAGCGATTCGGCAGCAGTGAACAGTTCGTCCAGCGCACCCACGCGCAGCAGGCCGGCACGATTGAAGGCCGCACCATACACATCATCGGCACGCGCCAGGGCCTGCACATGGGTATCGCGGCTGCCCGGCTGCACGCGCTCGGCGCGACCGGACTTCACCACCACCACCGGCTTGGCGCGGGCGGCGGCACGCGCGGCCGACATGAACTTGCGCGCGTCCTTGATCTGCTCGACATACAGCAGGATGGCGCGGGTGCGGTAGTCCGTGGCGAAGTAGTCGAGCAGGTCGCCGAAGTCGACGTCCATCGTGTCGCCCAGCGAAACCACGGCGGAGAAGCCCACCGAGCGCGCCACGCCCCACTCCACCAGCGCGGCGGCAATGGCCGAGGATTCGGAGATCAGCGCGAGGTCGCCGGCCTGCGGGAAGTGCGCGGCGATGCTGGCATTGAGTCGCGCGTGCGGCGCGATGACGCCCAGGCAATGCGGCCCGAGGATGCGCAGGCCATGCTTGCGCGCCACCGCCTCTACCTGTGCGGACAACGAACCCGGGCCTTCGCCCAGGTGCGCGGTGAGGATGATCGCCGCCTGCACACCACGCTCTGCAGCTGTACGCACCACCTGCGGCACGATCGCCGCCGGCGCGGTGATCACCACCAGGTCGGGCACCCAGTCCAGGTCCTTCAAGCGCTTGACCGTGCGGATGCCGTCGATCTCGGCGTGCCGCGGGTTGATCCACGCCACCTTGCCGGGGAAGCCGGTGCCGCGCAGGTTGCGCATCACTGCGCGGCCGGCCGAACGCTCACGCGGGCTGCCGCCGATCACCGCGACCGACTGCGGACGGAATACGGACTGCAGGTGGTAGGTACTCATGCGCCTACGGTACCCAAATTCCGTGGCGATGGGGTCGGAGGAAGGGTCGGATCCCTTTTCGCAGGAAAGGGATCCGACCCCTGCTGCGGATATCCGGGGTCAGAGCCCTTCGCTGCGCGAAGGGATCCGACCCCGGCGTGCACGTTTTGTTACAGCAGCGTGCCGTGCAGGATCAGCGCGGCGATGCTGAAATAGATCACCAGGCCGGTCACATCCACCAGGGTGGCCACGAACGGGGCCGAGGCGCTGGCCGGGTCGAAGCCGAGCCGCTTCAGGACGAAGGGCAGCATCGAGCCGGACAGCGAACCAAAGGTGACGATGCCGACCAGCGCGGCGCCGATGGTGATCGCCAGCAGGATCCAGTGCTCGCCGTAGTCATGCAGGCCACCCAGCTGCCAGATCACGATGCGCACGATCGCCAGGCAGCCGAGGATGGCACCCAGCACCATGCCGGTCGGGATCTCGCGGATGGCCACCTTCCACCAGTCGCGCAGGCGCAGTTCGCGCAGCGCCAGGCTGCGGATCAGCAGCGACGTGGCCTGCGAGCCGGAGTTGCCACCCGAGCTCATGATCAGCGGAATGAACAGGGTCAGCACCACCGCCCGCGCCAGTTCGTCCTCGTAGTGCTGCATCGCGCTGGCGGTCAGCATCTCGCCCAGGAACAGCACGCTCAGCCAACCGGCGCGTTTGCGCAGCATCTCGAAGAAGCCGATCTGCATGTACGGCTTGTCCAAGGCTTCCATGCCGCCGAACTTGTGCGCGTCCTCGGTGGATTCCTCGATCAGCGCGTCGAGCACGTCGTCCACGGTGACGATGCCCAGCATCTGCTGCTGCGCATCGACCACCGGGATCGCCAGCAGGTCGTGGCGGCGGATCAGACGCGCGACTTCTTCCTGGTCCATCAGCGCGTCCACCGTCACCGGCGGATTGACCTGGGCCACGTCCAGGATCGATTCCTCGGGCAGGCCGGTGATCAGCCGGCGCATGGTCACCACCTGCTGTAACTGCTGGGTGGCCGGCTCCAGCACGTAGATCGCGTACACCGTTTCACGCGTGCGCTCGACCTGGCGGATGTGCTGCAGGGTCTGCGCCACGGTCCAGCTGGCGGGCACTGCCACGTATTCGGTGGTCATCAGCGCGCCGGCGGTGTTCGGCGGGTAGCTCAGCAGCTTCTGGATGACTTGGCGGGCGTCGGTGCCCAGCAGCGGGATCAGCCGCGCGCGTTCTTCCTCATCCAGCTCATGGACGATGTCGGTGGCGCGGTCGTCAGCCATCAGCCCGAGCAGGGCAGCGGCGCGTGCCGGCGGCAGCGCGGCCACCAGCTCACCGCTGCGGTGCAGCTCCGGCGCTTCCAGCATCTTCACTGCACGCGGCAACGGCAGCGCGGCCAGCGTTTCCGCGGCGCGGGCCAGTTCCAATGTGTTGAGGAATTCCACCGCATCGGCGGTGTTGTAGTTCGCCAGCGGTGCGGCCAATGCGGCGGCATCGGCCACCGGGCGCAGCAATTGCTTCTGGTTCATCGGTTTTGCCTTGTGGGGGTGCGACCTCGCGCAACGCCAACGCAGGCAAACCGTCCCGATGTCAGGCGGTGGCCATCGCTGGCGTCGAACGAGGTCGACTTCTACTGTCGCTGGACATGGGTTGGGGACTCCGGAATGCGCGTGCCGGCGGTGCGCCGCCAGCGGCGGGCAGTCTGGACCCGCGGGCCATGCAGGTCAACCCGGCATCCCTGCGCCGGGCGCCTGCCGGCCGGTTGTTCTCGTGCATAAACCAACCGGCGCGCATAATGGCCGGGTGGCGCTCGCCACGCTTTCCCCACCCGAACGGACGCACTGCGGGCTTCCCCGATGACCAGGTATTCCCATGCATAGCGGCGGTCTGGAACTGGCCCTGGTGCTGCTGCTGGCGGCGGTCATTGCCGTGCCGGTGTTCAAGAAGTTCGGCTTCGGCGCGGTGCTGGGCTACCTGGCGGCCGGCGTGGTGCTGGGCCCGGACGGGCTGGGCTTCGTGCAGGACGCCGACCGCATCCTCGGCGCGGCCGAGATCGGCGTGGTGATGCTGCTGTTCGTGATCGGCCTGGAGCTGTCGCCGGCACGCCTGAAGGTGATGCGGCGCTCGGTGTTCGGCGCGGGCGCGGCGCAGGTGGCGATGTCCGGGCTGGTGCTGGGCGGCCTGCTGCTGCTCGACCACTTCCAGTGGAAGAGTGCGCTGGTGGTCGGTGTTGCGCTGGCGCTGTCATCCACCGCGGTAGGCCTGCAGCTGCTGTCCGAGCACAAGGCGATCAACAGCGACCATGGCCGGCTGGGTTTTGCCATCCTGCTGTTCCAGGACCTGATCGCGATCCCGCTGCTGGCGGCCATCCCGCTGCTGGGCGGAGCGAAGAACGAGACCCTGCGCTGGGAAGACGCCGCCGTGGCCCTCGGCGCGCTGGCCGTGGTGATCCTGTGCGGGCGACCGGTGCTGCGCAAGGTGTTCAGCATCATCGCGCGCACCCGCAGCCCGGAAGTGTTCACCGCCACCGCCCTGCTGGTGGTGCTGGGCACTGCCTGGTTCATGCAGGAAGCGGGCCTCAGCCCCAGCCTGGGCGCGTTCCTGGCTGGGGTGCTGCTGTCCGATTCGGAGTTCCGGCACGAACTGGAAGCGCAGATCGAGCCGTTCAAGGGCCTGCTGCTGGGGCTGTTCTTCATCGCGGTGGGCATGGGCATCGATCTCGACCGCATCGCCGCAGAGCCGTGGCTGATCGCAGCCGGCGTGGCGATCCTGCTGGTGGTCAAGTTCAGCCTGCTGTATGTGATTGGCCGTATTGCAAAGCTCAGTCCGCGGCAGTCGCTGCTGCTGGGCAGCGTGCTGTGGCTGGGGGGCGAGTTCGCCTTCGTGGTGTTCAACGAAGCGCAGCGCGCGCACCTGCTGGGCAACGCCAATCACGATCGGCTGGTGGCGATCGTCGGCCTGTCGATGGCGATCACGCCACTGCTGATGATCGCGCTGCTCAAGCTGCTCGGCCAGGAGAAGGCTCCACCGCGCGGGACCGCCGAGGCCGACAAGGTGGTACCGGACAACCGGCCCAAGGTGCTGATCGCCGGCATGGGCCGCTTCGGCCAGGTGATCGCACGCCTGCTGACCGCACAGAAGGTGCCGTTCGTGGCGCTGGAGGCGAACCCGGACACGGTGGCCGACCTGCGCCGCTTCGGCAACCAGCTGTACTACGGCGACCCGACCCGCCCGGAGATGCTGCGTGCAGCGGGTGGCGAGCACATCGATGTGTTCGTCATCACCGTGGACGACCCGGAGACCAACCTGCGCGCGGTGCGCATGGTGCGCCGGCTGTACCCGGACGCGAAGGTGCTGGCGCGAGCGCGCAACCGCCAGCATGCGTGGCGCCTGATGGACATGTCGGCCGAGCCGTTCCGCGAAGTGTTCGGCACCAGCCTGGAGATGAGCGGGCGCGTGCTGACGGCGCTGGGCGTGGCACCAGACGTGGCCGAACGCCATGTGCAGCGCTTCCGTGAGCATGATGAGCAGCTGCTGCGTGACCAGTACCTGGTGTACGACGACGAGGCCGCGGTGATCCAGACCTCGCGTGATGCGCGCAACGACCTGATGCACCTGTTCGAAGCCGACGCGGAAAGGGACGAAAAGTAGATCCACGCCATGCGTGGATGCTTTGGCTTCCGGGCATGATCATCCACGCATGACGTGGATCTACTGAAAGCATCCTGGCGACCTTGGTCGACACAGTGGCTCCGGCGGGGGCAGGGTCAGAGCCCTTTCCGTTGGAAAGGGATCCGACCCCGGCCTTTCAGCCGTTGTCGCGCAGGAACCGCGCCATCGAGGAAACGCCCGGCACGCGCGGCTCGAACTCGCCGGCCACGTCGATGAAGCCACGCATCACCGCGATCTCGCGCGGGCTGCGGTTGAGGCTGTCGCGCGCTTCAGGATCGGCGCCGGCGCGCAGCAGGCGCTGCACCAGCAGCGGCAGGCCATGCAGCGCGGCCAGATGCAGCGGGCCGAAGCCACGCGGGTCGCGTACATCCAGGCTTACGTCCTCGTCCAGCAGGCGCTCCACTGCGGCCATCACCACCTGCTCGTCGCAGGCGGTACCCGGCTCGGCGCGCGCGCCCAGCAGCAGCAGCAGCGGCGTGACAGAACCAGCGGCGGCCTGGTCCGGTTCGGCACCGGCCAGCAGCAGGGTGTCGAGCAGCGCCAGCAGGCGCGAGCGGTCGCGGGCACTGAAACCGTACAGCGCGGCACAGTGCAGCGGACCCAGCTGCTGCGCGTCACCGGCATGCACGTCGGCACCCGCCGTGAGCAGGCGCGCGACGATGTCCGGAAGGCCCAGCGCGGAGGCCAGCATCAGCACCGTCACGCCACCCGGCAGGCGGTGTTCCAGCTTGGCGCCAGCGTCGAGCAGGGCCGAAACGATGTCCACCTGGCGCATGCTGACCGCCGCCGACAGCGGCGTCGCGCCACTGGCCGCCGCGTGCTGCGGATCGGCGCCGCGCGCCAGCAGCAGGTCGGTTACCGCCAGGTGGCCGCCACCGGCAGCACGCAGCAGCGCGGTGCAGCCCTGTGCGTCGACGGCGTCGACGGCGAAGCCCAGATCGATCAGGCGGCGCACTGCATCGACGTCACCGGCCATTGCGGCGGCCGGCAGATCGGCCTCGCGCAGGGTGCGGCGCGGCAACGGCCACACCCGCCAATCGAGCCAGTCGGCCAGATCGCGGCGACCGATCGACAGCGCCACGCCCAGCGGTGTCTGGCCGTCGGCGGCACGTGCTTCCGGCGAGGCACCATGCTGCACCAGCAGCTTAAGCGCGCCTTCGCGGGCCAATGCGGTGGCCAGGTGCAGTGCGGTCATGCCGTGGCTGTCGCGTGCTTCGCGATCAACGCCGGCCTTGAGCAGGGCCTGCTGCAGCCGCAGCCACCCCAGGCGCACCGCCAGCGACAGCGGCGGATCGCCCGCCGGCGAGGCGGCGAACGGATCGGCGCCACGCTCAAGCAGTTCCAGTGCCAGCTGTTCCAGGCCACGCGCGGCCTGGTCGTGCTGTGCGCAGGCAGCAAGGAAGCGCGCCAGGCCACCGCGGCCGGCCGGCGACAGGCCACGCTGCAGCATCACCTGCAACGCCGGCACCGCATCGATGCCGCGCGACAACAGCGCGAACATCGGCGTGTCGGAGCAGGCATCACGCACATAGGGATCGGCGCCGTGGCCCAGCAGCCAGTCCACCGCACGCGGTTCCAGCGCCAACTCCGGATCGAGCAGCAGCCCGCCCAGTTCCTCCGGCTGGCACAGCCTGGCCAGCGCCGCCATGCCGTCGGTGTTGCCGAAGCCCAGAGCCTCGCGCAGCAGGGTCAGCGGCGGACGGTCCGGCAGCAGGCCGCTGGCACTGGCTGCTTCGCCACGATCGGCCAGGCCATCACTGACCGCGGCCGGCAACGGATAGGACGGGTCCAGCAGGGCTACGATCGCCCAGCGGCCGGCCTCGGCGGCGTAGTCCACCGCACGGCGGCCGACCGGATCGGTGGCATCGGCCGCGATGCCCAGTTCGACCAGGCGCTTGATCAGCAGCGGCGAGACATCCTCGGCCATCGCCGCCAGCTGCACCGCATTGCGGCCTTCGCCGTCCACCGCGACCAGGTCCGGCTTGTGCGGCAGCAGGTGCTCGATCACGGCGGCGCGACCGGCACGGGCCGCTTCCAGCCACGGCGTACGCCCCAGTGCATCGCGCGCCTCCAGATTGGCGCCCGCGCCGAGCAGCACGCCGATGATCTCGACATGGCCGGCCAGGGCCGCCTCATGCAACGCACTGCGGCGCTGGCGATCGCGGGCGTCGGCCCGTGCCTTGTGCTTGAGCAGCAGCTGCACGCCCGCCGGATCGTCATCCTCGGTGGCGGCGGCGGCCAGCAGCACCGGGGTGCCATCGGCCGGTTCGCAGCGTGCACCGCGTTCGAGCAGGAAGCGGGCCAGACGCCAGTTGCCCACCTGGCAGGCCACCGCCAGCGGCGACCAGCCATCACGGTTCAGCGCATCGACTTCGGCAGCGGCATCGCGCAGCAGCGCGGCCACGCCCGGGTCGGAACTGCGTGCGGCATGGTGCAGCGGGGTGTTGCCATCACTGTCGGTGGCACGCGAGTCGGCGCCGTTGGCGAGCAGGGTCATCACCGCTTCGGGGCGGCCATGCCAGCTGTCGCGGGTCGCCGCCAGCAGCGGGGTCATGCCCCGGTGCGGCGCATTCACATCGACGCCGCGGGCAATCAGTTCGCGCAGCAGGCGCAGGTCCGGCAGCACCGCGGCCAGCACCGCCAGGCTGCGCTGGTCACGCCAGTTCGGGTCCGGCAGCGCATACGGATCGGCACCGGCCTGCAGCAGCTGCAGGCCCCGGTCGATGCGGCCCTGGCGGGCGGCTTCATACAGCGCCGGTGTCAGTTCCTGCGGCGCCATCGCCTCCAGCGGCAGGGCGTCGGCCGCCGCTGCGAACATCGGTTCGGGTTCAGCGCTGGACGCCACCAACGGGCTGGAGCGCAACGACACCAGCGGCGCAGGCGCGACCCGCTGCAGCAGCAGGTGCAGCACCGGCGACAGCAGTACGACCGCCAGCGCGGCGGGCCAGCGCGCGCTTTCCGGCAACAGGCCCGGCCAGGCCGGCAGCACCACCAGCGCGGCCAGCGCAATGACCAGCGCGGCCACGCCGAGGCCACGCCAAGCAGTCAGGTCGCGCCCCGCCAGCGCCTGCCAGTGCTGGGCCAGGCTGCCATCCAAGCGTTCGACATCGTTCCACAATGGCCAGGTGCGCCAGGCCGCCAGCAGGCCGGCACTGACCAGTACGCTCAGGCCAAGCACTGCCGCCAGGCTGCCGCTGTCACGCAGCGCTGCGAGCGGCCAGGCCAGCAGCAGCGCCAGCAACAGCGGGGCGGCTGCCCACAATGCCAGCAGCGCCGGCAGGTCCTGGCGTGCGACCACCTTCAGCGGCAGCAGCGCGCGGCTGCGGCGCCACCACGATATCGCCAACGCGAACGCGGGCTGCGCCAGTGCGGCAAGGACCGCACCCGGAACGCCGCCCACGGCGGCGCCCAGCGCCAGCACCGCGCCCGCGGCGAGGGCAATTGACAGAATGCGCGGACGGGAGGCGTCAGTCATAGTGGCGCGGCATCAGGCTGGCCACCGACGGCGGCACCTGCAGGTAGAACCCGCGCTCGCTCATTTCGCTGCGGACCTTTTCCGGGTCAGCCTGCGCCAGGCGGCGCTGGGCATCCAGGACCACCTCCAGCACGAAGGCGAGCGTCCCCAGCGAGGTGAGCAGCGGCGCGGGCAGCGCGCTGAAATCATCGCGTCGGGGAACGTAGACGTAGGTGTCCGGCTTGAGTTGGCTTTTATAGACGTAGGCGTGCATGTCCGCGGGACGATAACCCGGGAAGAGCCATGATTGTGTCGGAAAGCCGACACCGGGGAAAGCCGTCAGCCGACGATGGCGGCGCGATCGGCGGCGTTTCGCCTGTGGGGTTCAGCAATGTGGCGGCGACGTTCAGGCTGCGCCGCCGCCACACGGGCGCTTACTTGACCTTGGCGTAAGTGCCCTTCAGCGCGACACCCGCGAGGATGGCACCGGCGTAGCACTCGTAGTTGGTGCTGCTCTTGAACTCGTTCTTCTTGTAATAGCTGACGATGTCGACCACGGCGTTGGCGCCGCGCGACTTGGCACCGTCCTGCAGCGCGCGCAGTGCCGACAGCGCAACCCAGCGGCAGGCCTCGGCATCGCTCTTGTTGGCGGCGTTGGTCTTCTTGTTGGTCACGTCTTCGCCCAGGCGCTGCTGCACGCTGACCGGCTGGCCGGCCAGATAGAAACGCACGCTGCCGTCGATGCCGGCGTCCTTGGCGGCCTGCGAATTGACCAGTTCCTGCAGGGACTGTTCGACACGCGTGTCGCGGGCGGAAGCGGTGGAAGTCAGGGCCAGCAGCGCGGTAGCCGTGGCGATCATGAGAGTGCGGCGCATCGGAACATCTCCTTGTCGAGGGTGCGGGGGTAACGGGAACGGTGTGTTGGCGCAGTGGATCACTCGCTCCAGCGGCGGAACACCAGCGAGGTGTTGATGCCGCCGAAGGCGAAGTTGTTGCTCATCACGTACTCGGCCTGCAGTTCGCGGCCCTGCCCGGTGATGAAGTCGAGCTGGCCACAGCGCGGGTCGACCGCGGCCAGGTTCAGGGTGGGCGCGAACCAGCCGGCACGCATCATCTGGATGCTCACCCAGGCCTCGAACGCGCCACAGGCACCCAGCATGTGGCCGACGTAGCTCTTCAGCGAGCTGATCGGCACGCGGCTGCCGAACACCTGTGCGGTGGCCTGGGTCTCGGCGATGTCGCCGTGGTCGGTGGCGGTGCCATGGGCGTTGACGTAGTCGATCTGCGCCGCGTCCAGGCCGGCGTCCTCCAATGCCAGGCGCATGGCCTGGGCCATGGTGTCGGCGCTGGGCTGGGTGACGTGCTGGCCATCGCTGTTGGTGCCGTAGCCGACCACCTCGGCAAGGATGGTGGCGCCGCGCGCCTGCGCGTGTTCCAGGTCTTCCAGGATCAGCGTGCAGGCGCCCTCGCCCAGCACCAGGCCATCGCGGCCGGCATCGAACGGGCGAGGCGTGGTCTGCGGCGCGTCGTTGCGCACGCTGGTGGCGAACAGCGTGTCGAACACCGCTGCAGCGGTGGCATCGAGCTGCTCGGCACCGCCGGCCACCATCACCGTCTGCTTGCCGCTGCGGATGGCTTCATAGGCCGCGCCCACACCCTGGCTGCCTGACGTGCAGGCGCTGGAGGTGGTGTACACGCGCCCGGACAGGCCGAAGAACACGCCGATGTTGACCGGCGCGGTGTGGCTCATCATCTTCAGATAGGTCGTGGCGCTGATGCCATCGGTGGTGAATTCGTTGAGCATGCGCCCGAATTCGCCGGTGGCCTCGTGGCTGCCGGACGAGGAGCCATAGGCCACGCCGGTACGGCCACTGCGCAGCACCGGATGCTCATTCAGGCCGGCCTCGCGCAGCGCCACCTCGGTGGCGCGCACCGACATGATCGCGACCTTGCCCATCGAGCGGGTGGTCTTGCGGTTGTAGTTCGGCGGCAGCTCGAAGTCCTGCGCCGGCGCGGCCAGCTTGGTGTTCAGCCCGGCATAGACATCCCACTCGGGCATCGCACGCACCGCGTTGCGGCAGCTGCGCAGGTGCGCTTCGATGGTCGGCCAGTCGTGGCCGAGTGGACTGATGGCAGCGGCGCCGGTAACCACCACGCGACGATCGGCGGCCATCAGAGCATGCCTCCGTTCACCGAGATCACCTGGCGGGTGATGTAGCCGGCCGGTTCGGACAGCAGGAACGCCACGGTAGCCGCCACTTCGTCCGGGCGGCCAACGCGGCCGGCGGGAATCAGCTTGAGCGCGTGTTCAACCACTTCGTCGTTGAGCATTTCGGTCTCGATCAGGCCCGGGGCCACGCAGTTGACGGTGATCTGGCGGCTGGCCAGTTCCAGCGCCAGGGCCTTGGTGGCGCCGATGATGCCGGCCTTGGCGGCACTGTAGTTGACCTGCCCGCGGTTGCCGGCCAGTCCGGAGACCGACGACAGGGTGACGATGCGGCCCGGCTTGCGCCGCCGCACCATCGGCATGATCAGCGGATGCAGCACGTTGTAGAAGCCATCCAGGTTGGTGTGGATGACCTGGTCCCAATCGTCCGCTGACAGCGCCGGGAAGGCGCCATCGCGGGCGATGCCGGCATTGCAGACCACGCCGTAGTAAGCGCCGTGCGCTTCGACATCGGCCTCCAGAGCGGCCCGCGCAGACGCGCGGTCGGCCACGTCGAACACCAGCACGCGGGCCTGCTGGCCCAGTGCCTGGATCTCGGCGACCACCGCCTGTGCTTCATCCACGCGGCTGCGGCAATGCACCACCACGTCGAAGCCATCGCGCGCGATGCGCAGCGCGATGGCCCGGCCGATGCCCCGGCTGGCGCCGGTCACCAGCACGCTTCGATTCCCTGTCATGCCTGTCCACTCTCCAGATAGGCCATCGCGTCGGCCGGTTCGAACACCGACACGTTGGCTGTCGCCCATTCTTCCTCGCCTGCCAGGATGCGGCAGGCGAACATCCCCAATCCATTGTCACCCAACAACTCGCAGCGCGCCTGTACGCGCAGCCGCGAACCGCTGGGGAAGCTGCTGCGCGCGCTGCTGTAGCGGCGGCTGCCGAGCAGGAAGCCCAGCTGCGGTGGCCTGCCGGCCGCACGCGCTCGGCAACCGGCCCAGGCCGCGATGGCCTGCGCCATGTACTCGATGCCGACCCATGCCGGCACCTGGTCATCCTCGACGAACAGGCCGGCCTCGGGCACCACCAGTTCGGCCTCGATGGCGTCCTGGTCCCACTGCGTGATGCGCTCCAGCAGGCACATGTCCTGGCGGTGCGGCACCACGTCTTCGATCGCGTACAGCGTGTTCATCGACGCTCCAGTGCCAGCACGGCATTGCTGCCGCCGAAGGCGAACGAATTGCTCAGCACCCGCCGCGGCGGCTGCGCAAGGCGCGTGCCCGGTGCGACCAGCGGCAGCACCGGCAGTGCCGGGTCGGCCACGCCGTCCCACCAGTGCGGCGGCAGCAGCTGCTGCGGGTTCTCGGCCAGCACGATCCAGCACAGCGCCGCCTCGATGGCACCCGAGGCACCCAGCGTGTGGCCGGTCAACGGCTTGGTCGAACTGGCCGGCACGTGGCAGCCCAGCACCTGCGACACGGCCAGGCTTTCCATCGCATCGTTGTGGCCGGTCGCGGTCCCATGCAGGTTCACATAGTCCACTTCGCCGGCGGCCCAGCCAGCACGCTGCAGCGCCTGCTGCAGGGCGTCGATGGCGCCCAGGCCCTGCGGGTCCGGGGCGGACATGTGGTGGGCGTCGGCCGACTCGCCCCACCCCGCCAGGCATACCGGGCCGGGTTCGCGGGTGAGCAGGAACAGCGCGGCGCCTTCGCCGATGTTGATACCAGTACGATGCTGCGAGAACGGATTGCAACGTTGGGCCGAGACCGATTCCAGTGCGCTGAAGCCGGCCACGGTGAAGCGGCACAGCGAATCGGCGCCACCGGCGATCACAGCATCGACGATGCCGGCGCGCAGCATGCGTGCGGCCGACATCAGCGCCTTGGCACTGGACGAGCAGGCAGTGGACAGGGTCCATGCCGGCCCCTGTGCGCCACTGCGCTGGCGCACGAACTGCGCGGCGGTGCCCATTTCCTGCTGGGCGTAGTCAAAGCCCTGCGGCCACTGGCCCTGTTCGGCATGGCTGCGCAATGCCTGCTCGGATTCACCAATGCCCGAGGTGCTGGTGCCCAGCACCACCGCTACGCGCTCGGCGCCATGGCGGGCGATCGCCGCGGCCACTGCCGGCGCGATCTGAGCCAATGCCACGTCCAGCAGGGCATTGTTGCGCCCGCGCAGGGCCACCGGCAGGTCATCCAGCGCCGGCAGCGGCGTGCGTACTTCCCCCAGCGCCAGGGTGCGCCCCGGCAACAGGCTCTCGTTGTCGCTGAGCCCGCCCGGCGCGTCGGCGAACAGTGCCGACGTCACGGCGGCGCGGTCAGCGCCGAGTGCACAGACCACACCCAGGTCGTTCAGGTAGATCGGTGCGCTCATCGGTCCGGCCCGGCCATGTCGATCGATTCGATGCGCAGCGCATAGCCTTCGGCGCGGTTGTCCAGCTGCACGCTGCCATCGTCCAGCCGCTGCAGGTGCAGCCACACGGTGCCCTCACGCGACAGGCTGCGCTGATGGCCATCATCACTGACCTGCCAGCCCGCCGGCAGCACGGCGGCAATGGCCGCGGTCGGCCACAGCGCGAACTGCAGGTCATCCAGCACGCGCTCGGCGCGCACCTGCGGTGGCAGCCATGGCGCGCGCTGCTGGGTCAGCTGCTGGCCGTCCCATTGCAGGCGCACGCCGGTCTGGCCCATCGCCTGCACGGCCAGCTGCACCTGCTGGGCGTCGGCTTCCAGCAGCGCGTCGAGATCGCGCTCATGCGTGCCGAAGCGGAAATGCAGCTGCTGCTGCAGCGCCAGCGGCGCCGGCAGGCTGGCCGGCGCCAGGCGCAGCGGCGGCAGTTCCACCTGCGGTTTCGGCATGCGGCCGGCACAGGCGGCCAGCAGCAGGCACAGCAGCAGCACCGCAGTACGGGCAATCACGCGCCGCACAGCTGCTCCAGCACGCGCATGCGGCGGCCGCTGTCGTCGGCCACGTAAGGGTTGTTGGTGTCCCAGGCGTAGCCGGCCAGGATGGAGCTGATCATGTCGCGCACTTCGGGCTGCTGTTGCGGGTGGTAGATGATCTTCTGGAAACCGCCCTCGTACCAGCTTTCGACGAAGCGCCGGAAGGTCTTCACGCCGGCACGCAGCGGGATCGAGAACTCGGCCTCCCAGTCCACGGCCTGGCCGGCATAGCGGCGCTTGAGGCATTCACTGGCCAGCTGCGCGGACTTGAAGGCAATGGTCACGCCGGAGGAGAACACCGGATCGAGGAACTCGCCGGCGTTGCCCAGCAACGCGTAGCCGGGCCCCCACAGCGAACTGACGTTGGCCGAATAGCCGGTGATGCGGCGCACCGGCAGCACCGC
The DNA here is from genome assembly GCF_059369975.1 of Stenotrophomonas sp. YJH_SMC_32. NCBI lineage: Bacteria > Pseudomonadati > Pseudomonadota > Gammaproteobacteria > Lysobacterales > Lysobacteraceae > Stenotrophomonas > Stenotrophomonas sp. YJH_SMC_32. Next base: position 28,405 of record NZ_JCAFTE010000001.1, on the reverse strand, counting down.
CCATTCGGCGTTGGCCAGCAGCCCGGTCAGGTTGGGGTCCTCGCCGACGATGGCCTGCAGCTTCTGCAGGTCGTCACCCTCGTAGCGCTCGAAGAACGACGGCTCGGCGACCACGCCCAGCGAACAGCAGCCGTTGGAGAACGGAATCGTCCAGTACCAGACGTCGATGTGCTCGGGGTGGGTGGTGATCAGGATCTTGTTGCGGTCGAAGTCCGCTTCGGCCGGAATGTTGTCGCGCACGTGGCAGAAGATCGCGCCGCGCACCGGGAAGTTGGACGGCGACTCCAGCTGCAGCAACCGCGGCAGCAGCCGCGCGAAACCGGAGGCATCGAGGATGAAATCGGCCTCGATGCGGTATTCACTGCCGTCCGGGCGGCGCACCGTCACCGCCGGTTGCTCGCCCGGCTCGGCCGCAAGCACTTCGTCGCCGAAGCGCAGCGTGGTGCCCATGCGCTCGGCACCGCGTGCCAGCACGTTGTCGAAGTCGGCGCGCTGCACCTGGTAGGTGGTGCCCCAACCCGGCGAGAACTTCTTCCTGAAGTCGAATGCAGTGCGCGCTTCGCCGTGCACGAAGGCGGCACCGTTCTTGTACTGGAAGCCCGCCTCGACCACATCCTGCAGCAGGCCGGCCGCCTCGATGTACTCCATGCTCTGCGGCAGCAGGCTTTCGCCGATGGAGAAGCGTGGGAACTGCTGGCGTTCCAGCATCAGCACCTGGCGGCCCTGCTGGCGCAGCATCGCCGCAGCCACCGAACCGGCCGGGCCCGCGCCGATGATCAGGATTTCAGTACGTTCGACAGCATCCACAGCAGTGTTCATCGGTGCGTCCTTGTTGCTCGATCAAGTGGAAAGAAGGAAGTCGGAAACAGGTTCAGGCCGGCGGCAGATCGTGCGGCGGCGGACGGAACAGCGGCGAGATCAGCCAGACCAGGCCGATGCCGAACAGCAGGGTCAGGCCGAACGCGCGCAACGCCGGGGTCTGCGACAGGCCCAGCAGGCCGAACGACAGCCAGGTGCTGGCCGCGCCCACGCACACGGCCAGCCAGGCACTGGCGTCGCCGCGGTGCTCGATCAGGAAAATGCCGTAGTCGATGCCCATGCCCAGCAACAGCATCAGTGCCAGCACGTTGAACAGCTGCAGTGGCTGGCCGAACAGGCCCAGCAGGCCCAGGGTCAGCGCACCGGCAATCAGGGTCGGCGCGAACACGCGCCAGGCCTGGCGGCGATAGCGCAGCCACAGCGCGCCGAACACCAGCACGATGCCGACCAGCAGCAGCCCGCCCATCAGCTTGCGGTAGTGGCCCAGCAGCTGCGAGAAGTCGGCGGTGCGGTCCACCCAGCGCACACCCGGCAGGCCTTCGGCCGCCCCGCGCAGGGTGGCCAGCGCATCGGCGCGCGACAGGTCATCGACCATCACCACGCTGATCATCTGCCCGCCGACCTCGCCCACCCACAGGTGGCGGAACGGCTGCGAGGCCGGCGAGGCCAGGAACGCCTCCGCGGTCAGCGGCGTAGCGGCGAAATCCGGGCGCGGCAGCGGTTCGCCGACCGCCTCGGACACCGCGTCCAGCACGCCCGGTTCCACCTTGGCGGTCAGCGCGGCATCGGCCTGCTGGCGCGACGGCGACGGCAGCCAGTCGCTGATCGCACGGTAGCCACCAATGCGCTTGTCGTTGGCCAGTACACGCAGGCGTTCGGTCAGCGCTTCTTCGCGCTGCAGCAGCTGTGCGGCGTCACTGCCCTGCACCAGGTAGAACTGCGCCGGGCTGGGCATGCCCAGCAGCTGGCTCAGGCGGATCTGCTGGGCCATCAACGCCGGCGGCGAGGACTGCAGGCTGCGCAGGTCGTCGTTGCTGTTCAGGCGGGCAATGCCGATGGCAGACAGCGCCAGCGTGATCACCACGAACACCGTCACCGGCCGGCGGCCATGCAACCGCGGGAAGCGCTCCAGCGTGTTGCCCAGCCACTGCGAGAAACGGGTCTGGCGGATCTCACCGCCATCCAGCCACGGGAACCAGAAAATCACCGTAAGGAAGGCGGCGGCCAGGCCGACCACCGAGAACAATGCCATCTGGCGCAGGCCCGGGAACGGGGCCAGGCCCAGTGCCAGGTAGGCCAGCGCGCTGGTCAGCAGGGCCAGCCACAGGCCGGGCAGCAGGTGCCGCAGCAGCTTCCAGCGACGATCGGCCGGTTCGGCCTGGCGCGAAGCGAACCAATGGATGCCGTAGTCCTCGGCCACGCCCACCAGCGACGCGCCGAACACCAGGGTGAGCACGTGCACCTTGCCGAACACCAGTACGGTCACCGCCAGCGCCACGCCGCAGCCGATCAGCAGTGAGGCGGCAACCAGCAGGATCGGCCGCAGCGAACGGAACGCCAGCCACACCAGCAGCAGCACCGCGGCCAGCGAGCCCCAGCCGATCGTGTTGATCTCCTGGTTGGCCTGCACTGCGGCCGCTTCGGCATGCAGCGGTACGCCGGCATGCAGGATTTCCAGCTCGGGCGCCGCCGCCCTGGCGGCCTGCCCGGCACGTTCCAGCAGGCCATCGAGATGGCGCTCGCCGTCAAGCTGGAACGCCGAACCCGGCGTATCGAACTGCAGCGCGGCCCAATGCTTGCCCTCGGCTTCGAGCAGGCCATCATCGCCCAGCCGCAACCCCGACCCCTGCGCCTGCTGCTGCCACCATTGCGGCCACAGCGAGAGCGGGTCTTGCCGCCAATCGGTCAGGCGCGGTGCGCCCATCGGACCGTACAGCGCAGCCAACGCCTGCTCGGCCAACGCGCCCGGCTCGCTGCCCTGCAGCTGCTCGCGCTGGGCCGGGGTCAGCAGGCGGTCGCGGTACGGCGCGTAGAACGCGCGCGCCTCGTCGAACCAGCCTTCGATCGAACCACTGGGCACCAGCAGAGCACGGTCGTTGTCCTTGGCCATCGCCGCAGCGAACGCCGCCTGTGCGCGCTTGGCGGCGGCGCCATCCTTGCTGCCCAGCAGCACCACCACCTGGCGCGAGCTGCCGTCGGCGATGCGCCGGGTGACGTCACTCAACAGGCGGTCATGCGCGTCCTGCGGCAGCAGGGCGAGGATGTCGGTGTCGATCCGCGACTGCTGGCTCCACAGGCGCCATTGCTGCGCACCCAACACCAGCAGGAGCACCAGCCAGGCGATGCCCAGCCAGTGCCACCAGCGCCGCAACCGGTCCGGCCCGTTCGATGCTGCCCCCTCACTCAAAGCGGCGTGCCTCGTCGGCAGTGAGCGTGGCCGGCGCTTCGCTCAGTGCACTGAACTGGATCTGCGTGCGGTCCTTGTTGGCCTCGACGATCTCGACCTGGCGCACGTAGCGGTCACCTTGCAGGGTCAGCGACTGGAACGCCTTGGCCAGCATCGCCGACTTCGGCGTCAGCCGCAGCCGCCAGCCCTGCCCTTCACGGCTGGCCGCCACGTTGAACTGGCCGGACAGCGCCTGCACGTCGCCACTCATCAGCGCGAACATGATCGCGTTCACCGAACGCATCGCCGGCTGCTGCCGTGCATCGAGCTCGACACGGGTGCTGCCATCGCGCTGGCGGCTGAGGATGCGGTCGGCGGTGACCACCACTTCGGAGGGGAACGGCTTGAGCGTGGTCCAGATCACGCCGTGCTGGCGCGCGACCACGAACTGGCCCTGCGAGCGCAGCGGGTTCTTGAAGCCGCTGACCTGCTTTTCCTGGCTGAACTGGCCGCGCAGCACGTCCGGCCGCGCCACCGCCTGGGTGATCGCATCGATGGCGGGGTCGGCGGCCTGCACCTGCGGTGCGGCAATGAACATCAGCGCGCACAGCAGCACGCTGGAAAGACGGGCAAGCATGTTCACGGCGCAGGCACTCCCAGGCGTTCCCACAGTACCGGCGGGCACTGGTACAGCATTTCCTTGCTGGCCGCGTCCACCGCGACCTGGATGGTCATCGCGCGGGTCAGCACCTGGCCGCTTTCCGCATCAAGGATCTCGTACTCGATCTTCAGCCGGTTCTCCCATTCCACGATGCGCGCAACCACGCGCAGCGCCTGGTTGAACAGCAGCGGGCGCACGTACTTCACCCGGGCATCGACCACCGGCCACAGGTAGCCCGATTCGAGCATCTGCGGGTAGTCGTAGTCATAGCGCCCGAGCAGCGCGCAGCGCGCGATCTCGAAGTACTTGAAGTAGTTGCCATGCCAGACCACGTTCATCGGATCGCAGTCATGGAAGGCGGGGGTCAGCGCAATCTCGCCGACCCGTTCGATGGCCTCATTCACCGGCATACAGCTCCCAACGTTGCGCGCGGATCTCCACCAGCAGTTCCCGCAGTTCGCGATCCAGCGCGCGGTCTTCTTCAACCAGGGCGATGCGCTGCCCCAGGTCGGCGTACATGTCGGCCAGACTGCCATGCAGCTGCGCGTTCAGGCCAACCCGTTCGCGCAGCGCCAGGCCCTGGCGGGCGGCGATCAGCATCGCGGCCACCACTTGCTCGGTCAGCTCGATCACGCGCAGGCAGTCGCGCGCGGCGATGGTGCCCATGCTGACCTTGTCCTGGTTGTGGCACTCGGTGGAGCGCGAAAACACGCTGGCCGGCAGGGTCTGCTTCAGCGCTTCGGCCGTCCAGGCCGACACGCTGATCTGCAGCGCCTTCAGGCCGTGGTTGATGGCCGCGCGCGGGCCCGTGGCCGCCGACAGGTTGGCCGGCAGGCCATGGTTGTAGCGGGCATCGACCACCAGCGCCAACTGGCGGTCGAGCAGATCGGCCACGTTGGCTACGGTGTTCTTCAGGGTGTCCATCGCCAGCGCGATGTGGCCGCCGTAGAAGTGGCCGCCATGCAGGATGCGCTCGCCATCGGCATCGATCAGCGGATTGTCGTTGGCGCTGTTCAGTTCGGTTTCGATCAGCTGGCGCAGGAACGGCAGGCTGTCCTCCAGCACGCCGATCACGTGCGGCGCGCAGCGCAGCGAGTAGCGGTCCTGCAGGCGCTGTTCATTGCGCGGCGGACGCTCGCTGTGCAGGTCGCTGCGCAGACGCGCGGCGATGCGGCCCTGGCCCGGATGCGGCTTGGCCGCGAACAGGGTTTCGTCGAAGTGGTGCGCGTTGCCGTCGCTGGCCAGCACGTTGAACGCGGTCAGGCGCGTGGCCATGCGCGCCAGGTAGTCGGCGCGCTGCCAGGCCAGGCAGGCCAGGCCGGTCATCACCGCTGTGCCGTTCATGATCGCCAGGCCTTCCTTCGGCCGCAGCTTCAGCGGGGTCATGCCGATCTTCGCCAGCACCTCGGCCGCCGGCTGCACGCGGCCATCGTGCAGCACCTCGCGCTCGCCACACAGCACCGCAGCCACGTACGACAGCGGGGTCAGGTCGCCGCTGGCACCGACCGAGCCTTCGGCCGGAATCATCGGCAGCACATCGTGCTGCAGCAGCGTGGCCAGGCCTTCCAGCAGCGGCACGCTGACACCGGACATGCCGCGCACCAGCGATGCCAGGCGCGCGGCCAGCACCGCACGGGTCTCGACCGGGTCCAGGTAGCGGCCCAGGCCGCAGCCATGGTAGGTGTACAGGTGGTGCGGCAGTTCAGCCACCAGCGCCGGCGGGATGTTCACCGTGCACGAATCGCCATAGCCGGTGGTCACACCGTAGATCACGCCATCCTCGCGCAGCAGGCGGTCAAGGAAGTCGGCACCGCGCTGGATGTGTGCGCGGAACGCCGGCGCGTCGCTCAGTGCGGCCTCGCACTGGCGCTGGGCCAGGGCAACCACGTCTTCGATGGTCAACGGTGCATCGCCAAAGCGGCACACGGGTACGGCGTCAGTCGTCATGCGGAGCCTGATCCCAGAAGGGGAAGAAATTGAACCAGTCCAACGGGGACTGGATGACCTGGAGTTCCAGCCAGCGCGCGAAGCGCTGTGCCTGTTCGGCAAGTGCCGCGTCGCGCGAGCCACGCGGCAGCACGATGCGTTCGGCGAATTGTTCAAATGCCACGCGATAGCCCTCGCCCTGGTGCAGGCAGGCCATGGTGTAGACCGGGCAGCCCAGCGCCGCGGCCAGCACATAGGCGCCGATCGGGAATGGCGCGCGATGGCCGAGGAAATCGGCGGTGACGCTGCGGCCGCCCTGCACCGGCGTGCGGTCGCCGACGATGGCGACGAAGCCACCGGCCGCCACGCGCTCGGCCAGCATCACCGCGGTGGCCGGCCCCATTTCGGTGACCTGCACCAGCTCCACCGCCGCCAGCGGGTCCAGCCGCTGCAGCAGGCGATTGAAGCGCTGCGCATGCGCCGTATGCACCAGCACGGTGATGCGGAACCCCGGCACCTGTTCGGCCAGCACCTGGCACAGTTCCAGGCAGCCGATGTGCGCGGTGAGGATCAGACCGCCTTCGCGGCGCGCGATCTTCTGCAGCACCAGGTCGCGGTGCAGGTGAATACGGTTGGCCGGGTAGCGCCCGCCCAGGCCGAGGATCTTGTCCAGCATCGTGTCGGCGAAGGCGAAGAAGTGGCGCAGGCTGTCGCGCCGGGTCGGCGCGCGGCCGAGCACACCGCTGTATGCCTGCAGCCGCTGCAGGTACTGCATCGAGGCCTGTCGCCCCACACGGTTGCCCAGCCAATGGCAGGCCACCACCGGCCACGCGCACAGGCGGAATGGCCAGCGCCCGAACCAGCGGTGCACCCAGCACAGGAACAGCACGCCGGCCACCGACGTCGATTCGCCGATATCGGCCCAGTGCGGGGCATCCTGCGCGGTCGCCATCTCAGCGCTGCCCCTGCAGGCGGCGCCACAGCAGCCGCGGTGCGCGCCAGAGCATGCCGAAGAACAGGCGGGTGTGCATGCGGCTGATGCGCACGTTGTCGCGCCACACATCGAAGTGCGACACGCCATCGGCGGGATAGGTCACGCGCGTGGCCAGGTGCTCGACCGGCAGCTGGCGCCAGTACAGGCGCACCATCACTTCAGTATCGAAATCCATGCGCCGGCCGATGGTCTCTTCACCGATCAGGCGCAGCACCGGTGGCAGTGGATACACCCGGAAGCCGCACATGGTGTCGCGCAGGTGCAGCGACAGCGTGTTGATCCAGACCCAGACGTGGGTGGCGTAGCGGCCATACAGGCGTGCCTTGGGAACACTGGCGTCGTAGGCCGGAATGCCGCAGATCACCGCGTCGGGATGCACACGCGCGGCCTCGATGAAGCGTGGCAGGTCAGCGGTATCGTGCTGGCCGTCTGCGTCGATCTGCAGCACGTGGCTGTAGCCACGCGCGCCGGCTTCAGCAAAACCGGCCAGCATCGCCCCACCCTTGCCCTGGTTGGCGTCCAGGCGCAGCAGGTCGACGCCCTGGCGCTGTGCCAGCGTGCTCAGCACCGCCGCGCACGCATCATGCGAACCATCGTCGACCAGCAGGCAAGGCAAGCCAGCGGCCTGCACACCGTCGACCACCGCCACGATGGCGTTCTCGTGGTCGTAGACGGGAATCACCACCAGTGGCGCAAACGCGGCACCGGCAACGGCCGGGTCAGTCCGCATCGGCGAACACCACCCTGCCGCTGGCATGTACACCGTGGCTGGAGGTATAGCGGAAGGCCAGCACGTTACGTGCGGCATCCCAGTCCAGCTGCAGGGTCAACTCATCGCCGGGGCGGGCCACGTGCTGGAACTTCACCGCGTCCATGCGCAGGAACGCGCGCGGCATCGCAAATGCCTGGCGGCCGAAACGCATCGCCCAGTCCAACTGCGCCACACCGGGCAGGATCGCCGCCTGCGGGAAGTGGCCCTGGAACGGCCGCAGCGCCGGGTCGAGGGTCATGCGCAGCGTGGCGCTGGCGGCGTCGCGGCGGTCCCAGACCGGCACCGGCATCAGTGGCTGGAACAGCGCCGCCAATGCCGCCTGGGTCACCTTGCCCTGCGCGTTGATCGGCAACGCCTGCACAAGGCGCCAACGGCGCGGCCGGGTCACCGCGTCATGCGCATGCGCCAGGCGCGCGCCCAGGCGTTGGCCCAGCGCACGGCGCGCGGCGTCGCCGCCCTCCAGCAGCGCCGGATCGGCCGGAACCACCACGGCGGCCAGCTGCTCGCGCTGCCCGGGCAGCACCAGCACGCGCACGTCATCCACTTCGGCGTCTTCGCGCAGCGCGCGTTCCAGCGCATCCAGCGAGACGCGGCGCTCTTCGATCTTGACGATGCGGTCGGCGCGGCCCAGCAGCCGGAAACGGCCATCGGCCAGGGCTTCCACGCGGTCCTGGGTGCGCCACCAGCCGGGGGTTTCCAGATGCGCCGAGGCCACCGCCAGGCAGCCGTCGTCGATCCGCCACTGCACACCCGGCAGCGGCTGCCACGGCGGCAGGTCGGTGTCCCAGCGGCGCCAGGCGATACCGCCGGTCTCGCTGCTGCCATAGACCTCGGTCGGGGCCACGCCCAACCACTGCCGCACGTGTCGCGCCGCGTCCTCCGGCAGCGGGCCACCGGAGGAGAACACCGCGCGCAGACGGCCATGCAGGCTGGCCCAGTCGAGCTGCTCGGGCAGGCGCTTGAGATGGGCCGGCGTCGCCACCAGCACCGTGTCGGTACCGGCCAGCGCACCCACCAGGTCTTCGTGGAAGAACCGACGCGGATGGATCAGGCGGCCGGCGGCCAGCGGCCACAGCACGCGGAACAGCAGCCCGTAGATGTGCTGGTGGGACACCGTGCCGTGCACCTGCGCGCCATCCAGCTGCGCACCGAACGCGGCCTGCAGCGCTTCCACCTCGCGCGCCAGCTGGTCCAGGCGCTTGCCGATCGCACTGGGCTGGCCGGTGCTGCCGGAGGTGAACACGCACAGCTCGCAGGCGCGCTCGTCCAGCGCCTGCAGTTCGTCGTCCAGTGTGGCGTCCAGCGCCGCCAGCGGGCGGTAGTCGGCCGGTACGTCGCCCGCGAAACCGCTCACCTGCGGCTGCAGCGCCTGCAGCGTGGCCGGCAGGTTGTCAGCGGCCAGGAACACCCGCTTGCCGGCATGCCAGGCGCCGAACAGCGCCGCAGCGAAGGCCACGGCGTCATCGAAATACAGGGCCCAGTCGCGGCCTTCAGCCGCCGCAAAGGCGGCGCGCCAGCCCCGTACGCGCTGGCGGAAGCAGGTGTGGTCAACCATGTCTCCGTCGCACAGGCCGACGCTGCGCTGCGGCCGCGCCTCCAGCAGCAGCCGGTCCAGGGCAATCCACTCAGCCATGCGCGTGCGCCGCCTTCACCCGCCGCCGCACCAGCCACTCACCTGCGAACAACACGCCCATCATCACGTACGCCAACAATCCGTTGTAGAGCATCCAGGCCCGGTCCGACGCGTACAGCGCGGTCAGCAGGGCCAGGCTGCCGTTGAGAACGAAGAAGCCGCACCACACCTGGGTGACGCGGCGGGTATAGGCCACCGCGAACGGGGGCAGGTCCGGCTCCTGCAGCCGCGCCAGGCGCTCCACCAACGGCGGCCCGAAGCGCAGGCTGGTGCCGAACACCGCCAGCATCACCGCATTGACCAGCGCCGGGTACAGCTTCAGCGGCAGGGCCTGGTTGAGCACGGTGGCCAGCACCGCCAGCAGGCCGGTGCCGGCGGCGGCGGCCCACCACAACGGCTGGCGCGTGCTCAGCGCACGCAGCAGGGCCAGGGTGAACAGCAGCAGCGACAGCCAGCGCGGCTCGAAGCGGCCCATCGCCAGGTACACCAGCAGCGGGTAGGCAAGCGAAATCGCTGCCACCACGACGGTACGTGCGCGAGCCATGGCGAAGCCGCCGGCGCTGCGGTCAGGCGGCTGCCTGGTCCGGCAGCAGTCCATACACGACATCAACGATGTCCTGCACGGTGCGCACGGCCTTGAACGCTTCCGGCTGCAGGTTGCGGCCGAGCAGTGGCTTGAGCTGCACGATCAGGTCGACCGCATCGATGCTGTCGATGTCCAGGTCGTCGTAGAGCCGGGCCTCGGGGGTGATCCGGGCGGTTTCAATCTCGAAGCTGTCGGTCAGGATGCTGACGATGCGTTCGAACAGTTCATTCTTGGTCATGGCTATTCCTGGCGCCGTTACGACTGGCGGGCGGCGACGAACTCGCCGAGCGCGCGCACGCTGGAGAAATGGCGACGGGTTTCTTCCGAATCGGCCGAGAGGCTGACACCGTACTTCTTCTGCAGCGCCAGGCCCAGCTCCAGCGCGTCGATCGAATCCAGGCCGAGGCCCTCGACGAACAGCGGCGCGGTCGGATCGATGTCCTCCGGCGTGATGTCCTCCAGCGAAAGGGAGGAAATGATCAATTCCTTGATCTCGTGCTCAAGTGCTTGCACGGGGCGGATCTCCAGACAGGTCGAAATAACGAGAAAGGTGCTCGGTGACGCGGCGGGCTGCCAAGGCATCCCCCCTCGGCGAGTCGTCATCGGCCAGGAAGGGCGCGATCGGGATATCTTCGCCGATCTGCAGCCGAACGTGAAAGCGACGTGAGGGGACACGATACCACTTCTGTCCCTTGGTCAACGTGGGCGGGGTGCAGGTGATCCGCACCGGGGTGATGTCCAGCCGGCCACGGACGGCGATGTTGGCGGCCCCGCGCTGCAGCCGCGGCGGCTGGCCCGGCACGCTGCGGGTGCCTTCGGGGAAGATCACCAGGGTGCCGCCGGCGTGCACCGCCGCCACGCAGTCATCGACCAGGCCAGCGCCATCGTCATTGGAGATGTAGCCGGCCGCCCGCACCGGACCGCGCATGAACGGGTTGCAGGCCACGGCCCGTTTCACCACGCAATCGGCGTTGGGCAGCAGCGAGATCAGGCAGACCACGTCGATCAGGGTCGGGTGATTGGCCAGCACCAGCAAACCGTCGCGCTGCAGGCGTTCACCGCCCTCGATCTGGTAGGTCATCACCCCCAGCGCGCGCATCAGGCGCAGATGGCTGGCAAAGGCAACCTGAACCACGCGGCGGGCCCGGCGGCGACGGACCACCGGGTCGCGCATCAGCAGCAGCACCGGCATCACCAGCACGCCCAGCAGCAGGCCGCCCATGCCGAATGCGGCAAAGCTCAGGCCGGTGCCGAGCACCCGCCAGGCATGATCGAGACGGCGCAGCGCCTCAGCCACGGCGCCCCCAGCGCCAGCGCTGGCCCTGGGCCACGTGCTCAAGCGCCGGCGCACCGGACAGCAGGAAGCGGTGCAGGTCCAGCGCGTGCGGCAGCGCGCCCGGGGCGGTGGCAGGGGCCTCCGGCGCCGCCTCCCACTGCAGGGAGAGGGTCGGCTGGCCCGGCATCGGCGCCGTCAAACGCCAACACCAGGCAAAGAACGGGTCGGGTTCGTCGGCGAACGTCGAGTAAATCTCGGGAAGGCGCGACTCATACACCACGACCCGCACTTCGCGGGCGTCATCGGCGAGCAGACCGGCCGCTTCCAGACAGGCGGTCTCGACCGTGGCCTGGCCGGCGGCCAGCGCCAGGTAGTTGCCACGGTGGCCGCGCGCGATCGAGTACAACGCCGCGATCGCGTTGTGCACCGACAGGCCGAACCCCGTCGGTGACAAGGGCTGATCACTGGCCAGCGCCCCCAGCAGCTCCATCGAACGGGCCACGTCGCCGTGGCGGCTGGCGAACACCAGCGGGACCTGGTTGTCCGCCCCCTGCCCATCCTCGCACCAGCAGGCAGCCTGGATCGCCATCCGGCCCAGCCGCTCGATGCGGCGGCGCTGCATTGCCGGGATCTCGGCCAACGCCGGCGTGTCTTCGCCAACCGGCGGATACGGCGCATCGGCCCAGCCCAGCCACTGGCTACGCTCGCTCAGGCCGGGCGCCCAGGCAGCCCAGTCGACGATGGAGAATTCGATCATTTAGCGAAGGTGCTTCAACGGGAGAACAATAGGCACGAGCCATTACGGCGACGCGCGGCGGCCCCCCATTCCTGCAGCCGTGCGTCCGTCCAGGACGTCGCCGGCCGCCCCCCTGGCTGCCGGAAAGGAGCGCACGCTAGCACGTCCTGCACGGGGTGTGCAGGTTTCACATTCCCCAACACGGGAGCCGGCACCGGCGGCCCCCGCTTCAATCGATCAGTGGTAACCGGTATCGGCGTGCACCTTGCCGCGGAACACCCGGTACGACCACGCCGTGTAGCCGAGGATGACCGGCAGCAGAATGACCAGCCCGACCAGGGTGAAGCCCAGCGAGGAGGCCGGCGCGGCGGCCTGCCACAGGGTCATCGACGGTGGCAGCAGGTAGGGCCACATCCCCAGCACCAGGCCGAGGAAACCGAGTACGAACAGGGCCAGGCTGAGCAGGAACGGCGGCAGGTCACGGCGCGGGTGGGTGGCACTGCGCCACAGCGCAGCGGCTACCGCCAGGGTCAGCAGCGGCACCGGCGACAGCCACCAGAAGTTGCCGTCGCTGAACCAGCGCGCCATCAACCGCGAATCGAGGAACGGCAGCCAGCTGCTGACCAGGCCCATCGCCGCGATCACCGCCACCACCAGCGGCCGGGTCATCTGCCGCGCCAGCGCCTGCACGCGCCCTTCGGTCTTCAGGATCAGCCAGGTGCTGCCCAGCAGCGCATAGCCGGCCACCAGCGCGGCACCGGTCAGCATCGCGAACGGGCTGAACCAGGCGAACGGCCCGCCCTGATAGACACCGTCCACCAGCGGGATGCCCTGCACCAGGGTGCCCAGGATCACGCCCTGGGCGAACGTCGCCAGCAGCGAACCGAGGCCGAACGCCACGCTCCACAGCCGGCGTGACCGATGTGCCTTGAAGCGGAATTCAAAGGCCACGCCACGGAACACCAGCGCCACCACCAGCACCAGCACCGGCAGGTACAGCGCCGACAACAGCACCGCATAGGCCCTGGGGAAGGCCGCCAGCAGGCCGGCACCACCCAGCACCAGCCAGGTCTCGTTGCCGTCCCAGATCGGCGCGGCGGTGTTCATCATCAGGTCCAGCTGCTCCTCGTCCTCGGCGAAGGGGGCGAGGATGCCGATGCCAAGCACGAAGCCGTCCAGCACCACGTACATCAGCACGCCGAAGCCGATCACCGCGAACCACGCCACCGGCAGCCAGGTCATCAGGTCCATGTCAGCGCTCCTCCAGCGGTTCGTCGGCTGCCGACAGCGGGCGCGCCGGGGTGTGGCTGCCGTGGTCCAGCGACGGCCCTTCGGCGTAGGGCTGCGGTCCGTGGCGCAGGATCTTCACCAGGTACCAGATGCCCCAGCCGAACACGAAGGCATAGCCAACCACGTAGACACCCAGCGACAGCGCGGTCATCCACGCGCTCTGCGGGCCGACCGCATCGGCGGTGCGCAGCAGGCCATACACCACCCATGGCTGGCGCCCCATCTCGGTGACGAACCACCCCGACAGCAGCGCGATGAAACCGCTGGGCAGCATCCAGTTCCAGCCGCGCAGCAGCCATGGCGAATCGAGCAGCTTGTTGCGCCACAGCTGGAAGGCCGACACCCAGGCCAGCAGCAGCATCAGCGTGCCCAGCCCGACCATGATGCGGAAGGCAAAGAACACCGGCGTCACCGGCGGCCGCTCGCTGGCCGGTACCGCGGTCAGCGGGTCGAAGGTGCCGTCCAGGCTGTGCGTCAGGATCACGCTGCCCAGCTTCGGGATGGCCACTTCGAAATCGTTGCGCTCCTCCTTCTCGTTGGGCAGCGCGAACACCACCAGCGGTACGCCCTCGCCTTCCCGGGTCTCATGCCAATGCGCTTCCACCGCCGCGATCTTCATCGGCTGGTGCTTGAGCGTGTTCAGGCCATGCATGTCGCCGACGAAGATCTGCACCGGCACGGTCAGCGCGGCGAATGCCACAGCGGCGATCAGCATGCGCCGGCCCGCTTCCACGTGCGTGCCCCTGCGCAGGTACCACGCACCCACGCCACCAATCACGAAACAGGTGGTGATGAACGAGCCCAGCGCCATGTGCGCGAGGCGGTAGGGGAACGAGGGATTGAACACCACCTGCCACCAGTCCACCGGATGCACGATGCCGTTGACCATCTCGTAGCCGGCCGGCGTGTGCAGCCAGCTGTTGGACGACAGGATCCAGAACGTGGAGAACAGCGTGCCCAGCGCAACCATGCAGGTGGACAGGAAATGCAGGCGCGGCGAGACCCGGCCCCAGCCGAACATCATCACGCCGAGGAAGCTGGCTTCGAGGAAGAACGCGGTCAGCACCTCGTAGGTCAGCAGCGGGCCGATGACCGTGCCGGCCACCTCGCTCAGCCGCGGCCAGTTGGTGCCGAACTGGAACGCCATGACGATGCCGCTGACCACGCCCATGCCGAACGACACCGCGAAGATCTTCTGCCAGAAGAAATACAGCTCGCGCCACACCGGCAACTTCGTGCGCAGCCAGCGCCATTCGATGAAGGCCAGCCAGCTGGCCGTGCCGATGGTGAAGGCGGGGAACAGCACGTGGAAACTGATGACGAATCCGAACTGGATCCGGGACAACAACAACGCGTCCAAGGGACGCCTCCTGCCTGCGACCGGTGGGATACCGGACCACTTTAGGAGGATTTCGTTAAGACGGGATGCGACCGGGTGACGCGCTGCTTCACTTTGTCGCAGGTGGACCGGCTCAGGGAAGGGTCCAATTTCAGATGGGCCGGACAAATTGCAACTCGTTGCATATCTGCGGGTCCTTTGACGTGAGAGCTTCTTGCCGTCCTGGGTTGCTGACTGCAGTCGGCCGAGTTCGGCAGGCAGCACTGCAACTTTCGCCGGTTCCTCACGAAACATCGCCAAAATCAGCCAAATCATTTAGAGAACCAATGATCACAACTTCCCAACGCCGTGAGCTTCTGCGCGCGCTTTACTCCACCGAAAGGCTCTACCTTGGCTTCTCAGCCTCATCGATTTTCCAAGAGCAGCCAGCGCGCAACTTTCTGGATTCGTTGTGGAACTTGGTTGCGACTGGCGACATGCCTTCACAACGTCTAATGAGCGAGACCCATCTCTATCTCGAGAACGCCGTTCCACTCGACCAGTACGGTGTTTCAGCCGCTGACAATAAAGGCGAGGCGTTCGTTCTGGCCTTGGATTCACTGGTGCTTTTCCTGACCGATGAATCTTCAGAATCGCTTGACTTCATCCCTGAGGAGTTCGAAAGATTCGTCGTCGAGGAAGTGGTGACCGATGAGATGATCGATCAGCAGGGTCCAACACGACAAACGCTGCTGGTCACGACGGAGGTCCGAGCAGAGATTGATAATCATCCGCTGATCAGGGCGTTCCTCAGCCAGATTCAGCTGGATGAATGGAAGTCGAGGAGCATCGATCTGAATCCTGAAGATATCGAAAAATCGAAGGGATGATCCAAGTGGTCCCCGTGGACGGGTTGCAGAAGGTTTCGATCGGGCTTGAGGCACGGCGGCTCCATAAAGGGCCCCGGGTTTGATCTTCAATCAGTGCCAGAAGTACCAGGCCGCCGCAGCCAACAGCGCGCCAAACAACAGCACCTGCACCACCACATAGCCCACGCCACTGTCGCGCGACTCGGCGGCAATGCGCTTCTGCAGCGCCTCACTCACGTCCGGCGCTTCTTCCTGCCGAGCCTGCTTACGCAACGCCTGCGCCAGCGCGCGCTCTTCCGCATCGCGAGGGTCGGTGGGTGGGTTCACAGCAGCTCTCCGGCAGTGGCATGCCGCGTCAGTTCCTGCTTCAGGACCTGGCGCGCACGGTGAAGGTGGCTCTTGATGGTACCGCGCGCCAGCCCAGTCACCTGCTCGATCTCGGCCAGATCGAAATCCTCCAGGTAATGCAGGCCGACGATCAGCCGCTGCGGTGCACTCAGCCGTTCCAGCGCCTCGCCAAGATGGCGACCAGCCTGCAGCGCCTCGCTCAGTTCAGCCGGCCCCGGCCCTTCATCGCCGATCCCCAATTCCTCCGGCACCTCCACCGCCACCATCCATTGCGCCTCCAGCCGCCTCCGGCGCAGGTGCTGCAGCGCGGTGGTGTAGGCCACCCGCGAAACCCAGGTACGCAACGAAGATTCAAAGCGGAACCGGTGCAGCTGGCGGAACACCGCCAGGAAGGTTTCCTGCAGCAGGTCGGCCACCTGATCACGGTCGCCCACCATGCGCCCGATCACATGCGCGCAGGTGCGTTGATGGGTCTCGACCAGCTGCGAAAACGCCGCCTGCGAGCCATCGATGATGGCCCGCACCAAGGCTTGGTCCGCATCCAGCGGTGCAGCGGGTGCCGCCGTCGCCGCTGCATCGTGGCGGCGACGGCCCCGAAGTGCCGACAGCGCTTCGCCGAGCAGGCTCATGCGCGGGGCGCCCCCTGTGCCCGTGGCATGCCTGCCTCAGCCCTTGCGCGCGGCAGGCCGGGTGAAGTGCCAGG
This sequence comes from Stenotrophomonas sp. YJH_SMC_32, assembly GCF_059369975.1. Taxonomy (NCBI): domain Bacteria; kingdom Pseudomonadati; phylum Pseudomonadota; class Gammaproteobacteria; order Lysobacterales; family Lysobacteraceae; genus Stenotrophomonas; species Stenotrophomonas sp. YJH_SMC_32. The sequence goes on along the minus strand of NZ_JCAFTE010000001.1, from coordinate 12,088 downwards.
CCAGCAGCTGGCCGAGGCCGGCACTGCCGACCAGCGCGGCAGCGGCACCAAAGGTCAGGTCGCGGGCCCCGATGGCTTCCAGCAGGGCCATGGCCAGGGCCAGGCAGACCAGGCTGATGCCCCAGCGCAACGCACCCTGGCGGCGGCGCTCTTCTTCCAGCACGGCCAGCGAGCGGATCACTTCCTCCGGTACGTGCGGGGCCACCAGCTTGCTGCGCGCGCGTGCATCGGCAATGGCATGGATCGCGTAGGCGATGCAGATGAAGAGGGTGATCGGGATCAGTTCCTGCATGGTCGGGCTCCTGTTCGGTGGATGATGCGGGTTCAGGAGAATGGATGCGCGACCACGGCAACCGGTTGCGCCACTTTGCCAATGCCGCTGCCATGACCTGTGGCCCCTGCCCCCGGCCCGGACGGCTGCTACCCTTGCCCGGTTTCCTCTTCTGGTGCCGTCCGCCCATGTCCCGAGTGCTGCCCCTGTCCCTCCTGCTGTCGGCCGTGCTGGCCGCACCGGCCGCGCATGCCGCGCCGACGCCGATCACCATCGAACAGGCCATGGCCGACCCGGACTGGATCGGCCCGCCGGTCGAGAAGGCCTGGTGGTCGTGGAACAGCCAGCAGGTGGAATACCAGCTCAAGCGCAACGGCAGCCCGGTGCGCGACACCTTCCGCCAGCCGGTGGCCGGCGGCGTGGCCGCGCAGGTGGCCGATGACCAGCGCGGTACCCTGGACGTCGCCGATCCGGTCTACGACCGCAGCCGCAGCCGCAGCGCCTTCGTGCGCAATGGCGATGTGTTCGTGCGCGACCTGCGCAGTGGCGCGCTGACCCAGCTGACCCGCAGCAACGAGCGCGCGGGCAATGTGAACTTCGCGGCCGACAACGGCGTGATCTGGCGCGTCGGCCAGAACTGGTTCCACTGGACCGCCGCCAGCGGCGTGCAGCAGGTGGCCAGCCTGAAGGCCGAGAAGGACCCGCGCACGCCGCCGAAGGCCGACGTGCTCCGCGACCAGCAGCTGCGCACGCTGGAAACCCTGCGCCGCGACCGCGAGCAGCGCGAGGCATTGAAGGACCAGGACCAGCGCTGGCGCCAGGCGGATCCGACCCGCGCACCGGGCCCGGTCTACCTGGGCGCCGACGTCGAGATCGGTGACAGCGTGCTGTCGCCGGACCTGACCCACCTGATCGTGGTGACCAAGCCGAAGGACTTCGACGACGGCCGCACCAGCAAGATGCCGCTGTACGTGACCGAGTCGGGCTACGAGGAAACCGAGGACACCCGCACCCGCGTCGGCCGCAACGGCTTCGAGCCACACACCCTGTGGTACGTGGACGTGCGCACCGGCAAGGCCGAGAAAGTCTCGCTGTCCGGCCTGCCGGGCATCAGCACCGACCCGCTGGCCGAACTGCGCCGCAAGGCCGGCAAGGATGCACTGAAGGGCGAGCGCAGCGTGCAGGTGATGAGCGACTTCATGGGCGGCGGCATCCGCTGGAGCGCCGACGGCCAGCAGGCCGCGGTGATGCTGCGTGCCAACGACAACAAGGACCGCTGGATCATCAGCGTCAACGCCGCCGACGGCCGCGTTCAGAACCGCCACCGCCTGACCGACAACGCCTGGATCAACTGGGGCTTCAACGATTTCGGCTGGATGGCCGATGGCCGCACGCTGTGGCTGTTGTCCGAGGAATCGGGCTTCTCGCACCTGTACACCCAGGCCGGCACCGCCAAGCCGCAGGCGCTGACCAGCGGCAAGTGGGAAACCTCGGCACCGGTGCCGTCGGCCGATGGCAAGGGCTTCTACTTCCTGTGCAACCAGCAGGCGCCGCATGATTACGAAGTCTGCGCGGTCGACACCGGCAACCGCCAGGTGCGCGAGCTGACCAGCCTCAACGGCGTGGAAGACTTCTCGCTGTCGCCGGACGGCCAGCAGCTGCTGGTGCGTTACTCCGGCGCCTACCTGCCGCCGCAGTTGGCGGTGCTGCCCAGTGCCGGTGGCCAGGCGCGCGTGCTGACCGACACCCGCACCGCCGACTACAAGGCACGCCAGTGGATCCAGCCGAAGCTGGTGGCAGTGCCGTCCAAGCATGGTGCCGGCGTGGTCTGGGCCAAGTACTACGAACCGGAGAACAAGGAACCGGGCCGCAAGTACCCGATCGTGATGTTCGTGCACGGCGCCGGCTACCTGCAGAACGTGCACCAGCGCTACCCGGCCTATTTCCGCGAGCAGATGTTCCACAACCTGCTGGTGCAGAAGGGCTACATCGTGCTGGACATGGACTACCGCGGCAGCGAGGGCTACGGCCGCGACTGGCGCACGGCGATCTACCGCAACATGGGCCACCCGGAACTGGAAGACTACAAGGACGGCCTGGACTGGCTGGTCGACACCCAGCAGGGTGACCGCGACCACGCCGGCATCTACGGCGGTTCCTATGGCGGCTTCATGACCTTCATGGCGCTGTTCCGTGCGCCGGGCACCTTCAAGGCCGGCGCCGCGCTGCGCCCGGTGGTGGACTGGCACAACTACAACCACGGCTACACCAGCAACATCCTCAACACCCCGGACATCGACCCGGAGGCGTACCGCGTGTCCTCGCCGATCGAGTACGCACAGAACCTGCAGGACAACCTGCTGATCGCCCACGGCATGATGGATGACAACGTGTTCTTCCAGGACTCGGTGAACCTCACCCAGCGCCTGATCGAACTGCACAAGGACAACTGGTCGATCGCCCCGTACCCGCTGGAACGCCACGGCTATGTGCGTGCCGATTCCTGGCTGGACCAGTACAAGCGCATCCTCAAGCTGTTCGAGCAGAACCTGAAGTGAGCAATGCCGCAGCCACGATCCGGATCGTGGCTGCGGTCATCCTGGATGACCGCGGCCGGGCGCTGGTGGTGCGCAAGCAGGGTGCGCGCCGCTTCATCCAGCCCGGTGGCAAGCCCGAACCCGGCGAGGCGCCCCTGCAGGCGCTGGCCCGCGAGCTGGACGAGGAACTGGGCGTGCAGCTGCGCGCCGATGCCGCCATCGCGCTGGGCACGTTCGAGGACTGGGCTGTGAACGAGCCCGGCCACCGCGTGCAGGCACAGGCGTGGTGGGTGCAGGTGGACGGTGCGCCGCAGGCGCGCGCCGAAATTGCCGAACTGGCCTGGGTGCCGCTGCAACCGCCGCATGGCCTGCCCTTGGCACCCTTGAGCGAACACCATATCCTGCCGGCCGTCGCCACCCGGGCGACGGCCCGCTGAGCAGGCGGGCGCCGACTGCAAGGACATCGGATGTCAATGTCGATCCCGTCGATCCCCTCGCCGCTTTCCCCGGCGTATCACGCCTGGGTGCGCCCGGTCGCACAGGCTTCGTTCTGGCTGTCACTGCTGCTGACGATCTACTTCGTGCTGCAGGGACTGGTGCTGTGGCCGCTGCAGAACCTCAGGCTGTGGCGCCTGGTGGAAAGCGAAGTGCAGCAACAGCAGCTGCACAGCCTGGTCTGGCTGCTGGCGCACCCGGTGGCCGCGTCAATGGTCGTCGCGCTGTTGTGCCTGGCCTCGACCGTGTCCAGCTGGGGCCTGCTGCGTGAACGTCGCTGGGGCCTGTGGAGCTTCGTGGTACTGCTGCTGCTGAGTGCCCTGACCAACTTCGCAGCCGCCTGGTGGCTGGACCTGTTCATGGGCGACTTCATTCCGCTGCTGGCCGATGACCCGGCCCTGCTGCAGGAGCTGCAGCTGAAACGCTGGCTGATCACGCTGACCGTGGTCGGCATGTCGTTCGTGCTTCTCGGCCTGCAGGGCTGGCTGGCCTGGCGACTGCTGCGCCCCGACGTGCGCGCGCGCTTCCACTGAGTTCTGCCGGGCGTGGGCCAGGGCCTCCGGCAGCACCCGGCGTTTGCCTTTGATCGTCAAGGAGATGACATGCTCTCACGCGCACCGTACCGCCACTGGCTGGCCTGGGCGTTGCTGCTGGCCACGCCGGTGGCCGCGGCACAGTCACCGCAATGCGGCCTGTTCGAGGCCGAGGAAGGCAGCAGCACGCTGCGTGTCAGCTCATCCAACCGCGGCGAGCAGAAGCACTTCGGCAGCGCACCGACGCCGGTCGCGTTCCAGCAGATCGACGGAAAGCTGCAGCTGGTGAACCTGGAGTACGGCCTGCCCAGCGTGCTGCAAGTGCGCGATCGGGGCCGCACGGTCGAGGTGGATGGCACGGTCTACACCCTGCAGGCCCCCGCACAATGCGCCGCAGCCGCCACCCCGGCTGAAGGCAGCTGCCTGGCCGATGCGGCGGCGTGCCTGGACAACCGTCGCGAAGCGACCCCGACCGTGCTGGCAGCGGCTTGCCGGGAGGGCGTGCCCGGCATGTGCCTGCAGCTGGCCGATCGCTGGCATGACGAGGCCAGGGCGCCGGCCACGCCGGATGAGGCGCAGCAACGGGCCATCCTCGATACCGCACTGGCCGGCATCGAACTGCCTGTGCCGTGCCGGAATGGCGGCTTCAGCAACGAGACACCGGCCTGTGCAGCGGCGCTGGAAGCGGATCCGGCGCTGCAGGAGCAGATCGTCAAGGCCGCGATGGGTGCGGCGATGGTCGAAGCGGTGAGCTCCGTGCTGTCACCCTCCACGCCGGTGGTGGTGCCGGCCGCGCAGCGCCAGCAGCTGTTGCAGTTGTGCCAGCAGGTCGGCCATGGCGGCTTCTGCAGCCGCGTGGCCGAGCTCTCGTGGGAATCCGGCGACCCCTTGCAGGCGGTGCAGGCACTGGCCACAGCGTGCGCGCCCGGCAAGGACAGCGCCGCCTGTGAGCGCCTGCCTGCGTTGCGGGCGCTGGGCGCCTCGTTGCGGCCGCAGCCGGCTACGGCGCTGCCCTGCGGTACCTTCCGCGCCGCAGGTGGCCTGATGGATACGCTGGACTTCGGCGATGCAGGACGGGTCGGCATCGGCTGGGACAGCCAGCTGCGTGCCCGTGTCGAAGAGGGCGACATCCGCATCCGCCACGACAAGGGCGGCGACTTCGTGCTGCGGCCGTTGCCCGGGGGCCAGCTGCTGGGCCTGGACACGTGGACACGCTTCCAGGTGTTCGTGCCGACCGGCGAGGGCGCGAGCACCTGCAGCCCGCCGAAACACTACACGGTGCTGCCGCTGCCGCAGGACTGCCCACTGGCGCTGGCCAACGAGGACGGCGCCGACGCCTGCTGTGCGCAGGGCAAGCTGCAGGGCTGCAACATACTCGGCAACCGGCTGGCGCTGTCCGGGCACTGGCTGCAGGCCGCAGAGCACTACACCACGGTCTGCCGCGCCGGCGTCCGCGAAGGGTGCGAGAACCTGGTCACCGCGCAGGGCAATGGGGCGGACGTGGATGCACGCGCCATCCTGGGGCAACTGTGCGAGGCCGACCGCAGCGGCCTGCATGTGGCCTGCGATGTGCTCGGAACCCAGAACTGGGAGCTGATCACGCTGGGCGGTGCCCTGCAGAAGGCGGTTGATGAAGCGGCCGTGGACGACGCTCCGGCGCCGCGCACTACCAACCGCAAGCGCTGAGCCTGCCAGGGCCTGTCCGCGGCGTTGGCCGGGCCCTGCGGTAAAGTACGCGCCATGAACGAATTCGAGCGCGTTCGCGCCTACCTCACCGAGCTGCAGGACCGCATCTGTGCGGCGATCGAGGCCGTCGATGGCCGGGCCCGCTTCCAGGAAGACCTGTGGCAGCGTGCCGAGGGCGGTGGCGGGCGTACCCGCGTGCTGCGCGACGGTGCGGTGTTCGAGCAGGCCGGCATCGGCTTCTCCGACGTGGCTGGCAGCCGCCTGCCACCGTCAGCCTCGGCCAACCGCCCGGAACTGGCGGGCGCCTCCTGGCGCGCCACCGGCGTGTCGCTGGTGTTCCACCCGCTCAACCCGTACGTGCCGACCACCCATGCCAACGTGCGCTTCTTCCAGGCGCAGCGCGACGGCGAAGTGGTGGCCAGCTGGTTCGGCGGCGGCTTCGACCTGACCCCGTTCTACCCGTTCGACGAGGACGTGCAGCATTGGCACCGGGTCGCACGCGACCTGTGCACGCCGTTCGGCGAAGAACGCTATGCCGCGCACAAGCGCTGGTGCGACGAATACTTCTTCCTGCGCCACCGCAATGAAACGCGCGGCGTCGGCGGCCTGTTCTTCGATGACCTGCACGGCGACTTCGAGCGCGATTTCGCTTATCTGCGTGCGGTCGGCGATGGCTTCCTCGATGCGTACCTGCCGATCGTGCAGCAGCGCAAGGACGCCCTCTACGGCGAGCGCGAACGTGAGTTCCAGCTGTACCGCCGCGGCCGCTACGTGGAATTCAACCTGGTCTACGACCGCGGTACCCTGTTCGGGCTGCAGAGCGGTGGCCGCAGCGAAAGCATCCTGATGAGCCTGCCACCGCGGGTGCGCTGGGAATACGGCTTCTCGCCCGAACCGGGCAGCCCCGAATCGCGCCTGGCAGACTATCTGGTGCCGCGCGACTGGCTCTGAGGGGTGCCGTCGCGCGGGGCGTGGGCTCGGCGCTGGTCAGCTGCCCTTCCGCGCGATGATGGTGATGTGCCCGGTGGTCTCCAGCAGGGCAATCTGCACGTCTTCAATCTGCAGCCCGCCCTGCTGGCGCAGCGCGGCATCGAAGTCGGCGCGGCTGATCAGCTCGCGGCGAAGTACCGCCTCGAACAGGCGACCATCGCGCGCGATTACGGTGGGTTCTCCTTCGATCAACCGCTCCATCCGCCGGTTCCGGGTGGTCAGCCAGCCCACCCCGTAGTTCAGCAGGATCAGGGTCGCCGCCAGCAGCAGGCCGCCGCCCAGCGAGGTGTCAGCGCCCAGCAGCGCGTTCTGCACCGCGTTGCCCAGCAGCACGATCAGCAGCACGTCGAAGGGCGTGATCTGCCCCAGGGCCCGCTTGCCGCCCAGTCGAACCATGCCCAGCACCACGACATACACCACCACCGCGCGCAGGATGAATTCCCACCACGGCATGGCCAGGGCGAACAGGTCGGGCATGGTCTTCCCCTGCGGAACGGTGGCCCAGCCTAGCACCTGGGGTCAGATCCCTTTGCCCGACGGGCAAAGGGATCTGACCCCATCCGAGGTTCCGTTGGCGCAAATAAAAAGCCCCGCTGACCAGGGGGAGGTCAACGGGGCCGGGGAACGGGCACTTGGGGAGGAGTCCCCGTTCCGAGATCTGCTCCAGGGGATGGGAGAGATCCACAACAGGCATTGCGCCTGTCGGGAGTTATAGAAGCACTCCGAACACTAACGGTTCGTGAAGGGGCCCCATTTAATGAATTTCAATCGGGGCAACATTCATGGTCGAGTCAGAAACCCCCGACTCATGAACACATTCACGTCGTTTTCGGCCTGAATTCCGTCAGTGCGCCTCATCCCAGTTGCTGCCGACGCCGGTATCGACCACCAGCGGCACTCGCAGTTTGGCCGCTTGCGACATGCGCTCCACCACCTGCAAACGCAGGTCTTCAACGAAACTGCTTTCGGTTTCGAAGACCAGTTCATCGTGCACCTGCAGGATCATCCGCGCTGGTGCCCCGCTGTCGCGCAGCCACTGGTCCACATCCACCATTGCACGCTTGATGATGTCGGCGGCGGTGCCCTGCATCGGCGCGTTGATCGCGGCGCGCTCGGCACCGGCCCGCAGGCCCTGGTTGCGGGCGTGGATGTCGTTCAGGTACAGGCGACGGCCGAACAGGGTTTCCACGTAGCCCTGGTCACGGGCCTGCTGGCGCATCCGCTCCATGAAGTCGCGCACGCCCGGATAGCGGCTGAAGTACAGCGCCACGTAGTCCTGTGCCTGGCCACGGTCGATGCCCAGATTGCGGGCCAGGCCGAAGGCGCTCATGCCGTACATCAGGCCGAAGTTGATCGCCTTGGCGGCGCGGCGCTCGTTCGGGGTCACTTCCTCCAGCGTGCGCCCGAACACCTCGGCGGCGGTGGCACGGTGCACGTCGGCGCCCTGCTCGAAGGCGCGCACCAGGCCCGGATCCTCGGACAGGTGGGCCATGATCCGCAGCTCGATCTGCGAATAGTCGGCGGCCAGCAGCTGGAAGCCCTCCGGCGCCACGAACGCGCGGCGGATGCGGCGGCCGTCCTCGGTGCGGATCGGGATGTTCTGCAGGTTCGGGTCCGATGAGGACAGGCGGCCGGTGGCGGCACCGGACTGGTGGTAACTGGTATGCACCCGGCCGGTGTCCGGGTTGACCATCTCCGGCAGCTTGTCGGTGTAGGTGCTGCGCAGCTTGGCCAACCCGCGGTAGTCGAGGATCACCCGTGGCAGCTCGTGCTGGTCGGCGATTGCCTCCAGTGCCTCTTCATTGGTGCTGGGCTGGCCCTTCGGGGTCTTCACCACCGCCGGCAGCTTAAGCTCGTCGAACAGCACCGCCTGCAGCTGCTTGGGCGAATCCAGGTTGAAGCTGCGGCCGGCCAGCTCGGTGGCCTTCTGCTGCGCGGCCAGCATGCGCGAGGACAGGTCCTGGCTCTGGCGGCGCAGTTCGTCGGTGTCGATCCGCACGCCGTTGGCTTCAATGCTGGTCAGCACCGGCACCAGCGGCATCTCGATGTCGCGGTACACGCTGTCCAGCGCCGGCTCGGCCAGCAGCTGCGGCTGCAGCGCGCGATGGAGGCGCAGGGTAATGTCGGCGTCCTCGGCCGCATAGCGGCTGGCTTCGTCGATGCCCACCTGCGAGAACGGAATCTGCTTGGCGCCCTTGCCGGCCACGTCCTCGAACTTGAGGGTGGTGTAGCCCAGGTAACGCAGGGCAAGCGAATCCATGTCGTGGCGGGTGGCGGTGGAGTTGAGCACGAAGCTCTCGAGCATGGTGTCGTCGTGGTAGCCCTGCACCTCCACGCCGTGGCGGCGCAGCACATGCAGGTCGTACTTGCCGTGCTGGCCCAGCTTCTTCTTCGCCGGGTCCTGCAGCACCGGCCGCAGCGCATCCAGCACCTGCTGCATCGGCAGCTGGGCCGGCGCACCCGGGTAATCGTGGCCGACCGGAATGTAGGCCGCCCTGCCCGGCTCGACAGCCAGGCTGACGCCGACCAGGCGCGCGCGCATCGCGTCCAGCGCATCGGTTTCAGTATCGAAGCTGATCAGCTCGGCCTGCTGCAGGCGCTCGACCCAGGCCTGCAGCTGCCCGCTGGTCAGCACGGTCTCGTATTCACCCGGCGCGGACAGTGCCGGATCCAGCGTGCCGGCGGCGGGCGCCTCGACGCTGCCACGCGCGAAGCCGGCCGCAGTGCCGCGCAGGCTCGGGGTCGCCTCGCTGGCGGCCACCGGTGCCGGCACAGGCGCGCCCAGCTCCTTCAGCGCCTGGGTGAAACCATAGCGCGTATACAGCTCGGTCAGCGCCGGAACATCCTGCTCGCGCAGCGCCAGCGTGGTCGGGCTGGCCTCCAGTTCCACATCGGTGCGGATCGTCACCAATTCGCGGTTCAGCGGCAGGCGTTCCAGCGCAGCGCGCAGGTTCTCGCCGATCTTGCCCTTCATGGTCGGCGCGGCCGCCATCACCCCGTCCAGGTGCTGGTACTCGGCCAGCCACTTGGCAGCGGTCTTCGGCCCGCACTTCTCCACGCCCGGCACGTTGTCGACCGCGTCGCCCATCAGCGCCAGCAGGTCGATGATCTGATCGGCGCGCACGCCGAACTTGTCCATCACCGCCGCGTCGGAATCCATGCGGCTGCCGGTCATGGTGTTGACCAGTTCGATGCCCGGCCGCACCAGCTGGGCAAAGTCCTTGTCACCGGTGGAAATGGTCACCTTCAGGTCCTGCGCCAGGCCCTGCAGCGCAAGCGTGCCGATCACATCGTCGGCTTCCACGCCGGGGATGCGCAGGATGCTGATGCCCAGCGCTTCGACGATGCGGCACATCGGCTCGACCTGGCTGCGCAGTTCATCGGGCATCGGCGGGCGGTTGGCCTTGTACTGGTCGTACAGGTCATCACGAAAGGTCTTGCCGGGCGCATCGACCACGAACGCGACGTAGGCCGGGCGCTCCTTCAGCGTCGAACGCAGCATGTTGACCACGCCGAACAGCGCGCCGGTGGGTTCACCCTGTGCATTGGACAGGGGCGGCAGCGCGTGGAACGCGCGGTACAGGTAACTGGACCCGTCGATCAGGACTAATCTGCTCATGCGCCGATTCTACGCGCCCGTGCCTGCACCGCGGCGACACGGCGCGCACACCGCGATGGGGCATAATCAGGGCTCTTTCCAGGCAAAGGCCCCCGCCGATGAAGACCCTGATGCTGGCTTCCCTGCTCCTGCTCGCTGGCTGCGCCAGCATGGGTGGCGCGGGTGCTCCCCCGGTGGACGTCAAGGGCGCGGATGTGTCCAGGCGTACCATGGACAACGGCGATGTCATCGAGGAATACCGTGTGTCCGGCCAGCTGCGCATGGTCAAGGTGACCCCGTCGCGCGGTGCCCCGTTCTACATGTACGACAAGAACGGCGATGGCCGATTCGACAACGACAAGGATGGCGTGTCGCCGGTCTACTGGAAGCTGTACAGCTGGTGAGGTGACCGGGGTTGTGACCGGGGTCGGATCCCTTTCCACAGGAAAGGGCTCTGACCCCCTCGAAGCCATCGGCACGGCCGCCGATCCCCCCACAAAAAAACAACGCCGGCGCGCATCCTGCGGCCGGCGTCGGGTCCCTCCCCGGGAACGCTTGAATCTGCGGGTATGGATCAGCGGATGACCAGTACCGGCAGCGTGCTGCGTGCCAGCACCTCGGCAGTCTGGCTGCCCAGCAGCACGCGGGTCACGCCACGGCGGCCGTGCGAGGTCATCACGATCAGGTCGCTGTTGCGCTCGGCCGCCGTCTCGATGATGCCGTCGGCCGCGTAGCGGTCCAGCACGTGCACCGGGTTGGCGGTGATGCCCTGCTCGGCAGCCTTGGCCAGCGCCGGCTGCAGCACCTTCTGCGCGCCTTCCTCGCGGTCAGCCTTGTATTCCGGGCTGTTCATGTAGCCCACGCTCCAGCCCATGGCGTCGTACATGCCGACGGCCCACGGCTCGGAGACAGTCACGATATCGACCTCGGCGTTGAGGTCCTTGGCCAGCTCCAGGCCCTTGGCCAGGCCCTTGTCGGCCAGCTCGGACCCGTCGGTGGCAATCAGGATGCGCTTGTACATGGTGGGGCTCCGTGGCGGTCTGCCAGATGGGAACGCCACCATTGCACACCGGATGTGGAGGCGGCGCCTTGAGCAGGATCAATCCGGCGCTGTGCAGGGGCCCGTGCGCACCGTCGCGTGGCCCGAGGGACGCGCTCGGCCGGCCCCCTTCTGTAGAGCCGAGCCCATGCTCGGCTCCACAACAATGTCGCTCAGGCGATCTGCACCACGCGTGCGTTCTGGCACAGGGGGTAGCTGCCCACGAATTCAGCGATCGCATCGCGCATCGCCTCGAACGTTTGGCCGTACATGTACAGCGCGGTCTCGCTCGGGCCCTGCCACCAGCTGCAGATCTCGCCAAGGCCATCAATGCGCTCGGACAGCTGCTCGAACACGTGGTTGGAATCGCACTGTTCGTAGACCTCGTCCGGCAGGTTCAGGCCATCCAGGTAGATGCCCAGGCCCTCGGTCACGCCGAAGCTGCGATCAGCTTCGCCTGCCCCCTGGATCTTCGACCCCTTCGGCGCACCCAGCTGCTCCAGCAGGTCGATCAGCTTGGGCACCCCGGCCACGTCGACCAGTGCCACTTCGATATCGCCGTATTCGACCTCGCCGTCGTCGGACATCGCGGTGCCGCCACCGGTGATCTCGCCGACATTGGCCGCCTGCAGCAGCGCATCGAGCGGGTCTTCGAACAGCTCGTGGCGATGCTCCGGCTGCAGCCGGGCGTTCAACTTCACGGTGACGTGGAGCGTGGGTTCGGTCATGGGAGCGGTCCTGGTAGAAGTGCCGCCTATTGTAGAGCCGAGCCCATGCCCGGCTGCTTTTCCCGCCAGAAGCAGCCGAGCATGGGCTCGGCTCTTGTGTCTCGGATGGTGCCCTGATCAGGCACAATTCCCCGGTGACCCGGGAGGCTCCGATGACGCTGCCTCGGCTCTTAAGCCTTTGAGCTTGCAAAGTAGATTCAGCGCGTCGGCG